>NZ_JCAFUB010000002.1:0-663183 GCF_059370875.1 Stenotrophomonas sp. YJH_SMC_81 | reverse complement strand
GGCGGGGTGGGTCCGGTTGCGGGGGGCGCTGCAAGTACCCCTCCGGGGCCCGGCCCAGCCGCTGGCGGCTGTGCGTTCGGGCGCTTGCGAAGCAGTGCTTCGCAAGCAAAGCGCCCTCACCCATGTAAGCTCGGTCGCCGCATCCATGCGGCTCACGCCCCCGCAACCGGACCCACCCCGCCTTCGACAGATCTCTGCGGTCTGCAGTAGATCCACGCCATGCGTGGATGAATCTCCATCGGAATCGAATATTTCGAATTGGAATCGAAAAGCATCCACGCATGGCGTGGATCTACCGTGTCGACCAAGGTCGACACCTGCCAACAGCCGCCGGAATCTGTCAGAGGTGGGGCGGTGTCGGAGTGCGGGGTGTCAGCCGCATGGGCCCGAGGCATGCCTCGGGCGGGTTGGGCAGGACGCCCAACCCCGGTCTTGCCGTGTGCGCAGGAAAGCGCACACGAGCAAGCGGCTGCCAAGCTTACAGGGACGTACTTGCAGCGTCCCCGCATTCCGACACCGCCCCGCCAACCCACGGAATGCACGCTTCTGCTGTTGCTGTTGCTTGAATGTCGTAGCGGGTGCAGGGCGGCACGCCCTGCTCGACCCACCTCACACCGTGATGGTCTGGGTCAGTGACTCCCAGGTCGGGGGCACCGGCCACGCTGCGGCCTGGTTGCCATCCAGCACCCGCCGCAGGTCGCGCGGATCAATCTGTGGGGCCAGCACATGCACCAGCTCCAGCGCGTAATCACGCAGCACGCGGTCGCGCGGCAACACCGCCCAGGCGATGCACTCGCTGATCGGATCCGGCGCCGGCCACGACCTCAGGTCTTCGTCATTGGAACTGACCGCCATCTCGGCCAGCAGGCCTACGCCCAGACCCGTGCGCACGTAGGTCTTGATCAGGTCGGCATCGAGCGCGGTCAGCGCCAGGTCGGGCACCAGCCCATTGGTGGCGAAGGCGCGTTGCAGGGATGAGTTCGGTCGGGTTGAGGATTCGTAGCTGATCAGCGGCTGGCGGGCCAGCGCGGCCAGGTCCGGTGCGCGGCCGGCGCGGTCCAACGGGTGGCCCTTGGGTACCACTACCAGGCGTCGCCAGCGGAACAGCGGCACTGCGATGCCATCAGTTGGCTCACCGCCTGCGGTGCTGATGATGGCGATATCGGCGTCACCCTGGTTCAAGCGGTCCAGCGCGTCGGTTTCACCGGCCTGCTGCAGGTGCACGCTGACCTGCGGATAGGCCTGCTTGATCGCCGCCACCGCCGGCGGCAACACGAAGCGCGCCTGGGTGTGCGTGGTGGTCAGGATCAGCTGGCCCTGGCTTTCGCGCCGCTGGTTTGCCGCGTACGTACGGATGTTGTTGGCTTCGGCCAGCACCGCGCGGGCACGCGCGATGACTTCGGTTCCGGCCGGGGTAACCGACTCCAGGCTGCGCCCCTTGCGCACGAACAACAGGAAGCCGAGCTCGTCCTCCAGCTGCTTGAGCTGCTTGGAGAGGCCGGGCTGGGTGGCGTGCACGCGCGAGGCGGCCAGCGTGATGTTCAGCTCGGCGTCGGCGATGGCTACCAGGTAGCGCAGCTGGGTCAGCGTCATGGGCAGGCAGGCGGCATGGGGCGGACGTCCACTCTAGGGTCAATTGCCGTCACCAGCTTATAACCAAAGGTTGTTTAAGAAAGGTATCTGGTCATTTCCGGGCGTCATATGCCGGCGCTACGGTCAGCCGGCAGCCGCTGGCCTGAACGGCCAGCCCTCCCCCCTTCGCCCGCCGTAACCCGGCGCGGCCCCGTTTCCGGAGCGCTCCCATGGCCCTGTACGACTCCATCCTCGATACCGTCGGCAACACCCCCATCGTCAGGCTGCAGCGCCTGGCGGCGCCACAGGTCAGCGTCTACGCCAAGGTCGAGTCGTTCAACCCGGGCGGCTCGGTGAAGGACCGCCTGGCGCTGGCGATCATCCTCGATGCCGAAGCACGCGGCCTGCTCAAGCCGGGCGACACGATCGTGGAGGCCACCTCGGGCAACACCGGCGTAGCACTGGCGATGGTCGCCGCCGCGCGCGGCTACAAATTCGTGGCCACCATGGTCGAAACCTTCTCGGTCGAGCGCCGCAAACTGATGCGTGCCTACGGCGCCAAGGTGATCCTGACCCCGGCCGCCGAGCGCGGCAGCGGCATGGTGCGCAGGGCGGCCGAGCTGGCCGAGCAGCACGGGTGGTTCCTGGCCAGCCAGTTCGCCAACCCGGCCAACCCGGCGTATCACCGCAACACCACCGCTGCCGAGATCCTGCGCGACTTCGCCGGCAAGCGGCTGGACTACTTCGTCAGCGGCTGGGGCACCGGCGGCACGCTCACTGGCGTAGGCGAAGTGCTGAAGGTGGCACGCCCGCAGACCCGCATCATCGCCACCGAACCGGCCGGCGCCGCCCTGCTCAAGGGGGATGACTGGAAGCCGCACAAGATCCAGGGCTGGACCCCGGACTTCGTGCCGGACGTGCTCAACCGCGACGTGGTGGATGAACTGGTCTCGGTCGAAGATGATCGCGCGATCGCCACCGCGCGTCGCCTGGCCGCCGAGGAAGGCATCTTCGTCGGCATCTCCGCCGGCGCCACCGTGGCCAGCGCGCTGGACATCGCTGCCCGCGCTGAACCGGGCTCGGTGATCCTTGCGATGCTGCCGGATACTGGTGAACGTTACTTCTCAACACCGCTGTTCGCCGATGTGAACGAAGGATCCGACGACGACTGGCTGGCCGGCCTGCCGTAACAGCCGGGGTCAGAGCCTTTTCCGTTCGGAAAAGGATCCGGCTCCTTCCCGCTTCAGCCTGCGTGAAGGCGTCGCCCGCCATCGTGCGCGAAGGCCGTTGGATCGCAGCGCGTGAGACGGTCATGACGCAGCATCGATGCCCTGTCCCCTACCGTGGGAACAGCCGGCGCAGATGCTGCGCGGATCACCTCACAGGCAGGAGACGGACGCATGAAGATCGAGGTTTGGCAGGGCGACATCACGACCCTGGCGGTGGATGCGATCGTCAACGCGGCCAATGAAACGCTGCTCGGTGGCGGCGGTGTCGACGGCGCGATCCATCGTGCGGCCGGGCCCGCCTTGCGGGCCGAATGCGAGCAGTTGCCGGAGCTGCGCCCGGGCGTGCGTTGCCCGACGGGTGAAGTGCGCGCCACCGGTGCCCATGCGTTGCCGGCGCGCCATGTACTGCACACGGTAGGCCCGGTCTGGCACGACGGCCAGCGCGATGAACCGGCGTTGCTGGCCAACTGCTACTGGAAGTCACTGCAGCTGGCCGAATCACTGGGCGTGCACTCCATCGCCTTCCCGGCGATCAGCTGCGGCGTGTATGGCTACCCGTTGTACCAGGCCGCGCAGATCGCTGTCACCGAAACACTGGCCTGGCAGCGCAGCCATGCGCAACCGATGCGCATCGTGCTGGTGGCGTTCAATACCGCAACGGCCAAGGCCTACCAGCAGGCGTTGAGCGCCGCCGGGCAAAGTGCTGACAGCGAACCGCGTGGGTCGCTGCTGCCGCCCCTGGGTGATGCGGGCCTTGCCGCCGCGCACTGAATCCGGCGGTCAGCGTCAAGGAAAAGGCCGGGCATTGCCCGGCCTTTCCTGTAGCACCGTTGTCCACACTCCCACGGAGTGTGGAACACGTTCAACGGCTGGCAGCTTCCACCGCGGCGGCATCATCGGCCACAGCAGCGGCGGCGTCGGCAGCAGCACTTGCCGCCGAGGCCGCAGCCTCGTCGGCGCTGGCGCCGTCCACCTGCACGCGTACTTCCACCATGCCCGCGCCGTTGCTCAGGCTGGACACCTCGACGGTGTAATGACCAGCCGGCAACGCTTCTTCCAGGCGTGCGTTGGTATCGTTGCCACCGTCATCGTCGGTCAGTTCGACATCGCCGCCAACCACGCGCAGCACGGTATCGAGCTGGCCGGAGATCGCATCCAACCGCACATTGGTCGGACGGTCCAACGTCAGCAGGAAGCGGCGGACGCCATCGTTGTCGAGCATCGTGTACACGCTGCCGGACTTCGGCAATGCGGTGCCATCGCGATCGACCAGGTTGCCCGGCAGCTCGATGCGATTGGCCGACAAGGTGAACATGCCACTGACGCCGTCGCCGAGGCCGCGCGCGGTCAGCGTGTACTTGCCCGGCTTCAGTGACAGGGTCAGGCGCGAGTTGATGCTGTCGCCGCCGTCGTCATTCTCGGCATCCACGCCCTGCCCGGAAAGCTTCAGCACCGGGTCGAAGGCATCCGAGACCAGCCGGATCTCGTACAGGCCCGCCTTGTCCACCTGCAAGGTGTAGTCCTGCGAATTGCTGGCCAGCATATCGACGATCTCGCCACTGCCCACCAGCGGCTTGCCGTCATATGGCTTCAGCTTCTCGGCGCGAAGGCGATAAGGGCCGAACGCGGTCGGGCCATCGGCGTTGACTGCCACCTGGTAGGTACCACTGCCGTTGGCGCGGAAAGCCAGCGAGACGTCCCCCTCGCGCTCATAGCCGGTGTTGCTGGTGGATACCAGGCTGCCATTGTTGAACACCGCAATCGAGCCGCTGAGGGCACCAGTAAGCTTCAGGCCGACCAGCTCCCTGTCTTCCAGCTTGATCTGGTAGAGCTGGTGATGGCTGCCGTCGTTGAAGTTGATGCCGCTGCGCGAGGTGATCTCGCCGGAGACCGGCTTGTCGAAATCGAGCGACGCGGCCTTGCCCGCATCCGCGCCGCCGCCGATGCGGTTGCACCCGCCGGCGACCAGGACCGTGGCTACGGCCAGTGTGATTGCTGCCAAACGCATGTTGTTTCTCCTTGGCCTTCCATGTGGTTCCCACGCACCGGCCAGGCGCATGGGGGCGGAAAAGATACCCGCAAAAGCAAACGCCGGCGTGATGCCGGCGCTGCCTTGTTCATCCAGCGATGGGACGGATCAACCGTTCCACTTGCCCAGCGCCGCCAGGCCGTTGTCCCTGGCGCGCTCGTACACGGTCTTCTGGGCAGCAGCGTAGTTGCCCTTCATGTCCTTGGCCCACAGCTTCAGCGCGGCCTGCTGCATGGCGCGGCCGTAGGAGAAGCTCAGCGGCCACGGCAGGTTGCCCAGCTGGTTCATCGCGTTCAGGTGCTCGGTGGACTGCTCGTCGCTCTGGCCACCGGACAGGAACACCACGCCCGGCAGGATGGCCGGCACGGTGCTCTTCAGGCACATCACGGTCGACTCGGCCACTTCCTCGACATCGGCCTGCTCCTCGCAGTCCTTGCCGGAGATGACCATCGACGCCTTCAGGATGGTGCCTTCCAGCAGCACGTTCTGCTGGTACAGGGCGTCGAACAGCGAACGCAGGGTGGCTTCGGTGACTTCGTAGCAGGTCTCGATGTCATGATCGCCGTCCATGATCACTTCCGGCTCGACCATCGGCACCAGGCCGCATTCCTGGCACAGCGCTGCATAGCGGGCCAGCGCATGGGCGTTGGATTCGATGCAGGTACCCGACGGGATGCTCTCGCCGATGTTGATGACTGCACGCCACTTGGCGAAGCGCGCGCCCAGCTTGTAGTACTCCTGCAGGCGCTCACGCAGGCCATCGAGGCCTTCGGTCACCAGCTCGCCCGGGCAGCCGGCCAGCGGGTGCGCACCCTTGTCCACCTTGATGCCCGGAATCATGCCGTGGTCGGCCATGTACTTGGCGAACGGCACGCCGTCCTTGGTCGACTGGCGGATGGTTTCGTCAAACAGGATGGCGCCGGAAATGTGCTCGTTGAGCTTCGGCGTGGTCAGCAGCAGCTCGCGGTAGGCGCGACGGTTCTCCTCGGTGTTCTCGATACCGACGCCGGCGAAACGCTTGGCGATGGTAGCGGTGGATTCGTCGATCGCGATGATGCCCTTGCCCGGGGCGACCATGGCCTGGGCGGTTTCAGCCAGCTGTTCGATGCTCATGTATTTCCTGTGGCGGGTGCGGGAAAAACACAAGTATAGCCCCGCGGCCCGTTGCCTCGCCGTGGAGGACAGGATGGAAACGCTTCCAATGTCCGCACCGGACACGCCGTGTCCCGCCGTCGGGGGTCAGGGCCCCTGCGGGGATCCGACCCCGGGGTCGGATCCGCAACGCGGCGCCGGCCCCAGGGCAGCACTACTTACAGGTCGCCCAGGCCGATGGCGCGGCCGTCCTCACCCACTTCCAGCAGGCGCAGGGTATTGGTGGCACCGTGGGTTTCCATGTGCTCGCCACTGGTGAACACGACGCGATCACCGGCCTGCAGCAGTTCCGATTCCACCAGCAGGCGGATGCTGCCGCGCGCGGCTTCGCGCGGGGTCAGGCCGCGGCTGTCGAAGTTGATCGGGAACACATCGCGCATCAGCGCCATCTGGCGGCGCGCGCCGTCATGGCGGGTCACCGCGAACACCGGCGCCTTGGCGCGGAAACGCGACAGGTAACGTGCGGTGCCACCGGATTCGGTCATCGCCACGATCGCGCGCACGCCCACGTGCTGCGACAGGAACATGGTGGCCATGGCAATCGCCTGGTCGGCACGTTCCAGGTTGCGCGGCGACGCGTTGAAGTCGGTCTCGGTCTGGAACTGGCGCTCGGCCCCCAGGCAGATGCGTGCCATCGCCTCCACGGCCTTGACCGGGTAGGCGCCAGCGGCAGTTTCCGCCGACAGCATCACTGCGTCGGTGCCGTCGATGACCGAGTTGGCCACGTCCAGTACTTCGGCGCGGGTCGGGATCGGGCTTTCCACCATCGACTGCAGCATCTGCGTGGCGGTGATCACCACCTTGTTCTGCGCCAGCGAGGCCTTGATGATCTTCTTCTGCAGGCCCGGCAGCTCGGCATCGCCGATTTCCACGCCCAGGTCGCCACGGGCGACCATCACCACGTCGCTGGCCTCGACGATTTCTTCCAGGTTCTCGATTGCCTCGGTGCGCTCGATCTTCGACACCAGCGCGGCATCACAGCCGTGCGAACGGGCGATGTCGCGCGCATCGTTCATGTCCTGCGCATTGCGGCAGAACGACACGGCGATGAAGTCCACGCCGATCTTGGCAACGATGCCGATCAGCTCCTTGTCGCGCTCGGTCAGCGCACCCAGCGAGAGGCCGCCGCCCTGCTTGTTCAGGCCCTTGCGGTCGGACAACACACCATCGTTGAGCACGGTGTTGACGATACGGTCGCCCTGCACTTCCACCACCTGCAACTGCATCAGGCCGTCGTCGAGCAGCAGCACATCACCCGGGCCGACGTCCTGCGGCAGGCCAAGGTAGCTCACGCCCACCTCGCTGGCAGTGCCCGGGCCGGCGTTCTCGCTGGCGATCAGGTCGAAGCGGTCGCCCGCCTTCAGCTGCACCTTGCCTTCGGCGAAGCGCTCGATGCGGATCTTCGGGCCCGGCAGGTCGGCCAGGATGCCCACTTCCACGCCCACGCGGGCCGCAGCGGCACGCACTTCGGCGGCGCGCTTGGCCTGGCCGGACGGATCGCCATGGCTGAAGTTCAGGCGCACCACGTTGACGCCGGCGCGGAACAGATCCTCCAGCACGCCCGGCGGGTCAGTGGCCGGACCGAGGGTGGCAAGGATCTTGGTGCGACGCTGACGCTCGAACATGGTGGATGGGCCTCTCCCGGTAAAGAACGGAAATTAGCACATCCTTCACGCCGCATGTATACGGTTACAGCCTTGTGCCGCCTGACTTCGCGGGTCATGGAGCGGACATCGTCCGGACATACGCTGGCGCAGGGGGGCGGTTCTGTGGGGCCGAGCATGGGCTCGGCTCTACAGGAAGCTAGGCCAGCAGCGTTTCCAGCTGCGCCGGCTCACGTGCCAGCTGACTGGCACCGGCTTCCGTCAATTCCGCCTCTCCGCCAAAGCCCCAGAGCACGCCGACACTGCGCAGGCCATGGTGGCGCGCGCCTTCGATGTCCATGCGCCGGTCGCCGATCATCCAGCACTGTGCCGGCTGCACCTGCAGCCGGCGCAGTGCCTCGCCGACCAGTTCCGGCTTGTGGCTGCGCGAGCCATCCAGGGTTGAACCGACGATCTCCTCGAACAGCCCACCGAACGGCAGGTGGGCGAGGATGCGGCGCGCGTGCGGCTCGTTCTTGGCGGTGACCACCGCCAGCCGGTGTCCACGGCCATGCAGCGTGCGCAGCGTGCCTTCCACCTGCGGGTACACCGTGTGCTCGCGCCAGCCTTCGACGTCGAAGCGCTCCCGGTAGTAGCCCACGGCCTGTTCCACCCGCGCCGGTTCGACGAACAACGGCGCGAAGGTGGTGCGCAGCGACGGACCGATCCAGCCCAGCAGGGTTTCCCGCGGCGGCACCGGATGGTCCATCTTCTGCAGCGCATAGGCGATGCAGGCGGTGATGCCCACCTGCGAATCGATCAGCGTGCCGTCGAGATCGAAGAACAGCACATCCTTGCCGCGCTCGGCACTCATGCGCCGCGCGCGTCGAGTGCCGCCACTGCCGGCAGGGTCTTGCCTTCCAGGAACTCCAGGAACGCGCCGCCACCGGTGGAGATGTAGCTGACGTCCTTGGCGATATCGAACTTGTCGACCGCCGCCAGGGTGTCGCCACCGCCGGCGATGGAGAACGCCTTCGAGCTGGCGATCGCGCGGGCCAGCGCTTCGGTGCCCTTGCTGAAGGCTTCGAACTCGAACACGCCGACCGGGCCGTTCCAGACCACGGTGCCGGCGTTCTCGATCAGCTGCGCGTACTGCGCGGCGGTCTGCGGGCCGATGTCCAGGATCAGGTCGTCTTCGGCAACGGCATCGACCGCCTTCACTTCCGCGGCAGCGTCGGGCAGGAACTGCTTGGCGGTGACCACGTCCACCGGCAGCGGAATGTCGGCGCCGCGCGCCTTGGCATCGGCCACGATCTTCTTCGCGGTGTCCAGCAGGTCCGGCTCGTACAGGGACTTGCCGACGTTGTAGCCAGCTGCGGCGATGAAGGTGTTGGCGATGCCGCCACCGACGATCAGCTGGTCGACCTTGCCAACCAGATTGGCCAGCAACTCCAGCTTGGTGCTGACCTTGCTGCCGGCGACGATGGCCAGCAGCGGCTTGGCCGGTGCATCCAGTGCCTGCGCCAGCGCGTCCAGCTCGGCCATCAGCAGCGGGCCACCGGCCGCGACCGGTGCGAAGCGGATGACACCATGGGTGGAGGCCTGCGCACGGTGCGCGGTACCGAAGGCATCCATCACGAACACGTCGCACAGGGCGGCGTACTTCTTCGACAGGGCCTCGTCGTCCTTGCCCTCGCCGACGTTCATGCGGCAGTTTTCCAGCAGCACCAGCTGGCCCGGCTGCACGTCGACGCCGTCGACCCAGTCGCGCACCAGCGGAACTTCGCGGCCCAGCAGCTCGGACAGGCGCTGGGCGACCGGTGCCAGCGAATCGGCCTCGCTCCACACGCCTTCCTTCGGGCGCCCGAGGTGCGAGGTGACCATCACCGCCGCGCCCTGCTCCAGCGCGCGCTTGAGCGTCGGCAGCGAAGCGGTGATGCGCTGTTCGGAGGTGATGCGGCCATTCTCGATCGGCACGTTCAGATCCTGGCGGATCAGCACGCGCTTGCCGGAGAGGTCGAGGTCGGTCATGCGGACAATGGACATGGGCAACTCTTTGGCTCGGGGACGGGATGCCGGTCTGCGGCAGACGGCCATTGTATCGGGTGCGGCTGGTGGGAGGGCCGATGCCTGCGGCAGGCAGAGGCGAAGGGCAAATGCAACAGCAACAGCAACGGCCAAAGCGCTGGCGCTTCGTGGTGCTGTGAGTGGGCCGGGGTGGTGTGGGCTGGCAGGGGACGCCGTGAATCCATCCCTGGAGGCTTGGCAGCCGCATCCATGCGGCTGACACCCCTGCCAGCCCACACCGCCCCGGCCTCGACAGGCACCTGAGGTGATGCAGATGGCAAAGGCAAAAGCGGTTTCTGGTGTCGGAGAAAAATGTAGAGCCGAGCCCGTGCTCGGCTGGGTCTATCGCGAACAGCAGCCGAGCATGGGCTCGGCTCTACAAAGAGCGCCCTGCCAAGCAGCTTTTGCTCTTCTTTTTTTCTTTCCGTGGGAAGACGCACACGGAAATTGTCAGAGGCCGGGCGGGGTGGGTTCGCGGGGGTGTCAGCCGCATGGATGCGGCTGCCAAGCCTACAAGGACGTACTTGCGGCGTCCCCCGCGAACCCGCCCCGCCCGGTCAAGCGCTGCTTTTGCTTTACGCGACCAACCGCCCACCCACGAGGGGCTGCGCCGTTCGCTGGAACCTATTCCGAAGGCGCAGGTTTCTGCCGAAGCAGGCTGAGCGCCAGGCCACCCACCACCAGTACGCCCAGGCCCAGCAACGCCCACAGCAACCACGATTTCCAATCGCGCTGCGGCTTCAGCGCCGCATCGCCGGCCAGCGGCTCCGGACTGCCTTCCAGGCGCGCCAGTGTTGGCTGCCACGAAGGATCGTTGCGCTGCCGAAGTTCCTCGATCAGCACCCCGATCGGCGCGTCCGTGCGGCGCGCGGTCGCGCTGCCCACCGCCAGTGCGTAGGGCGCCGCACCCTGGCTCAGGAACACCAGCACTTCCGGCTGGTAGCCCAGGCGCAGCGTCGGCGCGGTGGCGGTTTCCGCCGGATTCGCCACCAGTTTCCAGTAGCGGTCGCGGTGCGCCCCGCCCAGCGGCTGTGCCGCCGACTGCTGGCGCTGGCCCTGCGTGCCCTGCTGCACCTGATAGGCGATCCACGGCGCGCTGCGACGTTGCCATTCCGCACTCTCGTCATCGCGGCTGAACAGCGTCCATTGCACGAGGCTGTTATCGGTGCTGGCGACATCGGCACGCGCCACCGGGAACCGGCCATCCATCTCGAAGGTGTACTCGCCCTTGCCCGACGACGTCGGCTCCAGCGACAGCCATTCCCAGGGCAGCGTGGCCGGTGCTGGCGGCAGTTCCGCCAGTACGCCGCGCAGGGTCGGCAGGCGCGAGTCGCCCTGCGCCAGGATGCGCAGGTAGCGTGCAGCGCCGTCCACCTGCAGGCGGCGCTGCAGCAGGCGCTTGCCGGCGCGCTGCAGATCCACCAGCGGCACGTCGCGACCAATCGATCGCCAGTGCTGCAGGTCGTCACTGGCATCCAGCTGCACCTGCGCCTGCAGCGGCTGGCCGCTGTCGGTCCAGTCCAGCACCAGTGCCGCCAGCGGCTGCTGGTCGAGCATGCTGGCGTCGATCAGCCAGCCGCCCTGCCCGCTCGCCGCTGCCCCGCCACCCACCCGCGCTTCGACCCGGCGCACGCGCCCATCGGTATCGCGCTCGGTCAGCAGCTGCAGGTCGTTGCGCTGTGCATCGGCCAGCGGCGGCAGCACGAACCACGGCAGTTCACGCTGCACCGGCGACTGCGCCAGCGGCTGGTCCGGCGCCAGCAGTGCCGACGGCAACAACTGGCTGGCCGCGTTGAACACCTGCAGATCGCTGAGATCGGCGGTTACGGCACGGCGGTAGATCGCCGGCTCCAGCACGATACGGTAGGCACCGGACTGCGCACTGGACAATGTAAGCGGCCATTGCTCGGCATACTGCGTGCGGTAATCAGCCGCCTGTACCACGACGGCGGCCAGCATGCCGAACATCGCCGACAGCAGCGCCCTGCTCCACTTCCTCATTGCGTTTCCTCCACGGTCGGCGCCGCGCTTGGCGGTGCCGGTGCCAGATAACCCACGACCGTGCACAGCAGGCCGTAGGCGATGAACGATGCGATGCCCAGCAGGTTGCCCAGGTGCTGGCGATCGACAATAACCAGCTTGGCCAGCACCACGCCCATCAGCACGGCACCGACCATCCACAACACACGCTGGCTGCGACGCGAACCCCACACCCAGGCAATCACACCCAGCACGCTCCACAACACGGTCAGGCTGGTCTGCGCCAGGCTGAAGCGCATCATCGACGCATTCCACGCCAGTCCACCCCATTGGTGTACGCCATGCAGCACCAGGCTGGTCAACGCGAGGAAGGCCGCCAGTGCCAGCAGCGGCATGCGGATGTTCAGCAATGCCTGCGGTGCCTCACTGCCGTACAGCCAGCGCGCCAGCAGCAACAAGCTCAGCCACTGGCCGATCTCCGCCGGATTCAGCACCGGCAGCCACAGCAGCGGCGCGGCGTCGCCCGGCAGCAGCTGTCCGAACAGCCAACCGATCGCCAGCAGGCCGAACAGCACGCACTGCAGCGGGACGCGCACGCTGTCGAAGGCCGCGCCCAGCGGCCAGCGCAATGCGTTCCAGCGCCACAGCGACAGCGCCGCCATCAGCAGCCACGGCAAGGTCACCAGCAGGGTCGTCCAACCCTGCGCCAGGCCGGCCTCGCCACCACCCCACAAGGCCAGCAGCGAAAGCAGCGACGGCCACAGCAGCCACCACAGGAACTGCGCGATGCGGGCCACGGTATCGCCGCCCTGGCGCAGGCACAGCAGGGTCCGCACGCCCAGCACCGCGAACACCGCCCAGGCCAGCGCGCCATGGCCGGCGAACGGCTGGTGGTGTGCATCGCTCTGCATCAGGGCCAGCGGGAAGCCCAGCGCGAGCATGGCCAGCGCAGTAACGCCCAGCGCACGCGCCGGCTGGCGACGCTGCGCTTCGGCCGCCAGCCAGGCAGTGACTGCGGCCAGCACCAGCAACGCGTCCACTTCGGTGCGGTACGGGAAGAAGCGGGTGATCTCATGGACCAGGCCGCCCAGCCACCACAGCACGCCCCACAGGTAATACACCAGTGCGACCTCATGACGCGGCCTGCGCTGGTAGCTCCACGCCGACGCGAAGCCGGCCAGGGCCAGCAGCAGCGCGCCAATGGCGGTCGGGTTGATCAGGAAGCGCAGGTCTTCGTGCCAGTGATCGCCACCGGCAACGAAGGCGAATGCGGCGCCGATCTGCAGCAACGCGCCGGAGACCTGCGGCAGCCAGCGCTTCTGGCGCAGCCCCAACCACGCCAGGCCAGCACCTTCCAGTGCAAACACGGCGCCGGTGGCGCGCGCCGACAATGCCAGCGGCACCGCCAGCGTGGCAAACCCCACCGCGAGCACCGCATGCGACTGCGCCAGCACGGTGTACGACGCACGTGCGATCAGCGCCCGGGCCAATACCGCGTAGATCGCCGCCAGGCCCAGCGCGCACAGTGCCAGCGTCATCGGTTGCGCGTGCAGCATGCCTGCCTGCAGCGAGAACGCGACCAGCGGCGTGCCGAACACCAGGCTGCCATCGATCAGGTCACGGCGGCCGGCCGGCTGGCGACGCGCGTACAGCAGCGGTATCAGCAGGTAGAACAGGAAGAACAGCGCCAGGAACGGCTCGGTGCTGCTGAACTTGTCCGGCGCGTACTGCAGCACGCCCCAGAAGGTGCCAATGCCGAAGGTGAAGGCGAAACCCAGCAGGTTCAGTGCGCGCCATGGCCGGAACCACGCAATGGCAAAGATGCCCGCGTTGAGCACCGCGTAATAGCTGAACAGCCCCACGTGGTTGCCACTGCCGGTGGACAACCACAGCGGTGCCATGAAGCCGGCCAGGATGCCCAGTACGGCCAGCGTGCGCGAGTTCTGCACCACCGCCAGCACGCACAGCCCGGCCACCAGTGCGATCGAACTGGCAAAGGCAAAGGCCGGCGGAATCAGGTCGAAGCGCTTGAACGCCGCGAAGATGGTCAGCAGCAGTACGCCGATGGCACCGCCCTGCAGCGCCAGCGCAAACAGCTGCCGGCGCTCGCGCTGGTGCCAGCCGAAGGCCAGCAGGCCCAGCGCAGCCACGGTGACGCCGGCCAGGCGCAGTTCGATCGGCAGCACCAGCCAGCCTTGGTCGCTGACGTACTTCAGCAGCGCAGCGACACCGGCCAGCAGCACCAGCATGCCGATCTTGACCGGCACGTTGCCTTCGGTGAACCAGCGCTTGACCGCACCGATGCCACGCTCGATGACATTGGGCAGTGCCGGTTCGGAAGGCAACGGCGGCTGCACCGGCACCGGCGGCACGGGCGGTGGCGCAGCAGGACGGGGGACAGGCACCCCGGTGGGCGTTGCTTCGCGCACCGGTGGCTGCGGGGACGGAGGCACAGCAGCGGCGGCCGGCCGCAGGAACGGTGGATCGTCGCTGGCAGGTGCGGCCACAGGCCGTTCAGGCGCGGGGGCGGTAGCGGCCGGCCTGACGGCGGTCGGCGCGGCGGCCATCGCGCTTTCCAGCGCAGCGACGCGGCGGCGCAGGCCGGCAATCATCACCAGCGCGACCACCAGCAACAGCGGGATGGCCAGAAGAACCAGTACGACCAGGGCTATCAGTGCTTCCATTGCGTGCTTCCAATGCGATCCCGCGCCCCAGCGGCGGCGGTCGACCGCCCCATGCTACGACAGGGGGGCCCCATAAACGACGAACCCCGGCCAGGCCGGGGTCCGTCTTCGATCTACACCGGCCTTACTTGGCGGCGATGACCTTGGCCATTTCCAGGCACTTGTTGGAGTAGCCCCACTCGTTGTCGTACCAGGTCACCAGCTTGACGAAGGTGCCGTCCAGGGCGATACCGGCGTCGGCGTCGAACACCGAGGTGCAGGTCTCGCCGCGGAAATCGGTGGCCACCACCTTGTCTTCGGTGTAGCCCAGGATGCCCTTCAGCGCGCCTTCGCTCTGTGCCTTCACTTCAGCGCAGATCTCGGCGTAGGTGGCTTCCTTCTCCAGCTCGACGGTCAGGTCGACCACCGACACGTCCGAGGTCGGGACGCGGAAGCTCATGCCGGTCAGCTTCTTGTTCAGTTCCGGGATGACCACGCCGACGGCCTTGGCCGCACCGGTGGACGAGGGAATGATGTTTTCCAGGATGCCACGGCCACCGCGCCAGTCCTTGTTGGACGGGCCATCGACGGTCTTCTGGGTGGCGGTGGCCGCATGCACGGTGGTCATCAGGCCGCGCTTGATGCCCCACTTGTCATTGATGACCTTGGCCAGCGGGGCCAGGCAGTTGGTGGTGCACGAGGCGTTGGAGATGATTGCCTGGCCAGCGTAGGTCTTGTCGTTCACGCCGAACACGAACATCGGCGTGTCGTCCTTCGACGGGGCCGACATGATGACCTTCCTGGCGCCGGCATCGATGTGCTTCTGCGCGGTTTCCTTGGTCAGGAACAGGCCGGTGGCTTCCAGCACCACGTCGGCGCCGACTTCGTCCCACTTCAGGTTGGCCGGGTCGCGTTCCTGGGTCAGGCGGATCTTCTTGCCGTTGACCAGCAGGTCGTTGCCCTGCACCGCCACATCGGCCTTGAAGCGGCCGTGCACGGAGTCGTACTTGAGCATGTAGGCCAGGTAATCCGGCTCCAGCAGATCGTTGATGGCCACGATTTCGATGTCGTCGCCGAAGTTCAGCACCGCCGAGCGCAGGACGTTACGCCCGATGCGACCGAAACCGTTGATACCAACCTTGATTGCCATTTCTCAAGCTCCTGCAGCCGCGACGGGTGCGGCGGGATGGATAGGGCCCACAAGTCTAGCAGGCCGTGGCTGGCCACCGTGGGCCAGGCCGGGCCGCCAGCAGGTCGGCGGACAGGATTTGATCCGGATCAAAGCGTTAGCGCGGCGTGAGGCCGAGACTGTCGCCATCCACCCAGCAACGAGAACACCCCCATGCGCAAGACCTCCCCCCTGATCGTGGCCAGCCTGGCCGCCGCCCTGTCCCTCGCCGCCGCCCCGGCCATGGCCCAGTCCAAGGGCGACTGGACCGTTTCGGCTGGCGTGCACCAGGTGGCGCCGAAGTCGAACAACGGCTGGCTGGCCGGCGGCACCCTGAAGGTCGACGTCGACAACGACGTCAAGCCGACCATCACCGGCGAGTACTTCATCGCCGACAACCTGGGCATCGAAGTGCTGGCCGCACTGCCGTTCAAGCACGACATCAACATCAACGGCCTGGGCCGTGTCGGCAGCACCAAGCAGCTGCCGCCGGTGGTGACCCTGCAGTACCACTTCAACAGCAAGGGCAAGGTGTCGCCGTTCGTTGGCGCGGGCGTGAACTACACCACCTTCTTCAGCGAAGACACCACCGGTGCATTGGCCGGCAGCAAGTTGAAGCTGCAGGATTCGTGGGGCCTGGCCGCGCATGCGGGCATCGACTTCGCGATCGGCGAGAAGGGCGCCCTGCGCGTGGACATGCGCTGGATCGACATCGACAGCAAGGTGAAGTTGAACGGCGAGAAGATCGGCACGGTCAATATCGATCCGCTGGTCTACGGCGCTTCGTACGTCTTCAAGTTCTAAGCGGTGTGTTGATTGCGGGGGCTTCGCCCCCGCTCCCCCGCTGCACGCAGAAACCCTCGCAGCATGTTGCCCCGGTGATTGCCGGGGCTTTTTTGTTTGTGCGAGAAGCACCGGCTTCTGGAATTGGGCGGAGAGGGTGAGGTGATCGGGACACGCCGTAAATACGTCCCTGTAGGCTCGATCGCCGCATCCATGCGGCGAACGGTCCCGCTCACCTCACCCTCTCCACCCTTCCCATCTGCGCGCGCGTACCAGCTCAAGCAAAAGCAGCAGCAACGCCCGGTCATTCGAAGCGTAATGGTTGCCTGCAACTGCAGGAGGCCGATTCTGATCCCGCATTTGTTTTTGATCCTGCCTTTGACGTTTCCATCTGCCTCCGCGGCCATGTTTGGAGGGGAGCGCAGCGGGAGGGGCGGCGGGACCGTTGGTGCCATGGATGGCGCCATCGAGCCTCCAGGTACGGATTCACGGCGTGTCCCGCCGCCCCTCCCGCTGCGCTCCCACTTCGGAACAGGAACGCGCCGCTCTTCAATCCACCTACCCCGCTAGAATGTGTGCATGAAAGCCCTGCACTCCCTGTTCCTCGCCGCCGCCCTGGCGCCGGCCCTGCTGTCCGTCTCCGCCCCCGCCCATGCCTGGGGCGCACAAGGCCACCGCCTTGTCGCCGAAGTCGCCGACGCCCGCCTCAACCCCACCGCCCGCGCCGAAGTGGACCGCCTGCTGGCCACCGAAGCGGACGCCACCCTGGCCAGCATCGCGCCGTGGGCCGACCAGCTGCGCGCCAAGGACCCCAGCCTGGGCCGTCGTTCGGCCGGCTGGCACTACGTCAACATCGCCGAAGACGACTGCCACTACGAAGCACCGAAGCACTGCAAAAACGGCAACTGCATCGTCGAGGCCCTGAAAGCACAGAGCGCCATCCTGGGCGACCGCAGCCTGACCGATGGCGAGCGCCTGCAGGCACTGAAGTTCGTCGTGCACCTGGTCGGCGACATCCACCAGCCGATGCATGCCGGTTACGCCCATGACAAGGGCGGCAACGATTTCCAGCTGCAGTTCGGCAACCGCGGCACCAACCTGCACTCGCTGTGGGACAGCGGCATGCTCAACACCCGCAAGCTCGACGACACCGGCTATCTGCCCGTGCTGCAGGGCCAGCGCGCGCCGAAGCTGGCGCGCCAGTCCAACCCGCAGCGTGACCCGCAGGCCTGGGCCGAGGCCAGCTGCCGCATCTCCATGCAAGCTGGCGTTTATCCGGCGTCGCATAAAATCGGTGACGAATACACCGAGCGCTACCGGCCGCTGGCCGAAGCGCAGCTGCGACTGGCCGGTGAAAACCTGGCGCAGTTGCTGAATCGCGTGCTAGGCACGCGCTGAGGAGAATTCCGATGCCGGTCCAGGTGCAGTCGTTCTTCCACCGTGACAGCAATACCTTCAGCTACCTGGTCAGCGATCCGGCCAGCAGTGAGGCGGCGCTGATCGACCCGGTCCTGGACTACGACCCGGACACCGACGCCAGCAGCGAATCACCGCTGCGCGGGGCATTGCAGGCCATCGAACAGCAGGACCTTCAGCTGCGCTGGCTGCTGGAAACCCATGCCCATGCGGACCATGTGTCGGCCGGGCGCCGGCTCAAGCAGCGCTTCCCGCACGCCACGCTGGCCATCGGTGAAGGCATCCGCGCGGTGCAGGCCACGTTCGCGCCGCGCTATGGCCTGCAGCTTCCGGCCGCCGATGAGATCTTCGATCACCTGTTCAGCGACGGCGAAACCTTTGCCATTGGCGAGCTGCAAGGACAAGTGATCGCCGTGCCCGGCCACACCAGCGACAGCATCGCCTACCTGATCGGCGATGCGCTGTTCACCGGCGATTCGCTGTTCATGCCCGACGGCGGCACCGCACGCTGCGATTTCCCGGGTGGCGATGCCGCGCAGCTGTATCGCTCGATCCAGCGCCTGCTGGCGCTGCCCGATACCACCCGGGTTTTCGTCTGCCACGACTACGGCCCGGGCGGGCGTGATTTCGCCAACGAAACCACCATCGGCGAACAGCGCGCGCACAACATCCACGTGCATGACGGCGTGGCCGAGGCAGAGTTCGTCAGCGTGCGCCAGGCCCGCGATGCCACGCTGGAAGAACCGAAGCTGATGCAACCGGCGGTGAAGGCCAACATCCAGGGAGGGGCCTGACGTACGCCGGGCAGAGCCCGGCGCCATCGGTTTCCATCACGGACCGCGAGCGTTCATTTTCCCTGCGTGCGCACCACATGCTGGCCCTTCACGATCTCGAAGGTGAAGGCGTACTGCAGGGTGACCGCCACCGGCTCGACCCGTTCGGCGCCCCGGCAGTCACCGCGGTCGGCAGGCACCTTGCCAGCCGCGAAGTGGCAGACCGCTGCGGACGAGTACTTCCACATCGCCACGGCCTCCTGCGCAGCCTGCAGCAGGGGCGCATTCTCGCCCGCAGCACCTGCCGCGCACTCCGGGCGATCGGTCAATGGCAGGCTGCGCTCGACGACGCCGTTGGCATCAACCACCACCTGCAGGCAGATCGTGGTCGGCGCCAGTTCCGCACGCGGGTCACGATCGCCGACCTCCGGGTCCGGTGCCGCGTACAACTGCGGCATCCGGTAGCCCTCGGTCGCACCCAGCGAATACGCCTGCAACTGCCCACTGCCACCGCCCGCCTGCGGCTGCAGTCGCTGGTGGCCGACATTCTCGCTGCGGGTGTGCACGGTGGCCAGCCGTTCCTGGCTCGCACACCCCATCATCAGCGCCGCCACCACGAGCAGCGGCGCGGACTTCACTGGGCGTCCTCGATGTTGTCCATCGCAAAGGTGATCGGAATCTTCACTGCGCCTGCCACCGGCTTGCCGTTCTTCATCGCCGGCCGATAGGTCCAGCTGCGCGCTGCGGTGATCGACACCGCGTCGAACACGCCCGGATTGGTGGCACTGAGCACCCTGACATCGGTGGGTTGGCCGCTGGCATCCACTTCCACGCGCAGGTTCACCACGCCCACCTGGCGCTCCTCGACCGCGGATTTCGGATAGGAAGGCGGTGGCATCTTGACGACCTGGATCTCCCGATCCATGACCGCCGCTGCCGGGCGGCCAGCCATCGCATCGCCCTGGCTGGCCCACGCTACTGCGCCCATTCCCAGGCACAACCCGACGACCAGCACCTGCCCCGATACCCACGGCAATGCCTTCCGCTTGGACTGCTTCAACATGGCGATACGCTCCTTCAACACGGGTTGGCTGCGCCAATGGCAGACCGCTGGCGCAACCGGGTGGACCAGCTGCGCCTTCAGCAGCGTGCTGGCGTAAAGCCCGCGCAGCGCAGGCTGCGCGGCGATGGTGCGGGCATCGCAGGCCAGTTCCTGGTCGCGCAGGAAGCAGCGTGCAGCCCAGAGCACCAGCGGGTGGAACCAGAACACCGCACGCATAAGCAGCAACGCACCATTGGCCCAGTGATCGCCATTGCGGCGGTGGCTGCGCTCGTGCTGCAGGATCAGCCCCTGTTCCTGTGCGCTGAACTGTTGATCGAAGTCCGGGCCAACCACGATTCGCGGCCGCCACAGGCCAACCAGTGCTGGCAGGCCTGGGTCACCACTGGCCTGCCAGCTGCCATCGGCGCGCGGCTTCAGCGGGCCCATGCGCCGTTCGAAACGACGCTGTGCGCGCAGGTCGCGCAGCAGGCAGATGCCCATGCCCAGCGCCCATGCCAGCAGCAACAGCGGTGCCCATGGCAGCGACGGCCCTGCCAGTTCGTCCACGGCCCCTGGCTCGACTTTCAGCAGCACTGTCGGCACGTGCTGCAACAGCGCAGCCTGCGGCAACGGCAGCAGCAAGGTCACCAACAGCATCGGCAACAACCACCAGCTGCGATAAGCCAGTCCAGCGCCCCCCATCCACACCAGCAGCGGTCGCAGCACGGCCAGCAGGATCACCCCCATAGCCAGCCACACGCTGGCCTGCCACAGTCCACCGAGCAGCTCAGTCATGGTCCAGCTCCTGGATCAGCTTCTTCAGTTCGGCGATGTCCTGTGCGCTCAACTGGCCGCGTTCGCTGAAGTGCGCGACCAGCGGCGCCACGCGCCCTTCGAAGACACGGCCGATGAAGTCCTGGCTCTGCGCCTCCACCCACACCTGGCGCTGCAACAGCGGGCGATACAGATAGCGCCGGCCATCGCGCTCGGCGGCGATCGCGCCCTTGGTCAGCAGGCGGTTGAGCAGGGTCTTGATGGTCGGCTCGGCCCAGTCGCGGTGGGCCAGCGCGGCCACCACGTCATCGGCACTACGCGGTGCCTGATGCCACAGCACCTCCATCACAACGGCTTCGGCTTCGCTGATCGGGGTCATGATTTACATCCGTAATCGACAGCTCGATTACGCGCGTAATCGAACCGGCTGTCAAGCCCCTCGACTCCGGATTCATCGGCTTTGCGCCAGCATCGAGCCCTCCCGGCCGAGGCCTCGGATGAAAGCGCTTCCCAAGAAGGAATTCCCGGTCGAGCAGGCCCGCCGCTTCCTCGAACCCGGCCCGATCGTGCTGGTCAGCACCGCCTGGCGCGGCCAGCACAACCTGATGACGATGGGCTGGCACATGGTGATGGGCTTCTCGCCGTCACTGGTCGCCACCTACCTGTGGAATGAAAACCACAGCCATGCACTGGCCGTCGGCAGTGGCGAGTGCGTGATCAACGTACCCGGCGTGGAACTGCTCGATACCGTGGTGGACATCGGCAACTGCAGCGGCCGCGAGGTCGACAAGTTCGCCCGTTTCGGGCTCGATGCGCTGCCCGCGCGCGAGGTCGGCGCGCCGCTGGTCGGGCAGTGCCACTCGAACTTCGAATGCCGGTTGTACGACGACAGCCAGGTGGCGTCGAGCAATCTGTTCATCTGGGAGATCGTGCGCGCCCATGTTGCGCCCCGGCCGAAACTGCCGCGCACGGTGCATTACCGCGGCGATGGGCAGTTCATGGTGTCCGGCGCAGAAGTCTCGCGTCGACGGCGGTTCAAGCCCGACATGCTGTAATGCCCGCACTCCCCCACACGTAGGACCGCCGCGCATGACCGAACACCTCACCGACCTGGACGCCGCCGTCGACTGGCTGTTTGCGCGCGTGGACGGGCCGCTGCGGATCGGGGCACCGCTGGCACTGGGCAAGCCGCATCGGCTGCTCAATGCCCTCTACGCACGCGTCGAACATGATCCTTCGCGGCCGCTGCAGCTGTATACCGCGCTGTCGTTGAACCCGCCGAAGGCGCGGGGCAACGGCCTGGAGGCGCGCTTCCTGGCACCGTTCGCGCAACGCCATTTCGGCGACGACTTCCCGCGCCTGGCCTATGCCGATGCGATCGCGCGCGACGCGTTGCCAGCGCACGTGCAGGTGGAAGAGTTCTACATGCAGTCCGGCGCCCTACTCGGGTCGCGGCAGGCGCAATCCAGCTATACCAGCCTGAACTACACCCATGCCGCCGACGCGGTCGCGCAGCGCGCGCCGCAGGTGATCGTGCAGAAGGTGGCGATGCGGCCGAATGACCGTCGGCTTTCGCTGTCGTGCAACAACGACATCACCCAGGACACGCTCGATGCGATGACCGCGCGTGGCCTGCCACGCCCGTTGCTGATTGCCGAGATCGATCCGCAGCTGCCCTATCTGGGCGGCTCGGCGACGGTCGATGTGTCGTTCTTCGATCTCGTGATCACTCCGCCTCCGCCGTACCCGGCGCTGTTCGGGCTGCCGCGGCAGCCGGTCGGCGATGCCGACTACGCCATCGGCCTGTATGCCAGCACCCTGGTACGCGATGGCGGCACCCTGCAGATCGGCATCGGCACGCTGGCCGATGCCCTCAGCCATGCGCTGGTGCTGCGCCACACCGACAACGCGCGCTACCGCCGCGTGCTGCACGCGCTGGATCCGCAGCTGGTCAGCCACCCGCTGGTGCAGGAGATCGGCGGCGTGGATCCATTCGAGGTGGGCCTGTACGGCTGCAGCGAGATGCTCAATGAAGGCTTCCGCCGCCTGGTGCAGACCGGGGTGATCAGGCGCAAGGTGCACGACGACCTGGCGCTGATGCAGCGCATCGAGAATGGCAGCACGTTGTCGATCGACCACGCCACCCTCGCCGCGGAAGGCGAGTACCTGCATGGCGCGTTCTACCTGGGCTCGCCGGAGTTCTACGAGTGGCTGCGCACGCTGCCGGAAGACGAATGCCGTGCGATCGGCATGCGCCGCATCAGCGAGATCAACCAGCTGTATGGCGGTAACGAGGCACTGGAGCGCCTGCAGCGCCGCCATGCGCGTTTCTTCAATTCCTGCATGATGGCTACCGCGCTCGGCGCGGCCGTATCGGATGCGCTGGACGATGGACGCGTGGTGTCCGGCGTGGGCGGCCAGTACAACTTCGTGGCGATGGCACATGCGCTGCCGGAAGCGCGCAGCGTGCTGATGTTCCGTGCCGCACGCGATGACAAGGGCCGCCGGAAATCGAACGTGCGCTGGAACTACGGCCACACCACCATCCCTCGCCACCTGCGTGACATCTACCTCAACGAGTACGGCATCGCCGATCTGCGCGGGCTGACCGACGAGGACTGCGTGCATGCGATGACCGCAATTACCGAAGCGCCCTTCCAGGGCGATCTGCTGCAGCAGGCACAGGCCTCGCGCAAGCTGCTGGCGGCGTCCCAGCCCGACCCGCAGCGCCTGCAGCGCAACACGCCCCAGGCGCTGGCGGCGGCACTGGCACCATTCCGCGCCGATGGCAGCCTGCCGGACTACCCGCTGGGCAGCGATTTCAACGAGATCGAGCAGGTGCTGGTCAAAGCGCTGGCGTGGCTGAAGGCCAACACGCAGACCCGCAGCGACAAGCTGCGCACCGTCTGGGCAGCGCTGCGGCAACCGGCCGGCGACGGCGATGCCGTGTACCTGCAGCGCATGGGCCTGCAGGCACCGAAAGACTTCGCCGAACGCCTGGACGCGCGGCTGCTGCGGCTGGCGCTGGCGCGCACCGCGTAGGCAGGGGCAGCGCCGGGCCGTGCCCGGCGGATGCGTGGTGCCCAACGCGCTATCGTATGCCTATGAGCGACGATTCCCGTTTCCTGCACGACCTGCAGCAACGCCAGGCCGCAGGCGAAGACCTGCGCTATCTGTGTTTCTGGGGCCACCAGCCGCCGCGCAGCGGTGTGTCTGCGTCCTGCTTCAGCCAGTGGTATGACGCCGGCTTCGACATTGATGGCGTGCACTACCGCACCGCCGAGCACTACATGATGGCCGGCAAGGCGCAGTTGTTCGGCGCCAGCGCGCTGCTCGACAAGATCATCGCCAGCGCCACACCGGACAAGGCAAAGGCGCTGGGCCGCCAGATCGGAGGCTTCGATGAAGCGCGCTGGGTACAGGCGCGCTACGACCTGGTGGTGGCCGGCAACCGCGCCAAGTTCAGCCAGAACCCGGAACTGGGCGCCTTCCTGCGCGCCACTGCGGGTTGGGTGCTGGTAGAAGCCAGCCCGGTGGATTTCATCTGGGGCATCGGCCTGGCCAAGGACCACGCCGACGCGCATAACCCGGCGCAGTGGCGCGGATTGAACCTGCTGGGGTTTGCGCTGATGGACGTGCGCGACGCGATGTAACGCTCATCCACGCACGGCGTGGATCTACTGGCAAGACGACCGATTCGTTTTGCCCCACAGAAGAAAAAGAGAAAGGCCGGCTTGCGCCGGCCTTTCCTTCATCACTCCATGTCGCCGCTTACAGCGCCTTGGCAGCTTCCACCACGTGCGCCGTGGTGATGCCGAAGTGCTTGTACAGCTGGTCGGCCGGGGCCGAAGCGCCGAAGGTGTCGATACCGATCACGGCACCGTCCAGGCCTACGAACTGGCGCCAGAAACCGGTGACGCCAGCTTCCACGGCCACGCGCTTGCGCACCGCGTTCGGCAGCACCGATTCACGGTAGGCCGCATCCTGGCGCAGGAACACGTCGGTGGACGGCATCGAGACCACGCGGGTCTTGATACCGGCCGCATCCAGCTGGGCCTTGGCTTCGGTAGCCAGCGAGACTTCCGAACCGGTGGCGATCAGGATCACGTCCGGGGTACCGGCGGCATCGGCCAGCACGTAACCGCCGCGCTCGATCTGCTTGATCTGCTCGGCGCTGCGCGGCTGGTGCGGCAGGTTCTGGCGGCTGAACACCAGGCAGCTCGGGCCGTCCTGGCGGGTGATCGCGGCCTTCCAGCTCACGGCCGACTCGACCGCATCGCACGGGCGCCACACGTCGTTGTTCGGGATGTAGCGCAGCGAGGCCAGGTGCTCCACCGGCTGGTGGGTCGGGCCGTCTTCGCCCAGGCCGATCGAGTCGTGGGTATAGACGTGGATGGCGTGGGCCGGAATCAGCGCGCTCATGCGCACGCCGTTGCGGGCGTAATCGCTGAACACCAGGAAGGTGGCGTCGAACGGAATGAAGCCACCGTGCAGGGCCAGGCCATTGGCGATGGCGGTCATGCCGAACTCGCGCACGCCGTAGTACACGTAGTTGGCGTTGGCGTCGTCGCTGGCGACCGACCTGCTGCCCTTCCACAGGGTCAGGTTGGAGTGCGCCAGGTCGGCCGAGCCACCGACGATTTCCGGCAGCAGCGGCGCATAGGCTTCGATGGCCAGCTGCGAGGCCTTGCGCGAGGCGATCGTCGGGCCCTCGGCGGCCACCTGGGCGATGTAGGCATCGGCCTTGGCAACGAAGTCGGCCGGCAGCTCGCCATGCGAGCGGCGGGTCAGCTCAGCCGCCTCCGCCGGATACTGGCTGGCGTACTTGTCGAACAGCTGTTCCCACTCGGCCTGGCGCAGCGTGCCGGCGCCATTGGCGCGCCAGCCGTCGTAGATCGCCTGCGGGATCTCGAACGGGCCGTATTCCCAGCCCAGCTGCTTGCGGGTGGCTTCCAGCTCGTCCTTGCCCAGCGGAGCACCGTGGCTGGATTCCTTGCCCGCCTTGTTCGGCGAACCGAAGCCGATGGTGGTGCGGCAGCAGATCAGGGTCGGCTTGTCGCTCTGCGACAGCGCGGCCTCGATGCCGGCCTTGATGCTTTCCGGGTCGTGGCCGTCAACATCGCGGATCACGTTCCAGCCATAGGCCTCGAAACGTTCCGGGGTGTTGTCGGTGAACCAGCCCTCGACGTTGCCGTCGATGGAGATGTGGTTGTTGTCCCAGAAGCAGACCAGCTTGTGCAGGCCCCAGGTGCCGGCCAGCGAGGCCGCTTCGTGCGACACGCCTTCCATCAGGCAGCCATCACCCATGAACACCCAGGTGCGGTGGTCGACCACTTCCAGCTCCGGGCGGTTGAAGCGCTGTGCCAGCAGCTTCTCGGCCAGGGCGAAGCCCACGGCATTGGCGAAACCCTGTCCCAGCGGGCCGGTGGTGGTTTCCACGCCCGGGGTCTCGTGGCGCTCCGGGTGGCCGGCGGTGTGGCTGCCCAGCTGGCGGAACAGCTTGAGCTGCTCGATCGGCAGGTCGTAACCGCTCAGGTGCAGCAGCGCGTACTGCAGCATCGAACCGTGGCCGTTGGACAGCACGAAACGGTCGCGGTTGAACCAGTGCGGGTTGCTCGGGTTATGGCGGAGGTAGTCGTTCCAGAGGACTTCGGCGATGTCGGCCATGCCCATGGGCATGCCGGGGTGGCCGGACTTTGCGGTTTCAACCGCATCGGCGGCGAGGAAGCGGATGGCGTTGGCCAACTGGCGACGGGTAGGCTGCGTCATGGTTCTGTCGGAATCGGGAGGCGGCCGCGGACGTGCGGGCGGCCTATTGTCCCACAGACGCGGGGCCGGGTTCAGGCGTAGGACCAGATCCCTTGCCAGTGAAAGGGATCTGGTCCCGCCAACCCCTTACTTGGGCGCGGCAGCCTCGATCACGCCACACATCGACTTCTTCTGGAAGTCCTCGCCAGTGGCGTAGGTGGCCGGGGTGGTCTTGGTCACGGTGATCTTGGAACCCTTGCCCTCGGCTTCAACCAGCACGTTCCACGGCAGGGTGGTCTGGCCACCATTGAACTGGACGTTCTGTTCCAGGGTCAGCATGCCCAGGTCCTTGTCCACGCTGGCCACCTTCAGGCCCGACTTCACGCCCTCGATCTGGATACGCTTGAGAGCGTCGGCCGGGGTAACGTTGGGCACCACGTCCCAGGTGGTGAAGGTGCGCCCGGCGAAGAAGCTGCCGGTCTTGGTGTAGTTGGTTTCACAGGCCTTCTGGGCACTGGCGTCGAAAGCCAGCAGGCCCAGGGCGGCGACCATCACGTACGAAATCCTCATTTCTGCTCCCTTTCGCACGGCGCCAATCCCGACGCCTTCCATGCGTCGGGATAGTATCCATGGCATTCAGGGCGCGTTCAATCGAGGGGCGCGCCCAGCGCCGGTCCGTCATGGGACTCGCCCTTGGCCACCAACGTGGTCAGGGCCAGGTCGCCGGTCACGTTCAGGGCGGTACGGCACATGTCCAGGAAGTGGTTCACGCCCAGGATCAGGCCAATGCCCAGCGGGTTCACACCGACCATCGCGCAGATCATCGCCACCACCGGCAGCGAGCCCGAAGGCACGCCCGCCGTGCCGATGCCGCCAAGGATGCAGACCGCCATCACCATGACCTGCTGGCCAATGCTCAGGTCCACGCCGAAGAACTGGGCCAGGAAGATCACCGTCACGCCCTCGAACAGGGCGGTGCCGTTCTGGTTGGCGGTGGCACCCACGGTCAGCACGAAGCGCGACACGCGCTGCGGCAGGCCCATCTGGTCCGCCACGCGCAGTGCGGTCGGCAGGGTCGCGTTGCTGGAGGCGGTGGAGAACGCCATCACCGTCGCTTCCTGGGTATCGCGGAAGAACGACAGCGGCGAGCGGCCGGACAGCCATACGGCAGTACCGTAGGTCACGACCATGTGCAGGCCGAGCGCCAGCACCACCACGCCCACGTACGCGCCCAGGCGGATGATCAGCTCGAAGCCGAACAGCGCGGCCAGATTGAACATGAAGCAGGCCACTGCATAGGGGGCCAGGCGGATGACCAGGTTGATCAGGGTCATCGAGATTTCGAACACGCCTTCGATGGCGCGGCGCAACGGGGCGACCTTCTCATTGTCGGTCAGCACCATGCCGATGCCGAACATCAGCGCGAAGAACATCAGCGACAGGATCGCGCCATTGTCCGACGCGGCCTGCAGCACATTGCTCGGCACGATCGACAGCAGCATGTCCATGCCCTTCGGCGTGCCATGGATGCCAGCGACGATTTCCTTGCTGCGCTCGGCGTTCTCCGACAGCATCATCGCGGCGACCTGCGGATCCACGCCGACGCCCGGCTTGAGCAGGTTGACCAGCACCAGGCCGATGCCCACGGCAATGCCGGACAGCAGCACGGTATAGGCCAGGGTTTTCCAGCCGATGCGGCCCAGGGCGCGGATGTCGCCCATCTCCGACACGCCCATGATCAGCGCCGAGAAGATCAGCGGCACGATCAGCATGAAGATCAGGTTCAGGAACAGGCCCGACGCCGGGGTGGTGACGTAGTCCATGACCCACTTGGCACCGGCCTGCAGGCCATCGACGCTGCCGCCCAGGGCGTGCACGATCAGTCCCAGGATCAGGCCGATCGCAAAGCCGATGCCCATCTTCCAATGCAGGGGCAACTTCTTGTTGTCGGCAGCAGCTGCTGTCATGCGCGGGTTTCCTCGAAAAATGAATGCACTCTAACAAAGCGCGCAAGCGGCGCCGGTTCAGGTTCGCCGCGTTGGATACAGCGGCGCCAGGCCAGTGTCGGCGGCGCCGGTTGCCGCCGACCAGTGCGGTCCGTCACGGAAGACCTCACGCAGGCGCGCGCGCAACGGGGCCAGTTCGCCCTGCCCGCCCCAGCGCGCCTGCTGCAGGTCCAGCAACACCTGGCGCTGGGCCGGGTCATCCAGCCGGGCGATGACCTGCTCGATGCGTTTCACGCCGGCCATCGCACACAGCCGTGCCTCCACCTGGTCGAAGCCTTCACCATCCAGCGCACGGCGCAGTTCGGCCAGGCCCGCGCGTCCGCTCACTACGGTCGGCACAGAGGGCGTGCCGGCTGCAGGCGCCGCCACACGCGGGCGTCGGCCTCGCTGCCAGCCCCACAACAGGGTCAGCAGCCACAGCAGCGCCAGGCCAATGGCCGCCGCCATCCATGGCCACGGTCGCTCGGACAGGCCGCTGGCGCGTGGATCGGTCGCGGCGATACGCGCATCCTGTCCATCGCTGCCGGGCAGCGCGGCAGCGGTGTCGATCGGTGGCAGCGCTGCCGGCGAGGCAGTGGCGGCGCCGGTACCGGCCGCAACGGCCAGCGTCAGGTCCGGCAGCTTCGCTTCCTGTGCCTTGCCGTTGCGCACATCCCACCAGGGCAGGCGTGGTCCCGGCACCACCAGCGAACCCGGCTGGCGCGGCACGATCGAATAGCGGCGGGTGATCTTCAGGCGCGGCGTGCTGCCGTTGAAGGTCTCTTCGTACTGTGCCGGTTCGGCGAACACCTGCGCGTTGGCGCCGACATCCGGCACCGGCAGGTCGGTGAACTGTGCTCGGGTCGCGCCTTCGGCAACCGCTTCGACCACCACGTTGGCTGCCTCGCCGGTACGGGCACTGGTGGGCGCGCTGGTGTAGCGCAGCTGCAGGCTCTGCAGGGGCAACCACGGCTGCGGCGCCTGTGCCGGCTGTGCCTGCACCTGCAACGTGCGGTCTGCGCCGGTGGCATTCATGCGGCCATCGCCGCCCCCGAAGAAGTCATCGAAGAAACCTCCGGCGCTGCGCCCGCTGAAACGCGCACCGGACAGCCGCAACGCGCCGCTGCGCTCGGGGATCAGCAGGAAACGTCGTTCGACCACGTTGTAGCGGCGCCCGTTGACCTGGCGTACGTCGGTGCGGTCATCGCCCACCCGCTGCAACGACGCGCCCGCCGGGGTGTCCAGCACCAGCTCGCCGGAGGCCAGCTGCGAGGCGAAATACAAGCGCACCACCACGCCCACGCTCTGCTGCACGTACGGCGTATCGTCATCGACAACGGTCTCGATGAAGGCCATCGCATTGCTGTCAGGTCCGGCCACGGCGGCCGCATCGACCTGCAGCGTCAGCGGCGCGGTTCGCGCACTGCCCACCTGCAGGCCCGGTACCACCAGCGCACCGCTGCGCCGGGGGGTCAGCGCCACGCCATACAGGTTGCGCTGCTGCATGCTGCCATTGCTCCATTCCACCTGGCGGCTGCTGGTCTGGCCGCTCAGGTCGAAGTCGGTGCGCAATGGCGTGAAGTCGGGAGCGCCCTGATCGCTCTCGACATTGAGGGTGACCGTATCACCCATCGCGATGCGGTCGCGATCCAGCCAGGCGCGTGGCTGCGCCCAGGCCAGCAGCGGCAGCCACAGCAACAGCGCCGCCAGTACCGGCCGTGACCAGTGCCCGTGCATGTTGATCGCCCGCGTCATCGCCCTTCCCTCTTCCTGCGTTCGTTTTCCAGCTGGAACTTGGCCCGCAGCAACGCGCCCGGATCATCCGGCACGCGCCGCATCCACGCTTCCACCGCCTGTTGCTCCTCGCGCTCGCGCGGCGTGCGGCCCTCAGCCCCCGGTACGGGTTTGCCGTCCTTGCCAGCCTCGCCTTCGCGTGCCTGCTGCATCGCCTGCTGCATGCGCTGGCGCTGCTGCTCATCAGCCTGGGCCTGTGCCTTGGCATCCTCCACCTGTGGTGGCGCCTGCTGGCCATCGCGGCCGCGCTCGCCGGGCTGCGGGCTCGACGGGTTCTTGTCGTCACCCGCCTTGGGCTGCCCCTGCTGGCCCTGGCCGGGATTCTGCTGTCCCTGCTGCGGCTTCTGGCCCTGCGGGTTCTGCTGGCCCGGGGCATCGTTCTGCTGCTTCTGCTGCCCGCTCTGCGGTGGCTTCTGCTGATCCTGGCCTTTGCCACCGGACTGCCTGCGCTTGCGCGCGGCATCGACCACGGCACGGTTGGCGACCGCATCGGCCATGCCGGGATGCAACGCCAGCGCGCGGTCGTAGGCGGCGATCGCTTCGTCGTAGTTGCCTTCGCGTGCCAGCGTGTTGCCCAGGTTGTACCAACCGGCATCGTTGTCGATGCCTTCGAAGCGTTTGCGTGCAGTGGTGAAGTCGCCGTTGCGGTAAGCCTGGACCCCCTCGGCCAGGCGCTGATGCTGCGCCTGGTCGCTACGCTTCCACAGCGTGCCCTGCGCGGGTTGCGAGGCCTGCGTCGCAGGTGCCTGCGCCTGCGCGTCATTCATCCATGGCACGAGGCCGACCGCGAGCACCGCCGCCAGCAGCGCACGACGGCGGAAGGCCAGCAATGCCAGCAGCATCACCGGCGGCAGCAGCCAGAAGCCTTCGTCACGCCACTGCTTGCCTTCGCCCGGCCGCTGCGCCGCCGTGCCTTCGCGCGCGTCGAGTACACCGAGCGCACGCAGATCGCTGTCATCGGCGGAGATGCGTGCATAGCGGCCGCCGCCTGCAGTGGCCACCGCGCGCAGGCTGCCCTCATCCAGCGCAGCCTGGCGGATCTGCCCGCTGCCATCGCGGTAGGCCGCACCGGCAGGCGTGCCCAGGCCCAGCACCGACACCTGCAGGCCCAGGCTGCGTGCCTGCGCTGCCGCCAGTGCAGCTTCACCATCCGCCTGGTCGCTGACCAGCAGGATCTGCCCCTGCAGCGCACCAATCTGCCGCATCAGCCGTGTTGCCCAGTCGATGCCGCGGTCGGCACGCTGGCCATCGCGCGGCATCACGTCCGGCGACAGCGCATCCAGATACAGCGCGACGTTGCTGCCGTCGTCGGTCAGCGGCGCCACGGTGTAGGCATCATCGGCATACACCACCAGGCCCACCTGCCCGCCCTGGCGCGCGCGCAGCAGCTGGCCCACTTTCGCGCGCGCCTGCAGCAGGCGCGACGGTGGCAGATCGGTTGCGCTGATCCGGCTGGACAGGTCCAGTACCACCAGCAGCGGTGCGCTGGCCTGGAACATCGGCTGCGCCTGCTGCCGCCAGCTCGGCCCGGCCATCGCCAGCGATGCCAGTGTCCAGCCCAGCAGCAGCGCCCATGGCAGGCGCACACGACGCTTCGCGCCGGCGGCCAGCAGATGTGGCAACAGATGTGCATCCACCGCCTGCCGCCACGCATCACTGCGCCGTTGCCGGTACAGCACCAACGCGATGATCAGCGGCAGCGCCAGCAGTGCCCACAACCACTCGGGCCGCAGGAAGTGCAGCGCGTTCCAGTCGGGAAGATTCGAAGCAAACGCGATCATCGGCGACGCTCCGGCCACAGCCAGGCCAATGCGCCCAGCAGCAATGCCAGGCCCAACGGCCACGCATAGCGTTCCTCGCGAGGGCGCAGGCTCGGGCCCTTTGCGGCCACTGGCTCCAGGCGATCAAGCTCGGCATAGATGCCGGCCAGCTGCGCGGTATCACGCGCGCGGAAGAACTGGCCACCGGTCATGCTGGCGATCTTCTTCAGGGTGGCCTCATCGACCGGATCCTGGTCGGTGGAAATCGGAATGCCGAACAACCGCATGCTGCCATCGCCGCCAAATGCGACCGTGTGGATGCGCACGCCCTCGGCGCGCGCCACTTCCGCGGCGCGCAGCGGTTCCAGCACACCGGCATTGCTGACACCATCGGTCAGCAGGATCAGCACGCGCTGTCCCTCCGGCTGGGTACGCAGGCGCTTGACCGCCAGGCCGATGGCATCCCCGATGGCGGTCTCGCGCCCGGCCAGGCCGACCACGCTGTCGCGCAGCTGGTCGCGCACGCTGGCCAGGTCCGCAGTCAGCGGCGTGAGTGTGTAGGCGCGGTCGCCGAAGATCAGCAGGCCGACGCGGTCGCCCGCACGACGATCCAGGAAGTCGGCAAGCACGGCCTTGGCTGCGGTCAGGCGATCGACCGCCTGGTCGCCCAGCACCATGTCGCCCTCGCCCATGCTTCCGGACACGTCCATCGCCAACATCATCTGTCGGCCCTCCTGCGGGGGCGTGATGGCGTCGCCCAGCTGCTGCGGTCGCGCCAGCGCGATGCACAGTGCACACCACCCCAGCCACAGCAGCAGCGTGCGCAGCCACGACACGTCGACGCGGCCACCACCGGACAGCGCTTCCAGCTCGGCGGCAGCGTAGGGGACGCGTAGTGCAGCACCCGGCGCTGCACGGCGCTTCCACCAGCGCATCAGCAGCGGCATCGGGAGGGCCAGCAGGGCCAACGGCCACGCCAGCTGCAGGTCCGGCCATGGCCAGTAACTTGCCAGCAGGTTCATCGGCGGCGCTCCAGCAGCATCGCCAGATAGCGTTCGCGGGCCCAGCTGCGTATGGCCGCCACATCGCGGTTGTCGACGCGCGGGCGATAGGCGCCTTCGGCCAACAGGCTGCGGTGGTCATCGGCCAGCGTGCGCTGCGGGTCGAGGCGTTGCCACCAGGCGTCATCGCGCAGCGATTCACTGCCCGGCCGTGCATGGCGTGCGGCACGGCGCAGCAGTCCGGCGATGGCCGCCAGTTCGGCCGCAGCGTCGGGGGCGGTTGCCAGTTCCTGATCGAACAGCTGCAACCAGCGCTCGCGACGGCGGCGACGTCGCCACATCACCACGGCGGTCACCAGCAGCACCAGCACGACCACCGCGCCGATCATCAGGTAACCGGGGGCTGGCGGCCACCATGACGGTGCCGGCGGCAGCTGCACATCGCGCAACGGCAGCGCGGCGCTCATGCCGGCACCTCGGTCGGCGACGGCGCCAGCCAAGCGTCGCTGGACGCATCGGAGGACAGCACCTGCACGTCGACGCGGCGTGCGCCGAGCTGGCGCCGCAGCTCCTGCAGCGGCTCGACAAAATGCGCCTGCCAGTGCGCCTGCACTTCGCTGCGGCGCAGGTCGAGACCGATGCGCTGCTGCGCGGTCTGGAACTGCAACGCCGCCGACGGTGGCCGCAGCTCCAGTGGATCGACCAGCAGCACCAGGCTGAGGTCGTGATGCTGGGCCAGCGCGCTCCAGCGCGCGGGCGGAATGCGGATGGCCTGCTGCGGATCGGCCAGCACCAGCATGCGCGCGCCTGGGCGCAGCACGCGGCCGGCATGATCCAGCGCGCGCTCCAGGCCCAGATCATCGGCCGGCGGCTGTGCGTACCAGCGGGTCAGCGCGTCGAGCACGCGCAGCACTCCGCGTGGCCCACCTGCGGGGGTGATCGGCGCTTCGCGGTCGCTGCCACGCAATGCGCCCACGCGGTCGCCACGGCGCTGCGCCGACCACGCGGCGACAGCACCCGCGCGTGCGGCCTGCACCGATTTGAAGCGCACGCGGGTACCGAAGTACAGCGCCGGCGACGTGTCGGCCACGATCAGGCTGACCCGCTCACGCTCGGCCTGGAACAGTTTGGTATGGGCGCGGCCGGTGCGCGCCGTCACGCGCCAATCGATGTGGCGCGCGTCGTCGCCGGCCACGTATTCGCGCGACTCGGCGTACTCCATGCCGCGGCCGCGCAGCGGGGATGGTGCCTGGCCCGCGTTGCCGGTGCGGCCACGGCGCGGCGGCGGCGGACGCTGTGCCAGCCGACGCAGCGCGACCAGTTCGGCCAGCTGCGGGCGCAGCCCGTCACCTTCGAGCGCAGACGGTGCCTGTTCCAGGGATCGATCGGTCATGCGCAGGCTCAGGGTGCCGGCACCCGGGCCAGCAGCTCCTGCACCAGGCGCTCGCCGTCCCAGCCTTCGGCGGTGGCTTCATAGCTGGGCAGCACGCGATGGCGCAGCACATCAGCGGCCACCGCACGCACGTCATCGGGGGTGACGAAGTCGCGGCCGGCCAGCCAGGCGCGCGCACGGGCACAGCGCTCCAGTGCGATGGATCCGCGCGGGCTTGCCCCCCATGCGATGCGGCGGCCGAGGCCGGCGTCGTAGCGCGATGGATCGCGCGAGGCCAGCACCAGTTCGATCAGGTAGCGCTCCAGTGCCGGTGCCATGTGCAGGTCCAGCACTTCGCGGCGGGCGTCGAACACGTCCTGCATCGGCATCTTGTCCGGCGCCGGCGCGGCCTCACCCAATGCGCCACGGGCACGCTCACGGGCCAGCCGCAGGATCTCCGATTCGGCGGCCTGGTCCGGGTAACCGATGCGCACATGCATCAGGAAGCGGTCCAGCTGCGCTTCCGGCAGCGGGAAGGTACCTTCCTGCTCGATCGGGTTCTGCGTGGCCATCACCAGGAACAGCGGCGGCAGCGCATAGGTATGGCGGCCAACCGTGACCTGGCGCTCGCCCATGGCTTCCAGCAGCGCCGACTGCACCTTGGCCGGCGCACGGTTGATCTCGTCGGCCAGCAGGATCGGGTGGAAGATCGGGCCAGGCACGAACTCGAAGCGGCCCTCCTGGGGGCGCCAGATCTCGGTGCCGGTGAGGTCGGCCGGCAGCAGGTCGGGCGTGAACTGCACGCGGGCAAAGTCTGCTTCCAGGCGCGAGGCCAGTGCACGGATCGCCGTGGTCTTGGCCAGGCCCGGCGCGCCCTCCACCAGCAGGTGGCCGTCGGCCAGCAACGCGATCAGCAGGCGTTCGACCAGGGCCGCCTGGCCGACGATCTCGGTCGACAACGCATCGCGCAGCTGGGTGAATGCCGCATGCAGGCGGGAGGTTGCCGGCGCGGGCGGCGGCGAGACAGTTTCGGGCATCGGCGGTGGCAGGTTCATGGGGGCCTTTGACCGGCGCAGGACGGCACGGGTTCCCCACATCATCGCAGGGTGCCTTGCGATTGGCATCAAGGACGGCTGAACAGCGCATCCACGCAGGGCGTGGATCTACCGGCGGAAACGAGGAAGGGCCGCACAGGGCGGCCCTTCTTCGAAGACTTCGGAGCGATGGCTCAGTTCTGCTTGGCCACGCGCAGCACCTTCGGGGTGACGAACACCAGCAGTTCGGCCTTGTCCTTGTTGCGGCCGCGCTTCTTGAACAGGTTGCCCAGGAACGGCACGTCGCCCAGGAACGGCACCTTGCTGATGCTGTTGCGATCGGTGAATTCGTAGACGCCACCGATCACCACGGTCTGCCCGTCCTCGACCAGCACCGCGGTATTGACTTCGCGGCGGTTGATCGACGGCACGGTGCCGTAGCCTTCCAGCTGGATCAGCTGGTCGACTTCGTCCTTCTTCACCTGCATGTTGAGGAACACGCGGTTGTCGTTGGTGATGGTCGGGGTGACCTTCAGCTCCAGCACCACTTCCTTGAACTGGACGTTCGGCGTCGCCACGCCACCAGCGCCACCACCGCTGATGGTGACGTAGCCGATTTCCTTGCCCTGCTTGATCATCGCTTCGCGCTGGTTGGTGGTGACCACGCGCGGGTTGGAGATCACCTCGCCTCGCGACTCCTGCTGCATGGCCGACAGCTCCACGTCCAGCAGGTACCCGGCATTGAGGATGGACAGTGCCAGCGAACCCGGGTTGCTGGCGGCAGCCACCGGCAGGTTCCAGTTCAGGCCACGGGTGATGGTCGAGCCCACCGGGACAGGAGCCGGGCCTACGCGGCCACCGGCGATCCAGTCGCGCTCGGCCTTGGCGTTGTCCTGCGCGGACTTGACCTGCGATTCCCGGGTCAAGCGGTTGGCTTCAAGATTGCCGCTGAAATAGACATTGTCGCGGCTGCCGCTGACACCGAACTTCGCACCCAGTTCGCGGGCGAAGGTATCGGTGGCGATGACGATGCGGCTTTCGATCAGCACCTGGTCGACCGGGCGGTCGATCACGTTGATCAGCTCGCGCATGCGCGCGATCTTCTTCGGGATGTCGCTGATCATCAGCGTGTTGGTGCGCTCGTCGGCCACGATGCGGCCGCGCGAGGACAGGAAGCCACTGTCTTCCTGCGACGAGCTGCCCGAACCACCGCCGCTGCCACCACCACCACTGCCACCGATGCCCTTGGCCTCGGTCAGCGCTTTGAAGATCTGCGTAGCGCTGTGGTAGTTGATCTGGATGTAGTCGGTCTGCAGGTCTTCGCGGTTCTCGATGGCGATGCGCGCGTCTTCCTTCTCCTGCTCGAACTTGGCCAGTTCGGCCTGCGGCGCCACCCAGATCACGCTGCCGTCGCGACGCTTGTCCAGGCCCTTCGCGCGCAGCACGATGTCCAGCGCCTGGTCCCACGGCACATTGACCAGGCGCAGGGTCACATTGCCCTGCACCGAGTCGGACGCAACCACGTTCAGGTTGGACTCCTCGGCGATCAACTGCAGCACGGTGCGCACCGGCACGTCCTGGAAGTTGAAGGTCACCGGCTTGCCGGTGAAACCGCGCTGGCCGACGGCCTTGGCCGCCTGGGTGACGCTGCCGGCAGTGACCGCGCCGACGGCGGCCGGGGCCTGCCGCGGGCTGATCTCGACCACGTACTCATTGCCGCTCTGGTACGCCAGCGACTCCACTGCACCGCCGGTGCTCAGCACCAGCTGGGTGCCGGCACCGGACGGCTTGGCGTCGATGCGCTGTACCGGCGTGGCGAAGTCGGTGACGTTCATCGGCTTCTGCAGGTTGGCCGGCAGTCGGGCATTGCCGACGTCGACCACCACGCTGTTGCCCTGCGTGCGCAGGTCAGGGATCGCGCCCTGCCCGTCGAACTGCACGATCAGGCGCCCGGCGCCGTCATCGCCACGCTTGAAATCGATCTTGGCCACAGACAGGCCTGCCGGCGCAGCGGCCGGTGCCACGGTGGCGCCCACCGGCTTTTCCGCCGGTGCGGCAGCCAGCGCCGGAGCGCAGGCCAGCATCAGCGCGACTCCCAGCGCGCTGACACGGTTCAAGGTAGAGCGCCGGATGGGACGCAGCCCCTTGGCTTGGTGAAAGGTCATCGTGCTATCCCCAGTAAACGATCATTGATCTTCAAGCGAGAGCGTTGCCGGCCGTTCCAGCCAGCCACCCGCGCCATCCGGCACCAGTTCGATCAGCTCCACGCGGTCTTCGAAGACCGCCGTGACCCGCCCGTCGCTCTGCCCCAGGTAACCGCCCGGGCGGACCCGGTAGGTGACCTTGTCCGGCCCCATCACCAGCGCCACGGTGCCTGCACCGGTACCGATGGTGCCGACCATGTCCAGCGCATCCAGCGGGAAGCCTTCCAACGGCTCCTTGCGCCGGTTCGGGTCCGGTCGCAATCCGCCGTTCCCCTGCTGCGGATTGGTCCAGGCATCGGTGAACGGATCGCGCATGCCCTGCGCGGAGTATTCAAAGGTCTCGAACTGCTGCATCACCGGCAGCGGCTCCAGCGGTTGCGCCGGTCGCGCGCGCTCGCCTTCCACCCACTTCTCAAGGTTTGGTGCGTCGCCGGGCGTGCTGGTCACGCCACGGCCGCAACCGGCCAGCAGCAGTACAGCCAGCACCATCGCACCACGTACGGTCTGCGCGCGCATCACTTCTTGCCCTCCTTGCCAGCGTCGGCCGCCTGCTGCGCCTGCACTTCGGTCTCGTCCAGGTAACGGTAGGTCTTGACCGTACCGGACAGTTCCAGTGCACCGCTGCGGACGTTGCCGCCGGTCTTTTCCTTGGGCTTGAGGTTGATGTCATGCATGGTCAGGATCACCACCCGCGGCAACGAGGCCACGCCACTGACGAATGCGCCGAACTGGTGGTAACTGCCCACCATGCGCAGCTTGATCGGCTTCTCGGCGTAGAACTCCTTGATCTGCTCCTGCTCCGGCTCAAACAGCTCGTTGGTCAGGCCGCTGGACAGCGCGGTCTGCGAGATGTCGATGATCAGGTCGGGCATTTCGGTCTTGCTCGGCAGCTGCCGCAGCATCTGCTGCAGCACCTGCTCCATCTGCGCCAGCTGCTGCTTCAGCGGCCCCAGGTTCACCGCGCGTTCCTGCTGCTTGGTGAACTCGGCGCGCAGCTCGACTTCCTTCGATTCCAGGCCGGCCAGTTCTTCGCGCTTGCCGCTGATCAGCAGCATCCACGCCACGAACATGATGACCAGCGCCAGCAACGAGCAGAAGACGATCTTGGCCTTCTGCGGCCAGTTGCCGATGTCGTTGAAATCCAGGTTCTTGATGTCGATCTTCTGGCTCATGCGCGGTCCCCCTGCAGCAGCGCATTGAAGGCCTGCGGCGGCTGCGCCAGGCGGCTGCCCTCAGGCTTCGGGGCGGGTGCCGGGGCCGGCGCGGCGGCCGGAGCGGCCGGTTGGTTCGGCTTGGCCGGCGGTGCAGCGGCCGGTGCAGCGGGAGCCGCTGCCGGCTGGCCCGTTGCCGGAGCCGCAGGCGTCGCGGCACCCGGACCTGCGGCCAACGGAGCCACCGGTGCCGGCGCAGCCGTCGCCACCGAGCCATCGGCGTTCAGGCCCGGCGTCGCCGAGACCTCTTCGCTCTGTGCCGGCAGTTTCACCTTGACCACGAACACGTAGGGCAGCGCCTTGATGTCGGCCAGCGGACCGACCTTGCCATCCTTGTCCTTCTCCGGGTCACGCGCTTCGATGATCGACAGCTCCGGATTGGTCATCCAGCCGGAGGTCTCCAGGTTGCGCATGTAGGCCGAAACGCGGGCGTTGGACTGGGTGCGGCCTTCCAGCGTCAGCACATCCCCTTCCTGCTTCAGCGCGGTCAGCACCACGCCATCGGGAATGGTGCGTACCAGCGCGTCGAACAGGTGGACCATCTGCGAGCGCTTGGCCTGCAGTTCCTCGATCACCTTCTTGCGGGCCAGCAGGCGTTCCTTCTGCGCGTCGAGGCGATCGATCTCCTTGTTCTGTTCCTTGACCTTCTCGATCTCGGCTTCCAGATAGGCGTTGCGGTCCATCTGGCCGCTCACCTGGCGGTCGTAATAGAACCAGATCATCAGCGACAACAGCAGGCCACCGACAGCGGCCATGCCCAGCATTGCGTAGAACTCGCGCTGGCGTTGCTTGCGCCGCTCGGCGCGCCAGGGCAATAGATTGATGCGTGCCATCAGTCGAAGCTCCTCAGCGCCAGACCGGTCGCGATCATCAGCGCGGGGGCATCCTGGGCCAACGCATGCGCGTTCACCTTCGGCCCCAGGGTCATCTGCGCCAGCGGGTTGGCGACCACGGTCGGCACGCCCAGCTGTTCCTCGACCATCTCCGGCAGGCCACCGAGCACGGCGCAGCCGCCGGCCAGCACGATGTGATCGACGCGGTTGAATTCGCTGCCTGCATAGAAGAACTGCAGCAGGCGGCTGATCTGCTGGACCGTGGCTTCCTTGAACGGCTCCAGCACTTCCATTTCGTAGCTTTCCGGCAGGCCGCCCTGGCGCTTGGCCAGCCCGGCTTCCTCGTAGCTCAGGCCATAGCGGCGCATGATCTCGTCGGTCAGCTGCTTGCCACCGAACACCTGCTCGCGGCTGTAAAGGCTGCGGCCGCCGCGCAGGACATTGAGGGTGGTCATGGTGGCGCCGATGTCGACCAGCGCAACCACGCCGTCGATGGACACCGGCAGCTCGCTGGCGACCAGGGCGTAGGCGTTCTCGACCGCAAAGGCCTCCACGTCCATCACCTTGGCCTGCAGGCCACCGAGCTCCAGTGCGGACTGGCGCAGCTCGACATTCTCCGAACGCGACGCGGCCAGCAGCACCTGGACCATCTCCGGGTTGTTCGGGATCGACCCGATCACCTCGAAGTCCAGGTTCACTTCCTCGATCGGATACGGAATGTAGTTGACCGCTTCCAGCTCGATCTGGGCTTCCATGTCGTTTTCGTCGAGATCGGCCGGCATCGGGATCACCTTGGTGATCACCGCCGACCCCGCGACGGCGGCAGCGGCCAACTTGGCCTTGCTGCCTGAACGGTTCATCGCCCGGCGGATGGCCTCACCGACGGCCTCCACTTCGACGATGTTCTTCTCCACCACCGCATTCGGCGGAAGAGGTTCCACAGCGTAATGTTCCACGCGGAAACGATTGCCGCTGCGGGACAGCTGCAAAAGCTTTACCGCAGTCGAACTGATGTCGACGCCTACAAGCGGCGACTGACTTTTTGGGATGAGCCCCACGGTTTCTCCCCTGCCGACGGGCACTTGGACGCAAGACCTGCGTCCGAGCATTAATAACGTATTCTTAGCAAATGGCAACGGCCCTGCTGTGAAATCCCTCACGGATTCACCATGCAGCCCCTGACTGTTCCCCTTGCGCTCCCCGGTGCCGACCCCAGCCGCCACCTTGCGTAATCTATACTCTGCGACCACGAAATTCGCAATCGGAATCTGAACCCGATGACTCGACTCCGCCGCTGGCTGCGCTGGATCTTCCTGATTGTCCTGGTCCTGGCGCTGATCGGCGCGGCCGCCGTGGGCGGTCTGTACTATGCCGTTTCCTCCAAGCTTCCCGACGTGCAGACCCTGCGCGACGTGGAAATGCAGGAGCCGATGTACGTCTACGCTGCCGACGGCAAGCTGATGGCGGTGTTCGGCGAGACCCGGCGCACCCCGGTCACCATGAAGGACGTGCCCGAGCGCCTGAAGCAGGCCTTCCTGGCCACCGAGGACGCCCGCTTCTACGAGCATGGCGGCGTGGACTACATGGGCATCGGCCGTGCGGTCTGGCTGCTGGCCACCACCAACGACAAGCGCGTGCCGGGTGGCTCCACCATCACCCAGCAGGTCGCCCGCCAGTTCTTCCTCAGCTCCGAGTACAGCTACACCCGCAAGCTGGCCGAGATCCTGTTGGCGCGCAAGATCGAGTCCGAGCTGAGCAAGGACGAGATCTTCGAGCTGTACCTGAACAAGAGTTTCTTCGGCAACCGCGCCTACGGCGTGGCGGCCGCCGCCGAGTTCTACTACGGCAAGAAGCTGAACGAGCTGGACCTGGACGAGATGGCCTCGCTGGCCGGTATCCCCAAGTTCCCGTCGTCGGGCAACCCGATCTCCAACCCGGAACGTGCCCGCCAGCGCCGTGACAACTACGTGCTGCAGCGCATGGCCGACCTGAAGTTCGTCAGCCAGGCCGAGGCCGACGCGGCCAAGGCCGTGCCGATGCACGCCACCGCGCATGAGCCGCCGGTGCAGGTCGATGCACCCTACGTGGCCGAGCTGGTGCGCCAGGAAATGATCGCCCGCTTCGGCGGCGACGTGGTCAACAAGGGCTACCACGTCACCACCACGATCGACTCCACCCTGCAGACCGCCGCCAACCTGGCCGTCCGTGATGGCCTGCTGCTGTACGACCACCGCCACGGTTGGCACGGCGTGGAGAAGCAGGTGCAGCTGGGCGCCGGCGACGATACCGCCGCGCTTGCCGAGCACCTGCGCGGCATGTACGGCCAGGCCGGCCTGCTGCCGGCAATCGTCGCCAGCACCGCTGCCGATGGCAGCGCCACGGTGGTGCTGGCCAACCGCACCGAGATCGTGCTGCCGGCCGGTGCCGCCAAGTGGACCAACAAGACCCCGGGCAAGCTGGTGCAGCGCGGCGACATCGTGCGCGTACGCGCCGGTGCCAAGGAAGGGGAGTGGCTGCTGGACCAGATCCCGCGCGGCCAGTCCGCACTGGTCTCGCTGGATGCCCACAGCGGCGCGCTGAAGGCGCTGGTGGGTGGCTTCAGCTTCTCCGGCAACAAGTTCAACCGCGCCACCCAGGCCCGCCGCCAGCCGGGTTCGAGCTTCAAGCCGTTCGTCTACGCGGCCGCTTTCGACAAGGGCTACAACCCAGCCTCGATCGTGCTCGACGCCCCGGTCGTGTTCCGCGATCGCCGCGGCAAGACCTGGGCCCCGCAGAACGACGGCGGCGGCTTCCGCGGCCCGATGCGCCTGCGTGAAGCGCTGGTGCAGTCGCGCAACCTGGTCTCGGTGCGCCTGCTCGATGGCATGGGCGTGGACTATGCGCGCAAGTACATCAGCGAATTTGGCTTCGCCGAATCGGAGCTTCCGCCGAACCTGTCGATGTCGCTGGGTACTGCCTCGCTGACCCCGCTGTCGGTGGCGCGTGGCTACGCGGTGTTCGCCAATGGCGGCTCGCGCGTGGATACCTGGCTGATCGACCAGGTCAATGACCGCGACGGCAACCTGGTGTTCAAGGAAAACCCGGCGCTGGCCTGCCGCGACTGCGCCGGCAGCAGCGATCAGCCGGTCAACCAGGTGGTGGATGGCTTCAACTTCGGCGCCCCGGCCCCGAAGGTGGACCCGGCCGCTGTGGCCAAGGCCGAAGCCAAGACCGAGACCCCGGCCGCGCCGGCCAACCCGGATGCCCGCACCGCCCCGCGCGCGATCGACGCCCGCACCGCCTACCAGTTGGTGTCGATGATGCGCGACGTGGTCCAGCGCGGTACCGGTGTGCAGGCCAAGGTGCTCGGCCGCGAGGACGTGGGCGGCAAGACCGGCTCCACCAACGACCATCGTGACGCCTGGTTCTCCGGCTTCGGCGGCCCGTACGTGACCACCGTGTGGGTGGGCCGCGACGACTTCCGCTCGCTGGGTTACCGCGAGTACGGTGGCAAGGCGGCGCTGCCGATCTGGATCGACTACATGCGCACCGCGCTGAAGGACACCCCGATCGCGCAGAACGAGCCGCCCAGCGGCATGGTCCAGGCCACGCTCAACGGCGCGACCGAGTGGGTGAAGGTGGAAGACATGGATCGCCTGACCGACTACGACCTGAACCTCAATACGCCACAGGCCGACGCCGCCGCGTTCGATATCTTCTGAGGAAGGGTGCAGTGGGTGCCAACCGTGGGGTTGGCACCGATGCGGCTGTGGGGCCGAGCCCATGCTCGGCTCAGGGCCCCCGCGTAGAGCAGCCGAGCGTGGGCTCGGCTCTACATCCCCTCCGTGAAATACCTACGCGGATGTCACATCCGTGCGCTAGTCTGTAGCCAGGTCGCAACAGGAGTCATCGCATGCATCGCGCCCGTCAGCATGCTGCCAGCCAGACCCGCGAGCGGCGCCACCGCCTCGCCCACGAAGCCGCCCGCCTGATGGCCGAAGGCGGCATCCGCGACTATCACCAGGCCAAGTTGAAGGCCGCCAGCCGGCTCGGCATCCACGACGATGCCTCCCTGCCCCGCAACACCGAGATCGAAGACGCCTTGCGCGAATACCAGCGGCTGTTCGCCGGGCCCCAGCACGGCAATGAACTGCAGCGCCGCCGCGAGGCCGCGATGCGCGCGCTGGAGTTCCTGCACGGCTTCGCCCCACGGCTGGCCGGCCCGGTGCTGGAAGGCACCGCCGATGCCAACAGCCCGGTGCAGCTGCACCTGCACAGCGACGACCCGGAAGCCGTGCATCGCTTCCTGGACGAGCACGGCATTCCCGCTGAATCGCGGACGCGCCGCCTGCGCATGGACCGCGAGCGCAGCCTGGACGTGCCGGTGTGGGTGTTCAGTGCCGAGGAGCTGACCTTCGACCTGGCCGTGCTGCCATACGATGCGCTGCGCCAGGCGCCGCTGTCGCCGGTGGATGAGAAGCCGATGCGACGCGCGTCTGTCGCGCAGTTGCGGCAGCTGCTGGCCGAAGCGGAGATCACCGCGTATATCGGCGGGTAACGGCTGCGCCGGTTCTGGTGGGTGCGGACCGTTGGTCCGCACGGTGCATCAGGCATCCGGACACCTGACCGAAGAGCAGCCGAGCATGGCTCGGCTCTACAGAAAGCGCGCTACCTGCTTCCTTCTTCTGGTGGGCGCGGACCGTTGGTCCGCACGATGCATCAGGCATCCGGACACCTGACCGAAGAGCAGCCGAGCATGGCTCGGCTCTACAGAAGACGCGTTGCCTGCTTCCTTCTTCTGGCAGGTGCGGACCGTTGGTCCGCACGGTGCATCAGGCATCCGGACACCTGACCGAAGAGCAGCCGAGCATGGCTCGGCTCTACAGAAAGCGCGCTACCTGCTTCCTTCTTCTGGTGGGCGCGGACCGTTGGTCCGCACGGTGCTTCAGGCATCCGGATAGCTGACCGAAGAGCAGCCGAGCATGGCTCGGCTCTACAGAAAGCGCGCTACCTGCTTCCTTCTTCTGGTGGGTGCGGACCGTTGGTCCGCACGGTGCATCAGGCATCTGGACACCTGACCGAAGAGCAGCCGAGCATGGCTCGGCTCTACAGAAAGCGCGCTACCTGCTTCCTTCTTCTGGTGGGTGCGAACCGTTGGTCCGCACGGTGCATCAGGCATCCGGACACCTGACCGAAGAGCAGCCGAGCTTGGCTCGGCTCTACAGGAGGTGCGTTGCCCTACCAGACATCATGGTGCTGCTCCTCCGTCTCATCGCCAAGCAGGCGCATCAGCCAAGGAGCTCCCACCCGCTGCGGGTACGCCATCATCATCCGCGCGTGCATGTTCTGCAGATCGCCCAGCAACCAGGTCTGGTTGTAGACATCGCCGAACGGGTCCGACCACGCCGTCTGGATCCGCGCGCGCTCACCGCCGTTGAGGTTGGGCATCCTGTCCAGCGGCACCTCCAGCACCGGCTCCAGCGCCCGGTTGATGGCCGCGTTCTCCGCCTCCGCCGCACGCATGAGCTCCAGCCGATGGCTCACCTGCCAGCACGGGAAAGGGAAGCAGCTTCCCGTGGCATCGATGTACGCCGCGATGTCGGCCAGCATGTGGGCCTTCAACTGCCACACCATCGCACTGTCAAGCAGCTGCCGCACCCGCAGTGTGCGCAGCGTACCGGCACGGACATCCTCCGGGGTGGTGAACGGCTCGCCCGGGGTTGGGCCGCCATGCCGCACCAGCACGATGCGATGGATCGCCTCCTGGGTGATGTTCTCCACGCGCAGCGCGGCGGCCTCCGGATGCACGCGCGGCGGCGGCACGCTCGATACCCGCCAGGTGTACCAGGCCGCCAAGCCCATGCCCGCCACGCACAGCAGGGCGAACAGCAGCCAGCGGTCCAGATTGCGGGTGTAGTAGTAATACCGCGCCCGCCAAAGGTAGAACGTGCGGTAGCTGATGAACCGGCTTACCCATCGATACACTGCCATCTCCTCGGCAAGGACCCCGGCGCGGCGGGGCGGATTACGCGCGTCACGCCGGGGCTCCATCGCTTACCAGCCGATGCCGACGCCGACGCCCATGCTGCGCTCACCGCTGTTGGTGAACGCCCCATTGAGGCTGAAGGTGGCCGAGCCCTTCTCGTTGAGCACGCGCTGGTAGCCCACCGCCATCGCCGACTCACCCTCGCTGTAGCCCACGCCCGCACCCAGGCGGTTGTAGGTGGCCAGGCCCGCGGTGTTCATCGCCATCGCGGTCTGTGCGCTGCTCATCGCCGCCATGCGGTTGAAGCGCTTGTCCATCTTGTCCAGGCGACGCTCGAAGTTGCTGATCGCGCCATCGGTATACTCGTTGGCGCGTGCCAGCATCTTCTCCAGTTCAGCGGTATCGACCTGGGGCTTCGGGGTGTCCTCCTTCTTCGTCTTCGGCTGCGGTGCAGGTTTCTCACCCTCGCCGACCGACGCCACCTGCTGGCCGCCTTCGGCCTGCGGCACCGGTGCTTCTGGTTCGGGCACCGAAGCGACGGCCATTGCCCGCGGCTGCGGCGCATCGATGCGCTCTTCCAGGCCATCGATACGGCCGTTGAGCTGCTGTTGCATCGAGTGCAGCTGGCCGCCATTGACTGCATCCCGACTGCCAGCCGCGATCAGGCCATTGGCCACGTTGGAAATGACCATGCCGTGGGTTCCGGCGAGGGTGAGCTGGTTGAGACCGTCGGCGCGGACCGAGGGGGTGTCCTGGAACACGGAGCGGAGCTGGGATTCAACCTGGTTCACCCGCGAGCGGTTGCTGACGACTGCGCCGTCGAGCGCTTCCAATGCGCCATTGAGCGTGGTCTGGGACTGGCCCTGCACGGTGAAGCTGGGGCCGACGATGTTGCCGTTGGCATCGACCTCACCGCCGAGCGCGGAGAGCGCCCCGCGCAGCTGGCCGACGGTGGCAGCGTTGTGGTTGGCCGTGCCGTTGGCGATGTTGGTGAGGCGACGCTTAAGATCGCTGTTTCCAAATGAAACAATGCCCTTCTCACCGGCCACCGACCCTTGGCCCAAGGCAACACTCAATTGGGCGCCGGCCTTAACTTCAGATCCCGTGCCGAGAGCCATCCCCCCCTTCTCGGCGACGTAGGATGCGGCTCCCAATGCGAAGCCAGCTTCTGCGTTTTCCGCCACGGTCGCGGCACGCCCAAGTGCGACCGAGTTCTTCGCGTGCGCCCCTGAGAATGCTCCTATTGCGGTGCCGCCCTCTGCAGTAACGGAAGCTAGTGCACCGTTTCCAAGCGCTACGCTGTACTGTCCAGCGCGCGCGGGAGCCATCCCATCTTCCCTTCCAGCGTCAAAGAACATGCTCTTTCTTTCAACCGCCAAAATGCGGAGATTCGAGGAGAACAGCTGACTTCCCGTCACGGCGTCATTGCTACCGGCGCCAAGGCTAGCATCAGCTACCCCAGTGACTCTTCGGTTAGCGCCACCGCTGTTCCGCACATCGATCAGGGCGCCACTGTTCCTTTCACCCAAACGGACAGCTCCCGTCTCTACCACCTGCCCGACCAGACCACTCAGCGCGGATGTTTCAACCAGAGCCCTGCTCGATTCCAGTCTCGCAACATCCGCTGTACTTTGAGCAGCGATCACGCTTGCGTTTGTCTCGTTCAGCTGCGCGCCATTGACGGCATCTCGGCTGCCGACCGAAACATCTCCGTCTGCAACACCAGTCAAACGCGCGCCGCCGAAATCAATCGGACCGCTCGCATCCAATCCACGCATGGCCTGCTCGCCCACCTCTCGCTGCTTGCGCATCGCCTCCAGATCATTCCGATTCTGCGAGATCTTCTGCTCTGCGGCGTACAGCTGATTGCCAGTTACGGCATCACGGCTTCCTGGCGCCACCCGACCGTCAGCCAGATTGGTCAATACCATGCCGTTCGCGCCATTGAGCGCGATCTGGTTCATGCCATCGGCACGGGCCGACGGCGAATCCTGGAAGATCGAGCTGAGCTGATCTTCCACCTTGCCCGCTCGACGACCTGCAGAGATGACGGCGCCATCAAGCGCCATCAATGCGTCTTCGACCGAGTTCTGCGTTCCGGCCTGCACCGAGTAGGTTGGGGCGATGATATTTCCGCTGGCGTCCATGCCTGCTCCGCCGCCAAGGGTAGCGAGGGAGTCTTTGAGCTGGGAGACGGTAGTGGCATTGTGATCGACAGTACCTCGAGCAATGTTCACGAGGCGACGCTGCATACCGCTGTTGCCGAAGGATACAACTCCAGCTTCATTTGCCTGTGCGTCTCTTCCAAGTGCCAGCGAACCATGGGCTCCGCTTCCGATCTTTGCACCCGCACCAATAGCGACACCGTCATTTGCTCCGCCACCTGCAGCCCCCACCTCCGCACCAGCCCCCATTGCAAAGCCATTCTCGGAGTCCTCGAAAACGGTAGCTCCTCGCCCAATCGCAGTTGAATTCCTACCCATTGCTCTGGCTCGCGTCCCAACAGCTGTGCCACTTTCAGCACCGGTTTTGGCCGAGTTACCGATAGCGACCCCTCCCGCTCCAGCTTCAGCAGGTTCACTAATGGGGGCCACGCCGATACTCAGATATTGACTCACGCCTTCTAAAGCTGAGATCCGTGAGTTACTTGAATGCAGTTGCTTCCCAGATACAGCCTCACTACTGCTGGTACTCAGCAAGCCATCCGCCACACCACTGATCTTCCGGTTGGCATTGGCGCTATTGCGAACATCCAACGTCGTTCCGCTGTTCCTTTCGCCCAGACGCACATTGCCGGTCGTAGACACTTGTGCCACAAGCCCGCCAAGCGCTGCGGTTTCGACCAACGCCTTGGCTGCATCCGTCTTTGCCGCCGCCGCCTCTGTGCCCGCAGCCCTGGCAATGCTCTCCACCGCCGCCACCTTGTCATTGGTGGCATTGAGCTGCCTGCCGTTGACGGCTTCATAACTGCTGGCATTGACCAGACCATCGGCCACACCAGTCAGCTTTCGACTCGCATTCGCACTATTGCGCACATCCAACACCGTTCCGCTGTTCTTCCCACCCAGGCGGACATTGCCGTTGGCGGCGGTCTGGCTGACCAGTCCTTCCAGCGCGGTGGTGCTGACCAACGCCTTGGCAGCATCTGCCTTCGCAACCGTTGCATCCGCCTGCGCAGCTGCGGCCGCCTTCTCCACGGCAGCCACCTGCACATTGGTGGCATTGAGCTGCTTGCCGTTGACCGCTTCATTGCTGCTGGCGCCTACCGTGCCATCCGCTACACCGGCAACCTTCCGGCTGGCGTTGGCACTGTTGCGCACGTCCAGTACAGTGCCGCTGTTCTTCTCGCCCAAGCGGACATTGCCGCTGGCGGCGGTCTGAGAGACCAAGCCGGCGAGCGCGGTCGTCTCGGTCAGTGCCTTGGCAGCATCGGCTTTTGCGGCATTGGCCGCCGTCTGCGCGCTTGTAGCCGTGCTCTGCGCAGTGGACACGGCCTGGTTGGTCGCGAACAGCTGATTGCCGGTGATGGCATCGGTACTGCCATTGCTGACCGCGCCATCGGCAATGTACTGGATCTTGCGCTTGAGAGTGGCACTGCCCACCGATACGGAGTTGACCGACGCTGTGACGGCGCCAGCACCCAGTGCCACCGCATTGTCATGGCGGGCGTTGGCCCGATCACCCAGTGCCACGGCACTGGTATTGGCCGATACCGCAAGATTGCCCAGCGCGGTGGCGAACTGCGCCTTGGCCTCGCTGCCACGCCCCAGCGCCGTGGACTGCTTTGCCGTGGCTTTGCTCAGGTACCCCATTGCAGTGGCATGTTCGGCGGCCGCATTGGCGTCACCGCCTACGGCAATGGAGAAGTTTCCGCTGGCAATGGCCCGGAAGCCGGTCGCGACCGCGCCGTTCGCGCTGCGCGTGTTTGCACCGATGGAAACGCCGGCATTCTGGCCGGTCACTCGATTGCCCTCCGCATCGACGCCGGCCAGCGCGTCGAATCCGAGTGCGACACTGCGGCCGTTGTAGGCCTTGGCATTGTTGCCGATGGCGGTGCTGATGCCGTAGCTGCCCGATTCTGCGACCGCGCCCTTGCCCAGTGCCAGGGTAGTGGCATCGATGCGATTGGTGGCGGACTGCGCAAGCGTCCGAACCGCTGTCAGATCATTCTTCATGGTGCCGACGTTTGCTTCGACCGCACCCAGCTTGCTGTTGGTCGCGTACAACTGTTTGCCCGTGACGGCGTCGGTACTGGCTGCGGTGATCCGCCCATCGGCTACGTTGACGATCCGCCGCTTCTCCTTGTCGCTGCCGACGGAGACGGTGTTCACTTCACTGGCAAGGGAATTTGCACCGATCGCCACTGAATTCTCGCTCTGCGAGAGCGATCCGCTACCGATGGCGATCGAGTTCTGCCGTGTGGCCGAGGCTTTGTTTCCGAACGCGGTAGAGCCGATGCCCTTGCCATAGGCGTTGGCACCGACCACCGTACTGTGCCCCAGCTGGGCACTGGCGTTGTAGCCCACGGCAACGCTGTCTACGCCGTTGATGTTGGCCTTGTGGCCCAATGCCGCGTTGTAGTTGCCAATGATCTGGGCCTTGGGACCAAAGGTAGCGTTCCAGGAGCCGTCGTTGTACGAACCTCCCCCCATGATCAGATAGTCCTTGGAGGTGGAGATCTTTGCATTGGCAGAGGTTTTTCCATCCTCACTTTGTCCTGACATGGGCACGCAATAGACGTCCGCCTTGTCCCAATCGAAGGGCGAACATCCCCAGTACATGCTGCCCGCGTTCGCGGAAATGGAGCCGGCCGCAGACATCGATAGTGGAATGACTAGTAGCCGGAGTCTTCTCGGCGATGAGGAACACTGCCTTGCGACAGCCAGCTCGCTCGCTACCACCCAGCACTGGCGTGCAGCATTCCAGATACGTCGATAGATTCGATTCATGGTCTTTCTCCTTAACAGTTTACGGAAAAGACATCCCGCGCCATGCGCGGGACGCAGGGAGGGGGTCAACTGGACTGGATGGCCACGTCCTGGACATGCTCGCGATAACCGTCCTGGCTAAGCCGGTAGCGCAGGCGCAGCGAATTGCCCGGCTGCGGCTGGAACGGCAGGGTGAAATCGGCATCCGGGTACAGGCTGTGCGAGAGGTCGTGTGGCGTGCAGACGCCGGCGGCCGTGCATTCGGCCGCATGGACGATGCCGACGCGCAGGGTGCCGCTGTTGTGCAGCGTGTTGCCGCGTACACTCAGGTTGACCACGCCGTCGGCGGGCACCACGTTCACCAGCGCGCCCCACACCAGGCTGACGCCAACGTCGGCGTGCGCAGCGTCGTCGCTGCTTTCCAGTTCAGTGCCTTCCGGGCCGCGCACACCTTCGAAGTACACGCGGTATGCGGTTTCCTTCTGTACCGGCTGCAGTGGGATCAGCCGGATCAGGCGATTGCCACCGCCTGACAGCGCGAACTTGCCGGGCGTGATGGCAATGGCCGAATCGGCGACCTCGATATCCTGCTCCTGTTCGCGGGGCGTTGCCGGGTTGTCGATGCGTCGCAGGCTGGCCTGTACATACTGCGGGCGGGTGGACTGCGAGTAGACGCGGATCTGCGCACCGCGCTTGGCATCCATCGCGGTTCGCATGGGATGGATGGACAGGTTGGCGTGTGCTGATGGCGCAAGCAGCGCACTCAACGGCAGCATCCAGACGATCAGTTTTTTCATGGCAGGCTCCGTGTGGGATCAGGGTTTGGCGGTGGGTACGCGCAGTTCCACCGTCAGCTCGCCCTCGTAGAGACCGGGGCGCTTGCTGGCGACGGGGGTGGGAGGTGTCAGCAATGTCAGCGGCGTGGGCACGCAATAGACCGGCTGGCTGATGCCGGGCAGCATCACCAGGCGCAGTTCGGCGCTGTCGATGCCATGCAGCAGTTCTTCCACGCCATGCCGCATGCGGATATCGCGCCCGCCGTAGTTCAGGCTGACGTGGTAGTCCAGGCGCTGGCGGTCGTCGCTGCCACCATCGCGGTGCCAGACCGCGAAGTCGCTGCCGGGTGGCGGGCGCGGCCCGCTGTCGCGCACGGTGACGCCGAGGAACTCGCTCTGCGAGCCGAGGCCGTCGTAGAGGCACATCTCCAGCTGCTTGCGGCCGCCCACCATCTGCTTGATGGGGTCGTAGCGCAGGTCCATGTTGACCAGCGGCGCAATGGTGTCGAAGGCTGGGAAGTAGATCGAGATCGCGTCGTAGTCGGTGACGGTGAAGTCGAAGTTGAAGGTGGCTGTGGCGACGGGTGCTGCGGCGGGGTCGGCCTTGATGTTCAGGCGCATCGTGGCCTTCCAGTGACCTGCGACGAGGCGCGCCAGTTCTGATGGTGGAAGCGCAAGCCTCGCACCCGTACCGATTGGCTGATCGATACCACAGGTGTAATAGAAGGCTTCATAGAGCGCCCGCTGACTGCTGTCCCAGTAGTCCGGGCTGCAAGTCCAATCGCTCAGTATTCTCTGAAGGCTTCCGAGCAGCCGAAGCTCTGCCTGCAGGCCGGTCCGGATCTCTACAAGCCGCAAAGCGACTTCGGACGGTCCGCTAACTATCGATGAATCTCCTTCGGTCGGGCACCGACCGAATTCACTGTCTGAAGCAGACTCACACACCACATGGATCTGCCCATACTTCATCGCCACGTCATGACTGAACCCCAGCACCGTCCTCGGCGCCCACAGCTCCACGTCACCGGGCACGGCCGAGCGGTCCCACGTCATCACGATGTCCCGGCTCTGATCGGTGGGATGCGTCTCCGGCGGCCACTGCGCCCACGCCCGTGGCATCAGCACGGCCAGCGCGCACACCAGCATCAACACGAACAACACACGCCGGCTCATGGCGTTCCTCCTGCAGCAGCGGTCTGGGGCGTGGCGGCGATCAGCGCGCGTTCCTGCAGCAGCCGGGTTACCCGGGCCTGCTGGCGGATCTCCGCCGGCAGCTGGGCTATGGCCAGCGGTTCGCAGCGCACGGCGCCGACCAGCAGCACCACCTGGCGGCGCTCGCGCACCTGCAGCGGGCAGTGCAGCAGGCGGTCGTCCTGCAGCAGGTAGAGCGTTGTCTCGCGACGCGGGAAGTCGGCGACGAAGCCGCCATTGGCGCTGGTGCCGGGTACCGGCGCATTGAGGATGCGGGCGCCGCCCAGCGGCACGCCGGCAAGCGTGCGGGCGGTGCCGATGAAGGTATAGGTCACTTCGATCGGCACCGGCATGCGCATCAGCCGTCCTGGCGCCAGGAACATCGGGCGCGCACCGCCTGCGCCGCTCACGCGGATGGCGGCCATGCTGGTGTCGATGCTGGCGTCCTGCAGTTCGGCCCGGTGCGATTGGTAGGCGGCCAACGGCAGCAGCCGGCGCTCGCCGATCTGCAGCCGTTGCCGGCCCGCGCCGCTCACCTGCAGTTCGGCCGCCACGCCCTGCAGGTCCAGGTCATCGGTGGCGGCTACCTGTACCGCCAGCCCGGCGTCGGCGCCGGTGCCTGCGCCCCAGTAGGCACCGCGCCGGCCCAGCGCGAAGGCCGAGCTGTGCGTGCCGCTGTAAGCGGTCTCGCTGCGGCCATGCTGCTGGTAGTACGCCACGGTGGCGCCGGTCTGTCCGTAGCGGTTCTGCAGCTGCCCGCCCAGCGATGCACTGTAGCGGTCGTTGTTGTTGGCGCGCAGCTCGGAGGTCAGCTCACGCAACTGCGCGTCCACCTCCTGGCGATAGCTCTGGCCGACGCTGTAGTTGATCTCCGGCCGCTGGTGCTGCGGCTGGCGCATGTCCACCGCGTAGCGGCGCTGGCCGTTGCCAACATGGCTGCGTTGCAGGCGGGTGAAGCTGACGTTGAGGTAGATGCCACGGTCGCGCGTGCGGGTGTCACGGGCACTGTCGTGGCTGTGCTGCTGCCACAGGCCCAGCCGCGTGGAGACGCTGAAATCCTGCCAACGATGGCTGCGGCTGAAGCTGGCCTGCCAGGTGCGGCTGAGCTGCGGCTCACGGTGCGGTTGCAGCGGTTGCGGCGGCAGGAACGGATCCAGTGGCGCCAACGGATCATCGTCACCGGGACGGCTCCAACCGGTGCGCCAGGTCTGGCGCCGGGTGTACCCCAGGTACGCCGTACCACCGGCGATCGGCAGCGAGACCGATCCGCTGAGCGAGTTGGTGCAGCCCAGGCGGTCCCGTGCATCGGCCTCGAACTGGCAGGCCTTGCCGCGCATGCGCTGCTGGTAGATGTTCCAGGAGGCCTTGCGCCGGTATGACAGCTGATGCTGCTGGCCGTGGCTGCCATCGCTGCCGCGCATGCCGCTGAACGTTGCGCGCATCTCCTGCGTGGCCAGCACGCGGCGCAGGTCGATCCGCAGTTCGCCATAGCTGTGCCCGCCCAGGTGGGCGACGCCCGCAGTGGCCGCCAGATCGCGAGCCAATGGCACGCGCGTGCCGGCCACCGTTACCTGCTCACCATCGAAGCGGTCGCTGCGGCGCTCGTTGCGGCGGCCACCCTGCACGAACCACTGCCATTGGCTGTCGGTCCAATCGCCGCCCTTGTCGAAGGGGGCCTCTTCGGTACGCACCAGCACGCCATCCTCGTAGATGCGCATGCGCACCAGGTAGCTGCCGAACGGGAAGTTGCGGGTATCGATCTGGTTGATGCCGGCCTGCAGGTAGTAGGTCTGCAGCAGGCGCTCGCCGTCGAACACGTCCACGCGCGCATCGCGGGCGAGCAGGACCGTCAGTGGCGAGGCCTGCACGGCAGCATCGCTGTCCACGTAAGCCTGGGTGGTGCCCACGCGGGCACCGTCGAAGCGGTCCAGCGGCAGCATGCTGAAACCGAAGGTGCCGCCCTGTGGACTGGACAGGTTGCGGCGGTCCATGCGCCCGGCCTGCAGGTAGTACTGCTGGCCCAGGTCATGGCGGTAATAGACGTTGTCGAATTCGAAATGCGCATCGCCACCGTTGCTGCGGTAGCGCTGCTGGGTGAAGTACCAGTCGGCGGACATATGGCCCCGCTGGAACAGGCCGAGGACGCCGGTGCCGCGCGCACTGAACGACTGGTAGTCGCGCCCACCGGTGAGGTTGAGCACCTGCTGGTGCAGGAAAGCGTTCTCGGCATTGCTGCTGAGCGCGTGGAAGCGTTCCGCGGCGGGCTCGCCACCGATCCACTGGCGAGCCACGAACAGGCGCACGGCGCCCTCGCCTTCGTCGTACAGCGCACGCGCGGCGGCAGGGTCTTCCGGGGGATCCAGATAGCCGCAACCGGCCTCGGCACCACCGAAGCGGCAGGCCAGGTGGCTGTTGCGTGGCAGCGGCTGAGACAGCGCCGGCAGCAGCGCGGCCTGCGCCTCGGCGGACAGGTCCAGTGCCTGCAGCACGCGCGCGGGATCTTCCAGCTGCACATGCTCCAGGGTGACGCGCACCGGCGACAGCCCGGCCGAGCGGCCGAACAGCCGGATGTCTAGTTGTTCGGTCTGTCCTTCGACCAGATCTTCGAAACCGGGCGGGACGCCGCGCGCGGCCGCCAGCGGAGTGGACAACGCCAGGGCGAGCGCGACCGCCAGCCGGGTGACGGCGGGGGCGTGTGAGGTCATGGGGGTACCGCTGGAGAAGCGGCCGGCCCGGGAGCCGGGCCGGCGCGGGGATTACAGCGTGGTGGTCTTCTGGGTCAGCACGACGTTGACGATGCCGCTGTAGCGACCCTTGGTGGTGATCGGGCCCGGGGTGGCCTGGGCAATGGTCAACGGCATCGAGATCGAGGCGCCCGGGGTAGAGCCGGCACCGTTGAACAGATCGACTGCCTTGTACTCGATGGCGGCGGCACCCAGTGCGCGGTTGTTGAGGCTGATGGTCATCGGCACGGTGACGGTGCCGGTCTCATTTGCGAGGGCAAACGCACCATCGATACGGGCCTCGATATCGGCGGTTTCGTCGTTGGAGTGAATGCGCACGCGCTGCGTGTCCGGAATCAGGCCGCGCAGCGGATCGTGGGTCAGCGTGACCAGGTCCGGCAACGGGGTGCCGTCATCACGCAGCAGTGCCAGGGTCGGGTCGACGTCGGCATAGACGGAGATCTTGGTTTCCAGCGCGTGCGCGGACAGCGAAGCGGTGGCCAGCGCTGCCGCGAGCGCGGTCTTCTTGATGATGGCGTGCATGGTTGTCTCTCTCGGACAAAGGGGGAATATGAAAGCTCCCCTCCCCAAGGAGAAAAGGGAGGGGAGCATCGCCCGCGGGGATGGGTGCGGGCGACGGAGAGAATGTTAGAAATCCATTGCCATGCAGGCCATTCAAGCATTCCTAAAACGTTGAACGTTAAGGGGAATTCTTGAATTCGCTCAATGTTTGAGGGTTATGCAATTTCCCTCATCGGTTCAATGCAACAAACCTCATTGCATTGAATTTGTAGAGCCGAACCCACGCTCGGCTGCCGTTCGCTTCAACCTGCAGGCACGACGGTGACGTGATCGACATCGATGTCGGTGGGCTTGAAGCGATGCGTGTCGACCTTGCCACGCAGCTCGACCACGGTGTCGGCACCGATGGCCTGCGGCGGCAGGTCTTCGTCATCGATCTCGACCTCGATCTGGCCGCTGGCATCACGGAACTGGTAGCGCTCGTCACCGATCTTGGCGATGAGGGTGCCACGCAGCACCACCGGATGGTCATCGCGCTGCGCACGTGCGTCAGCGACGGTGCTGGCAGCGGCCCCTGCCCCCGGCCCCGTGTACTGCGCAAAGGCCTGCGGGCTCAGCAGGGCCAGCGGCGTGGCGATGAAAGCGATGGCGATCAGTCGGTTCATGGCGTTCTCCATACAGGGATCAGTACGCACAGGTTCTATCGCCTTCGACGTGATACCCATGCAATAGATCCGAAAAGATGTGAATGCGACATTCATTGTCAGAACGCGTTCAGATCCGGAAGCGGGCTCTTATCGTGCGGACCAACGTGCCGCAGTCGGCATCCGCCGAAGACGATCAGGACAAAAAAAACGCCCCGCGGATGCGGGGCGTTCTCAGCACAACCTGCTGCGGGCGATCAGCCCTGGTAGTCGCGCACGTCGCTGCCGGTGTAGACCTGGCGCGGACGGCCGATCTTCATTTCCGGATCGACCTGCTGTTCCAGCCAATGCGACACCCAGCCGGAAGTACGGCCCAGGGCGAACATGACGGTGAACATTTCGGTCGGGATCTGCAGCGCCTTGTAGATGATGCCGCTGTAGAAATCGACGTTCGGGTACAGCTTGCGGGCGACGAAGTACTCGTCCTGCAGCGCAGCCTGTTCCAGCTTCACGGCCACGTCCAGCAGCGGATCCTGCACGCCCAGCTGCTTGAGCACCTTGCTGGTCATCTCGCCGATGACCTTGGCGCGCGGGTCGAAGTTCTTGTAGACGCGGTGGCCGAAGCCCATCAGGCGGAAGCCGGAGGTCTTGTCCTTGGCCTTGACCACGGCGGACTCGACGTTGTCGGCGCTGCCGATCTCTTCGAGCATCTTCAGCACGGCTTCGTTGGCACCGCCGTGGGCCGGACCCCACAGCGCGGTGACGCCCGCAGCGACCGACGCGTACGGGTTGGCACCGGTCGAGCCGACCAGGCGCACGGTCGAGGTCGAGGCGTTCTGCTCGTGGTCGGCATGCAGGATGAACAGCAGGTCCAGTGCCTTGACCACGTCCGGGTTCAGGTCGTACTGGCCGTCAGCGGACTCGAAGGTCTGCTTCAGGAAGCGGCTGACGTAGTCCAGCGAGGTGTCCGGCTTGTTGGCCGGCAGGCCCTTGCCGTGGCGGTAGATCAGCGCCGACAGGGTCGGCACCTTGGCGATCAGGCGCACGGCGGCCTTGCGGCGCTGCTCGGCGTCGGACAGGTCCAGCGAGTCGTGGTAGATGGCCGACAGCTGCGCGATCGCGGCCGCCAGGATCGCCATCGGGTGGGCATCCTTGGCAAAGCTGCCGATCAGGGTGTTGATCGACTCATCGACGTTGGCTTCGGCGGTCAGCTCATCGGTGAAGGCCTTCAGCTGCTCGGCGCTCGGGCGCTCGCCGTTGATCAGCAGGTAGGCCACTTCGACGTAGCTCGACTTTTCCGACAGCTGTTCGATCGGGTAGCCGCGGTACAGCAGCACGCCCTTGTCGCCGTCGATGTAGGTGATGGCGGACTTGCAGCTGGCCGTCGCGGTGAAGCCGGAATCGTAGGTGAAGAAACCCGTTTCCTTGGTCAGCTTCGCGATGTCGACGCAGTCGTTGCCAAGGGTGGGTTTGATGACGGGCAGAACGACGGACTTGTCGCCGGCGTTGAGCGTGACCTGATCAAGATCGGACACTGTGTGCGCTCCTTCATGGGAAGGCGCCTGCCCAAGCGCATTGGTCAGGCACGTGAATGACGTCCTCGGCCTGTGCCGGGGATCATGTCATTATCGCACAGCAGCATTTGTCGGGTGCTAGACGGAAGTCGTATACGACAGGCGGCCAGACACCGGCCGTTGAGCGGCCCGGATCGGCAAAAGCGTTGTCACACGAACGCAGTGTTCCGTCCATCCAAACGCCCGTTGGGTTGGCGTTGGGGAAAAACAAACGGCCGCGCAGAGCGCGGCCGTCGGTTCGAAGCTGGATCGACAGATCAGCGCGCGTAGCGCTTCTGGAACTTGTCGATACGGCCCGAGGTGTCGATGACCTTGTGCTTGCCCGTGTAGAACGGATGCGAAGCCGAGGAAATTTCAACCTTGACCAGCGGGTATTCGTTGCCGTCTTCCCACTGGATGGTTTCCTTCGTCGCCATGGTGGAGCGGGTCAGGATCTTGAAATCGGAGGTGACGTCATGGAAGACGACGTCGCGGTAGTTCGGATGGATATCGGCCTTCATGGGCTCACACCGTAAATGGGCTGGTGGTCAAGAGCGGCATTATAAGCACCGGTTGCCGCTCGGGGCAACCGGTGCGGGGCAACGGACGTCAGTCCGCGCCCAGGGCCTGGCGCACCAGGGCCTCGAAACGCTGCTGGTCGTAGGCCATCAGCAGATCGCAGTTGTCCGGCTGGCCGGTCTGGCGGTTCCAGTCGACGATGGTGGCGCCGCGGCTGAACGTGCCATTCAGCTCGACGTTCAGCGGCCGCGACTCGACCTGCAGCTGCCCTTCCGGATTCAGCGCCCACGCCATGGCCACCGCATCGGCGGTATACCAGCGGCCGCCCTTGGCATCTTCCGACAGCGCGCGGGTCTTGCGCGAGATCAGTTCGTAGAAGCGGGCGCGATCGGAATCGGCCTGCAGCCATTTCTCGGCGTCCTCCAGCGGCAGGCCGTGGGCAACGGTGGCCTCCCAGTCCGACACCAGCAGGTGCTTGAACGAGGTGAACACCACGTGCGCGGCTTCCGGATCGAAGGCAATGTTGAATTCGGCTGCCGGGGTGATGTTGCCGTGGCAGGTAACCGCACCGCCCATCACCACGATGCGCTTGATGCGCTGGGGCAGGGTCGGGTCCAGCTTCAGTGCCAGCGCCAGATTGGTCAGCGGGCCCAACATCACCAGCATCAGTTCGCCGGCGTGTTCGTGCGACAGGCGCAGGATGGCCAGGGCCGCGTGCTCGGCCTCGGCCTGGCGGCTCGGCGGCGGCAGGTCCACGTCGCCGTAGCCATCACGGCCATGCACGTGGGCAGCGTCAACGGAGGGGTGCAGCAGCGGATCCGGGCTGCCGGCAAACACCGGTACGTCGGGGCGGCCGACGATGTCACAGAGCTTGAGGGCGTTGCGGACGGTGTATTCGAGGCCGACATTGCCGGCGGCGATGGTCAGGGCGACCACGTCGTGCCGTTCATCGGCAAAGGCCATCAGCAGGGCCAAGGCGTCGTCCACACCGGGATCGGTGTCGATCAACAGGGGGATCTTGTGGGTCATTATTGCCGTCTTCAGATCGGCAACGAAGTGTGGACCGGGATGATGACCGTTGCAAGTACGGCGGTTGGGGTTCTGGCAGGGCTGCGCCCTGCACCCGCAGAGGCAGGAGCAACGGCAACGGCAAAAGCTGGTTTCCTGAGCGATGGCGGGGTGGGTCCGGTTGCGGGGGACGCTGCAAGTACGTCCATGTAAGCTCGGTCGCCGCATCCATGCGGCTCACGCCCCCGCAACCGGCCCCACCGCGCCTTCGACAGATCGCTACCGCTCTTGGTAGGTGTCGACCTTGGTCGACATATCCGCGAGATGATCGAAAAGGCTGTCTGTAGCGTCGAACCATGCTCGACTCCCGCGCGCAGCGCGAACGGCAGCCGAGCATGGGCTCGGCTCTACAGGGATCAGGCCGAGGCGTAACGCACCGCGGTGCCGATCCAGCGCTGCACCACGCGATCAGCCAGGGCCGGTTGCTGGGCCAACAGGCGCTCGGCCAATTCATGCACGCCGGGCAGCAGGCCAGCGTCGCGGGCCAGGTCGGCAATGCGGAAACCGGCCAGGCCGGTCTGGCGCGTCCCGAGCAGTTCGCCGGGGCCGCGCAGTTCCAGGTCCTTCTCGGCGATGACGAAACCATCGTTGGTTTCGCGCATGGTCTGCAGGCGCTCACGCGCCATCTGCGAGAGTGGTGCCTGGTACAGCAGCACGCAGCGCGACACCGCCGAACCGCGGCCCACGCGGCCACGCAGCTGGTGCAGCTGGGCCAGGCCGAGGCGCTCGGCGTTCTCGATCACCATCAGCGAGGCGTTCGGTACGTCCACGCCCACTTCGATCACGGTGGTCGCCACCAGCAGGTCGATCTCGCCGGCCTTGAACGCCACCATCGTCGCAAGCTTCTCGGCGGCCTTGAGGCGGCCATGCACCAGCCCGACGCGAACACCGGGCAGCAGCGCCTGCAGTGATTCGTAGGTGGCCTGCGCCGGGGTGGCATCCAGCTCTTCGCTTTCCTCGATGAGCGTACACACCCAGTACACCTGCCGCCCTTCCTGGCAGGCAAGTGCGATGCGCTCGATCAGCTCCGGGCGACGATCATTGTTGAGCGCGACCGTCTGCACCGGTGTACGTCCCGGCGGCAGTTCGTCGATCGCCGACACATCCAGGTCCGCGTACTCGGACATCGCCAGCGTGCGCGGAATCGGCGTGGCGGTCATCACCAGCTGGTGCGGCACGCTGTTGCCGCCCGCGCCCTTGTCGCGCAGGGCCAAGCGCTGGTGCACGCCGAAGCGGTGCTGCTCGTCGACGATGGCCAGCGCCAGGTCCTGGAACACCACCGCCTCCTGCATCAGCGCGTGGGTACCGACCACCACCTGTGCTTCGCCGTTGGCGACCTGCTCCATCACCTTGGCGCGCGCCTTGCCGGTGACCTTGCCGGCCAGCCAGGCGATGCGCACACCGAGCGGTTCCAGCCAGCCGCGCAGATTGTTGAGGTGCTGCTCGGCCAGCAGTTCGGTGGGTGCGGCCAACGCAACCTGCTTGCCCTGCTCCACCGCCAGCATGGCGGCCAGCGCGGCCACCACCGTCTTGCCGGAGCCGACGTCGCCCTGCACCAGCCGCAGCATCGGGCTGGGGCGCGCGAGGTCTTCACGGATCTGCTTGAACACGCGTGCCTGCGCGCCGGTCAGCGCGAACGGCAGCTGCTTCAGCAGCGCCTTGGCCAGCTTGCCAGGACCGGCCAGCGGCGGCGCATGGTGTGCCTGCAAGGCAATGCGCTGGCGGCGCAGGCTGAGGTGATGGGCCAGCAGTTCTTCCATCGCCAGGCGACGCTGCGCCGGGTGGGTACCGGCGGCCAACGCGGCCAGATCGGCATCCGGCGGTGGCCGGTGCACGGTCAGCAGCGCGCTGCGCAGCGAAGGCAGGCCCAGGCCATCGAGCCAGCCGCTGGGCAGCAATTCCAGCGTGCTCTCCTCGGGCAGGCGGTCCAGCGCCTGGCCGATCAGCTTGCGCATGGTCATCGGGCCGACCCCTTCGACGGTGGGATACACCGGGTCGAGGCGGTCGCCGAGTTCGGGATCGTCGTTGCGGCCCAGCACCTGGTAGCTGGGATGGACGATTTCCAGGCCGAGGTGGCCGGGCTTGGGCGTGCCGAAGCAGCGCAGCCGGGTGCCGACCGCGAACTGCCCGACCTGCTGCTGGCGGAAGTGGAAAAAGCGCAGCACCAGGGTGCCCTGCCCTTCGTCTTCCACCGCCACTTTCAGCATCGGCCGGTAGCGCATGCCGCGCTCGACCGCGACCACCCGCCCTTCCACCTGCGCCGGCACGCCGTTGCGCAGGTCTTCGATGCGGGTCAGCCGGGTCCGGTCTTCATAGCGCAGCGGCAGGTGAAGCCAGAGATCCTGCAGGGTGGCCAGGCCACGCGCCTGCAGCTTGGCGGCCACGGCCGGACCGACGCCGGCGAGCATCGCCAGGGATGCTTCGCCGGACGGTGACAGGACCGGGGTGACCGCCGCCTTGCGTGCCACGTGGCGGTCAGTCGATGACCATCACCGCGTCGACCTCGAAGCTGGCGCCCTTCGGCAGGCCGGAGACTTCGATGGTGGAACGGGCCGGGTACGGGGCCTGGAAGTAGTCCTGCATGACCGCGTTGACCTTGGCGAACTCGCCCAGGTCGGTCAGGTACAGGCCCAGGCGCACGACCTTGTCCAGCGAACCACCTGCGGCTTCGGCCACGGCCTTGAGGTTGTCGAAGGCGCGGCGGGCCTGTGCTTCGACGTCACCGGCGCCGACGATGTCGCCGGTGGCCGGGTCGAGCGGGATCTGGCCGGAGAAATACACGGTGTTGCCGGCGCGCACGGCCTGCGAGTACGGGCCGATGGCGGCGGGAGCCTTTTCGGTGTTGATGATCTGGCGGGACATGGGTCGCTCCGGTGCTTGGGGGAAAACAGAGCGGTGATTGTACCGGCTGGGGGTGCATCCACGCATGGCGTGGATCTACCGCAGTCCGGGCATGTGATGCGCCGCCTGTAGAGCCGAGCCCATGCTCGGCTGCTTCAGGCAAGAGCAGCCGAGCATGGGCTCGGCTCTACAAAATCCACCACGCATGGGGTGGGGTTATTGGCGGCGTACCGATTGCACGACCGACAGGCGGCGCAGGCGGCGCATCACTTCGGCCAGGTGGTTGCGGTCGCGCACCTGGATGTTGAACGCCAGCACGGCGGCGTTGAAGTCGCGGTCCAGGTAGTCCACGCGCTCGATGTTGGAATGGCTCTGTGCGATGGCGGCGGCCAGCTGCGCCAGCACGCCGGTGCCGTTCTCCACTTCCACCACCAGCGAGGTGTCGTAGTCGCCGGAGACGGTGGTGTCCCAGCCGATCGGCACCCAGCGCTCGGGCGACTTGCGCAGCTCGGCCAGGTTCGGGCAGTCCATGCGGTGCACCACGATGCCCTTGCCGGCGGTGTGGTAGCCCATGATCTCGTCGCCGGGTATCGGCTGGCAGCAGCCGGCGAAGGTCACCACGCCGCGTTCGCTACCGTTGATCAGGATCTTCTCCTGCGAATGGTGACGCGAATGCGGGCCGCCACGCAGTTCGGCGTAGGCCATCAGCGCCTGCGCGGCCTGGGTCGGCATCCAGTTGCCCAGTGCGACCTCGGCCAGCAGCGCTTCCAGGCGCGGGAAGCGGTGTTCGGCCAGGAACGCGTCCAGGCGGCCTTTCGGCAGGCGCTCCAGCGATGAATCCATCGCTTCCAGCGCGCGGTCGAGCATGCGATGGCCGAGCTGCACGGCATCTTCGTGCTCCAGCTGCTTGAGCTGGTGGCGGATGGCGGTGCGCGCCTTGCTGGTCACCACGAATTCCAGCCACTGCGGTTTCGGCGTGGCCGAGCGAGCGGTGATGATCTCCACCGACTGGCCCGACACCAGCTTGGTGCGCAGCGGCACCAGTTTCTTGTCCACGCGCGAGGCCACCGCCATGTTGCCCACGTCGGTATGCACGGCGTAGGCAAAATCAAGCGCGGTGGAGTTGCGCGGCAGGGCCAGGATCTTGCCCTTCGGGGTGAACAGGTAGACCTCGTCCGGGAACAGGTCGACCTTGACGTTGTCGAGGAATTCCAGCGAGGAACCGGCGGCGCGCTGCGAGTCGATCAGCTCGACGATCCAGGCGTGGGCACGGCTCTGTGCGCTGTTGGGCGAATCACCACCGAACTTGTAGGTCCAGTGCGCGGCCACGCCGCGTTCGGCGATCAGGTCCATTTCCTCGGTGCGGATCTGCACCTCGATCGGCGAGCCATACGGCCCGAACAGCACGGTATGCAGCGACTGGTAACCGTTGGCCTTGGGAATGGCGATGAAATCGCGGAAGCGCCCATCCAGCGGCTTGAAGGTGGCGTGCACCGAGCCCAGCGCGTGGTAGCAGCTGGGCACGCTGCGCACGACCAGGCGGAAGCCGAACACATCCATCACCTGGTCGAAGGATTTGTTCTCGTCGCGCATCTTGTTGTAGATGCTCCACGGGGTCTTGATGCGGCTGATCAGCCGATGCTCGATCCCCTCCTTGGCCAGTCGCTGCGACAGCTGCACTTCCACCTGCGCCATAGCTTCGCGGCGCACCACCGGCTGGCTGCGGATGTGTTTTTCGATGATGGCGTGGCGCCATGGGTAGAGCGCCTTGAACCCCAGGTTCTGCAGCTCGCTCTTGACCAGGCTCATGCCCAGGCGCTGGGCGATGGGCGCGTAGATCTCCAGCGTCTCGCGGGCGATGCGGCCACGCGCTTCGCGGCTCTGCGCGCCCAGCGTGCGCATGTTGTGCAGGCGGTCGGCCAGCTTGATCATGATCACGCGCAGGTCGCGCGACATCGCCAGCAGCATCTTGCGGAAGCTCTCGGCGGCCGCCTCCTGGCGGTCACGGAACTTCAGCTTGTCCAGCTTGGTGACACCGTCGACCAGTTCGGCCACGGCTTCGCCGAACTCGGCGGCCAGCGCCTCGCGGGTCAGCGGGGTGTCTTCGATGGTGTCGTGCAGGATCGCGGCGATCAGCGCTTCCACGTCCAGGCCGAGTTCGGCCAGCACCTGGGCAACGGCCACCGGATGGGTGATATAGGGCTCGCCCGACTTGCGCGTCTGCCCAGCGTGTGCGGAGGCCCCGACTTCCCAGGCACGGCGCAACAGCGGCAGCTGTTCCGGCGGCAGGTAATGGGCGGCGCGTTCAAGCTGGAGGACGTAGTCGGGTACGGCGGCAGCGGGGGCTGCGGCGACCTTGGCAGTGGGGCCTGGGTTCATGCCCGAAGCCTATTCCAGCGCGACGTTTACGGCAAATCCTGAATGCGAAACAGCCCGCACGGGGCGGGCTGTTCGGTGTATCCAACGATTACGTTGATCGATGCGATCAATCGTCGTTCTTGGACATGTCTTCGTCGGCGACCACTTCGGCGGCAGCCCACTCCAGCGCTTCGCGCTCGGCGCGCTCACGCTCGGCCTTCTCGACTTCGTCGATCAGGGCGTTGTCGATCTTGCGGGCGGCGATTTCGCGCAGCGCCAGCACGGTCGGCTTGTCCTCGGTCTCGCTGTTGTCCAGCGTAGCCTGCACGCCGTTGGCGAGCTGGCGGGCACGCTTGGACGCCATCATGACCAGTTCGAAACGGTTGTTAACGACTTCCAGGCAATCTTCTACGGTGATGCGGGCCATACGGGCTCCCGGCGACCGGTCGGCCGCTCAGTCGAATGAGGGAAAGGGGACGGAGTGTACTGGCAGGGGCTGGACAAAATCAAGCCAACCCCTACCCGATTCTTTTGGAATCAGTCAGTTGCACCCGGATCGGGGGTCAGCAGCGCCTGGATCAGGCCGGCGTGGCGGACCTTCTGGGCCTCCCGGCGCAGGCGGCTGGCAGTGAAGATGGCGCACAGCTCGTCCACGGCAGTGTCGAACACCTCGTTGACGATGACGTAGTCGAACTCGTTGAAGTGCAGCATTTCATCGCGGGCTGCCCCCAGCCGCTGGGCGATGACCGCTTCGCTGTCCTGGCCGCGCTTGCGCATGCGGTCCTGCAGGGCCTGCTTGGACGGCGGCAGGATGAACACGGTGACCGTGCCCGGCACCAGCTGCCGCACCTGCTGCGCGCCCTGCCAGTCGATCTCCAGCAGCACGTCCTGGCCGGCGGCCAACTGCGGTTCCACCGACTGCCGGGCCGTACCCTTCCAGTCGCCGTGCACCCAGGCGTGTTCGAAGAAGTCGCCCGCGGCGATCATCTGCTCGAACTTCTCGGCACTGACGAAGTGGTAGTGCTGGCCGTTCACCTCACCGGGGCGCATCGCGCGCGAGGTGAAGGAAATCGACAGGGCGATCTGCGGGTCACGCGCCAGGGTGGCATTGACGATGCTGCTCTTGCCGGCGCCGGAGGGGGCGGCCACGATGTACAGCGTGCCGCGCGCAACGGCGTCCGACGGCTTCGACGGGGCGCTCATGCGCGGAACCCAATTGGTTGATTTCGCAAAATTTTTCCTCGGTGTTCCAGGTCCGGCGCGGAGGATCGCGCCAGGACGGCGGGGGCTGCGCGGAACATCCTGGAACCAGGCCCGGCAGACGCTTCCCCAGGGGGCGGGCACGCAACTTTACCAGAGCAGGCCCTTTCCGGGCCCGTCCGGCAGGCGCCGCGCCTTGTGCCACATGGGCATCCGGAGGCCTGTGCTATAACCGGCCCGTACCCAACGACAGCCCGGAGGCCTGCGCCTCCCCGCCATCCCAGGAGAACGGCATGCCATCGATGAGCCGCCGCCAGTTCCTGAAAGTGACCGGGACAACCCTGGTCGGCTCCAGCCTGGCACTGATGGGCTTCGCGCCCGGCATCGCGCTCGCGGAGGTCAGGCAATACAAGCTGACCCGCGCGACCGAGACCCGCAACACCTGTACCTACTGTTCGGTGGCCTGCGGCATCCTGATGTACAGCCTCGGCGATGGCGCCAAGAACGCCGAGCCGAGCATCTTCCACATCGAGGGCGACCCGGACCATCCGGTCAACCGCGGCACGCTGTGCCCGAAGGGTGCCGGCCTGGCCGACATCATCCACAGCAAGTCGCGCCTGCTCTACCCCGAGTACCGCGCGCCGGGCTCGAACGAGTGGAAGCGGCTGAGCTGGGACGATGCGCTGGACCGCATCGCGCGGCTGATGAAGGAAGACCGCGATGCCAACTTCGTGCAGAAGAACGAAGCCGGGCAGACGGTCAACCGCTGGCTGACCACCGGCATGCTGGCGGCCTCGGCCACCAGCAATGAAACCGCGGTACTGACCCACAAGGTCGTCCGCTCCCTTGGCATGCTGGCATTCGACAACCAGGCACGTGTCTGACACGGCCCGACGGTGGCAGGTCTTGCCCCGACGCTAGGCCGTGGTGCGATGACGAATCACTGGGTCGACATCAAGAATGCCGACCTGATCCTGATCATGGGTGGCAATGCCGCCGAGGCGCATCCGTGCGGGTTCAAATGGGTGACCGAGGCCAAGGCGCACAACAAGGCCCGGCTGATCGTGGTCGATCCGCGCTTCAACCGCTCGGCCGCGGTGGCCGATGTGTACGCGCCGATCCGTACCGGTACCGACATCGTGTTCCTGGGCGGCCTGATCAACTACCTGCTGACGGAGGACCGCATCCAGCACGAGTACGTGCTGAACTACACCGACATGTCGTTCCTGGTGAAGGACGAGTTCGCCTTCAAGGACGGCCTGTATTCGGGCTACAACGAAGAGAAGCGCAGCTACGACCGTTCCAGCTGGGACTACGCCTACGGTGACGATGGATTCGTGCGCAGCGACCCGACGCTGAAGGACCCGCGCTGCGTCTACAACCTGCTGAAACAACACTACGCGCGTTACACCGTGGAGATGGTCGAGCGCATCTGCGGCACGCCGGCCGACAGCATCCGCCAGGTGTGGGACATGATCGCGTCCACCGCCGGCAAGGACAAGGCGATGACCATCCTGTACGCGCTGGGCTGGACGCAGCACTCGATCGGCGCGCAGAACGTGCGTGCCGGCACCATGGTGCAGCTGCTGCTGGGCAACATCGGCGTGGCCGGTGGCGGCATGAACGCGCTGCGCGGGCACTCCAACATCCAGGGCCTGACCGACATCGGCCTGATGTCCGACCTGCTGCCCGGCTACCTGACGCTGCCGAAACAGGATGAGCAGGACTACGAGGCCTACATCGCCAAGCGCACGCAGAAGCCCCTGCGCGCCAACCAGATGTCGTTCTGGCAGAACTACCCGAAGTTCCACGTCAGTCTGATGAAATCGTGGTGGGGCGATGCTGCCACCGCCGACAACAACTGGTGCTTCGATTACCTGCCCAAGCTCGACAAGCCGTACGACATGCTGCAGGCGTACGAGCTGATGAACGAGGGCAAGATCCACGGCTACATCTGCCAGGGCTTCAACCCACTGGCTTCGGCGCCGAACAAGGGCAAGCTGATCAGTGCGTTCTCCAAGCTGAAGTTCATGGTCAGCATGGATCCGCTGGAAACCGAGACCATCGCCTTCTGGCAGAACCACGGCGCACTGAACGACGTCGACCCGAGCACGATCCAGACCGAAGTGTTCCGCCTGCCCACCACTTCCTTCGCCGAGGAGAACGGCGCGGTGGTCAACTCATCGCGCTGGCTGCAGTGGCACTGGAAGGGGGCCAACCCGCCGAGCGAAGCGCGCAGCGACATCGAGATCATGTCCGAGCTGTTCCATCGCATCAAAGCGATGTACGAGAAGGATGGCGGTGCGTGGTGGGAGCCGGTGCGCGACCTGGCCTGGAAGTACGCCAACCCGGAGCTGCCGACGCCGGAAGAACTGGCGATGGAATACAACGGCAAGGCGCTCGTGGACGTGTTCGATCCGAAGGACCCGACCAGGCTGGTGCGCAAGGCCGGCGAGCAGCTGGCCGCGTTTGGCGACCTGCGCGACGACGGCAGCACCGCCTCCGGCTGCTGGATCTACATCGGCGCCTGGGGTCCGACCGGCAACATGATGGCGCGGCGTGACAACAGTGACCCGACCGGCATCGGCAACACGCTGGGCTGGGCCTGGGCGTGGCCAGCCAACCGCCGCGTGATGTACAACCGCGCCTCGTGCGACGTGGCTGGCCAACCGTTCGATCCGCGCCGCACGCTGCTGGCCTGGAACGGCAAGAACTGGGGCAACGTGGACGTGCCGGACTTCAAGGCCGACGAAGATCCCGCCGGCGGGATGGGCCCGTTCATCATGAACCCGGAAGGCGTCGCCCGCTTCTTCGCCAAGGCCGGCATGGCCGAGGGACCGTTCCCGGAGCACTACGAGCCCTTTGATACGCCGCTGCGCAGCAACCCGCTCAGCCCCGGCCAGGCGCTGACGCTGAACAACCCGGCGGCACGCGTGTTCGCCAGCGACCGTGCACAGATCGGTTCGCCGGACGAGTTCCCGCATGTGGCCACCACCTACCGCCTGACCGAGCATTTCCACTTCTGGACCAAGCACGGCAAGTTGAACGCCATCATCCAGCCCGAGCAGTTCGTCGAGATCGGCGCGGCATTGGCCGACGAGCTGGGCATCACCAACGGCAGCCGCGTGCGGGTGAGTTCCAAGCGTGGCCATATCGAAGCCGTTGCGATGGTGACCAAGCGGATCAAGGCCCTGCAGATCGATGGAAAGACCGTGCACCAGGTGGGCGTGCCGATCCACTGGGGCTTCCTCGGTGCGGCCAAGCCCGGATATATCGCCAATACGCTGACCAATGCCATCGGTGACGGCAACTCGCAGACGCCCGAATCGAAGTGCATCCTGGTCAAGGTCGAGAAGGTGTAGGAGAAACGCCATGTCACTGCAATCGCTGGACATCATCCGCCGCTCGGCCACCACCACGCCCTCACCGGAGGCGCGCGGTGCGCACACCGGCCAGGTCGCCAAGCTGATCGATGTGAGCAAGTGCATCGGCTGCAAGGCCTGCCAGGTCGCCTGCATGGAGTGGAACGACCTGCGCGACGAAGTGGGCAGCTGCGTTGGCAGCTATGACAACCCGCCCGATCTGAGCGAACAGTCGTGGACGGTGATGAAGTTCCGCGAGTACGAGGACGAGAAGGGCAAGCTGGAGTGGCTGATCCGCAAGGAGGGCTGCATGCACTGCAGCGACCCGGGCTGCCTGAAGGCCTGCCCGTCGCCCGGCGCGATCATCCAGTATGCCAACGGCATCGTCGACTTCCAGGAAGAGAACTGCATCGGCTGCGGCTACTGCGTGACCGGCTGCCCGTTCGACGTACCGCGCATCTCCAAGAAGGACCACAAGGCCTACAAGTGCACGCTGTGTTCGGACCGGGTGGCGGTCGGCCAGGAGCCGGCCTGTGTGAAGACCTGCCCGACCGGGGCGATCACCTTCGGCAGCAAACAGGCGATGACCGAGCATGCCGCCGGACGCGTGGAAGACCTGAAATCACGGGGTTACGAGAACGCCGGGTTGTACGACCCGCAGGGCGTCGGCGGTACCCATGTGATGTACGTGCTGCAGCACGTGGACAAGCCCGAGCTCTACGCCGACCTGCCCAAGGACCCCCGCATCAGCCCGATGGTGGAAGTCTGGAAGGGCGTAGCCAAGCCGCTGGGCGTGCTGGCGATCGCCGCCACGGCCTTTGCTGGGTTCCTGCATTACATCGGCATCGGCCGCAACACGGTCAATGACGAGGAAGAAGAAGAAGCCGAGCACGAGGCGAAGACGATCGAAGAGGAGCAGCGGCCATGAAGTACGCCCCGCACCCGCGGCAGATCGTCCGCTACCGCGCGCCGACCCGCATCAATCACTGGATCGTGGCGATCTGCTTCGTGCTGACCGCGCTGTCCGGGCTGGCGTTGTTCCACCCTGCCCTGTTCCCGTTGACCCAGCTGTTCGGTGGCGGCCCGTGGACGCGCATCCTGCATCCGTTCATCGGCCTGGCCATGGTGGTGGGCTTTGCGCTGCTGGCGTTGCGCATGTGGCGCGACAACCTGCCGACCGCCGATGACCGCGCGTGGATGCGTGGCATGCGCGACGTACTGCGCAACGAGGATGAAAAACTGCCGCCGGTCGGTCGCTTCAATGCCGGCCAGAAGCTGCTGTTCTGGGCCATCATCGGCTGCCTGTCGGCACTGCTGCTGACCGGCTTCGTGATCTGGCGGCAGTATTTCAGTCATTTCTTCCCGATCGGAGTGATTCGCTTCTCGGTGCTGGCCCATGCGCTGTTCGGCTGGGTGCTGGTCTGCGCGATCGTGGTGCACATCTATGCGGCGCTCTGGATCAAGGGATCGGTGCGGGCGATGACCCAGGGCAAGGTGACCTATGGGTGGGCGTACAAGCATCACCGTCAGTGGTTCCGCGACATCCTGCGCGGGCGCCGGGAACAGGGGTAGCGGCAGGGCCTGCGGCCCTGCACCCGCAGAATCAACGTCAAGAGCGGGCCTTCTGAGGGGTGGCGGGGTGGGCCCGGTTGCGGGGGACGCTGCAAGTACCCCTCCGGGGCCCGGCCCAGCCGCTGGCGGCTGTGCGTTCGGGCGCTTGCGAAGCAGTGCTTCGCAAGCAAAGCGCCCTCACCCATGTAAGCTCGGTCGCCGCATGCGGCTCACGCCCCCGCAACCGAACCCACCCCGCCTTCGACAGTTGGCCGCGATCTGTCGGTGGGTGCCGACCGTTGGTCGGCACTGATCGAATCCCGACCAACGCTCGGGATCCACTTTCAACAACCGATGGGGTCAGATCCGTTTTTCTTTGGAAAACGGATCTGACCCCAACCATTTCAGATGGCCGGCAACACGCTGGACGCCAGCGCCGACAACAGCGACGATGGAGCCTGGTTCTTCTGGCTGGCCCTGCATGGCGCAACGCATCCTTGAACCCGGTGAGATCGAGACGCTCGCCTCGCGCGATGTGCCGCGCATCATCCTGCCTGATACCGAGTCACTGTTTGCTACGCGCGCGGCACGCCTGCGCAGCCTCGCCGCGCACAGTGCCATCGGCGGCTACCTGCAGCTGCTGGCGGCGCTGGCCGATGCACAGCAGGCGCTGCTGGAGGATCTGACACCGCAGCAACGCGAGGACCTGCAGGCACAGGCGCGTGCACAGCAGTCGAGCGCGGCGGCCGGCGCCGGCATGCCATTGCGGCCGGCCAACTCGCTGCAACTGGATGGGCGCTGGCGCGACTGGCTGCGCACGCTGTGCCAGCACTGTGCCGACGAAACGGGCCTACCGGTGGAAACCCGGCAGGAGCTGCAACGCGTCGCGGCTGCTGATGATGCGTGGCTGGATGCACAGGCGCATGCGGTGCTGGAACGCGATGACGCGCCCTCGGTCGACGCCGTCGCTGCGCTGCTGGTGATGAACGCGCTGCAGGTGTACTGGGCGGTGCTCGCCGCCAGCTTCCATCCGACCGACCTGAAGCCGCTGGCCGATGCACCAGGGCTGTGCCCGCTCTGTGGCACGCTGCCGGTGGCCAGCGTGGTGCAGGCGCGCCCGCCCTACGCCGCCTATCGCTACCTGTCGTGCTCGCTGTGTGCCTGCCAGTGGCATTACGTGCGCGTGCAGTGCAGCCAGTGCGGCGCCGCAGGCAAGGACATTGCCTATCGCGCCCTGGCCGATGTGGACGGTGACCGCGGCGAGGCGGTGCGCGAGAGTGCGGTGCGCGCCGAGACCTGCGACCACTGCCACAGCTATCGCAAGATCCTGTACCTGGAGAAAGATCCGTCACTGGAGCCGGTGGCCGATGACCTCGGCACGCTGGCGCTGGACCTGCTGCTGGCCGAGGAAGGCTATGCGCGCGCCAGCCAGAACCCGCTGCTGTGGCAATCCGACGGCGACTGACCGATGCCACGCACGCACGCCACACCGGCATCGGCCGCCGCCCTGCCTTCGCTGGACCGGCTGCTGCGCCTGCCTGCGTTGTCGGCCATGATCGAACGCCACGGCCGCAGCCGCATCACCCAACTGCTGCGCGCACACCTGCAGGAACTACGCGACCGTATCAGCGCCGCGCAGCTCTCGGCCGAACGCCTCGAACAGGCCATCAACGGCCCGTCGCTGGTCGCGGCGCTCGACGCCGCACTGGCGGCCGATGCACGGCTGGACCTGAAGCCGATGTTCAACCTGACCGGCACCGTGCTGCACACCAACCTGGGCCGCGCGCTGTTGCCCGATGCCGCCGTGCAGGCGGTCACCCGCGCAATGACAGCGCCGGTCGATCTGGAATTCGACATCACCCGCGGCCGCCGCGGCGACCGTGATGCACGGGTGCAGGCGCTGGTCTGCGAACTGACGGGCGCCGAAGCCGCCACCGTGGTCAACAACAATGCGGCGGCGGTCCTGCTGCTGCTCAACAGCCTGGCCAACCGCCGCGAGGTGGTCGTCTCGCGCGGCGAACTGGTGGAGATCGGCGGCGCCTTCCGCATTCCCGATGTGATGCGCAGCGCCGGCGCGCGACTGCTGGAAGTGGGCACCACCAACCGTACCCACCCGGCCGACTTCGCCCATGCCATCGGCGCCCGTACCGCGTTGCTGATGGAAGTGCATGCCAGCAACTACGCGATCACCGGTTTCACCGCCAAGGTCGACACTGCGGCAATGGCTGCGATCGCGCACGAGCACGGCCTGCCGCTGGTGGTGGACCTGGGCAGTGGCAGCCTGTGCGACCTGGCGGCCTTCGGCCTGCCCCACGAGCCCACCGTGCAGGAAGCACTGGCGGCCGGCGCCGATCTGGTTTCGTTCAGTGGCGACAAACTGCTGGGCGGCCCCCAGGCCGGGATCATCGCCGGCCGCGCCGACCTGATCGCGCGGATCAACCGCAACCCGCTCAAGCGGGCGCTGCGCCTGGACAAGATGGGCCTGGCCGCACTGGAAGCCGTGCTGGCCCTGTACCGCGAACCGGAACTGCTGGCACTGCGGCTGCCGACCCTGCGCAGCCTTTCGCGCCTGCGGGATGCCATCGACGAGCAGGCACAACGCCTGCTGCAGCCGATGCGCGCGTCGCTGGCCGCCGACTATGCGTTTGAACGGGCTTCGATGTACAGCCAGATCGGCAGCGGCGCGCAGCCACAGGCGCAGCTGGCCAGCGCCGGACTGCGCGTTACCAGCGCGCGCCGCGGCGGGCTGGATCGCTTGGCCAAGCGCTTGCGCCAGCTGCCGCGGCCGGTGCTGGGCCGCATTGCCGATGACGCGCTTTGGCTGGACCTGCGCTGCCTGGAACCCACCGACGAAGCCACCTTCCTCGCGCAATGGAGCACGCTGCAGGCATGATCGTCGGCACCGCCGGGCATATCGACCATGGCAAGACCAGCCTGGTGCGCGCGCTGACCGGCATCGAAACCGATCGCCTGCAGGAGGAACGCACGCGCGGCATCTCCATCGAGCTGGGCTATGCCTATGTCCCGGTGGAGAACACAGGCGGCGGCAATGCCGAGGCGACGCTGGGCTTCGTCGATGTGCCGGGCCACGAGCGCTTCGTGCATACGATGGTGGCCGGCGCCACCGGCATCGATGTCGCCCTGCTGGTGATCGCCGCCGACGACGGTGTAATGCCGCAGACCCGCGAGCACCTGGCGATCCTGCAGTTGCTGGGCGTGGATCGCGGTGCAGTCGCCCTGACCAAGATCGACCGCGTGGACGCCGCGCGCATCGCCCGGGTCGAGATCGAGATCGCCGCGCTGCTGGCCGGAACGCCGCTGCAGGATTCCCCCGTATTCGCCTGCAACAGCACCGTACCCGACGATGCTGGCATCAACGCGCTGCGTACCCAGCTGCACGCGTGGGCGTCGGACGACGCCAACACGCGCCAGGCCGAACTGCGCGGCGAGCTGTTCCGCATGCCGGTGGACCGCGTGTTCTCGCTGGCCGGCCACGGCACGCTGGTGACCGGCGCAGTGCACGGCGGCATCGCTGCCGTGGGTGAGCATCTGCAGCTGATGCCGGCCGCCACGGACGTGCGCGTACGCAGCATCCACGCGCAGAACCAGGCCAGCGAACACGCCATGGCCGGGCAGCGCTGCGCGTTGAACCTGGCTGCCATCGCCCGCGACGACATCCACCGTGGCGACTGGATCGCCGACCCGCGCGCCCTGCTGGCGACCCGTCGCGTCGACGTGCGCCTGCGGCTTTCCGCACTGGCCACACCGTTGCACGACTGGGCGCCGCTGCACATCCACTGGGGCACGATGCACCGGCAGGCCCATGTGGTGCTGCTGGAGGATGTCGATCATGGCGACGGACAGTTGGTGCAACTGGTGTTCGATGCACCGGTCTGCGCGATGTGCGGTGATCGATTCATCGCCCGTGATTCAGCGGCCATCCGCACGCTGGGTGGTGGCATCGTGCTCGATCCGGACCCACCACAGCGGCGCCGGCGCAGCCCGGCACGGCTCGCCTGGCTGGGCGCACTGGAGCAGCTGGCCACAGGTGCGGGAATCGGCCCACTGTTGCAGCAGGCTTCCTTCGGCATAGCCATGGCCGCCCTGCAACGCTACTGCCGGCGCGCGGCCGACCGGATCGATCTTCCTGCGGGCACGCGGCGCATCGTCACCCGCGAAGACACGGTGGTCATCCTTGCTTCGCACTGGCAGGCGCTTCGCGAACAGGTGATCACGTCGCTGCGCAGCTGGCACGAGCTACGTCCGGACGAGCCCGGTGTTGATAGCAGGCGCCTGCAGCGCAGTACGCTGCCCGCGCTTGCAGCGAGCCTGTGGAATGCCCTGCTGCAGGGCCTGCTGGACGACGGCAGCGTGCAGCGCGTGGGCGCCTGGTGGCGCCTGCCCGGCCATGACCATGCGCCACCGGAACGCGAACGACTTCTGCTCGAACGCGTGCTGCCGCAACTGCACGCCGGTCGCTTCGATCCACCGTGGGTGCGCACGCTGGCCACCGACGCCGGTCTGGCCGAAGACGAGGTCCGCGCCGTCCTGCGCCGCGCCACCGCGCGTGGCGAACTGTTCCAGGTAGTGCCGGACCTGTTCTATGCACCGGCCCGCATTGCCGAGCTGGCCGCGATCGTCGCGCAGCTGTCGCAGGCCACCGGCACGGTGGATGCGGCCACCTTCCGCGATGCCATCGGCCTGGGCCGCAAGCGCAGCATCCAGATCTTGGAGTTCTTCAACCGCGTTGGCTACACTCGACGCGTCGGTGACCAGCATCGGCCGCGCGGCGACCTGCAGTGGAACGCAGCCCGCGAATGAGCCCACCGGTGCCGCCGTACTTTCGGAAGGCATGCGCATCCGGGCATGCGGCTGGGCTTCAAACCCAGTAGGGGGCGTCGATCGTTCCCTGGTAGGTTCGACTCCTGCTGCCTTCCGCCATTGGTGTTTCCGCAGGAGATGTCGGCATGGCCACGCACGCGCAGTCCCCCGCCCCTTCAACGGCCGATGCCCCGCAACGACTGACTTCGCTGGCACACGGCGGCGGCTGCGGCTGCAAGATCGCGCCGGGCGCGCTGTCCGAACTGCTGCGGGGCGTGCCAGCGCTTCCGGCACCGGCCGAACTGCTGGTCGGCCGCGAGACCAGCGACGACGCCGCGGTGTACCGCCTCGATGACCGCAAGGCAATCGTCGCCACCACCGATTTCTTCATGCCGATTGTCGACGACCCGTTCGACTTCGGCCGCATCGCCGCCACCAACGCGCTGTCGGACCTGTACGCGATGGGGGCACGACCATTGTTCGCGCTGGCCATCGTCGGCATGCCGATCAACACGCTGCCGCAGGAAACCATCCGCGGCATCCTGCAGGGCGGCGAGCGTGCCTGCGCCGATGCCGGCATCGTGGTCGCTGGAGGCCACAGCATCGATTCGGTGGAACCCATCTATGGCCTGGCCGCGATCGGCGTGCTCGACCCGCAGCGGCTCAAGCGCAATGCTGATGCCCGCGCCGGCGATGTACTGGTGCTGGGCAAGCCGTTGGGCGTGGGCGTGTATTCGTCGGCGCTGAAGAAAGAAGTGCTGGACGCCGACGGCTACCAGCAGATGATCGCGTCGACCACCCACCTGAACACCGTGGGCGTGGCCCTGGCCGCGCTGGACGGTGTGCACGCGATGACCGATGTCACCGGTTTCGGCCTGCTCGGCCACCTGCTGGAAGTGTGTCGCGCCAGTGGTGTCGCTGCGGAGGTGGACAGCGCACAGGTGCCGCTGCTGCCTCAGGCCCTGGAGCTGCTGCAGCGCGGCTGCTTGACCGGCGCGTCCAACCGCAACTGGGCCTCGTATGGTGCGGAGGTGCGTTTCGCCGATGGGTTGCCGGCACACTGGCAGCCGCTGCTGACCGACCCACAGACCAGCGGTGGGCTGCTGGTGTCCTGCGCCCCGGAAGCGGTGGCCGCGGTGCTGGCCTGCTTCCACGACGCAGGGTTCGGCCAGGCAGCCGTCGTGGGGCGATTGAGCGCGGGCCTGCCGGGTGTCAGCGTCCGCTGAGACGCTGTAATGAGAAGGGCGCCCGAAGGCGCCCCGGCTGTAATGCTGGATGCAACATCACTCGATGTTCTGCACCTGTTCGCGGATCTGGTCGATCAGCACCTTCAGCTCCACCGCGGCATTGGACGTACGGCTGTCCACCGACTTCGAGCCCAGCGTATTGGCTTCGCGGTTGAACTCCTGCAGCAGGAAGTCCAGGCGACGACCGACCGGCTCGCGCTGCTTGAGCACGCGGCGGATCTCGACAATGTGGCTGCCAAGGCGATCCAGCTCCTCATCCACGTCCAGCTTCTGCAGCCAGAGCACCAGTTCCTGCTCGGCGCGGCCGGGATCGACCGGGTGCGGCAGGTCGGCCAGGCGTGCAGCCAGCTTGGCGCGCTGGCCGTCGCGAATGGCCGGAATCAGCGTGCGCACTTCAGTCGCGATGCGTTCGATGCCGTCCACGCGCTCGCTGATGGCGGCCGACAACTTGCCGCCTTCGCGCTCACGGGCCTCGACGAAGCCGTCCAGCACCTGGTCCAGCAGGGCCAGTGCCTCGGCCTGCAGGGCGGCGGCATCGGTGGCCTCGCCGCGGGTCACGCCGGGCAGCTGCAGCAGCTCGGTGAAGCTGACCTGCAGATTGGGGAAATCCGAGGTCAGCCGGTGCGCCAGGCGGCCCAGCTGGCCCAGCAGGGCCTCGTCCACCTGCAGGTTGGCCGCTGCCTCCGGTGCACGCAGGCGCATCACCAGATCCAGCTTGCCACGGCTCAGGCGCGCGGCGATGCGCTCGCGCAGCTGCGGCTCCAGCGCCCGCAGTTCCTCGGGCAGGCGGGTGCCGACCTCCAGGAAGCGGTGGTTGACCGAGCGCAGCTCGCAGCCCAGCGTGCCCCACGGGGTGACCCGCTCGCCGCCGGCATAGGCGGTCATGCTTCGAATCATGGAATGTGTCCGGTGCGTGCAAAGGGGGAATGGTACCCTAGCGCCCTCACCAGAGCCCCCTTGCCCGCCCCGTGAAGGCCGCGGGCGTGGCGGCGTACTCCCTCGCCATTACGGAACCCGCACCATGTCCGATTCCCGCCCCAGCGGCCGCCAGCCCGACCAGCTCCGCCCGGTCGTCATCCAACGCGGCTTCACCCGCCACGCCGAAGGGTCGGTACTGGTGTGCTTCGGTGAAACCCGTGTGCTGTGCACCGCCAGCGTCGAGAACCGCGTGCCGGGCTTCCTGCGCGGCAAGGGCGAAGGCTGGGTGACTGCCGAGTACGGCATGCTGCCGCGCGCCACCCACACCCGCAGCGACCGCGAAGCAGCCCGTGGCAAGCAGGGCGGTCGCACGCTGGAGATCCAGCGCCTGATCGGCCGCAGCCTGCGTGCCTGCGTGGACCGCAACGCGCTGGGCGAGCGCACCATCACCTTGGACTGCGACGTGCTGCAGGCCGACGGTGGCACCCGCACCGCCGCCATCACCGGCGCCTACGTGGCCCTGGTCGATGCGGTGAACGTGCTGATGAAGCGTGGCGACATCAAGCGCAACCCGATCCTGGGCGCAGTGGCGGCGGTGTCGGTGGGCGTGTACCGCGGCACCCCGGTGCTGGACCTGGACTACGCCGAAGACAGCGACTGCGACACCGACATGAACGTGGTGATGAACGACGGTGGCGGCTTCATCGAACTGCAGGGCACCGCCGAAGGCCACGCCTTCCGTCGCGATGAACTGGACGCGCTGCTGGGCCTGGCCGAAAAGGGCGTGGCCGAGCTGCTGGCCGCGCAGCAGGCGGCGCTGTCGGCATGAACCGGCGCCTTGCCCTGACCACCCTGGTGGTGGCCGACTATGACGAAGCCATTGCCTGGTACACCGGCAAGCTCGGCTTCACGCTGCTGGAAGACATCGACCAGGGCCACAAGCGCTGGGTGGTGGTCGGCCCGACCGACGGCAGCGCCGCCGCTCTGTTGCTGGCCCGTGCCAGCGACGAGGCGCAGCGCAGCCGCATCGGCAACCAGACCGGTGGCCGCGTCGCCTTCTTCCTCAACACCGACGACTTCCACCGCGACCACGCAGCGATGCTTGCCGCGGGCGTCGAGTTCCTGGAAGCGCCGCGCGAAGAACCCTATGCAACGGTCGCGGTGTTCCGCGATCTGTATGGCAACACCTGGGATCTGCTGGAGCCCCGTCAATGAAGAAACTGGTACTGGCCAGCCACAACGCCGGCAAGCTGGTGGAGATGCAGGAGATCCTCGCCGACCTGCCGCTGCAGATCACCTCGGCCGCCGAACTGGGCCTGGGCGACGTGGAAGAGACCGGCCTGACCTTCGTCGAGAATGCGCTGCTGAAGGCACGCGCGGCCTGCGAAGCGACCGGCCTGCCGGCACTGGCCGATGATTCGGGCCTGATCGTCGATGCACTCGGCGGCGCGCCCGGCCTGTACAGCGCGCGCTATGCCGGCCACCCGACCAACGCGGCGGCCAACAACGCCAAGCTGCTGGACGCGATGGCCGACATTCCCGACGGCCAGCGCAGCGCCCGCTTCTATGCGGTGATCGTGCTGCTGCGCCACGCCACCGACCCGCAGCCGTTGATCTGCGAAGGGCGCTGGGAAGGACAGATCATCCGCGAGCTGCGTGGCACGAATGGTTTTGGCTACAACCCGGTATTCCTGGACACCACCCACGGCCTGACCGCCGCGGAAATGGAGCCGGCACTGAAGAATGCCATCAGCCACCGTGCCATCGCCCTGCAGCAGCTCAAGCAGCAGCTGGCGACGCTGTACTGACGCCGCCTGATCGAACCAGGGAAGCCGGCCAGTGGCCGGCACTACCGAAGAAGCCCATGCCGCACGACCACGACCACTGCAACCACCTGCCCGGCGAAGCCTGCTCCGCTGCCCACGACAGCCCGCCGCGGCTGGTGCCGCCACCGCTGTCGCTGTACGTGCACCTGCCGTGGTGCGTGCGCAAGTGCCCGTACTGCGATTTCAACTCGCACCAGGCCAAGGGTGAGCTGCCGTTCGATGGCTACATCGATGCGCTGCTGCGCGATCTCGACCAGGACCTGCCGCTGGTCTGGGGCCGGGTGGTGCACAGCGTGTTCTTCGGCGGCGGTACGCCCAGCCTGTTCCCGCCGGAAGCGATCGACCGTTTCCTGCAGCAGGCCAGCGCACGCCTGCGCTTCGCGCCCAATGCCGAAATCACCCTGGAAACCAACCCGGGCACCGCCGAGCATGGCCGTTTCGACCGCTACCGCGCGGCCGGGGTGAACCGCCTCAGCTTTGGCATCCAGAGTTTCGACGATGCCATGCTCAAGCGCCTGGGCCGCATCCACGACAGTAGCGAAGCCGAGCGCGCGGTGAAGATGGCGCAGGACGCGGGCTACGACAACTTCAACATCGACCTGATGTACGCGCTGCCGGAACAGACCCTGGCCGGTGCCGAGGCCGATCTGGAACGTGCATTTGCACTGCAACCGGCCCATATCTCGCACTACCAGCTGACCCTGGAACCGAATACGGTGTTCTTCGCGCGTCCGCCGCAGGGCATTCCCGATGAAGACAATGCCTGGGACATGCAGGAGCACTGCCAGTCGCTGCTGGCGCAGGCCGGTTTCAGCCAGTACGAAGTCAGCGCCTACGCACGCCCCGGTCGGCAGAGTGCGCACAACCTGAACTACTGGCGCTTCGGTGACTATCTGGGCATCGGTGCCGGCGCGCACGGCAAGATCAGCTCGGGTGCCGAAGAACACGTGCTGCGCCGCTGGAAGCTGAAGCATCCGCAGGCCTACCTGGACAGCGCGGGCACCCCGGCCTCGTTCGGTGGTGACGACGTGATCGCGCCCGAGCGCCTGCCGTTTGAGTACATGCTCAACCTGCTGCGCCTGCACGAAGGTTTCGGCCTGCGCGATTTCGAGTCGCGCACCGGGCTGCCGCGCAGCGTGCTGGACGCGCCCCTGGGCGAGGCCGTGCAGCGCGGCTGGCTGGACGTGGCGGATGGCCACGTACAGCCAACCGAGCTGGGCCGCCGATTCACCAACGATGTGGTGAGCCTGTTCCTGGAGGAATAGACCTTCCCGCCGTTAGCGGGTAGTGCCGGGCGCTGGCCCGCACTCCGGTGGAGACAGCGCTGCCGGCCAGTGACCTGCACCATCGCTCATCCGTCGTCCCCCCCAGCGGACGTGAGACACGTTCACCCTAAAGTAGCGCCGACTGCGGCCGACACGGTAGATTCACAAGATCGATCCGCGGGAATCCGGGTACCGCTCGCCGATGTCAGCTGTCTTTTCCATTACCTCTGCCGACAAAACCCGCCTGGCCGCCAGCGACCTGCCACCGCGGGTGCGTGAGCTGCTGGGCGCGTTGATCGGCCTGTGCCGGCAGACGCTGGCCGCGCCGCTGATCCTGACCGTCGAAGCGTTGGAGCAGACGCTGCTGCACGACGCGGATCGCGCGCGCAATCCGCAGCTGCAGGCGGAGCTGATGGCCCAGCGCGGCCAGTTGCATGCCTTCTCCGGTCATTTCGCTGACCGCATGCTTGATGCCGTGGCCGATGCGCTGATACGGCTGCGCGAACCCACGGCCCACTTCAGCCCCGGTTCCACGCCGCCGCCGCTGCCCGGCATGCTCGGGCTGTCGCTGGTCGATGAGCATGAAGTGGACCGCGACCTGCTGCTGACCGAGATGGTGCGGCGGGAGACGCTGCGTTCGACCAACACGCTGAACCTGCTGGGCCAACGCCTGGGCGTACTGGCGGCAGCACCGGCCTTCGAGGCCGACACCCTGCCGCTGGCACCGCAGGCACTGTGCGCCATGCTGCGCCGGATTGCCGAACAGGATTCGCTCGCTGTCGACGTTCAGCTGGCGCTGTACCGCAGCTTCGAACGCCAGGTGCTGGAGCGCCTGGGCGACATCCTCGACCGTGCCAATGCCCTGTTGGCCCAGCACGGCGTGCTGCCCGGCCTGGTCTACACCCCCTACCTGGCGCGTTCATCGAGCACCCGGCGGATCATCACCCAGTCGGTGGGCGGTGGTCGCACCACGCAGCCGGCAAAGCGTGCCGCCGCGCCACTGACCGGCTGGAACGGATCGGCACCGGCCGGCTCCTGGTCGAGCCTGGTGCAGGACGCTTTCCAGGATGACAGCACGGCCGGCGCGGCCATGCCGGGCCTGACCACCTCCACGGGCAGCGCGCTGCATGCGCTGCTGCAGCAGGCACGCCATGCCAGCGCAGCACCTGCGGATCGCGATGCAGTGCCGAGCGCAGCCGTGGATGCGGTCCTCGCACGCCTGCAGGCGCAGTCCAGCGCCGCCACCGGCGTGGCCGACCTGCAGGCGGCCGTGGTAGCGCAACTGCGCAGCGAGCATGGCATGCAGGCCCAGCTGGGCAGCCACGACCGCGACAGCCTCGACCTGCTGCGCATGCTGATGCAGCAGGTGCAGCAGCAGCAGCGTCCGGACCCGGTGCCGGCCGCCCTGCTGGCGCGCCTGCAGGTACCGCTGGCACGTGCGGCAATGGCCGACCCCGGCTTCTTCGTGCGCGACGAGCACCCCGCGCGCGAACTGCTCAACCAGATTGCCGAAGTCGGCGCCAACTGGCTGGGCGACGATGATGTCGACCCGCAGTTGCTGCAGCGCATGGCACAGAGCGTGCAGGGCCTGCTGGGTCAGGATGCGCGGGCGCCGGAGGCCTTCGCCAGCGCGAACGAGGACGTGCAGCAGCATCAGCGCGCCGCAGCGCATCGCGCCGAGTTGGCCGAACGCCGCCATGTCGAAGCTGCACGCGGCAAGGAGCGGCTGGAACTCGCGCGGCGACAGGCCAGTGCACAGATCGACCAGTGCTGCGACGCGCAGCAGCCGCCCCGCTTCGTGCAGACCCTGCTGCGTCAGGCCTGGGCCGATGCCCTCACCCTGACCCGCCTGCGCCACGGCGACGATTCATCGCAGTGGCAGGAACGCCTGCAGCAGACCCAACGCATCGCCGCCATCACCGCGCAACCCGTTGATGCACCCGGCGGCACCGATGCAACGCTTGCTGCCGAGGTCGAGGCCGCCCTGCTGCAGGTCGGCTACCACGCCGAGGAAGCCGCCGCCGTCGCACGCAGGCTGGCCACGCCTGGCGGCGAGGACGAGAGCACCTCGCGTACCGAACTCAGTGCCCGCCTGAAGGCACGCGCGCGCCTGGGCGAGCACGCCGGTACGGCCGCCGGCACGACGCCCGCGACACCGCGCAGCAGTGCCGAGGAAGCCGCTTACCAGCAGCTGTCCTCCCTGCCCTTCGGCAGCTGGTTCGACATCGACACTGGCGATGGCACACTGCGCCGCCAGCGCCTGTCCTGGTACAGCCTGCTGACCGGCCACGCCCTGCTGGTCAATCCACGCGGGCAGAAGATCGCCGATACCGACCTGGATACGCTGGCCCGGCAGATCAGCGCCGGCCAGGCGCAGCTGGTCACTGAGGACAAGGCCCGGCTGGTTGACCGAGCCTGGGAGGCCAGCCTTGGCGCATTGCGTGCACTGGCGGCCGGCCATACGCAGGAGACCTCCGCATGATCACCCAACCGCCGCAGGACACCCGCCGCGCGCCGCGCCGCCAGGTCTCGGACCTGGTACCGGTCACCGACCAGATGCGCGAAAGCGTGGTGGGCCGGCTCGGCAATATCTCCGAAACCGGCATGCTGATGCTGGCCAGCGCACCGTTGCGCGAGGATGCGCTGTACCAGTTGCGCTTCCCCTTGCCGCTGGGCGACGGCCGCCACCAGGACATCGACGTGGGCGTGCACCTGCTGTGGAGCGAACCTGCACACGCCCCCGGACAGAGCTGGACCGGCTTCCGGTTCCTCACCCTGTCGCGCGAGCATCGGCAGCTGCTGCGCCAGTGGGTGGGCGAAGACAGCGACGAGGGGCCGGTTTCGACGGCCTGAGTGCCGGTTCCAGCACAGCGGTTTTTCCCGGTATGCGGCAGAATCTAGGGCCGTTTTCCGTGTCGAGCCACCGCAATGCTCCAGCAAGACCCCGGCGCCCTGTATTCCGACCACCTGGCCGTGCTGTGCCGACGTGCCGAACAGGCGCTGGCCCGCGGCGGCTTCGATCACCTGGTGGTGCCCAGCGGCACCCTGCACTACCAGGTGTTCGACGATCGCGACTACCCGTACGCGGTCAATCCGCAGTTCAAGGCCTGGCTGCCGCTGACCCGCGTGCCCAACAGCTGGATCGTGTTCACCCCCGGCAAGCGCCCGGCGGTGATCTTCCACCAGCCCTTCGACTACTGGCACGTGGTGCCGGATGCCCCCAGCGGCTGGTGGGTGGAGCACTTCGACATCCACATCATCCGCAAGCCGGAAGACGCGCTGGCGCTGCTGCCGGCCGATCCATCGCGCTGCGCGATCCTCGGCGAGCCGCAGAGCGCGCTGGGCAGCTACGTGCCGAACAACCCGGCGCCGGTGGTGAACTACCTGGAATGGCACCGCGGCAGCAAGACACCGTATGAGATCTCACTGATGCGCGACGCCCAGGTGCTGGGCGTGCGCGGCCACCGCGCTGCCGAGGCCGCATTCCACAATGGCGCCGACGAGTTCAGCATCCACATGGCGTACTGCCAGGCCGTGGGCCAGGATGCCAACGAACTGCCGTACGGCAACATCGTGGCGTTGAACGAACATGCCGCCGTGCTGCACTACACCGAGCTGGGCCGCAAGGCACCGCAACCGCTGCGCAGCTTCCTGATCGATGCCGGCGCCAGTGCCCACGGCTACGCCAGCGACATCACCCGCACCTACGCCGCGCAGGGCCACGACGAATTTGCGGCGATGATCGCCGCCGTCGACGCTGCCCAGCAGCAGATGTGCGCAGCGGTGCGCCCGGGCTTCGACTACAAGCAGCTGCACGTGGACGCACATCTTTCGCTGATGGGCGTACTGAAGGACTTCGGCGTGATCAAGGTCTCGCCGCAAACCGCGCTGGAGACCGGCGTCAGCGCCGCGTTCTTCCCGCATGGTATCGGCCACCTGATCGGCCTGCAGGTGCACGACGTGGCCGGTTTCGCGGCCAGCGACGAAGGCGGCCGCATCGAGCGCCCGGCGGGCCACCCGTACCTGCGCCTGACCCGCGTGCTGGAGCCGGGCATGGTGGTGACCATCGAACCGGGCCTGTACTTCATCGACATGCTGTTGAATGAAGTGAAGGACGCTGGCCACGGTGATGCGATCAACTGGGACCGCGTGGACTTCTTCCGTCCGTATGGCGGCATCCGCATCGAAGACGAAGTGCTGTGCACCGACGGCGAAGCGGACAACCTGACGCGGCCGGCGTTTGCGGCGGCCAACGGCTGAGCCCCTCGTGGTTGGCTGCTTGGAGCAATAGCCGCGCTTGGCGGGGCGGGGTGGGTTCGCGGGGGACGCCGTGAATCCATCCCTGGAGGCTTGGCCGCGGCATCCATGCCGCGGACACCCCCGCGAACCCACCCCGCCCCACCTCTGACAGTTTCCGTGTGCGTCCAACCACGGAAGAAAGAAAGAAAAGCAAAAGCGGGTCGCTTGCTGCGCTCGCTCTGTGTCGACCAAGGTCGACACCTACCAGTAGATCCACGCCATGCGTGGATGATTCATTCGATATCTGACAGATGTGCCGACCAACGATCGGCACCCACCAACAGCCGCGCGAACCTGTCGAAGGTGGGGCACTGTGGGTTTGCGGGGTGTGAGCCGCATGGATGCGGCGACCAAGCCTACAGGGATGTACTTGCGGCGTCCCCGCAAACCCACAGTGCGCCGCCATCCCACGGATAACCCGTTGTTGCTGTTGCTGTTGCTCCAGCTGTTGCCTCTGGGGGTGCAGGGCCGCAAGCCCTGCAGAAAAACACCCTACCCCGCCATCACCGCTTCGATCTCATCGGCGCTGCGCGCCAGGCCTTCGGTCAGCACGCGATGGCCATCATCGGTGATCAGCACATCGTCTTCAGTGCGGATGCCGATACCGCGCCAACGCGGTTCCACCGTCGTGTCGTCCACGCCGATGTACAGCCCCGGCTCGATGGTGAACGCCATGCCAGGCTCCAGCAGACGTGAATCACCGGCGAGGCGGTAATCGCCCACATCGTGCACGTCCAATCCGATCCAGTGGCCGGTCTTGTGCCGGTAGAAGCGCTGGTACAGGCCTTCGGACAGATTTTTTTCCAGCGTGCCCTTCAGCAGGCCCAGGCGCAGCAGGCCCTCGGTCAAGGTCTGCACTGCGGCCAGATGGCCGGCCTCGTAGGGCACGCCCGGCTTGGCCTGGGCCAGCGCCGCCGCCTGCGCTTCACCGACCAGGTCGTGCAGCGCGCGCTGCTCGGCACTGAAGCGGCCGTTCACCGGGAAGGTGCGGGTGATGTCGCTGGCGTAGCCGCGGTACTCGGCACCGGCATCGATCAGCACCAACTCGCCATCGCGCGACCGCGCGTTGTTGTCGCGGTAATGCAGGATGCAGCCGTTGCGGCCGGCACCGACGATGCTGCAATACGCAGGCACCGCATCGCTGGCGCGGAACACGCGTTCCAGCTCGGCCTGCAGTTCATACTCGTGGATGCCGGCCCTGGCGGCCTTCATCGCCGCCAGATGCGCACGCACGCTGATCTGTGCGGCGTGGTGCATCAGTGCCACTTCGGCGCCGGATTTGAACAGGCGCTGCTCGTGCAGCAGGTGGCCCAGCTCCAGGAACTCATGGGGCGGCTGCGCACCGTGGCGTACCTGCGAACGCACGCGGTTGACCCAGCCGATCAGCTTCAGATCGAAGTCGGCGTCGCGGCCGAAGTGGTAGTAGACGCGCGAGCGCCCTTCCAACAGGCCCGGCAGGATGTCGTCCAGATCATCGATCGGGTAGGCATCGTCCATGCCGTACTGCGCTACCGCGCCTTCCTGGCCGGCGCGGCTGCCGTCCCATGCCTCGCGCTCGGCATCGCGCTCGCGGCAGAACAGGATGGCCTCGCCGTGGCGGCGGCCCGGAATCAGCACCAGCACCGCTTCCGGTTCCGGGAAGCCGGTCAGGTACTGGAAATCCGAATCCTGGCGGAACGGATAATGGGTATCGAGGCTGCGCACCTTCTCGGCTGCGGCCGGCAGCACCAGGATCGCGTCCTCGCCAGCCATGTCCATCAGCTGGCGGCGGCGACGCTTGTATTCGCCGGCCGCGATGCCGGTACGCTGCTTGATATCCATCAGTTCAGGCGCTGCCGATGGCGCGCGGCCAGCACCACGTCGCCGTGCAGCAGCAGCACCGCCACGCGGATGAACTCCTCGATCTCCGACAGGGCTTCGTCGTCGTCATCGCCGCCGGCCTCGAAATCCTCACTGGACGCACGCGCCAGGCTGGCCATGTCGGTCAGCGCTTCTTCGCCCTCTTCGGACAGGGCCGGGCGGCGGCCGCCACTGCCCAGGCCGAAGCCGCCCAGGAACGAGCGGGTCCAGCTGAACATGGCATCGGCCTGCGCGGACACGTCGTCGCTGTCGGCGAGCAGCAGTTCGAAGGCGAAGTCACGGTCTTCCAGCTGCTTGATGGTGGCCTGCAGCAGCTGCCCCAGCACGCTGTCGGCGGCCACCGGCGGCAGGGTGTCGTCGGCCAGCACGCGCGCCGGCCAATCGTTGCCGGGGGCGCCGCCGGCGGCCAGCCAGCCGCACAGCGCGCCGTGCAGCTCGGCAGCGGTAGCGCCCAGGCCCAGCGCCTGGCTGGCGCGGGTAACGTCGTCGACGGAGGGAAGTTCGGTCATCGTGCGGCTCGTTCGGAATAAGAAAACCCGGGGTGCGCACGCGCGCGCCCGTGAGACCCCGTAGTGTAGCAACCCTGCAGCATCCTCTCGTGGCCGTCCGGCCTTGCTGCGACAGCGCTTGACCGCCCTCACCCGGCTTGCCTATCGTGCCCGCATGGAACCCGCCGATCCCCTTGCCCAGCTGCAGGACTTTGCCGCCCGCGTGGACGCGTTGCTTGAACGCAACCAGCGTCTGGCCGAGGAGAACCGCAGCCTGCGCCACCAGCAGGAACAGCTGGTGGCCGAGCGCTCGACGCTGTTGGCCAAGAACGAGCAGGCACGCTCGCGGGTGGAAGCGATGATCAGCCGGCTCAAATCCCTGGAGCAGCACACATGAGCGCCGAACCGGTCAGTGTCCGCATCCTCGATCGTGAATACACCGTGGGCGTCGGCGGCGATGAGCGCGACAGCCTGATGGCCGCCGCACGCCTGCTCGATGCGCGCATGCGCGAGATCCGCGGCAGCAACCGCATGGCCGCCGTCGACCGCGTCGCCGTGCTGGCCGCGCTGAACCTGGCCCACGAACTGCAGCTGCTGCGCGACGAGAACGCCCGCCAGGCCGTGGCGCTGCAGCAGACGCTGGCCGACCTGAACCGGCGCCTGGACCGCGCGATCGACGGCGGCGCCTGAAGACCGTGCACAACGCGTCTTCTCATATCTGAATTGGCACGGACTGTTGCCGACGAACGGCCTATCCAGATCCTGCGTGCTGGCTATAATGGCCACGCGTTCTCTGCGGTACTCGACGGCATGTGCAAACATTCGCCTTGTCCCTTAAGAACGACACCGGGAGCGCGACAGCGCCGGGAGTGCAGGTCCGCCTTGTAGCGGGAAGCCCGATGGTTCTCCAGCGTTCCCACTTGAGCCCCCGGGTTCAAGGTCGTTTCGCATGCATCGACATTGCGGAGAATGCAATATTCCAGCAAGGGCGGCGTCTTCGGGCGTCGCCCTTGTTCTTTCCGGCACAATGACGGCTGATCCTTGCCGCTCGCTGCCATGACCGACCCGCGCCAGGCCCTGCGCCACGACCTGCGGCAACGCCGTCGTGACCTTAACGCTGGTGAGCGCATCGCCGCCGCCGAATCGCTTGCCGATGCCCTGCTCGCCCTGCCGTTCGCCCCGCGCGAAGGCGCCGTGGCCGGCTACTGGGCGCTGGATGGCGAAATCGCCCTGCACCGCTGGCAGCTGCAGCTGCCCGAAGGACTCACCTACTGCCTGCCGGTGCTGGCCGGCGACGTGCTGCGCTTCGCACCATGGCGGCCCGGGCAGCCGCTGACCAGCAACCGCTATGGCATCCCCGAGCCGGACGTGGCCGTGGAAGACACCCTGGAACCGGAACGGATGGCGCTGGTCGTGACTCCATTGGTGGGTTTCGACGCACAGTGCCGTCGGCTGGGCATGGGGGGCGGCTGGTATGATCGCAGCTTCGCCTTCCGCCACGACCGGCCGGCGCCGCCCTGGCTGGTCGGTGCTGCGTTCGCGGTGCAGCAGGTCGAGTCCTTGCCGGTGGCGTCGTGGGACGTGCCGGTGGATGCGATCTGCACCGAAGACGGCACCCTGTTCCCCTCCGCTGCCCCCGTGAACGCATGACCGCCCGCAAGCGCTACTGGCTGATGAAGTCCGAACCGGACGCCTTCTCCATCGATGACCTGGCCAAGGTCAAGGTCGAACCCTGGAACGGGGTGCGCAACTACCAGGCGCGCAATTTCATGCGCGATGGCATGCAGGTGGGCGACGGCATCCTGTTCTACCACTCCAACACCAAGGTGCCCGGCATCGTCGGCCTGGCCACCGTCGCCAGCCCAGCCTACCCGGACGACACCCAGTTCGACCCGAAATCCGACTACCACGACCCCAAGAGCACGCGCGAAAACCCGCGCTGGATGCTGGTGGACGTGGCCTTCGACCGCAAGCTCAAGCAGGTGATCGCGCTGGACGAGATCAAGCTGCACGCTGACGAGCTCGGCGAGGGCTTCCCGCTGGTTGCCAAGGGCAATCGCCTGTCGGTGTTCCCGGTGACCGCCGCGCAGTGGAAGCTGCTGCTGTCGCTGGAAAAGAAATCCTGATTCCCCGCCTGAGAGTTCTTCCCATGTCCGAAGCCAAGCGCCTGGCCGCCGAGAAAGCCATCGAGTACGTCGAAGACGGCATGATCGTCGGTGTCGGCACCGGTTCCACCGTGGCCTATTTCATCGATGCCCTGGCCCGCATCCAGCACCGCATCAAGGGAGCCGTGTCCAGCTCCGAGCAGAGCACCGCACGCCTGAAGCAGCACGGCATCGAGGTGATCGAGCTGAACCACAGTGGCAACCTGTCGCTGTACGTCGATGGCGCCGACGAGTGCGACCCGAACAAGTGCCTGATCAAGGGCGGCGGCGCCGCACTGACCCGCGAGAAGATCATTGCCGAGGCCAGCGAGCGCTTCATCTGCATCGTCGACCCGAGCAAGCAGGTGCCGGTGCTGGGCAAGTTCCCGCTGCCGGTGGAAGTGATCCCGATGGCGCGCAGCCTGGTCGCCCGCCAGATCCGCGACATGACCGGCGGCCAGCCGACCTGGCGCGAGGGCGTGGTCACCGACAACGGCAACCAGATCCTGGACATCCACAACCTGCAGATCACCGATCCGGAAAAGCTGGAGCGCGAGCTCAACCAGTTGCCGGGCGTGGTCTGCGTCGGCCTGTTCGCGCGCCGTCGCGCCGATGTGGTGATCGTCGGCGGCGAGCCGCCGGTCGTGCTCTGACCCTTCCGAAGGAGCCTGACGATGTCGCTGTTGCGTTCGCTGCTGATGCTTCCGCTGCTGGCCCTGGCCGGCTGCGCCACCGACGCGGCCCGCCATTGGGTCGAGCTGGACGGCGCCCGCTACCAGGTCGAGCTGGCCACCAACGATGAAACCCGCGCGCGCGGGCTGATGTTCCGCGACCAGATGGCGGCCGACCACGGCATGCTGTTCATCCACGACCGCGAGGAAATGCAGGCGTACTGGATGAAGAACACCAGGATCGCGCTGGACATCCTTTACTTCGACAGCCAGCGCAGGCTGGTCAGCCAGCAGCGCGACGTACCGCCGTGCTCGGCCGGCGACATGTGCCCGCCCTATCCCAGCGGCGGTCCGGCGCGTTATGTACTGGAACTCAACGCCGGCCAGGCCGAGAAGCTGCAGCTCAAGGACGGCACGGAGCTGAAATTCGGTCCGGGCATCGAAAAGTAAACGATGCGGCCGGCCAGCGGCCGGCACGCGCGGTAGTGCCGGCCGCTGGCCGGCAACCCTGCAGGGGTCAGATCCCATTCGCTCGCGAAAGGCATCTGACCCCTGAATTTTTCACGCGATACCGCTTGAAACCGCCTGCGAATGACGCCAGTCTGTGGCCATGCAGGACCGGATCACACTCCCCGACTGGGATGCCCTGGCCGACCTCGAAGACGAGGCGCTGCCACTGTTGCCGACCGCGCTGCTGATCGCGCGCGATGAATACCCCGATCTGCAGCCGTCCACCTACGACGCGCTGATCCAGAGCCATGTCGAGCACCTCCGCTCGGAAGTGGAGAGCATCGACAACAGCCCGCTGAAGATGGCGGCGATCAACCGCCACCTGTTCGACGAGCTGGGCTACAGCGGCGACCACGACGAGTACTACGACCCGCGCAACAGCTACCTCAACCAGGTATTCGAGCGCCGCCTGGGCAATCCGATCTCGCTGGCGCTGGTCCAGATGGAAGTCGCGCGCCGGCTGGGTATTCCGCTCGATGGCGTGTCCTTCCCCGGCCACTTCCTGGTGCGCCTGCCGGTGGACGACGGCGTGCTGGTGATGGACCCGTTCAACGGTGGCCGACCGCTGGACGTGGACGAACTGCGCGAGCGGGCCAAGTCACACCTGGGCGGGCAGATGCCCGACGACCAGGTGCTGGCGCAGATCCTCGACCCGGCGCCCGCGCGCGCGATCCTGATGCGCATGCTGCGCAACCTGCACGGCGTGTATGCCGAAGCCGGCGAGTGGGACCGCGCCGCGCGCAGTGCCGACCGCCTGCTGAAGCTGGCCCCGGAGCAGGACGATGCGCTGCGCGACCGCGGCCTGGCCTACCTGCAGCTGGAGTACCTGGCCGGTGCCCGGCACGATCTGGGCCAGTACCTGAAGCGCAACCCGGAAGCCAGCGATGCGCAGTGGCTGCGCGAGAAGCTGATCGACCTCGGCGGGCCGATGCCGCGGCTGCATTGAGGGAGTCGGTGTGTGGACCGGCAGTCCACACCTACCCTCATCAATCGACCTCGACCATCTCGAAATCAGCCTTGGTCACCCCGCAATCCGGGCAGGTCCAGGTCTCGGGAATGTCCTCCCAGCGCGTCCCTGGCGCGATGCCTTCCTCCGGCAAGCCTTCCGCTTCGCTGTACAGGAAGCCGCAGACCACGCACATCCAGGTGCGCAAGGTGGTGGGGGTGGCATCGCTCATCGGATAATCAGGACTGGATTCACGGGCCGCCATTGTCCCATCGCGGTCCACTCACCGGTAGCCATCGATGACTTCTGCTTCCCCGGCGCCCCGCGGCGTCTACCTGATCACCCCGGACGAGCCCGATACCGCACGCCTGCTGGCCCGCACCGCGCCGCTGCTGGCCACGGGCGCCACTTGGCTGCAGTACCGCAACAAGACCGCAAGCGACGCGCTGCGGCGGGAACAGGCCACCGCGCTGCAGGCACTGTGCGCAGACCACGGCGTGCCGCTGATCGTCAACGACGACCCGGCGCTGGCCAAGGCCGTGGGCGCGGCGGGCGTGCACCTGGGCGGTACCGACGGCGACATCCCCAGCGCGCGCGCCCTGCTCGGCCCCGAGGCCATCATCGGCGCCTCCTGCTATGACCAGCTGGCCAATGCCGAGAGGGCCGTCGCCGCCGGCGCCAGCTACGTGGCCTTCGGCGCGTTTTTCCCGACCACCACCAAGATCACCACCAGCCGCGCCCATACCGACCTGCTGCGGCAAAGCGCCGCACTGGGCGTGCCGCGGGTGGCGATTGGTGGCCTGACGCCGGACAATGTCGGTCCCATCATCGACGCCGGCGCCGATCTGGTCGCCGTGGTCAGCAGCGTGTTCGCCGCCGAAGACCCGGTCGCGACCCAGCGCGCCTTCCTCGCCCAGTTCGCGTAACGCCCAGGATATTCCCCCATGAACCACGACCAGTCCCACGCCCTGTTCTCCCGCGCCCAGCAGCTGTTGCCGGGCGGCGTCAATTCGCCGGTGCGCGCGTTCAAGTCGGTCGGCGGCGAACCGTTCTTCGTCGAGCGCGCCGACGGCGCCTACCTGTACGACGTCGACGGCAACCGCTACATCGACTACGTCGGCTCCTGGGGCCCGATGATCGTCGGCCACAACCACCCGGCGGTACGCCAGGCGGTGAAGAAGGCGATCGACAACGGCCTGTCGTTCGGCGCGCCATGCGCGACTGAAGTCACCATGGCCGAGACCATCACCCGCCTGGTGCCGTCGTGCGAGATGGTGCGCATGGTCAACTCCGGCACCGAGGCCACCCTGTCGGCGATCCGCCTGGCGCGTGGCGCCACCGGCCGCAACCGCATCGTCAAGTTCGAAGGCTGCTACCACGGCCACGGCGACTCGTTCCTGGTCAAGGCCGGCAGCGGCATGCTGACCCTGGGCGTGCCGACCTCGCCGGGCGTCCCGGCCGGGCTGAGCGAACTGACCCTGACCCTGCCCTACAACGACTTCGAAGCGGCCACTGCGCTGTTCGAGCAGCAGGGCGATGACATCGCCGGCCTGATCATCGAACCGGTGGTCGGCAACGCCAACTGCATCCCGCCGCGCGAGGGCTACCTGCAGCACCTGCGCGAACTGTGCACGAACCACGGCGCGCTGCTGATCTTCGACGAAGTGATGACCGGCTTCCGCGTTGCCCTCGGCGGTGCGCAGGCGCACTACGGCATCACCCCGGACCTGACCACCTTCGGCAAGATCATCGGCGGCGGCATGCCGGTGGGCGCCTACGGCGGGCGCCGCGAGCTGATGCAGCAGATCGCCCCGGCCGGCCCGATCTACCAGGCCGGCACGCTGAGCGGCAACCCGGTGGCGATGGCCGCTGGCCTGGCGATGCTGGAGCTGATCCAGCAGCCGGGCTTCCACGCCGACCTGGCCGAGCGCACTGCACGCCTGTGCGCCGGCCTGGAAGCGGCCGCCGCCGAAGCCGGCGTGGCGGTGACCACCACCCGCGTGGGTGCGATGTTCGGGCTGTTCTTCACCAGTGAGAAGGTGGAGACCTATGCGCAGGCCACCGCCTGTGACATCCCAGCGTTCAACCGCTTCTTCCACGCGATGCTGGAGCAGGGCGTGTTCCTGGCGCCGTCGGCGTACGAGGCCGGTTTCCTGTCCAGCGCGCACGATGATGCCGTGATCGAGACCACCCTCGCCGCTGCACGCGTGGCATTCAAGGCCGCCAAGGGCTGATCGCAAAAAAAGGGGACGGAGGGGATTAAGTCGTTTGTGCATAAACGACTTAATCCCCTCCGTCCCCTTTTTTCAACCGAAGACGAACTTGCCCTTCATCATCGCGAAGTGGCCGGGGAACGAGCAGAAGAAGGTGTAGTCACCGCCCTTCTGCAGACCCTGGGTAGAGAAACGCACGCGCGTGATCTCGCCACCGCCGATCACCTTGGTGTGCGCCAGCACGCGCTTGTCGGCCTTCGGCAGGTAGCTGTCGGCCAGGGTCATGCGCATGCCCGCCATCGCCACCGGCTGGTAATCGGCCGTGCGGGTCAGCACCCAGTTGTGGCCCATCGCGGTAGCGGCGAGCTTGCCGGTATGGCGCAGGGTCAGGTCCACGGCAGTGCAGTCGGCGGCAAGCTTGATCTCGCGAGTGCTGAAGCTCATCTGGTCGGTGCTGTCGATGCTCACCGCACACACCCGCGCCATCGCCGGCGGCGCCAGCATCAGCGCGCCCAGCCCCACTGCCACCCACCAAGCCTTCATCGTTGCCTCTCCTGCGGATTCAAGCACCATTCTAGGCAGGCCCCTGCGGCCGCGTCTGCGACCGTCTGTCGCATGCCTACTCCAGGGTTTCCCGCGCACTCACTGCAATGGCATGCTCGACCGATGCGGATCGACCTGTTGCTGCTGGATGTGGATGGCGTGCTGGTGCAGTACCAGCGCGCGCAGCGCGTGCTGCACCTGGCCCAGGCACTGCAGGTTCCGACGCAGGCCGTACAGGCCGCGCTGTATGACAGCGGACTGGAAGCGGCGCATGACAACTGCACGCTGGATGGCCCGGCCTATCTGGCGCAGCTGGGGGAGTGCCTGGGCAGGACCATCGATGTACCCAGCTGGATCGCCGCACGCCAAGCGGCCAGCCATCCGCAGCACGCGGTGCTGCAGCGGCTGCAGGTTCTGCAGCTGCCGCTGGCGGTACTGACCAACAATGGCGCGCTGATGGTGCAGGCGCTGCCCACCCTGCTGCCGGAACTGTTCCCTGCGCTGCAGGGACGCGTGTTCTGCAGCGCCGATTTCGGCCTGCGCAAACCCGCACCGGAGGTCTTCCTGCGCACGCTTGAGGCCCTCGGCGTGGCGCCTTCGCGCACGCTGTTCGTCGATGACCTGTTCGCCAATGTGCGCGGTGCACGCGCCGCCGGCCTGCACGCGGAAACCGTGCGCGATGGCCGTGGCTTGGGCAAGGTGTTGAAGCGTTACCAGATTGCGTGAACCACTGTAGAGCCGAGCCCATGCTCGGCTCTACAGATGCCTCTGCCGGCTTCAGCGCGCGGCGATGAACGCCGCAATCGCTGCGCGCAGGCGCTTGAGGCCTTCGGCCACTTCTTCGTCGGTGATGTTCAACGACGGCACGAAGCGCAACACGTCCGGGCCGGCCTGCAGGGTCAGCAGGCCGTGCTCGGCGGCATGGTCGAGGATCGCCCCGGCCTGGCCGGCGAAGTCCTTGCCCAGCACCGCGCCCAGCATCAGGCCGCGGCCGCGCACTTGGCTGAACACACCGAACTCGTCGTTGATGCGGGCAAAGCCATCGCGCAGTGCCTTCGACTGGCGGCTGACATTGGCGGCGATCTCTGCCGAGGCCAGCTTGCGCAGCGCCACGCGGGCCACCGCAGCAGCCAGCGGGTTGCCGCCGAAGGTGGTGCCGTGCGCGCCGAACTGCATGGTCTCGGCCACCTTCGGGCCGGCCAGCATCGCGCCGATCGGGAAGCCGCCACCGAGTGCCTTGGCCAGGGTGACCATGTCCGGCACCACATCATCCTGCCAGTGCGCGAACAGCGTGCCGGTACGGCCCATGCCGGCCTGGATCTCGTCCAGCACCAGCAGTGCGTTGTGCTGGTCGCACAGTTCACGCACGCGCTTGAGGAAACCGGACTTGGCCGGCATCACGCCGCCCTCGCCCTGGATGGGCTCCAGCATCACCGCCGCCACGTCGCCGGCGGCCATCGCGGTTTCCAGCTGCACCTCATCGTTGAAATCGATGTAGCGGAAGCCGCCAGGCAGCGGCTCGTAGCCTTCCTGGTACTTCGGCTGGGCGGTAGCGGTCACCGCGCCCATCGTGCGGCCGTGGAAGCTGCCACGGAAAGTGATGATCACCCGCTTGTCGGCGGGACGGCCCTGGCTGGAGGCCCACTTGCGGACCATCTTGATCGCCACTTCGTTGGCTTCGGCGCCGGAATTGCACAGGAACACGCGCTCGGCGAAGCGGCTGGCCTTCACCAGCTCCTCGGCCAGATGCAGCGGCGGTGCGCTGTAGAACACATTGCTGGTGTGCCAGAGCTTGCCGGCCTGCTCGACCAGCGCGGCCACCAGGTCCGGATCGTTGTGGCCCAGGCCGCACACGGCGATACCCGCAGCCAGGTCGATGAACTCACGCCCCTGGCTATCCCACACGCGGGCGCCCTGCCCTCGCTCCAGTACCACCTGGCGGGGCTTGTAGACCGGCAGGTAATAGTGCGAAAGGGAGATCAGCGGATCGGTCGCGGTGGTCATGGCAGTCGGCAGGGTTCAGGAACGCCCATTCTCGCGCCGGAGCCCCTGCTGCACAATGCGCCCATGCGACCGTTTTCCGCCCCCCAGCTCAACCCCGCCACCGAGACCGGCTGGCGCCGTCGGTGGTTCGACATCATCTACCGCCATGACTCGCGGCCCTCGCGCAACTTCGACCTGATCCTGGTGGTGGCGATCGTCGCCAGCATCCTGGTGGTGATGATCGACAGCGTGCAGCACCTGCATGCCGAGTGGTCCACCGGCCTGTACATCCTGGAATGGGGCTTCACCATCATCTTCACCGCCGAGTACCTGCTGCGCCTGGCGGTGGTCAAGCGCCCGCTGCGCTACGCGGTGAGCATCTGGGGCATCATCGACCTGCTGTCGATCCTGCCCGCCTACCTGTCGATGTTCATCCCGGGCGCGCAGAGCCTGCTGGTGGTGCGTGCGCTGCGCATCCTGCGCGTGTTCCGCATCCTCAAGCTGACCCGCTACATCGAGGAAAGCGGCGTCCTGATGACGTCGCTGTGGCGCAGCCGGCGCAAGGTGCTGGTGTTCCTGTTCACGGTGATCACCATCACCATCATCGCCGGCGCGCTGATGTACGTGATCGAGGGCCCCGAACACGGCTTCACGAATATCCCGGCCAGCATGTACTGGGCGGTGGTGACCATGGCCACGGTCGGCTTCGGCGACATCGTGCCGCAGACCGTGCTTGGCCGCTTCGTCACCTCGGTGCTGATCCTGATCGGCTACAGCATCATCGCCGTGCCCACCGGCATCTACACCGCCGAACTGGCCAGCACCATGCGCGAAGCCGAACTGGCCGCGCGCCGCGATGCCCGCGGCTGCCCGCATTGCGGGCTGGAGGGGCATGAACCGGATGCGCGCCACTGCCGCAAGTGTGGTGGCCAGCTGCCGGATGCGTTCAGCCATTGAGGCACATGCCGGCCCGCGGCCGGCACTACCGGACCAACAGGGTGCGCGCCGGGCATGGCCCAGCGCTACCGTGAGCAGATCCACGCCCCGCGTGGATCGCCCTCAACGCATGCGGTTGCTGGTGGTTACCAGGTCGTTGTAGGCATCCAGAATCGTCGACTGTGCGCCTTCAGGGTCGGTGGTGAGCCAGCTGCCCGACGCCTTGCGCTCGGCAGCCAGCGCATCGTCGGTGATCGGTTTGCCCTGTTTCAGGCGCTCGACTCCGCGCCCGGCTGTACGCACCAGCTTGTCGGCCGAGCGCTGCACATGGCCCCACATCGGGTCGTCCTTGCCGACACCACCGTTCTGGATTTCCGTCACCAGCGCCTGAAAGTCGGCCAGCTGGCCGCGCAACACCGCAACGTCCGGTGCCTCGCCCTGGAACGTCATTGCCAGCTGCTTGCCATCGCCGACAAGGCGCAGATGGTAGTACGCCAGCGAGCGGCCTTCGCTTTCCTCGATCTGCTTCAGCTGGACGGCGCGGCGATCGTTCTCGTTCTTTTCCAGTGCCGCATCCATCGCCTCGCTGGCCTTGAAGAAATCAGCATAGGCCTGCATCAGCGGGGCATGCTGGCTGCGCATCCCTTCACCACCGTCGCGACGATAGTCCTCGCGGGTGAAATAGCCATCGGCGCGCTCGATCAGGGTGTTCAGCGCCAGGAACGCCTGCTGGTACTGCCGCGCGGCCGCATCCAGCGACGTCGCCGGGGCCTTTGCCAGCGCCTCGCTCAACGGCTGGCCGCAGTATTCCACGCGGTGCGAAAGCACCTTGCCCGGTGAGCGCGGCTGTGCTTCCTTGCCGGTCGGACCCGCCTCAGGATCCTTCATCCAGCCGGTGTAAGTCTGGAAGCCTTCGTGGATGGGCTGTTCGACGCCGTTGTAGCACTGGATGTAGGCGTTGACCTTCTCCAAGCCGGGATCGGCGACTGCCAGCCCGGCCGGGTTGTTGCAGCCGGCCAGCACGCCAAGCAGGAGAACAGGAATCAGGCGTGTGGATGCATGCAAATCAGTTCCTTGCACAAGTGAAAACTGCAGGCATCGTCATGCATGGCGCGAGCGCGCGCTCCAGCACCTCGGCAAGGTGCTGGCATTCGGGGCTGCAGGGCGTGTCATGCCGCAATCAACCTGCTCAATCGCGACAAAAATGAAGCGTTGAGCTTCCCGCTTACTGGCGGTTGCTCTGGAAAACCAGCGAGTTGTATTCCTGCATCAGCTTGTTGGCCGAGCCGCGTGGCGCCATCGAGGGCGAATCCAGCATGCGCCGTTCGAAATCGCTGTAGGGCGTCTTGCTGCTGACCCGCTGCAGCCGCTCCTTGCCTTCCCGACGGAAGTTCTCGGCTTCGCGCTCGAAGCTGTTCCAGTCCAGCTTGCCCGGCTCCTGATCGGCCACCTTGGCATGCGCCTCGTCGGAAATACGGTTGAAGGCGTCGAGTCGTTCACGGGCTTGGGCCGGATCAAAGTCGTCGTCGCTCATCAGCTCCACGATCGCTTTGGCTTCCAGCATCATCGCCAGACGGTAGTACTCGCGCGTTCGCCCCTCGGCCTGTTCCAATACCTTGAGCTGCTCGCGCTGGGCAGCGTCATTCTGGCGCTCCAGCTCGGCGTTGAACGTTTCGCTGGCAGCCACGAAGTCCTTGAATGCGGCCATCAAGGGCGCGTGCAGTTGCTTGCCCTTGGCAAACTGGTCGTCTTCGTAGTCCTGGCGATCGTAGTAGTCGTGCGCCTCCTTGCTGATCGGCACCAGCGCCTTCAGCGCCTGCTGATAATGGCTGGCAGCAGCATCGAGTTCGGCCAGCGCCGGCTTGGCAGCCATCGCCTCGGTCACCGGGCCATCGCACTGCTTCATGTCGTAATCGCTGATCTCGAACGGGCCGTACACCTGTGTCTCGCGCCCGGTCGGGCCGGTCTCGACGTCCTTGATCCAGCGCGTATAGGACTGGAGACTGTCGTGCGTCTTCGAATCAAGCGCGTTGAAGCAGCCGATGTAGGCGTTGAGCTTCGCCGTCAACTGCTGCTGTGCGTCGGACGGCACCGTGTTGGCCTCCGGCTTGCCCGAGGTGCCGGCGTCGCCAGCGGTTGCAGGGCCCTTGCCACCGCAGGCGGCCAGGACAAGCGACAGCGAAGCGGCCAGCGCCGCGACGGAAAGCGTACGTGACATGTGTTCACATCCCTGTTGAAAACGATTACAGCCCTGCATTCTAGCGCAGCAGGCCGAGGGCCGCAGCCCTCGGCCCTGCGCAACGAAGCACTCAGTCCAGGAACAGATCCGGCAACAACGACCGCGACGGGTCCACGGCATAGCCGGACAGATCGCTGACGCCGGCCTGTGCCAGCACTTCATCGTCGATCAGGAACTGGCCGTGGAAGCCTGCCGCTTCACGCACCAGCACCGCATGCGCGGCGTCGGCCATGATCTGCGGCGTACGGCAGCCCGCTGCATCCACGCCCGGAATCATGTTGATTGCATCGGTGGCGATCACCGTGCGCGGCCATAGCGCGTTCACCGCCACCCCCTGCGGGCCGAATTCCGCGGCCAGGCCGAGCGTGACGAAGCTCATGCCCATCTTCGCCAGCGTGTAGCCGGTATGCGCGCCCCACCACTTTGGTTCCAGGCTCGGCGGCGGCGCCAGGGTCAGGATGTGCGGATTCGGCGCCTGCAGCAGGTACGGCAGGCAGGCCTGCGCGCACAGGAAACTGCCGCGCGAATTGACCTGCTGCATCAGGTCGAAGCGTTTCATCGGCGTATCCAGCGTGCCACGCAGCCAGATCGCGCTGGCGTTGTTGATCAGGATGTCGATGCCCCCAAAGGTGTCGACCGTGGCCGCAACCGCGGCCTGCACCTGCTCTTCCTCGCGGATATCGCACTTCAGCGCCAGCCCTTGGCCACCGGCGGCGGTAACGGCCTCGGCCGCGCTGTGGATGGTGCCCGGCAGCTTCGGATTCGGCACCGCCGACTTGGCCGCAATGGCCACGTTGGCCCCGTCACGCGCAGCGCGCAGTGCGATGGCCAGGCCGATGCCACGCGAGGCACCCGTGATGAAAAGCGTTTTGCCCTGCAGACTGCCCACGTTCCACACTCCAGCGTATGCAATGAGCCGCTAGTATGCCGCGCCGACGTGGAGTTCACCCGGCCTTGACGATACTGGCGCCTCCAGTCAACGCACGAGGTCCACGCCATGCGCCGTTCCCGCCTGTTGCTGCCTGCCCTGGGGCTTGCCCTGCTGACCGCCTGCCAGGGCCGTTCGCCGGAACCCGGCAAGGAACCGTCGGCCGGTGACACGCCCAGCGCAGAAAAAGCCGCCGCGGACGGCAAGCTGCGCTGGAGCGAGGCAGTGGTGTGGGATGGCGACCTCAACGCCTGCCGCCAGGGCGAGAATGCGGCCACGCGTGAGTGCCTGCGCGATGCGATGCGCGCTGGTGGCGCCAGCGCCGATGCGATCATCGCCGCCGAACAGCTGTCCACCGGCGGCGAGCTGGCCTACGTGACGGCCTGGCATGAGAACGAAGGCCTGGGCATTGCCACGGTCGAGTATCCGTTCCGCGCCAACACCAACGAGGGTACCCGCCTGGTCGACGCCACCGGCAAGCGCATCGATGTGGATGCCGTGCAGCTGGACGACACCCTGCGTGCCGACCCCGCCGTGCAGGCCCTGCTGAAGGACCACCCGCAGGCCACGCCGTTCGCACCGGCGCAGTCGGCCGGGGCCACGCCGCTGGAGAACGGCGGCATCCGCCTGCTGTACCGCACGCCGCTGCGCGACTGCCACGCCTGCCCGGATGTGGGCCAGCTGCAGATCGCCTACGACTTCGACGCCAAGCGCAACTTCATCGGCCAGCAGGTAGTGCCGGCAACGCCGTAAGATCACAAGCCTCTGTAGAGCCGAGCCATGCTCGGCTCTACAATACGGTTCTCCCCTGCGCATCCACGCATCGCGTGGATCTACCGGTACACCTGCACCTGCTTCCTCAGCAGATGCGGCACGATCAGCTGATGCACCGGCGCAACCGGCAGCATGTACACGCGGCCGAACGCGTTGTGCGTATGCACCACCGTCACCACCTCCAGCACGTCGCCCTGCCACTGCAGGGCCAGCTGCACACGCAGGTGGCGGTCGTCGTCTTCCAGCACGATGGCATCGTCGCTGAGCGACTGCAGGGTGAAGATGCCCAACCGCTGCCCGGGTTGAGGATCCGCAACATCCTGCACCGCGCGCAACGAGCCCAGGTGCTTCATGCCGAGCAGGCGCATGCCGCGATTGCGCAGCGCCATCAGCCCATCGAACCAGCCGGGAATGGTCGCGGCCATATCGCGATAGGCCCGCAAGGCCGAGCGCCCATCACGATGGGTTGTTGCCTGGCAGGCGTGCACGAAGTCGGCACCGGCCAGCTGTGGGCGAAGGACGCTTCCCGCACTCGATGGGCCGGTCACTACCTGCAGTGGACTCACGGCTTGGGCCCTTGCCCCTCGTTGTCTTCCCAATGCAGGATGCGACGGGTAACGAAGCGGTAGACCGGCTTGCCCGTGGCGAACCACAGTTCGCGCACCCACGAGGTGCGCTTGAGCACGCGCTTTTCCACTGGGGTGAGCGACTCACGGCAGTACATGCGCTTGTGCTTGAGCAGGTGGCGCAGGTCCTCGCGGGCCAGCAGGCGCATCCAGCGCGAGCGCGGGTTGCCGATCACTGCCAGCTGGAAGTCGATCAATGCCGGGCGGCCGTCTTCGGTCACCAGCCAGTTGGCTTCCTTGGCCAGGTCGTTGTGGGCCACGCCGCGCCGATGCAGCTGCTGCAGCAGCCGACGCGCGGCGCGGAACCAGGCCAGGTCGCCACGCGGTGGGCGCTGGTACATGGCGTCGCCGGCCATGAAACTGCGGTCGAGATGATGTCCATTCCACGCCAGCAGCTGCGGCACGTCGGCCATGCCATGGATATGGCGCAGCGCGCGCGCTTCGCGGCGGGCCAGCCACCAGGCCGGCAGGCGCAACCACAGCGGCGTGGCGCCCAGGTCACGGCGTACGAAGGGGCCGGCAGGCCCTTCCACACGGAGGATGCGACCGAAGCTGTCGGCCTTCAAAGCATGTGGTGGCGTGTCTGGCGTATGCGGCATGGGCCCATTCTAGGCGATGGCGCCGGTTGCAAACGGTCACCAAGCGGCTGGGAACCAGTCACCTTCACGCCCCTATAATCGGGCAATGGACTCTTCATGGATCGACGCCACGCTTGCGTGGATTGCCGCTCACCCCGTGCTGGCGGGTGCCGTTATCTTCCTCATCGCCTTCTGCGATGCGGTGATCATTCTCGGCGCCATCGTGCCGGCGCTGCCGCTGCTGTTTGCGGTAGGCGTGTTCATCGGCCTGGGCCAGATCTCCGGACCGTACGCGGTGGCGGCGGCCGCACTGGGCGCGTTCGCCGGTGATGGCATCAGTTACTGGATCGGCCGCCGCTGGGGCGATCGCCTGCGCGGCATCTGGCCGTTCAGCCGCTACCCGCAGCTGCTCGACCGCGGCGAGAACCTGTTCCGTCGCAATGCGTTCAAGAGCATTCTGGTGGCACGCTACGTCGGCGCGATCCGGCCGTTCGTGCCGGCCATCGCGGGCATGATGAAGATGCCAGCCAGCCGCTATGTACAGGCCAGTGGTATCGCCAGCATTTCATGGGCGGTACTGTTCCTGGCCCCGGGCTGGATTCTTGGCGAGGCCTATGACGCGGTGGCCGCAGTAGCCGGTCGGCTGGTGGTGGTGGTCGGCCTGCTGGCGGTGATCCTCGGCCTGGTCTGGGCCATCGTGCTGTACGGCTACCGCTGGTCGGCCGCGCGCATGGACAACTGGCTGGCACGCCTGCTTGACTGGTCCAACCGCCATCCGACGCTGGGCCGCTACACCGTCGGTGTGCTGGACCCGAAGCGGCGCGAGTCGGTGCCGCTGGCGATGCTGGCGCTGATGCTGCTGGTGCTGGGCTGGGGCTGGTTCGCGCTGCTGACCGTGGTGGTTGCGCATGGCGAGCCGCTGGCGATCGACCTGCTGGTGCACCAGGCCATGCTGGCGCTGCGCAATCCGTTGGCCGATTACCCGATGGCCGCGCTGGCCTCACTGGGCGCCTGGCAGGTACTGCTGCCGGCCACTGCGGCGGCGATGGGCTACCTGGTCTGGCGCCGGCGCTGGATGGCGGCCGCGCACTGGCTGGCCGCGCTGGCCTTCGGCCTGGCGCTGACCATGCTGCTCGGCGCTACCGTCGATGTTGTGCGCCCGGTCGACGCCAGCAGTGGCTTCGGCTTCCCGTCGGTGTCGGTGACGATGGCCACCATCACCTTCGGCTTCTTCGCGGTGCTGATCGCCCGCGAGATGCCCGGCCGTACCCGCGTCTGGCCGTACCTGGTATCGGGCATCGTGGTCAGCCTGATCGGCTTCTCGCGCCTGTACCTGGGCGCGCATTGGCTGAGCGATGTGATCGGCGGCATGCTGTTCGGCACGTTCTGGCTGCTGGTGCTGGGCATCGCCTACCGCCGCCGCTTCAACCGCTCGTTCTGGGTGAAGCCGGTGGCATGGCTGTTCTACGGCGTGTTCGCCGTCGCCGCGATGTGGTACGCACCGCGCAACATCCCGGTGAAGCTGGAACGCTTCGAGCCGACCTTGCCGGCCCCGCAGGCAATGGACACGCAGGCCTGGTGGCAGCACGACTGGGCGACACTGCCGGCGCGCCGCAACGAGTTCGATGACGACCAGCGCTGGCCGTTGGACGTGCAGGTGGCCGGTCCGCTGGCACCGCTGCAGGCGCAACTGGAAGCGCGCGGCTGGAAGCGGCAGGAGCAGGCCGGCTGGCAGCAGGCGCTGCTGATGCTGGACAAGAACACCGGCGCCGATGAACTGCCGGTGCTGCCGGCGACGCTGGAAACCCGCGTGGAAGCGCTGTTGATGGTACGCCCGGGTACACACCGTGATGAGCGCTACGTACTGCGCCTGTGGCCGGCCCCTGCGCAGTTGCAGCCGGGCAACACGCCGCTGTGGCTGGGCAGTGCACAGACCCTGCGCTACGAACGCCATTTCGAGTGGATCGGCATGTGGCACCCGCTGCGTGGCGTCGACCCGGCATTGAATGCCGTGAAGGACGCCGTGCAGGAGCTGCCGCAGCGCGAGGACGTGCACAGCGAAACCGGGTTGCCGGTGCTGCGGCTGAAGACTACAACGCCCTGACCGGTACCGGTGCGCGATCCAACAAGCCGAGCATAGGCTCGGCTCTACAGTAGATCCACGCCATGCGTGGATGCGGATTCCACGGATACCCCAGCGTGTGCCCCAAGGTGCACACCCACCCGAGGATGGCGTCTACGGCATCCAGCCCAGCAGCTGCTGCAGACGCTGGTGCGGGTCATCCAGCTGCAGCAGCTGCAACCGCTGCTGCTCGCTCAGCGGCAGCAGCTCGGCCAGCCGCCAGCCGACCCAGCTGGCCTGGTCCAGCAGCGCCGGATTGGCCGGCGCATAGGCCTCGCCGGCCTGCTCGATGATGTGCCCCAGCACCGTGGCCAGCAGTGCATGCTGCGGCCGCAGTTCGTCATCGGGGTCTTCCTCGCACCAGCGCACATCAGCCACCACCAGGCCGTTGTCGCGCACGCGGGTGCGCTCGACATGGAAGCGACGGGTGCCGCGCAGGCGCAGCTGCAGCACGCCGTCGGCGCCGACATCGAAGTCTTCGATGCGTACCTGCACGCCAAAGGCGGCCGGTGTCGCCGGTGCGCCGACCTCCTCGCCCTCGAGGATCAGGCAGACGCCAAATCCCTCACCACTGCGGCCGCTGTCGCGGACAAGGTCCAGATAGCGCCGCTCGAACACGCGCAGGCCCACCGCTGCACCCGGTACCAGCGCGGTGTGCAGCGGGAACAGCGGCAGCGAGCCGTCGCCACTCATCGGGCGTGCAGCGCGGCGAGGAAGCGGCGCGGCGCGCCGTCGAAGCCACCGTTGGACATGAATACCACGTGGTCACCGCTGCGCGCGCTGGCCTGCAGCTGCGCCAGCAATGCGTCGGTATCGGGCACCGCGTGGGCTTGGCCACGCACCGCGGCGATCACCGCCGCAGCATCCCAGGCCAGTTCCGGGCGATGCAGGAACACCACTTCATCGGCCAGCGCCAGCGAGGGAGCCAGCGCCTGCGCATGTGCGCCCAGCCGCATCGAGTTGCTGCGCGGCTCCATCGCGACCACGATGCGCGCATCACCCACCTTGGAACGCAGGCCCTCCAGCGTGGTGGCGATCGCAGTCGGATGGTGGGCGAAATCGTCGTAGACGGTGATGCCGTCATGGCTGCCGATCACTTCCATGCGGCGCTTGACGCTGCGGAAGCGCGGCAGCGCTGGAATAACCTGGGCAGGTGCCACGCCCACTGCATGCGCGGCGGCCAGCGCAGCCAGTCCATTGAGCACGTTGTGGCGGCCCAGCAGCGACCACTGCACATCACCCAGCGCCTGCCCACGATGATGCACGCGGAACGCGCTGCCGTCGGCAGCCAGCAGCTCGGCATGCCATTCCAGCGCCGGATCGAAGCCGAAGCGCTCGACCGGGGTCCAGCAGCCCATCGCCAGCACTTCGGCCAGGTACTGATCCTCGCCGTTGACGATCAGCCGGCCACGTGCGGGTACGGTACGCACCAGATGGTGGAACTGGCGCTGGATCGCGGCCACGTCCGGGAAGATGTCGGCGTGGTCGTATTCAAGGTTGTTGAGGATGGCCACCAGCGGCCGGTAGTGCACGAACTTGCTACGCTTGTCGAAGAAGGCCGTGTCGTACTCATCGGCCTCGACCACGAACTCGCGGCCCCGGCCCACGCGGGCGGAGACACCGAAATCCTCGGCGACACCACCGATCAGGAAGCCCGGCGAGCGGCCTGCACTTTCCAGCAGCCAGGTGAGGATGGTGGTGGTGGTGGTCTTGCCGTGGGTACCGGCCACGGCCAGCGTGTCGCGGCCCGGCAGCACCTGCTCGGACAGCCACTGCGCGCCGGAGATATAGCGCTGGCCGGCATCGAGCACGGCTTCCACGGCGGCATTGCCGCGCGACAGCGCGTTGCCGATCACTACCTCGTCGGTGCCGGCCGGCACGCTGTCGGCGCGGTAGCCCTGGTCCAGGGTGATGCCCAGCTGTTCGAGCTGGGTCGACATCGGCGGATAGATGGCCTGGTCGCTGCCGCTGACGGAATGCCCAAGTTCCCGCGCCAGGGCGGCCACGCCGCCCATGAAGGTGCCGGCAATTGCAAGGATATGTACGCTGCTCATGACCGAGGATTGTGACCGATGACGGCTGTATAGGGCCAATGTCCGCTATCGGGTAAGACAACCCCTACACGGGATGTGAGAAAACTCCAATCAACTGTCAGGGAATTCCCGATAGCGATGTTCTGTGAACCCGGACACAATTCGAACTGCCAGCCGCAGTACCCGAACCGGTCCTACTCCCCAAGAGGCCATCCCCAAGGGAGCTCATGCTGCGGGGCCCTGAGCAAGCCCTTCGCTGGCGCCTATCAAACGACACAGGCCTGATCCTCGCGGACCAGGCCTGTGCTTTTTGCGCCGGAAGGACCGGACGCGTGCCGGCCCCGCCGGATCAGGCCTTGATCGCTGCCAGGATGCGGGCTTCGATCTCGTCCAGCTCACCGACGCCATCGACGCGGGCCAGGGTGCCACGGCCGGCGTAGAAATCGACCACCGGGGCGGTCTGGTCGTTGTAGACCTGCAGGCGCTGGCGCACCGCTTCCGGGTTGTCATCGGCGCGGCCCTGCTCCTTGGCACGACCGGCAATGCGGTCGACCAGCAGCTCGGTGGGCACATCCAGCTGTACCACCGCGTCCAGCGGCTGGCCGATCTTGGCCAGCAGGCCGTCCATCGCATTGGCCTGGGCCACGTTGCGCGGATAACCATCAAGGATGAAGCCCTTGGCGACATCGGCCTGGGTCAGGCGCGACTCCAGCATGCCCAGCAGGATGTCGTCCGACACCAGGTTGCCGGCATCCATCACCGTCTTGGCCTGCTTGCCCAGCTCGGTGCCGGCGGCGATTTCCGCGCGCAGCATGTCACCGGTCGAAATGTGGGCGATCCCCAGCTTTTCCTTCAGGCGCGTCGCCTGTGTCCCCTTGCCCGAACCGGGCGGTCCCAACAGAACCAATCGCATTGACCTGACTCCAACGTGTTGAAAACAAAGAAGGTTCGCGTCCCGGACGGTCCGGTATCGCTGCACCGCAATAGCGCCACTTTACCGCATCCGGGTAATGTCCCTGCAATGTCCCCTCCCCCGAGCAGGTAGAAGCATGCGCAACGGTACTCTCCTTTATGCCCAGTCCGGCGGTGTCACCGCCGTCATCAATGCCACGGCGGCAGCGGTGATCGAACAGGCCCGGGCCAAGGGCATCAAGGTCCTGGCCGCCCGCAACGGCATCCTCGGCGCGCTGCGCGAGGAGCTGATCGACACCAGCAGGGAGAGTGCCGCCGCGATCCGCGCCCTCGCCCATACCCCGGGCGGCGCCTTCGGCTCGTGCCGGGTCAAGCTGAAATCGCTGGACGCCGACCGCGCCCGCTATGACCGCCTGCTGGAGGTGCTGCAGGCCCACGACGTGCGCTGGTTCCTCTACAACGGCGGCAACGACTCGGCCGACACCGCACTGAAGGTCTCGCAGCTGGCCAAGGCCTCCGGCTACGACCTGACCTGTATCGGCGTGCCCAAGACCATCGACAACGACCTTGCCGTTACCGATACCTGCCCCGGCTTCGGATCAGCGGCCAAGTACACCGCGGTCTCGGTCCGCGAGGCGGCACTGGACGTGGCGGCGATGGCCGAAACCTCCACCCGTGTCTTCATCTACGAAGCGATGGGTCGCCACGCTGGCTGGCTGGCCGCCGCCGCCGGCCTGGCCGGCAACGGTGATGACGAAGCGCCGCACATCATCCTGCTGCCTGAGCGCGCCTACGACGAGGCCACGTTCCTGGCCAAGGTGAAAGCCGTGGTCGAGCGCGTCGGCTACTGCGTGGTGGTGGCGTCGGAAGGCATTGCCACCGCCGATGGCCGCTTCGTTGCCGATGCCGGCGGTGGCAAGGACTCGTTCGGTCATTCGCAGCTCGGCGGCGTGGCGGCGCACCTGGCCGGCCGGGTCAAGGATCAGCTGGGCCTGAAGGTGCACTGGGCACTGCCCGATTACCTGCAGCGCTCGGCCCGCCACCTGGCCAGCAGGACCGACTGGGAGCAGGCGCAGGCGGTGGGCAAGGCCGCGGTGCAGCTGGCCCTGAAGGGTCAGAATGGCGTGATGCCGGTGATCGTGCGCAGCAGCGATTCACCGTATCGCTGGAAGATCGAAGCCGCGCCGCTGTCGAAGATCGCCAATCACGAGAAGAAGATGCCGGCTGGTTTCATCCGCCGCGATGGCTTCGGCATCACGGCCAGGGCACGCGCCTACCTGTCACCACTGATCAAGGGCGAAGCACCGCTTCCCTATGGCACCGATGGCCTGCCGAAGTACGTCACCCTGAAGAACGTGTCGGTGAAGCAGAAACTGCCGGCCTTCGAAGGCTGACCTGAAAAAGGGGACGGAGGGGATTAAGTCGCATACGCCCCTCTGTCATCTCCAACAGCATCAGCAGTGGGTCGGATACGACTTAATCCCCTCCGTCCCCTTTTCATGGAGGTCATCATGGCACTGCGTGTTGTTCGACTCGGTACGCCGCGCCAACCCGGCGAGGGACTGCGCATCGGCACGGTGCGGCGGGCGCCGCGCGGCGTGCCGCGCAGCGAGTTCGCCCGACAGGACTGGTACGACGTCTGGTTTCCGACCCTGTCACCCAGCGCGGAGCTGGTGAAGCGGGCACATGAGGCAACGACGGCGGCCGATTGGACCGCCTTCTTCCGCCATTACAAGGCCGAGATGAAGGCGCCCGATGCCGCCCACGCGCTGGACCTTCTGGCGGCGATGTCACAACACAGCGACATCAGTGTGGGCTGCTACTGCGAGGATGAAGCGCACTGCCACCGCAAGGCATTGCGCGAGCTGCTGGTGGCGCGGGGGGCAATGCTGGCGGAGTGATCAGCCGGATGCCGGCCAGCGGCCGGCACTACCACGCGTGGATGACGGCGTGGGCGTAGCGCCCGCGCCACCTCAATTGCAAGCCTTGCCTTCCATCTGCAACTGCGCGGCGAACATCGTCACCTGCGGAATCTGGCCGGCGGCGGCCTGCTTCTTCGCCTCTTCCAGATAAATGCGCGATTGGCCCTGCCCGTCCAGCTCGACCTTGTGGCTCGACGGCAGGCGCCACACCCGCACCACCGCCTGCTGCGCCGGGCACGCGGCATTGGGCACGCGGATCACATCATTGAGCTTCCAGCCCTTGTCGGCACTCGGCTGCGCCTTGGTGTAATCGACGAAGCGCGCGCGTGGCTGGCATTGCTCGCTGGTCCGGACGGCGGAGAAGCGATATGGCGCGGCGGCATCACCGGTGAACGCACCTTCCAGCCGCGCGCAGGCCTCGGGGATCTGCCGCAGCGTATGCACCGCGCCCACCGCCTGCGGCGCACCGACCGCACGCTGCAGTTCCGGCGTTTCCGCAGCGAAGGCCGGTGCGGCCAGGACCAGGGCGGCAAGCATCAACAGGGACAGGCGCATGGGGGATCTCCTACGGGGCTGTGCGCAGGCTTGCAGAGGCTGCCTTAACGGGGTGCAAAGGCCGTTGGCTCGCCAATCATGCCCAGGGCCCGACGGCATGCGCCGCGGCTCCCAGGAGCCAGTCGAGCATGGCTCGACTCTACAAGTGGCGGCACGCATACTGCGGGCACCAGGGAACGCTGAACACCGCCATACGTCGGACGACCGCCAAGGTCGGTACGGGTTGGTTCCAGGCTGCAGCCCGTCGTCCCCCTCGTGGTGCCGTTCATCGCCACTGGATGCCTACATCCATTCTGCGGAGGGGTCTAATGCTGGAACGTCACGGGCTGTCACTGGCGCTGGGCTGCGCCATTCTCGCGATCCTGTTCGGAATCGTCTCGGCGCGCTGGATCCTGCGCCAACCCACCGGCAATGCGCGCATGATCGCGATCGCCACCGCGATCCAGGAAGGTGCGCGTGCCTACCTCAACCGCCAGTACCTGACCATCGGCGTGGCCGGCGTGGTGCTGTTCGTGCTGGTCGGTGTGTTCCTCAGCTGGTACACCGCGATTGGTTTTGCAGTCGGCGCGGTGCTGTCCGGCGCGGCCGGCTACATCGGCATGAACGTGTCCGTACGCGCCAACGTTCGTACCGCAGAGGCGGCGCGCAACGGCATCAGCGCGGCGATGGACGTCGCCTTCCGCGGCGGTGCGATCACCGGCATGCTGGTGGTCGGGCTGGGCCTGCTGGGCGTGGCCGGCTACTACGCACTGCTGCTGCGCATGGGCCTGCCGATGGAACAGGCGCTGCACGCGCTGGTCGGCCTGGCCTTCGGCTCTTCGCTGATCTCGATCTTCGCGCGGTTGGGCGGTGGCATCTTCACCAAGGGCGCCGACGTGGGCGCCGACCTGGTCGGCAAGGTCGAAGCCGGCATTCCCGAAGACGATCCGCGCAACCCGGCGGTGATCGCCGACAACGTCGGTGACAACGTCGGCGACTGCGCCGGCATGGCGGCCGACCTCTTTGAAACCTATGCGGTCACCGTCATCGCCACCATGCTGCTGGGCAGCCTGATGCTGGCCGAAGCCGGTGCCAATGCCGTGCTGTATCCGCTGGTATTGGGCGGCGTGTCGATCATCGCGTCGATCATCGGCGCGCTGTTCGTCAAGGTGAAGCCCGGCGGCTCGATCATGGGCGCGCTGTACAAGGGCGTGATCGTTTCCGGCGTGCTGGCCGCCATCGCTTTCTACCCGATCACCTCCGGGCTGATGTCCGACAACGTGCATGGACCGATGGCGCTGTATGGCTGCGCGCTGATCGGCCTGGTCCTGACCGGCCTGATCGTGTGGATCACCGAGTACTACACCGGCACCCAGTACAAGCCGGTGCAGCACGTGGCGCAGGCCTCGACCACCGGCCACGGCACCAACATCATCGCCGGACTCGGCATCTCGATGAAATCCACCGCGCTGCCGGTGGTGGCGGTGTGTGCGGCGATCTGGGGTGCGTTCGCACTGGGCGGCCTGTACGGCATCGCCATCGCCGCAACCGCGATGCTGTCGATGGCAGGGATGATCGTCGCCCTCGATGCCTACGGCCCGATCACCGACAACGCCGGTGGCATCGCCGAAATGGCCGAGCTGCCTTCGGAGATCCGCGACATCACCGATCCGCTGGATGCGGTGGGCAACACCACCAAGGCCGTGACCAAGGGTTATGCGATCGGCTCGGCGGCGCTGGCGGCACTGGTGCTGTTCGCCGACTACACCCACAACCTGCAGGCAGCCAATCCCGGCCAGGAGTTCCGCTTCGATCTCAGCGACCACACGGTGATCATCGGCCTGTTGATCGGCGGCCTGATTCCCTACCTGTTCGGTGCGATGGCGATGGAAGCGGTCGGCCGCGCGGCAGGCGCAGTGGTGGAAGAAGTACGCCGCCAGTTCCGCGAGATCCCCGGCATCATGCAGGGCACCGGCAAGCCGCAGTACGACAAGGCGGTGGACATGCTGACCCGCTCGGCGATCCGCGAAATGATCGTGCCCTCGCTGTTGCCGGTCGCCGTGCCGGTGGTGGTCGGCCTGCTGCTGGGGCCGCGCGCACTGGGCGGCCTGCTGATCGGCACGATCGTCACCGGCCTGTTCGTGGCCATTTCGATGACCACCGGCGGCGGCGCCTGGGACAATGCCAAGAAATACATCGAGGATGGCCACTTCGGTGGCAAGGGCAGCGAAGCGCACAAGGCCGCGGTGACCGGCGACACTGTTGGTGACCCGTACAAGGACACCGCCGGCCCGGCGATCAACCCGCTGATCAAGATCATCAACATCGTGGCGCTGCTGCTGGTGCCGCTGTTGTAGATCCACGCGGCGCGCGGATGGCAGGCTCGACGGGGTCGGATCCCTTTCCTGCGGAAAGGGATCCGACCCCGATGGCGGCCACCGCCCGGGCCCGGTCAGCAGGCAGCATCGTCTCGGGTTCCAGCGGTATCGGGGGATGCGGCGCGGCGGCGGGCCGCGCGAGGATCCTTGGCGTCGTCCACTTCCACGACCGGATTGGGCTCCGGTCGCGGTGCCGGCCGGCTGAGCACGTAACCGGCGCTGGCGGCAAAGAACAGGCCCACGCCAAGCAACAGGCGCCACGACGGATGCGCGCCCCAGCAGAACAGGGCAAAGCCCGCCGCCATGCCTGCGCTGGCAAACGCCTTGCCCTTGCCCGACACGGCGCCCTGCTCGCGCCACAGCCGCAGCGACGGGCCGTAGCGTGGATGCGCCAGCAGGCGCTGCTCGAACTTCGGCGAGCTGCGCGCGAAGCAGCCCACCGCGAGGATCAGGAAGATGGTGGTCGGCATGACTGGCAGCAATGCGCCGATCACCCCGAGGCCGACCATCAGCCAGCCCAGCGCGAACCAGAGCCAGCGCATCAGCGCTGCACCTGTGGGCGCGCGTCGCGCATCAGGCGAATTCCACTTCGACGTGGCGATGCACGCTGCGGAACGCAGCGTCGGCTGCATCGATCACCTGCTGGTCCTGCTCGGCACTCAGCGGCACCGCGTCCAGCGCAGCGGTGAACTCGCGCCAGTGGCGCGCTGCGCCATCGGGATGGGCGGCCAGGTGGCGGGCGCCGAAATCACGGTCCAGGCCGAGCTTGGCCGCCATCTTGTACAGAATGGTGCCGCCCAGATTGGAGCCTTCGGCCACGTACAGCCAACCCAACGCAGTCGGCAGCGCGAGGTCCGAGGGCAGCGCGTCGATGTCCGCGCCCGGGAGCGTCTGCTCCAGATCCTGCAGGTCGCGCGCGACCTGTCTCAGTCGGCGGCGCGCGCCCAGATCGGGCAGCAATGCGTCCAGCGCAGGATTGGCATACAGCGCATCGATGCTGCGGTGGAAGCGATACTGCACGCGCAGGAAACGGGCGAAGTTGCTGCGGTCGGCGAAGATGTCACCGGCCATGATGCGCTTGTCCAGCGCACCGTGGCTGTCGCGGGTGGCGGCCTTGAGCCGCAGGCTGCGGCTGTCTTCGGGAGCGATGTGTGCGTTCATGGGGGAATGCCAGGAGGGTCGTCCTGCTGTAGACGTCCGCCGCAGGGGTTTCCCCAAGCCCATGTGTGCCGATAATGGGCCATCCCCTTCTTCCACCCGGAACCGATAATGATCACCACCGAACCGCGCATGACCAACCTGTTCCTGCAGCTGGGCCTGGACGCCAGCGCCGAGGGCATCGCCCGCTTCATCCGCGACCACCAGCTGGCCACCGACGTCGAAGTGGTCGAGGCGCCGTACTGGAATGATGCCCAGCGCCAGTTCCTGTCCGAGTCGCTGCAGGCCGATGCGGCATGGACCACCGTGGTGGATGAGCTGAACGAGTCGCTGCACGAAGATGCGGTGAAGGCGTCGAGCGGGCTGTAAGTGCCCTGATGGGGGCGCCGGGCATGGCCCGGCGCTACCGTTGTCTCCCGCTGGGGTCAGAGCCCTTCCGCAGGAAAGGGATCCGACCCCGCAGATCAGTACTTCCAGGTCAACGCCAGCCTTGCGGTGCGACCCGGCGCCGGCATCACGCCCAGAGCCAGCGGGTCCAGGTAATAGCGGTCGGTCAGGTTGTCCACGCCGGCTTCCACCGACAGCTGGTCGTTGAAGCTCCAGCTGGCGAACAGGTCGACCAAGGTGTTCGGCCGGTACAGCTGTTGGATCGCCGACAGGCCCACGTTCCAGTCCTTGTCCAGCCTGCTGATCGGGCCAGCGTTGTGGACCATGCGGGTGCCGAAGGTCAGGCGCTCGTCGAACAGGCGCGAGCCCAGGATCAGGTTGACTGTGTAGCGCGGCGGGTTCTGGGTGTTGGTGTACGAGCCCTCGAAGCCACCGTCCACGCAGTTGGGCGTATTGGCCAGCTCATCATTCCTGCGCTGCGCACCATAGGCACGACGCTCGGCGGCGATGTCCGGCGCGCAGGTCTTGGCCTTGACATAGTAATGCGCGGACAGGTCGGCGAAGACCTTGCCGCTGTCATAGCTGGACTGGAATTCCATGCCCGAGACCTTGAACTGATCGACGTTGCGGATCAGGCCGGCCGAAAGCGTGCGGTAGTCACGGGTGATCAGGTCGTCGATGCGGGTATCGAAGTACGCCAGCTTCAGCGCCAGGCGGTCGCCAGCGGTAAACAGGTCGTAGCGGAGGGTGCTGGCACCGATTTCCCAGCTGCGCGCGCGCTCCGGCTTCAGCTCACCGACCGGCTTGGCAGCGGTGAACAGGCCCAGCGTGGTCTCGAACAGGCTCGGCAGCTTGGTGCCCTCGGCGTACTTCACGTAGACCAGGGTGTCTTCGCTGAAACGGTAGGCCACGCTGGCGGTAGGCGAGAACGCGGTGTCGCGACGGCGGATCGGCTGCGACCAGCTCCAGCTGACCGGCACTTCCAGATCCTGCGGCTTGCCGGCGTCATAGAAGTTCCACCCACCGATGTCGCCCACCGTGCCCTTCTTGTACGGCGAGGCCAGCAGCGATTCCTGGGTGAAATTGCCATTGGCATCCGGATACCAGTTCAGCAGCGCAATGCGCTTTGCACGCCACGACGGCAGTGCCGGGTTTCCGTTGAGCAGCTCGGTGTAGCGGTACTGGCCCTGCACCTCGTAGGCATCGGGCGTGGCCAGCCGGTTGCGGTCGTGCACGTCCACCCGGTTCCAGCGGCCACCGGCCAGCAGCTCCCAGTGTTCGTCGGGCTGCCACTTCAGCGCGGCCACGGCGCTGTATTCCTTGCGCTCGGCATTACGCAGGAAGCGGTTGTTGACCAGGTCATCGTGCATGATCGGGCCCGAGCTGCCCGGGGCGATGTCTTCGTCGCTGTAGGACAGGCCGTAGTCGAGCGTGAACGCACCGGCGCGGGTGCCGAACGTCGAGGTGTTGCTGGCATCCAGGTTGAAGCGCTTCTGCCGCAGCGGGTTCCGGTAGGCATCCTTGTAGCCGGGATCGCCACTGAAACTGGGCGCGTCGTACCACTCGGTGCGGCGATCGAAGTACCACGGCGTGATGCCGGTCAGGCTGTTGTACATCACGCTGTCGGTGTCGGTGTACGCTGCATTGACGCGCAGGTCGATCAGCTCGCTGTCCGGATCGAAGCGATAGCGCAGGGTGTAGCTGTCCATGTCGACGTGGCCCGGGTCCCACTGCGGGATGCGGTCACGGTCGACGCGGATGATCTGCGAGGCCATGATCTCGCCGGCCGTGCCTTCATAGCGGCGGTAGCCGGCTTCCAGGCTCTGCGTGTCATCGATGCGCCAGGTGCCCTTGAGCAGCGCCGACTTCGAACGCGAGGAGGTATTGAACACTTCGGTACGCGGCGGATTCAGCGGCGCCAGCGTACGACGGGTCTGCGGGAAATCATCGTAGCCGTGCTTGCCGGAGAAGTAGTTGCCGTTGTCCCGGTACGCGTAGGCCGCAACCAGGTCGAAGCGGTCCCAGTGACCGGCACCGGCCACGTTGAAGAACTGGCTGCCGGTGGCGCTGCGATCGGTGCGCGGCGTCGCACTGTATGACGGCAGGTTGTTGGCACTGCCATTGGCCAGGCCACCGCGCACGCGCACGCCGAAGTCGCGGCCCTCGCGCAGCACGTCACCGATCTTCAGCGTCTCCATCTCGACCATACCGCCGATGCCACCGGAGGCATTGGCCTGCAGGCTCGGGCCCTTGGTGATGGTCAGGCTGGAGATCAGGTCGGGGTCGAGGTAGGTGCGCTGTGACTGGCCCGCATAGCCGCGGTAGGTGTCCATGCTGGACTGGCCACCGTCGATGATCACCGGTACGCGGCCCTGGCCCTGGATGCCACGGATGTTGACGTCGAAGCCATTGCCGACGCGCGGATCACCGGCGGTGACACCGGCCACACCCTTGACGATGTCACCGTTGGAGGTGCCGCGGAAGCGCTCCAGATGCGCGCGGTCGAGCGTGGTGGTCGAACCCACGCTGCGGTAGCTGTCGAGCAGGCGTGCTTCATCGTTGTTCGCACCACTGTCGACGCGGTCGCCGGCCACACGCAGCGTGCCGGTGACGATCACACCGCTATCGGCCCGCACCGGCGTTGCTGCCTCCAGAGTGACCGCATCGGCGCTGACCCGGCGCACCGCCACGCCACTGCCCTGCAGCAGGTGCTGCAACGCCTGGTTGGCCGACAGGCTGCCGCTGACCGCGTGGGAGGTTGCGCCGTGTGCCAGCGATGCGGGGTACACCACCTGCACGCCGGATTGGCGCATGTAGCTGCGCAGCGCCTCATCCAGCGGTTGTGCAGGAATTTCGAAGCGCAGTACAGCCGCGTGGTCGCTGCGGGCGCTCTGCGCCAGTGCGGGTGGCGTCGTGCTGGCCAGCCCGGCGGCAAGCAACGCAATGCACAGACGGGACGGGCGCAGTACGCGGCCCGAGCGGTGGGAGTCGAACATGGAAGAACCTGTCAGGTAATCGGTGCCGCGAACGCGGCGTCATCCGCAACACGGGCGGACACGGCGACGTACGTGGCGACGGCGGGTACGTTCGCCGGGTAAGACGGCTGGGCGCGCGACAACCCCAAGAGCGATTTGCGGTCGCAGGGGATGCCGACGGGGCGCGGCGGGTGCCGACCGTTGGTCGGCCGGTGGTAGCGGTGGGTGCCGACCGTTGGTCGGCACAGGGACGCTCATCCACGCGTGGCGTGGATCTACTGCACGATGGCGACGCCGAATGGAAGACGAGTAACCTGAAGACCTGCCGTTGCCGCCAGTGCATCCAATGCCTGCTCCGGGCGGTCGATGCGCAACGCAGCACTCACTGCAGGCAGACGTGACAGATCGCCGCGCACGAAGGTCGGCCCCGCGCGATAGCGCCCCACCCACTGCACGGCATCGGCGACGCTGGCCTGCTCCAGCAGCAGCTCGCCCTGGCGCCAGGCGCCGACGCTGTCGGCGGTCACGTCAGCCCGTCGCATGACCCCGCCACGTTCAGTGTAGACGGCACGCTGCCCCTGCTGCAGGTAGGTCCAGCCACCGTCGGCCGGGCTGGCCACGCGCACCCTGCCCTGCCCAACCTGGGTTTCCACCCCCTCGTCTCCACGCGCCACGGTGAACGCGGTCGAGATGTCCTCGACCAGGCCATTGCCGGCGCGCACGCTGAAACGCCGCTGTGCATCCGGGCTTACCTCGAACCAGGCGCGCCCGCGCAGCAGCTCGACCTCGCGGGCGTCCGCATCGAAGCGCACGGCAATCGCACTGTCCGCATCCAGCACCGCCCGACTGCCATCGGGCAGCCGCACGTGCTGCACCTGATGCGTGCTGCGATGATCGGACTGCAGGCGCAGCCACGCCTCCGGCCATGCCACCAGCATCGCCAGCATTGCCGCCACAGCCATCGCCCAGCGCAGTCGATGCGGCCCACGCCGTCCGCTGGCCCCGGCGGCCTGTGGGCGCGGCCCGACACTGCGCCACAACGCGCGCTCGTGTTCGAAGGCCCTGCGGTGCCCCGGCTGTTGCAGCCAGTGCTCGAACGCCTGCATGCGTGCATCGCTGATGTCACCCGAGGCCAGCCACGCGATCCAGTCCCGGGCCTGTTCGGCCAGGGCATCGTCATTGGCGGCGGGCTGCATGTTCGGCGGGCTCATCGGCTGGCGGACAGGCGCATTCAAGCGCAAGCGGGGGAACTGGACCGCATCCACGGTCCAGTGATCAAGACGTCTGCGCGAAGGCCAGCCCCAAGCCGGCGCGCTCATCGACCGCTGCGCGCCCAGGCCAGGCGCTGCAGCGCGGAGCGCACATGATTCTCGACGGTGGTCACCGACACCCCCAGGCGGCGTGCGATCTCGGCCTGGGTGAGGCCCTGCAGGCGGTTGAGCCGGAAGATGGTGCGGGTCGGCTCCGGCAGGTGGCCCGCCGCATCGAGCACCCGCTGCAGCTCATCCTGTGCCATGGCCTGCTCCTCGGTGGAGATCACCTCGTCGCCCCCCCACAGGTAGCGGTCGGCCAGCAGCCGGTTGCGGCGGCTCGATTCGCGGCCGTGGTCAGTGGCAAGGTTGGCGGCCAGCCGATACAGATAGGCCCGCGGATTGTCGATCGCCTGGCTGTCATCGACCCCTCGCGCCTTGAACCACACCGCCTGGATCACGTCCTCGGCGCCGTTGTCGCCCCCGAGGATGCGCTGCATCCGGCGCAGCAGCGCGGGCCGCTCGCGGATCAGCAGCTCAGTGAGGGAGGCAGCATTGGAGGACATGCGCGGAGCCGGGACGACAGACGGGAGGCACCGCGCATGCTACTCCGGTAATGCGAATAAGTCACATTCTTGTCTATGCCGGAACTACAGGCAATCAACCAGTGCGTCGTAGGTATTGGCTTTCGTGCCGGGCAGCGGCGCGTGCAACGCATCGAACCCGTCCCCCGTTTCCCACACCTGCAACAGGGTTTCCAGGCGTGTTCCTGTTGCCAGCGGCAGCACGCAGGCATAGCGTCCGCGGTTGACCGTGATCAGGCCGCTGGGCTTTACCCTGGTGTTGCTACCGGCGAAGGTCCATACACACTGGACAACCACCCCCGTGGCCTGTTCCACGGAACAGCGCAGGCGCATAGCCCACAGATTGATGTACTCGCCCTCGCAGAAGGTATCGCCACATACCTCATCGAAGCCACGCACCAGTTGCCGCTCGGCAGCAAGGAAACGCTCGTTGCCGCCCCCCGGGCCGGCGTAATCCCGCGCATCGACGAACGCAGGCGCAGCCTGCGCGACACCGGCGCACGGCAGGCTGACAGACAGCACGCCACACAACAGCCAGCATCTACGGAAACTCCCCATCAGCCCACCCTCCCCTGCGTGCGCAGGCATTCAGGCAAGCCATCGAAGATGCCGTGGTCAAGCCCAGGCAAAGGCGCGGTCAGGCCGCCCGGCGCTTCCAGGGAGGCGTAGAACGCGTCGACGGGCACCCCGGGCTGCATTTCGACCGGACAGACCCAGCTCCCGTTGTCGATCCGCACGTGTCCCGTGTCGGGCTCAACCTCCAGCTCGCTGGCGGCCACCACCCAGACACAGCGCTGCACGGTGCCGCGGTGGGCGAGCACGGCGCAGCGGAACTCCATCACCCGGTAGTTGCTGTAATCACCTTCACACAAGGTGTCGGCACACCATGCGGCGAATTCGCCGGCCACCGCGTCCTCCAGCGCAAAGGCCCGGTCCCATCCGGCTTCGTCGGAGGGATAGTCGATCAGGTTGACATGCGCCCCGCGCGCAAGCGCAGGCAACGGCGCCAGCAGCAACAAGGCGCAACAGCCCAAGCGGTTCCAGTTCATGGCAAGTCTCCTTGGCAAGGACGTCCAGCCTGCCGCGGGGACCGGGTGGAACCCATCGGGAAACCCCGCCCCATTCGCTCCGCCAGGGGCGGGCGCGCAGGTCGGTCCAGCCCTACCCTGCACAGCGCCCGGCAAAGGCATAAAATGGTGAGCTATCCGTCTATATCCCCACCTGGAGCACACCATGGGCCTGGAACTCGTCTCGCCCGGCAAGAACCCGCCGGAAGAAATCAACGTCATCATCGAGATCCCGAAGGACTCGGAACCGGTGAAGTACGAAGTGGACAAGGAAACCGGCGCGATCTTCGTCGACCGCATCCTGTCCACCCCGATGCGCTATCCGTGCAACTACGGCTACGTGCCGAGCACCCTGTGTGGCGACGGCGATCCGGCCGACGTGCTGGTGGTGCTGCCGCTGCCGCTGGTGCCGGGCTCGGTCGTGCGCTGCCGTCCGGTCGGCGTGCTGAAGATGAGCGATGAGGCAGGCAGCGACGAGAAGATCCTGGCCGTGCCGGTCTCAAAGATCTTCAGCGGCTACGCCCACGTCGAAGACATCGCCCAGGTCTCGAGCCACTGGCTGGAGCGCATTGGCCACTTCTTCGAGCATTACAAGGACCTGGAGAAGGGCAAGTGGGTCAAGCTGGACGGTTGGGGTGGCGCCGCTGAGGCCAAGCAGATCCTGATCGAGGCGCACCAGCGCCATCTCGACAGCAAGGCCTGAGCCTGAACCGCATCGCTCCGGCGATACCCTGCCGGAGCGATGCGGGTCACGTTTCATGACGACGGCACATCACTCTTGCTGCCGTATTAGGTAAATTGCGTCACTTCACACGTCATCGACATCCATCGTCGAGACAGCCAGGGGAACGTGTCGTGCGTATTCTGCTTGTTGGGGATGCAGCCAGCCTGCCGGCTGAGCTGACCGAATTCATTGCCGATCTTGGGGAAGACTGGCAGCCGCTGACCGCCGCCGATGGCCAGACCGCGATGACCGCGGTGGCCACGCAGGGCGTGGACGCGGTGATCGTCTGCCCGCAGTTGCCCGATCTCAATGCCACCACGCTGCTGGGCCAGATCCGGACACTGCGCCCGGAAACCATCCGCATCGCGCTGGTCGATGCACACCATGGCAACCGCCCGCCGCCGGCGCGCCTGATCGGTGTCGCCCACCGCTTCCTGCCGCTGCCGCTGGCGCCGGAAGTGCTGCTGGAGGCATTGACCAGCCTGGAAGAACTGCGCGAAGTGCTGGACAGCCCGCGCCTGCGCGATGCCATCGGCCGTATCGAGAAACTGCCATCGCCACCGCACCTGTACCTGAGCCTGACCCAGGCCCTGGAACATGACGACGATACCGACAGTGCCGATGTGGCCAAGCTGGTCGCCGCCGATCCGGCCATCGCGGCCAAGGTGCTGCAGCTGTCGAACTCGGCTTTCTTCAGCCAGGGCCGCACCATTGCCGACCTGCGCACTGCGGTCACCCGGCTGGGCCTGGCCACGCTGCGTGACCTGGTGCTGGCCAGCGAAGTGTTCTCCGCGCCGACGCTGTCGGCTGCCGAGCGCAACTCACTGCAGCAGCGCGCCCTGCTCGCCTCCCGGCTGGCCGCACGCCTGCTGCCCGAGTCCAGCGCCGAACTGGGGGCGACCGCCGCACTGCTGGCCGACATCGGCCTGCTGCTGCCCGGCGTGCGCAACGAGCGCAGCGAGCCCGCGCTGGCCGGCGATACCCGCCCAGGCCATGCCGAGGCCGGCGCCTACCTGCTGGGCCTGTGGGGCCTGCCGATGCCGATCATCGAAGCGGTGGCCTTCCACCTGCAGCCGCAGCGCGCCAACACCCGCAGCTTCTGGGTGACCGGCGCGGTGCACGTGGCCCTGGCGCTGGTCAATGGCGATCCAGTGGACGAGGACTACCTGCAGCGTGCAGGCGTGCTGAACAAACTTCCGCAATGGCGCGAGCACGCCAATGCACTGATGGGACTGGTGCCCAGCGACGCCTGAGCGTGCTGGATGATGTCCGGACGACAGAGGGCGCACCCACACGGTGCGCCCTTTCCATGTCAGCGGGTACCGCAGGCATCCTGCACGCAACGCCGGTACTGCGACTCGCAGATGACCGGTGACTTGCCACTGGCCAGGCACTGCTGGCGGAACTCTTCGCAATAGAGCCCGCCACCACAGACACCGAGGCCCTGCGCGAACACCGCGCCCACCAGCGTTGCATAGATCAATGCAGCCGCCGATGCCTGGCGCAGCAACGTGTTCTTCATACCCCTCTCCACATGCGAGCGTCCGGTATTGGACCTCCTGACTGTGTCGATTACGACACGACGGGACCGTGACTGCGCTCACCTTCCAACAGTTTCCGGAATTCCCCTACAAAAAAGAGGGCGGACCTAGCGGTCCGCCCTCCTCGTGTTGCTACCGCACTTCGATGGATCAGAAGCGCTGGGTGTACTTCATGTACAGGAAGCGACCCACATCGAAGCCGCCGTAGTAGGCGAACGCCGAGTTCGGAGCCGAGTACTGCAGCGGACCCTTGTGGTCGAACACATTGTTCGCGCCCAGGGCGATCGTCGCATCCCACGGTGCCTTCCAGCTGACCTGCAGGTCGTGGAAGGTGTTGGAGCCGGTGTGACGCAGCGGATCGGTTTCGCCATTGGCCATGTGGTTCGGCGCATCGCACCAGCCATCAGCCAGCGAGATGCAGCTTTCCTTCATGCCGGAGTAGTAGCGCGCGGTGTAGTTCACACCGAAATCGCCGTACTGCCAGTTGACGCCCAGGTTCGAACGCACGCGGAACAGGCCCGGCTCGCCGACGCGGCCGATCATGATGTTGTCACCCGCGCTGTTCTGGCCCTGCTCGTCGTACTTGGCGGTGTAGCTGGTGGTCCAGTCGATGCTGAACTGACCGATGGCCAGTTCCGGCAGGCGGTACTTGATGCCCAGGTCGTAACCTTCGGTTTCCATCTTGCCGAGGTTGGCGGTGCCGTAGGTGATCGCACTGACGTGGCCGTCAGCCGCACGGGTCACGCTCGAGCAACGCTCGGAGTTGCCCAGCACGTAGCAGTCACGCAGGATGCGGTCGACGCTGTCAGCGATGATCATGTCGCTGATTTCGTACTTGTACCAATCCAGCGAGACGTCCAGGCCCTGCACCCAGCGCGGGCTCCACACCAGGCCGAAAGTGGTGCTCTTGGAGGTTTCCGGCTTCAGGTTCGGGTTGGCACCCGAGACGAACTGGTCACCCGACTGGCACGGCAGGGTCGAGCACGGCAGGTTGCCCTGGCCCAGCTGCACATAGTTGGCCGGAGCGCCAGCGGCGGTGCACGCGGCATTGCCGGCAACGCTGCCCGGGGCGTTCACACCGCACGGATCGATGTACGACTCGAAGCTCGAGCTCAGGCCACCGTACAGGTCGCTGATGGTCGGAGCGCGGAAGCCCTCGGCGTAGGTGCCGCGGACCAGCAGTTCATCCAGCGGACGCCAGGTCAGGCCGAACTTGCTGTTGGTGGTGCCACCGAAGTTGCTGTAGTCCGAGTAACGGCTGGCAACGTTCAGGGTCAGTTCCTTGGCGAAGGCCATGTCGGCCAGCAGCGGCACGTTCAGTTCGAGGTAGACCTCGTTCAGATCGTACTGGCCGCGGGTCGGCTTCTGGCCCAGGCCGGTGGACTGGCCCGACTGCGCGAAGGCGTCCGGCACGTAATTGCCTTCTTCCTTGCGGTGCTCGACACCCAGCGCGAAGCCCAGGTCGCCGGCCGGCAGGGTCACGATGGAACCGGACAGGTTGGCGGTGAAGCTGGTGGTCTTGGTGACGCCGCGGGTGGTGAAGGTCGGGAACAGGAAGTCCTGCAGCTCCTGGTTCGCCAGCGAACCCTGGCCATCAACGCCGTACGGCAGCAGCGGGTTCCACGGGCGGCAGTCGCCCAGGATCGGCTTGGCCGAGGTGCCGCAGCGTGCAACGCCGCCGGCATCGATGAACGACGGGCCCAGGGCCTGGCCTGCAGCGATCAGGCTCATGTCGCCGCGGTTGCTCTTGATCGACTCGTTGCGGTTCCACAGCGCGCCGACGTCCCAGTCGAAGGTCTTGCCGCCCAGCTCGAAGAAGCCGGTCAGGGTCGGAGCGAAGCGCAGGGTCTTGAGCTGGCTGTCAGTGGTACGCGGTACTTCCCACAGGCGGCGACGGAAGCTGACGTCCTGGCCGACCGGGTTGAAGGCGCTCGAACCCTCCAGCGGGGTGCCGAAGGAGTTGGACTGGAACGGGTAGCCGGCGATCTGCTGGAACGTCTGGCGCTCGTTGTAGAGCACGTCGGTGTTCAGGCTGATCGAATCGGTGAAGTCGTACGTGCCGTTGATGTAGACCGACTTGCGCTTCACACCGGTCAGCAGGGTCATCTGCTCGTTGGAGTTGGCGAATTCGTCCGGCGTAATGACATGGTAGTCATTCGGGTTCTTCGGGTTGCCGCCGGCGTTCAGGGTCTTCCAGACAGCCTGCTTGGAGTCGCCGCAGTTGACCTGGGTCGGGTTGCACCAGCTGCCGTTCTGGCTGATCGGGCTCCAGGTGGCCGAGGTCGAGTTCGGACCCAGCGAGCCGTCGCGGCTGTACCAGCGGTCCTTGGCCCACACCGGATCCTGCTTCGAGTACTCGGCCGACAGGGTCAGGCTGCCGCGTTCGCCGCGGGCACCGAGGGTCATCGAATAGGTTTCGGTGTCGCCGTCGCCCTTGCCGTACTGGCCGACGTAGACGTTGGCTTCGCCGCCGTCGAAGTTCTTGCGGGTGATCACGTTGACCACGCCGGCGATGGCGTCAGAGCCGTAGATCGACGAGGCGCCGTCCTTCAGGATTTCGATGCGCTCAACGGCCGACATCGGGATCTGGCTCAGATCCTGGTAGCCCGCAGTGGTTGCGCCCAGACGCTTGCCGTTCATCAGCACCAGGGTGCGCTGGGCGCCCAGGTTGCGGATGTCGACGTAGTAGCCGCCCACGTTCTCGCCCGAAGCCAGCGACTCCGAACGCGAGATGGCCGGGGAGCCGGCCGAGGTCAGGTTGTTCAGCACGTCGGCGACGCTCGAGAAGCCCTGCTTTTCCAGGGATTCGCGGGTCATCGTCAGGATCGGCTGCTGGGTTTCCACCGAGGCGCCGCGGATGCGCGAGCCGGTGACCGAAATGCGGTCCAGGTCGGTGGTGCCCTTTGCTTCCTGCGCCGAAGCAAAGGCCGGCGCCAGCGCCAGCGCAATGCCGGCCGGCAGCAAGCCGAACCGCACTGCGGGATTACGAACGTTCATCTATCTCTCCAAGGTACGTGTTAGCAGCGTGTTAAAACACCCCAGCACGTTACGATTGCGTTGCAGCGCTGTATTTGCGCGAACCAACCGGAGACTTTGCGGATTGTGGCGGGAGCAAGCCGCCGTTCTCCCTGAAGCGCGATGCGGACTGGCCGTAGCGGGCGCGGAACGCACGCGCGAAGCTGCAGCAGTTGTCGAAACCGCTGGCGGCAGCGACCTCGCCCACCATCATGTCGGTGTCGCGCAGCAGATCAGCGGCGCGTTCGAGGCGCAGTCGTGCCGAAAGCGACTGCGGGCTTTCCTCGTACAGGCTCTGGAAGGTCTTGGACAGGTACCAGCTGGAGAAGTTGGTCAGCTCGGCCAGTTCGCCGATGCGCACCACCCGGTGGCTGTTGCCTTCCAGATAGAGGCGCGCGCGCTGCATGCGGCCGAACACCTGGCGCTTGCGGCTGCGCGAGCGGCCCGGGCAGCGCTGCACGTTGTCGGCCAGGCCACGCTGCAGGCCCGCGAGGTGCAGCAGCAGCGGGCGCAGGGCCTGCGCCGGCTGGCCGCTGGCCAGCGCATCGCGCCACAGGCGCAGCGCCACGCGGGCATCAGTACGGTTCATCCGGCCACGACCTGCATACAGGCCGCAGTCGGCCATCTCGGTCAGCACGCGAAGCGCTTCGATGTTCAGGTTCAGGCCGACGCACAACCCGTTGCGACCGGCCTGCACCAGCGGCCGCGATTCCTTCTCGAAGGCGATCCACTCGCCCTGGCGCAGGCGGAAGCGCCCTTCCTTGGCCTCGACCCACGAGCTGCCACGCACCTGCATCCAGACAGTGAAGCTGGAGCCGGCGGTCTGCAGGCTGCCCAGCCGGGCCACGCCCAGGCAGGTCGGTGCGACGTCGTCGAGCGACCGGTCCAGGGAAACAGTTTGGCCGCGATCGGCCAGCGAGAGTTGACGCATGGGGGCACCACGGATTTGCCTAGTACAGGACTCCGTTTTGCCAAATCAGGCGGCACCGCGTCAGGAAGGTCCGACGAGATCGCCACGAATTCGCGACGAGATCCCGACGAAGAAATTACGAAGGCCCATTTCCCTTGAACAACAACAACTTGGAGAATGCGGGGAACAGTGCAGGCGGGCGTTCGGGCAACCGCATCACGCCGATGTCAGCGCCATCGCTGACCGCCATCGCCACGAACAGGTCCTTTCCGTCGGCGCTGGCACTGAGCCCGTTGCCGGCGCTGAGCCGTTCTGCGTCCAGGCAGCGTTCCGCCTCCTCGCGGCCGGGCTGGATGCGCACGAAGGTGGTGCCACACGTGGTCGAGGTACCGAGGTAGCCGATGCCGTTGTTGCCGGTCACGGTCCAGGCCCGGTATCGCCAGCGGCTGGGCCGGTCATCGCTGATCTGCTGCACACTGGCCGGGGACAACGCGGCATCCGCCGACCACAGGCCTCCGGCGGCCAAGCGGGTGAACAACACGCGGCCACTGCTCCGGTCAAAGCGCGCCTGCGACACCCCATCGATGCTGGCCAAGCGGCGCCAGGGCTGGACGCTGCGATCGAACAGGCTCAACCGCGTGCGCTGGTCGGCATCGCGCTCGACCACAAACAGCTGCTGCGGCGAGGCGCCATACAGTGCCTGCAACGGCTGTTCGGCCGGAACCGGCAAGGGTTGCAGGCGTTCATCGCGTGGCGCGATTTCATAGAGCACCGTGCGCCCATGCGCATCGCGGCCAACCACGAGCAACTGCCGGCTGTCGGCCGACCAGTCCGGCGCCTGCCGCGCCTCCGGCCGCAGCCCTTCGATGGGACGCAGCGAATCCGGTCGCTGCATGTCCGCCCACCACAGGGCGAAGCTGCCGGAACGATCGGAGGTGAAGACCAGCTGGCGGCCATCAGGCGCTGCCATCGGCTGCCCATCGCGGCCACTGGAGGCGAACAGGCGCTCGGGCGTGCCGCTGCCCTGCATCGGCACCTTGAACACGCCGAACTGCGCGCGCCGGTGGACGAACGCCAGCATGCCACCGCGTCGCGACACCGCTGGCCACTGCGCATCATCCAGGCCGGCATCGCGCAACGTGTGCCGCTCGACGTCCAGGTAATAGAGCCGCGCCTCGCTATCGACACGGCGGCCGAACACGATGGTTCGGCCATCGTCCAGCCAGGCCCAGCCGCGCAGCTCTGCCGCTTCATCGGTCAACTGCTCGGGCGTACCGCCCGCGGCTGGCACCCGCCACAGATCACCCAGCTGCGGGTTGCGCACGAACACCAGCCATTGCCCATCAGGCGAATAACGCGGTGCGTAGTCGAAGTCATCCTGATCGACGCTGTAGGCCAGCGCGCGCCACTGGCCACTGGCCAGGTCCAGCACGCGGATGCCACGGTGCGCGTAGCGACCGACCATGCTGCCGAACACCAGGCCACGCCCATCCGGCGTCCAGTCGAAGCTGAGCAGCTCCGTGCCATCGCAGCGTGTGGCCTGGCGCAGCGCGCCACCGGTGGCGCTGGCGATCAGTACCTGGCACCCGCCGTCGGCGGAGAACCGCGCGAAGGCGATTTCGCGGCCATCCGGCGACCAGTTCGGGAAGCGATCGACGGCACCGGCTGGTGGCGCCAGCAACTGGCGCGCCGGCGCGTTGCCGGAGGTCTGCAGCTTGATCGCGCCACCGCCGTTGCCATCCTCGTTGGCGCCCTCATAGGCCACCAGCGAACCGTCCGGTGACAGCGTGGGATAGGTTTCAAAGCCGCTGGTCGCGGTGATCAACCGATACGGCCGCTGCGGGCTGCCGATCACCCGCGTACCGTTCTCCACGGCAGCCTCCACCGGCGAACTGCCGGCCGGTGCACGGCGCAGCAGCAGCGTGGTCAACACCAGCAGCGTGGCCAGCATCAACACGCCCAGCGCCAGCAGCACGCGCCGACGGATATGGCGCCAGCGGCGGCGCGCTGCCTGTGGATGCGCAGGCAACGCAGCAGTGGTCACCGGCTGCGCGGTCATGCCTTCGTCGTCGCGGACGCCTGCGGCCACGGGCTCGGCATCGTCCAGCACCTGCACCGGGACCAGAAGCCGATAGCCTGTCTTGGCGATGGTTTCGATGTAGGCCTGGCCGTTGTCGTCGTCGTTGCTGAACGCCTTGCGCAGCTGGGTGACGGCCTGGGTCAGCACATCGTTGGTCGGCAGCGTGTCCGGCCATACCTCGGCGAACAACTCGTCGCGGGTGACAACGCGGCCCGGCTGCCGCAGCAGCACGCGCAGCACGCCCAGCGCCTTCGGCGTCAGCCGGCGCGGGCGACGCGCACCGACGACCTCGACTTCGCGCGAGGACAGAGTGACGGTGCACTCTCCTATCCGTATCCGATCGGATACCGGGGGCTGGATTTCGCTGCTGTTCATTTTCTGCTACACAGTAGAGACAGGTCCCGGGCAGTGTTTGCCTTCGATACCGCCCCGTCCTGGGAACAGCGAAAAGCCAGACTCCGCACAAAGCATCGGCGCATACCGCAAAAACAATCGAGCGCGCGAATACTAGCCTATGCAAGTTACCTCGCCTATCGCGTGGTCGACATCAGGCTCTCTCTCGCCGACGCATTCACATAATTTGCGACATCATTCGCGCCCTTTCGGGCGCGAAATTTTTATCTGGCGTTCATTTTCACATGCGCCGCAACATGGTCAATCCGACCAGCCGCGAAACCACCAAAGCCACGTACATCACGCCGGAAAACTGCTCCAGCATGACCAGTGCGCGTGCCTGTGGATGCAACGGCACGACGTCACTCAAGCCGACGCCAGACAGCAAGCTGAAGCTGAGATAAAGCAGCTCCATCCAACTGCGCTGCGCGCCTCCGCCGGTGCCCTGGAAGCTGCCCGGGTACCACTGCTGGCATACCGCGAATGCGAACGCAAATGCCCATGCAAGCAAGGTGAATGTCGCGCCTGCGGCGAACAGTTCGTCGCGGGTGACCTTGTGGTCCTGGAGCATGTAGGCGATCAGCGCGCCGGCCGTGTAGAAGTACAGCAGGCTCTCCAGCAACTGCGCGGTGGTCAGCAATGCGCTGCGGTCGAGCAATGCACCGGCCAGCGAGAACACCACCGACGGGAGGGCCAGCACCAGTGCCAGCCAGGTGCCCAGCGGGCTGCGCTGCACCACCCACAGCGCCAGGCCCAGTACCGCCATGCCGAACATGCCCAGCGCCGCGCGGCCGGCAGCGGTGTCGTCCAGCGCGGGGTACAGCAGCACCGCGATCAACTGGGCACCCAGCAGCCAGGCAGAAGGATGACGGCGGGCGATGGCCAGCCAACGGGTGGTCATGGCAACAGGCATGGTGTCCTTTCCCCAGGGTGATGCGCGGAGCATAGCCGGGAGAGGCGTGATGAGCGGTGGTGCCGGCCGCTGGCCAGCACGCTTCCCGGCCCCTGCACAACCGGCTGCTGGGCAGCGGCCGGCACCCGGCTACTCGTCATCCCTGGTGGTAGACCTCTGCGCCAGCCGCGCGGAACTCCTCCGACTTCTCCTTCATGCCGGCCTCGGCGTAGTCACGCACGTCCTGGGTGATCTTCATCGAACAGAAGTGCGGGCCGCACATCGAGCAGAAGTGGGCCAGCTTGTGCGCATCCTTCGGCAGCGTCTCGTCATGGAACTCCTTGGCCTTCTCCGGGTCCAGGCCAAGGTGGAACTGGTCCTCCCAGCGGAACTCGAAGCGCGCCTTGCTCAATGCGTTGTCGCGAACCTGCGCGCCCGGATGGCCCTTGGCCAGGTCGGCTGCATGCGCGGCAATGCGATAGGCCATGATGCCGTCGCGCACGTCCTGGCGATTGGGCAGGCCGAGATGCTCCTTCGGCGTCACGTAGCAGAGCATGGCCGTGCCGAACCAGCCGATCATCGCCGCGCCGATCGCGCTGGTGATGTGGTCGTAGCCCGGTGCGATATCGGTGGTCAACGGCCCCAGCGTATAGAACGGCGCCTCGCCGCACTCACGCAGCTGCTTGTCCATGTTCTCCTTGATCAGCTGCATCGGCACGTGGCCGGGGCCCTCGATCATGGTCTGCACGTCGTGCTTCCAGGCGATCTTCGTCAGCTCGCCCAGCGTTTCCAGCTCACCGAACTGCGCGGCGTCGTTGGCATCGGCGATGCAACCCGGGCGCAGGCCATCGCCCAGCGAGAAGGTCACGTCGTAGGCCTTCATGATTTCGCAGATCTCTTCGAAATGCGTGTAGAGGAAATTCTCCTTGTGATGCGCCAGGCACCACTTGGCCATGATCGAGCCCCCGCGGCTGACGATGCCGGTCACCCGCTTGGCGGTGAGCGGCACGTAGCGCAGCAGTACGCCGGCGTGGATGGTGAAGTAGTCCACGCCCTGCTCGGCCTGCTCGATCAGGGTGTCGCGGAAGATTTCCCAGGTCAGTGCCTCGGCGCGGCCATCAACCTTTTCCAGCGCCTGGTAGATCGGCACGGTACCAATGGCCACCGGCGAGTTGCGGATGATCCATTCACGGGTCTCATGGATGTGCTTGCCGGTGGACAGATCCATCACCGTGTCGCCGCCCCAACGGATCGCCCACACCAGCTTTTCCACTTCCTCGGCGATGCCGGAAGATACGGCGCTGTTGCCGATGTTGGCGTTGATCTTGGTAAGGAAGTTGCGGCCGATGATCATCGGCTCGCTTTCCGGATGGTTGATGTTGTTGGGCAGCACCGCGCGGCCGCGCGCGATTTCATCCCGCACGAACTCCGGGGTGATGATCTTCTGGATCGAGGCGCCGAACGCCTCGCCCGGATGCTGCTGCAGCAGGCCCGCATCGCGGATCGCTTCCAGCCGCTGGTTCTCGCGGATGGCAACGAACTCCATTTCCGGGGTGATGATGCCGCGGCGCGCGTAGTGCATCTGGGTGACGTTCGCGCCTGCCCGTGCACGACGCGGCAGGCTGCGCGCGGGGAAGCGCACGGCATCAAGCTTCGGGTCATGCTCGCGATCACGCCCGAACGACGAACTCAGGCCTTCGAGCTGCTCGGTATCGCCACGTTCCTCCACCCAGCCGCGACGCAGTGCCGGCAGGCCGGCGGACAGATCGATACGCACGCCCGGATCGGTGTAGGGGCCGGACGTGTCGTAGACCGTGACCGGTGCATTCTCTTCGCCGCCGAACAGCGTCGGGGTGCGGGTCAACGCGATCTCCCGCATCGGCACCTGCAGATCCGGGCGCGAACCGGGCACGTGGATCTTGCGTGAGCCGGGAATGGGCCGGGTCACGGATTCGGAGAGTTGCTGGGCCTGTTGCTGCAGGGCGGAGAGCTGTGCGTTCATCGGGCATCGTCCAGGAAGGTCAGGGACGAAGCGGCGGCGCACTGCGACCGCGCCCGGACGGTCCTTGGGCGGAGTCCGGGAATGGCTGCATTGCAAAGCTTCCCTACGCCGGTATGAGCCGGATCAGGTTCCAAGGGACTGTCTCAACCGTGGCCACATGGCCGCGGTACCCCCGCTTCTTGGCGTGCATTAGAGCATAGACCGCCCGCCTCCGGAGTTGCCCCCAATCGCCGTTCGTTAACGGAATCATGACGTCCCGTTCAGTAACGTGCACGCGCATCGTGTCGCTGCGACCGGTGCTTCCCTTGCCGCCCCTGCGGCCCCTGCCCGGTTCCGCTGTATACCGCCGGCCCTTCGCTGCAAGCTCTGCTCGCTCCCCTCAATCCCTTGATCGGAGAAGCTCCTTCATGGTGTTTCGTGTTTCCATCGCACTGGTTCTGATGCTGGTGCTGCTTGCCGGTATTGCACCCGGCCCCTTCAATACCGTGGTGCAGAGCATCCTCGGCGAGCTCATCCGCGGCATCGGCTGGCTGTACCTGCTGGTCGTGTTCCTGGCCCTGGTATTCCTGATGTACCTGGCCTTCGGTCGCTTCGGCAACCTGCGCATCGGCGGCGAAGACGCCGAGCCGGAGTTCTCGCGGGCCAGCTGGATGTCGATGCTGTTCGCCGCCGGCATGGGCATCGGCCTGGTGTTCTGGGGCGCAGCCGAGCCCATTTCGCACTTCAGCAAGCCACCGGAAGGGCTTGCTCCGCAAAGCCTGGACGCGGCACGCGCCTCGATGCGCTATGCATTCTTCCACTGGGGCCTGCACCCGTGGGCCATCTACGCGCTGATCGGGCTGGCAATGGCCTGGTTCCAGTTCAACCGCAACGGCCGTGGCCTGGTCAGCGACATGCTGCAGCCGATCATCGGCCGCCACCATCGCGGCTGGATCGGTCGGGTGGTCAACATCGCTGCAGTGGTCGCCACCGCGATCGGTGTCGCGACGACGCTGGGCTTCGGCACCATCCAGATCGCCGCCGGCATCGAGCGCGTGTTCGGCGTGCAGGCTACCGTCCCAGTGCAGATGACCATCATTGCCGTCGCGTTCGTGCTGTATATGGCGTCCACCGCCAGTGGCGTGGAGCGGGGTGTGAAGTGGCTGTCCAATTTCAACCTGGCGTTGGCTGCCCTGCTGGCAGCCATCCTGCTCGTGCTGGGGCCGACCGGCTTCATCTTCGATACATTCACCACCACGCTGGGCTCCTACCTCAACCAGCTGGTGACAATGAGCCTGCGCATGTCACCGTTCTCGGGCAGCACCTGGGTGGCGGACTGGACAATCTTCTACTGGGCCTGGTGGATCTCGTGGGCACCGTTCGTGGGCTCATTCATCGCACGCATCTCGCGCGGCCGCAGCGTGCGCGAGTTCGTGATTGGCGTAGTGCTCGCGCCGACGCTGCTGGGCTTCTTCTGGTTCGCGGTGTTCGGCGGCACCGCGCTGTGGGCACAGATCTTCGGCCATGCCGACCTGGTGCAGGCGCTGGGCAATGGCTACGAGACGGTGCTGTTCACGCTGTTCGACAGCATGCCGCTGCCGTTGCTGCTGTCGTGCATCGCACTGGTACTGCTGATGATCTTCTTCGTAACTTCGGCCGACTCGGCGGTACTGGTTCTGGCCAGCATGTCCACTGACGAAGCAGGCGATCCTCCGTTGAAGCGCAAGCTGGCCTGGGGCATCGCGGTGGCGTTGATCGCAGCGGCGTTGCTGCTGGCCGGTGGCCTGGATGCACTGCAGGGCATGATCACGATTGCGGCGTTGCCATTCGCGCTGCTGATGGTGCTGGTGATGGTGTCGCTGTACCGCGTGCTCGACCAGGAGTACACGCGTGAGCGACGGCAGGCGCAGCGCCAGCGGCACATGATCGATGCGTGGATCGCACGCGAGATGGCGGCGCAGGAGGAGACGCAGGCCGAGGCCGCACGCGCGCACGATCAGGATTGAGGGTGTTTTGCAGCCTGCGGCTGCACCGCTTTTTCAAGCAAGTGCAAGTGCAAGTGCAGAAGCCAAGGCGGCTCTGGGCTTCTGCTTGCTTGACGGGGAGGGGGCAGATGGCGGGACACGCCGCAAGTACGTCCCTGTAGGCTCGGCCACGGCATCCATGCCGTGGACGGTCCCGCCATCTGCCCCCTCCCCGCCTCCGACGATCTCCCAGTGACGGCAGTAGATCCACGCCATGCGTGGATCAGGTGTATCGGAAAACAAGAAGGGGTCGGATCCGTTTTCCTTCGGAAAACGGATCCGACCCCAACACATAGCGCGCGGCTGTTGCTGTTGCCTTTGCTCTTGATCTTCTTCCTTCTCTTCCGTGGCTGACGCGCACGGAAATTTTCGGGGGGCGTGCGGGTGGGAGTGGCGGGGGTATCCGCGCCATGGATGGCGCGGCTAAGCCTACAAGGACGTATTTACGGCGTCCCCCGACACTCCCACCCGCACGCCCCAGCGCATGAACCTGCTCCAGCGCTCAGCCGCGAGGGGGCTCAGCCCGGTGGCCGGTAAACCTCAGTACCCCGCCGCCTGCCCATCCTTTCGGCTCTCCGAAGCCCCGTAGTAAACCCCGGTCTCGGGATCGCGCATGATCGCCTGGTAACCGCCATACGGCCCATCTGCGAACACGATGCGATGCCCCTTGCGCATCAGCGCACGCACTGTTTCATATGGGAAGCCGGTTTCCAGATTCACTTCACCACCGTCGGTCATCGCCGTGGCCTGGCCGGTCGGCTCGGTCGAGCCTTCATGCTGGATGCGCGGTGCGTCACCGGCTTCCTGCAGGTTCATGCCGAAGTCCACCAGGTTCATCACGATCTGCGCATGGCCCTGCGGTTGCATCGCACCGCCCATCACGCCGAAGCTGGCATACGGCTTGCCACCCTTGGTGATGAACCCCGGAATGATCGTCTGGAAGGGGCGCTTGCCCGGTGCGTATCCGTTGGGATGGTTCTTCTGCAGCACGAACATCTCGCCGCGGTCCTGCAGGATGAAGCCCAACCCCGGCGGCGCCATGCCGCTGCCCATGCCGCGGTAATTGGACTGGATCAACGAGACCATCATGCCGTCGGCGTCGGCCACGGTCATGTAGATCGTGTCGCCTTCCTCCAGCTGCTTCGGTGTGCCTGGCTGCACTTCCTTCAAGGCCTTGTCCATCGAGATCAGCGCCCGGCGCTGCGCGGCGTACTCCTTGGAGATCAGCTTCTGCACCGGCGCCGGCTGGAATGCCATGTCGGCGTAGAAGCGCGCACGGTCGGCGAAGGCCAGCTTCTTCGCTTCGACGAACAGGTGCACGTGCTCGGGTGAGCCGAACGGGATCTTCGAGAAATCGTAGCCTTCCAGCACGTTGAGGATCTGAAGCGCAGCGATGCCCTGGCTGTTGGGTGGCAGCTCCCAGACGTCGTAGCCACGGTAGTTGCTGCTGACCGGCTCGACCCATTCACCGTGGTGCTCGGCCATGTCCTGGTAGCTCAGGTAGCCACCGTTGGCCTTGAAGTAGTCACCGATGGTGCGGGCGATCTCGCCCTTGTAGAAGGCGTCGCGCCCGCCGTCGGCGATCTTCTGCAGGGTGCTGGCCAGGTTCGGGTTCTTCCACATCTCGCCCTTGCGCGGGGCGTGGCCGTTGATCGTGAACTGCTCCTTGAAGCCCGGGTACTGCGACAGCTTGGGCACCGAACGGTCCCAGTAGTAGGCGATCACCTCGGCCACCGGGTGCCCTTCGCGGGCGTAACGGATGGCCGGCGCCAGGTTGTCGGCCATCGGCTTGCGACCGAAACGGTCGTGCAGGGCGAACCAGCCGTCGACCGCTCCGGGCACCGACACCGGCAGCGGGCCGGTGGCCGGGATGTCCTTCAGGCCGCGGCGCTGGAACTCGGCCAGGGTGAGCGATTTCGGCGAGCGCCCCGAGCCGTTGTAGCCATAGAGCTTCTGCGTCTTCGGGTCCCAGACGATGGCGAACAGGTCGCCGCCGATGCCGTTGCCGGTGGGCTCCATCAGGCCCAGCGCTGCGTTGGCCGCGATGGCGGCATCCACCGCCGAGCCACCGCCCTTCATCACGTCCAGCGCGATCTGGGTGGCCAGCGGCTGCGAGGTGGCGGCCATCGCATGGGGGGCGATCACCTCCGAACGGGTGGCGAAGGTGTGGCCGGTAATGCGGTCGGCGGCAAAGGACAGCGCGGGCACGGCAGCCAGCACGGCGGCGGCGATCAGGGAACGGGCAAGGCGTCGGGACACGGTCGGGTTCCGATGGACGGGTGGTTCCCCGATCTTCGCCGCTGCGGCCTTCACGCGGTATCGGACAGACGTCATGGACGTTGATCCTGGGGTGGAAGAACCCAACGGATTCCGCGCAAAAACCGCCCAGAAAGGAGTGAATTCGGGTTCACCGAAACACTTTCAGCAGCAACCATCCTTGTGCCGCAAGCGATTGCGCTGGATTCACTGGAAACCGATAAAAAAACCGTCGCGAGGGTTGACACCGCCAAAACGGCTGTGTTTCTCTCGATCACATGTTGCATCACAACACGCCACTGCGAACCCACATTGAAGCCGCCGACACCGGCGCCGCCTCGCTGCGTTCGATTCTTGTGCTCGTACTTATTACCCAGCCACCAGGTGCGGGACGAGCCAGCGTGTAAGCAACAAACACACCGGAACTCATCAAAACCCGCACCCGCCCCGGTGCGGGTTTTTTCATTTCAGGACCTGGTTTCAGACGCAACCACCATGACCAACGCTCAGTGCAAAGCCCGGCCCCAGACCACCACCACGCCTCGTGGTGGCTGTGCCTGTGCGATGCGCAGCGCCTCCTCCACCGCTTTCCCCTGACCGGCCGGTACGTCACCTCGACGACCGGCCGTTCTTTTTTCTTCCCACCGCAAGGAACCTCCCCCATGAGCACCAACGACCTGCCCCAGACCAAGATCGCCGTCATCGGCTACGGCAGCCAGGGCCGCGCCCACGCACTGAACCTGCGCGAATCCGGCTTCGACGTGGTGGTAGGCCTGCGTCCGGGCGGCCCGACCGAAGCCAAGGCCCAGGCCGATGGATTCACCGTGGTGGCACCCGCCGATGCGGTGAAGGACGCCGACCTGGTCGCCGTGCTGACCCCGGACATGGTGCAGAAGAAGCTCTACAACGATGTGCTGGCGCCGAACATGAAGCAGGGGGCGTGCCTGCTGTTCGCCCACGGCCTGAACGTGCACTACGGCATGATCGAGCCGCGCGCCGATCTGGACGTCGTGCTGGTCGCGCCGAAGGGCCCGGGTGCGCTGGTGCGCCGTGAGTACGAGATCGGCCGTGGCGTGCCGTGCATCTGGGCGGTCTACCAGGACGTCAGCGGCAAGGCCGCGCAGCATGCCCAGGCCTATGCGGCCGGCCTCGGCGGTGCCCGCGCCAACCTGATCCAGACCACCTTCAAGGAAGAGACCGAGACCGATCTGTTCGGCGAGCAGGCGGTGCTGTGTGGTGGTGCGTCGGCGCTGGTGCAGGCCGGTTTCGAGACCCTGGTGGAAGCCGGCTACCAGCCGGAGATCGCCTACTACGAAGTACTGCACGAGCTGAAGCTGATCGTCGACCTGTTCTATGAAGGCGGCATCTCGCGCATGCTGGAATTCATCTCCGAGACCGCGCAGTACGGCGACTACGTCAGCGGCCCGCGCGTGATCGACGCGAGCACCAAGGCGCGCATGAAGGAAGTGCTGAAGGACATCCAGGACGGCACCTTCACCAAGAACTGGGTGGCCGAGTACGAAGCGGGCCTGCCGAACTACAACAGGTTCAAGCAGGCCGACCTGGAGCACCCGATCGAAAAGGTGGGCAAGGAACTGCGCGCCAAGATGGTCTGGTTGCAAGGACAGGCCGCGTAACCGCGCGGCCCTCCCCCACCCGCTTTGCAAGGTTCCCCCATGAACTCTTCCACACACCGCAGCGCGCCGCCCAACGGCGCGCGCTGGCTGACCCAGGCGCTGGAGGCCGAAGGCGTCCGCACGCTGTTCGGCTATCCCGGTGGCACCATCATGCCGTTCTACGACGCGCTGGTGGATTCGTCGCTGAAGCACATCCTGGTACGCCATGAGCAGGGCGCGGCGCTGGCCGCCAACGGTTTCGCCCGCGCCAGCAACCAGGTGGGCGTCTGCGTGGCCACCTCCGGCCCGGGCGCGTCGAACCTGGTCACCGGCATCGCCGATGCGATGCTGGATTCGGTACCGATGGTCTGCATCACCGGCCAGGTCGGCACGCCGCTGCTGGGTACCGACGCCTTCCAGGAACTGGATGTGTTCGGCCTGACGATGCCGATCGTCAAGCACAGCTGGCTGGTTCGCAGCGTCGATGACCTGCCGCGCGTGGTGGCCGATGCGTTCCGGATCGCCCGCGAAGGTCGCCCCGGCCCGGTGCTGATCGACCTGCCCAAGGACGTGCAGCTGGCCGACGCCAGCCATCTGCCGGCGCATGCGCCCAGCAGCGTCGAACCACCGCCGGCGCCGGCCGAGGCTGCCATTGCCGAAGCCATTGCCGCGCTGGCCGCAGCCGAGAAGCCGGTGGTCTACGCCGGCGGTGGCATCGCCCTGGGCGACGCCGTACAGGACCTGCGCGACTTCGTCGAGGCCAGTGCCATCCCCACCGTGATGACCCTGCGCGGCCTGGGTGCACTGCCGGCCAGCCATCCGCAGTCGCTGGGCATGCTGGGCATGCACGGCACCCGCGCGGCCAACATGGCGGTGCAGGAAAGCGACCTGCTGCTGGTGCTGGGCGCACGCTTCGACGACCGTGCCACCGGCAAGCTGGCGGAGTTCGCACCGTTCGCCCGTGTCGTCCACATCGATGCCGATGCGTACGAGATCTCCAAGCTGCGCAGTGCCGATGTCGCCGTGCCCGGCAATGTCGGCCATGCCATCCGCGCCCTGCGTGCGGCCTTCCCCTCCCCCAAGGCCCACCAGGAGGCGTGGCGCAAGCGCTGTGCGCAGCATCGCGATCGCTTCGCTGCGCGCTACGACGCACCGGGCCAGCACATCTACGCGCCGGCCCTGCTGAAGCGCCTGAGCGAGCTGGCCCCGGCCGATGCGGTGATCGCCTGCGACGTTGGCCAGCACCAGATGTGGGTGGCCCAGCACTGCCGCTTCAACCACCCGCGCAACCACCTGACCAGTGGCGCGCTGGGCACCATGGGCTTTGGCCTGCCGGCCGCGATGGGTGCGCAGTTCGCCTGCCCCGATCGCACCGTGGTGCTGGTGTCCGGCGACGGCAGCTTCATGATGAACGTGCAGGAGCTGGCCACCATTGCCCGCTGCCGCCTGCCGGTGAAGATCGTGCTGCTGGACAACAGTTCGCTGGGCATGGTGCGGCAGTGGCAGGAGCTGTTCTTCGCCGAGCGCTACAGCGAGATCGACCTGTCCGACAACCCGGACTTCGTGGCGCTGGCGCAGGTGTTCGGCATTTCCGCCACCCGCATCGACGCGCGGGATGACGTCGAGGGTGGCCTGGCCGCGCTGCTGGCCGAACCCGGCCCGGCACTGCTGCACGTGGCCATCGATGCACGCGCCAACGTATGGCCGCTGGTGCCACCGAACACCGCCAACAGCACGATGCTGGAAAGCAACCCCGCCCATGCCCGCCAGGAGATCCCCAATGCACTACCGGCTTGACCTGGTGCTGCACCCGGCCGAAGGCGCGCTGTTGCGCGTGATCGGCATGGCCGAGCGCCGTGGCTTCGCGCCGCGTGCGATCAGCGGTGCGCCGGTGGCCGCCGACGATGGCCGCTGGCACCTGCAGCTGGTGGTGGATGGCCAGCGCCCGGCGGAAACGCTGTGCCGGCAGATCGAGAAGATCTACGACTGCGTGTCCGTGCAGGTCACCGCCGTGGAAGGAGCATCCGTATGAACACCCGTACCGTAGTGACCACGGTGCCGGTACGGAGGCGTCTTCTTCGCCGCCCGTGCCCGCATGCGGCGGTCGCCTGCACCCCGCTGGTGGCCCATGCCGGCCGCTGATGCCAGCCAGGAAAGCGATGTCGGCGACGTAAGCGTCGCCGACGTACTGGCGGCGCAGGCCCGGCTGCGCCGCTTCCTGCCGCCTACCCCGCTGCACCATGCCGAGCGCTTCGGCACCTGGCTGAAGCTGGAGAACCTGCAGCGCACCGGGTCCTACAAGGTGCGCGGCGCGTTGAACGCGCTGCTGGCCGGCCGCGAGCGCGGCGATACCCGGCCGGTGATCTGCGCCTCGGCCGGCAACCATGCCCAGGGCTTGGCGTGGGCGGCCTACCGCCTGGACGTCCCGGCCATCACCGTGATGCCGCATGGCGCACCGGCGACCAAGATCGCCGGCGTCGCTCACTGGGGCGCCACCGTGCGCCAGCATGGCACCAGCTATGACGAGGCCTACGCCTTCGCCGTCGAACTGGCACAGCGCCATGGCTACCGCTTCCTGTCCGCGTTCGACGACGCCGATGTGATTGCCGGCCAGGGTACGGTCGGCATCGAGCTGGCCGCGCACGCACCGGACGTGGTGATCGTGCCGATTGGTGGTGGCGGACTGGCCTCCGGCGTTGCACTGGCGCTGAAATCACAGGGCGTGCGCGTGATCGGCGCCCAGGTGGAAGGCGTCGACTCAATGGCGCGCGCCATCCGCGGCGACGTGCGCGAGATCGCCCCCGTCGCCTCGCTGGCCGACGGCGTGCGGGTGAAGATCCCCGGATTCCTGACCCGACGCCTGTGCACCTCGCTGCTGGACGACGTGGTGATCGTGCGCGAAGCCGAACTGCGTGAAACCCTGGTCCGGCTGGCACTGGAAGAACACATCATCGCCGAGGGCGCCGGTGCGCTGGCGCTGGCAGCAGGCCGCCGTGTCGCTGGCCGCCGCAAGTGCGCGGTGGTGTCCGGCGGGAATATCGATGCGGGTGTCCTGGCCGGCCTGCTTACCGACATCCGGCCGCGCCCGCCGCGCAAACCACGGCGACGGCGTAGTGAAACCCCACGCTCGCCCGGCAAGGCCAGCGCCCTCGCGTCCCCCACCTCTTCCCCTTCCCCCCTGCAAGCCGCCGCACCCGCTGTCGAGGAGATTTCCCTGTGACCACCATCGAACGAATTACCACCCCGCGCATCCGCATCTTCGACACCACCCTGCGTGACGGCGAGCAGTCCCCCGGCTGCAGCATGAGCCCGCCGCAGAAGCTGGTGATGGCGCGTGCGCTGGACGAACTGGGCGTGGACATCATCGAGACCGGCTTCCCGGCCAGCTCGCAGTCCGACCGCGAGGCGATGGCCCTGATCGGCCGTGAGCTGCGCCGCCCGAGCCTGAGCCTGGCCGTGCTGTCGCGCTGCCTGCAGGCCGATATCGAAACCTCGGCGCGTGCCCTGGAAGCTGCGGCCAACCCGCGCCTGCACGTGTTCCTGTCCACCAGCCCGCTGCACCGCGAACACAAGCTGCGGATGACCCGCGAGCAGGTGCTGGAATCGGTACGCAAGCATGTATCGCTGGCACGCTCGTACATCGACGATGTCGAATTCTCGGCCGAGGATGCCACCCGCACCGAGCTGGACTACCTGATCGAGGTCTCGCGCGTGGCCATTGCCGCCGGCGCCACCACCATCAACCTGCCCGACACCGTCGGCTTCACCACGCCGGAAGAGATCCGCGCGATGTTCCAGCAGGTCATCGCCGGCGTCGCCGATGTGCCGAATGCCGCCAACGTGATCTTCAGCGCGCATTGCCACAACGACCTGGGCCTGGCCGTGGCCAACTCGCTGGCCGCCATCGAAGGCGGCGCGCGCCAGGTCGAGTGCACCATCAACGGCATCGGCGAGCGTGCCGGCAACTGTTCGCTGGAAGAGATCGCGATGGTGCTGAAGGTACGCCAGGCCTTCTACGAGCAGGACAGTTCGATCAACACTCCGCGCATCGTCGGCACCTCGCAGCTGCTGCAGCGCCTGGTCGGCATGCCGGTGCAGCGCAACAAGGCCATCGTCGGCGCCAACGCCTTCGCCCACGAATCGGGCATCCACCAGCACGGCATGCTGCGTCATCGCGGCACCTACGAAATCATGCGCCCGGAAGACGTGGGCTGGGAGGATTCGCAGATGGTGCTGGGCCGCCACAGTGGCCGCGCCGCCGTCGAAGCGAGGCTGCGCGCGCTGGGCTTCTGGCTGGACGAAGACGAACTGAAGCTGGTGTTCGAGCAGTTCAAGGGCCTGTGCGAACAGCAGCGCGTGGTGACCGATGCCGACCTGCAGGCGCTGATGCAGGGCGGCGGCTCCAACGCACAGGGCTACCGCCTGGCGTCGATGACCATCAGCGATGTCGGCAGCCGCGCCAACGCGCTGGTGGAACTGTCCGACCCCGACGGCAACCGCGTGGCCGAGACCGCGCAGGGCGACGGCCCGGTCGATGCGCTGTTCGGCGCGCTGTCGGCCGCCACCGGCGTACAGCTGATGCTGGACAGCTACCACGTGCACAGTGTCGGTATCGGCGCCGATGCACGCGGTGAAGCCAACCTGAGCGTGCGCCACGACGGCGTGGAGTACGACGGCACCGGCACCAGCAAGGACATCATCGAAGCCTCCGCGCTGGCCTGGCTGGACGTGGCTAATCGCCTGCTGCGCCAGCGCCACGCCGCCACCCACAGCAGCACCGACGTTCCCACCCCCGCAACCGCCTGAGGAACCCGAGATGAGCGCCTTCGACACTCCTACCGCAGCCGCTGGCCAGCAGTGGAACGCCCAGGACTATGCGATCGATGCCGGCTTCGTACCGTTGCTCGGTGGCGCGGTCGCGCGCCTGCTCGATCCGCGCGCCGGTGAGCGCATCCTCGACCTGGGCTGTGGCGACGGCGTGCTCAGCACCGAACTGGCCCTGAGCGGCGCGCGCATCCACGGCGTGGACGCGTCGCCGGAACTGGTGATCGCCGCCCGTGCACGTGGCGTCGACGCGCAGGTGATGGACGGCCACGCGTTGTCGTTCGACAGCGAGTTCGATGCGGTCTTCAGCAATGCCGCATTGCATTGGATGGGCAACCCGGACCGCGTGCTGGAAGGCGTGCGTCGCGCGCTGCGCCCCGGTGGCCGCTTCGTCGCCGAGTTCGGCGGCCATGGCAACGTGACCACGATCGTCGCGGCGGTACAGGCCGCACGCGTGGCCCACGGCCATGGCGCCAGCACCTTCCAGTGGTACTTCCCGAGCGCCGATGCCTATGCCGACCGCCTGCGCCAGCATGGCTTCCAGGTGCAACTGACCGAATGCACGCCGCGCCCGACCCCACTGCCGACCGGCGTAGCCGGCTGGCTGCGGGTATTCGCCGCGCCGCTGCTGGATGACCTGCCCGCCGAGGCCCGCGCCACCGTGCGCGAGGCGGCCACCGCGTTGCTGGCCGACCTGCCACGCAATGCCGCCGGCCAGCCGCTGGCCGACTACGTGCGCCTGCGTGTGCTCGCCCGCCGTCGCTGACTTGACCGTTCCGCTTTCTTTACTGATGTTCGCTATCTCGTACTTCTGCCAGGCATACGCATGACTTCCGCACCCCGCACCCTGTACGACAAACTGTGGGACGCCCACGTGGTGGTTCCCGAATCCGAGAGCGCGCCCGCCGTGCTGTACATCGACCTGCACCTGATCCACGAGGTGACCTCGCCACAGGCATTCACCGAACTGCGCGAGCGCGGCCTGGCGCCGCGCCGCCCGGACCGCACCAAGGCGACGATGGACCACTCCACGCCGACCTTGCCGGCTGCGGCCGACGGCACGCTGCCCTACGCCAGCGCCGCTTCCGAGGCACAGGTCGCCACCCTGGCGCGAAATTGCGCCGAGCACGGTATCGAACTGTTCGACATGGCCTCGGACAACCGCGGCATCGTCCACGTCATTGCGCCGGAACAGGGCTTCACCCAGCCGGGCATGACCATCGTCTGCGGTGACAGTCACACCTCCACCCACGGTGCATTCGGCTCGCTGGCCTTCGGCATCGGCACCAGCGAGGTCGGCCACGTGCTGGCCACGCAGTGCCTGCTGCAGCGCAAGGCCAAGACCTTCGCGATCACCGTTGACGGTGCGCTGGCACCCGGCGTCGGCGCCAAGGATGTGGTCCTGCACATCATCGGCGTGATCGGCGTCAACGGCGGCACCGGCCACGTGATCGAGTTCCGTGGCAGCACCATCGAAGCGATGGACATGGAACAGCGCATGACCCTGTGCAACATGTCGATCGAAGCAGGTGCACGCGCCGGCATGGTCGCGCCCGACCAGGTCACCTTCGACTTCGTCGCCGCTACGCCGCGCGGCCCCAAGGGCGCCGACTTCGACGCTGCCGTGGCGCGCTGGCAACAGCTGCGCAGCGATGATGGCGCGCGCTTCGACAGCGAAGTGCACATCGACGCCGCCGACATCCGCCCGACCCTGACCTGGGGAACGCATCCGGGTACCGCGATCGCCGTGGATGCGCCGATTCCCGCCGCCAACGATGCCGCCGCACAGAAGGGCCTGGACTACATGCACTTCCAGGCCGGCAAGGCGCTGGCGGGCACACCGGTGGACGTAGTGTTCGTTGGTTCGTGCACCAACGGCCGCCTGAGCGACATGCGCGAAGTCGCACAGGTGCTGCGCGGCCGTCGTGTCGCCGAGCGCGTGCGCATGCTGGTGGTACCGGGCTCGGAGATCGTCAAGCGCGAGGCCGAGGCCGAGGGCATCCACGAGATCGTGCGCGCGGCCGGTGCCGAATGGCGCGAGCCGGGCTGCTCGATGTGCATCGCGATGAACGGCGATCTGGTCGCCCCCGGCCAGCTGGCCGTGAGCACCAGCAACCGCAATTTCGAAGGCCGCCAGGGCCCCGGTTCGCGCACGCTGCTGGCCTCGCCGATGAGCGCCGCATGGGCGGCGGTGAACGGGCACGTCGCAGATACCCGCGAACTGTTCGCACAGGAGGTGGCGTGATGGCCGGTTTCCGTACCCTGACCTCGGCCAGCGTGGTGCTGCGCCAGACCAACATCGACACCGACCAGATCATCCCGGCGCGGTTCCTGTCCACCACCGAGCGTGCCGGGCTGGGTCGCAACGCGTTCAACGACTGGCGCTGGCAAGCTGATGGTTCGCCGGTGGCCGACTTCGCCTTCAACCAACCGCACAACGCCGGCCGCAGCATCCTGCTGGCGGGCCGCAATTTCGGTTGCGGCTCGTCGCGCGAACACGCTCCCTGGGCACTGACCGACCTGGGCCTGCGTGCCATCGTCAGCAGCGAGATCGCGGACATCTTCCGCGGCAACGCGCTGAAGAACGGCCTGCTGCCGATCGTGCTGGACGAGGCCGACGTGCAGGCGCTGATGCAGCGCCCGGACGATGCGCTGACCATCGACGTGGCTGCGCGCGAACTGCGCACCCCCGATGGCCGCGTCTATTCCTTCCCGCTGGATGGCTTCTCGCAGACCTGCCTGCTGGAAGGCGTCGACCAGTTGGGGTATCTGCTGGGCCGTGTCCCTGAAATCGAACGTTACGAGAGTGAGCATGCACGCTGAAATTGTTGTCCTGCCCGGTGATGGCATCGGCCCGGAAGTGGCCGCCGCGGCAGTTGCCGTCCTGAAGGCGGTCGCCGGACGCTTCAACCACACCTTCACCTTCAGCGAGCACGACATCGGTGGCATTGCCATCGACCGCCACGGTGAACCGCTGCCGGCGTCGACCCTCGCCGCCTGCCAGGCCGCCAATGCGGTGCTGCTGGGCGCGGTCGGCGGCCCGAAGTGGTCCGACCCGAACGCCAAGGTGCGCCCGGAACAGGGCCTGCTGGCGATCCGCAAGGCGCTGGGCCTGTATGCGAACCTGCGCCCGGTGCGTACCCACGAGGCCGCGCTGCACGCCTCGCCGATCAAGGCCGAGCTGCTGCAGGGCGTGGACTTCGTGGTGGTGCGTGAACTGACCGGCGGCATCTACTTCGGCGACAAGACCCGCGACGCCGACAGCGCCAGCGACCTGTGCCGCTACACCGTGGCCGAAATCGAGCGCGTGCTGCGCAGCGCCTTCCGCCTGGCCCAGCAGCGTCGCGGCAAGGTCACTTCGGTGGACAAGGCCAATGTGCTGGAAACCTCGCGCCTGTGGCGCGACGTGGCCGCACGCATCGGCCGCGAGGAGTTCCCGGACGTGGCGCTGGAGCACCAGTTGGTCGACTCGATGGCCATGCACCTGCTGGCCAAGCCACGCGAGTACGACGTGATCGTCACCGAGAACATGTTCGGCGACATCCTCACCGATGAGGCCTCGATGCTGGCCGGTTCGCTGGGCCTGCTGCCGTCGGCCTCGCTGGGCGAGCCGGGTGCGGTGGGCATTTACGAGCCCATCCACGGTTCGGCCCCGGACATCGCCGGCAAGGGCATTGCCAATCCGTACGCGACAATCTTCAGCGCCGCGATGCTGCTGCGCCATTCGCTGGGGCTGGAGGCCGAAGCGGCAGCCGTGGAAGCCGCCGTGCATGCGGTGCTGGATGACGGCGTGTTCACTGCTGATCTGGCTGCGAAGGGCAAGGCGGTGAGCACCGCGGCAGCGACCGACGCGGTGCTGGCGAAGCTGGGCTGATCCGGTAGCGCCACGCCATGCGTGGCGCGCTTCCCGTCGGATATCGTGCGCAGCCCCCCCATGGGGTGGCTCTACTGGTAGACCCACGCCATGCGTGGCTGCGTTACTTGGTGGTGTACCCACCATTGACCAGGATCGTCTGCCCGGTCATCCACCAGCCATCCGTCACCAGGAAGCGGATCCACGGCACGATATCGGCGATGTCGGTCAGCCCGGTGCGGGTGAACGCCGACAACGCCGCCGCAGTCTTGTGATACGCCTGCGCATCGGCGCTCTCGGCCGGATAGAAGAACGGCGTGTCCATCGGACCGGGACCGATCGCGGTCACCGAAATGCCGCGCTCGCCGAACTCCTTCGACGCCGCGCGGGTGAAGTGCTCGACCGGCGCCTTGGTGCCGGCGTAGCTGGAATAGAACGGCGTGAACGCACCCAGCAGCGAGGTGACCAGGGTGCAGATGCGGCCACCGTCATTGACGTGGCGACCTGCCTCCTTCAGGAAGAAGAACGCGGCCTTGGCATTGACCGCGCTCATCTCGTCGTACTCCACTTCGCTGATGTCCAGCAGCGGTTTCTTCAATACCTTGCCGACCGTATTGATGGCGATGTCGGGACGGCCGACTGCGGCCACGGCATCGGCGAACAAGCGCTCCATCGCTGCCGCCGAGGTCAGGTCGCCCTGCAGGGCCACCGCCTTGCTGCCGGCGGCCTGCACCGCGGCTACCGTCGCTTCTGCGTCGGGCTGGGTAGCGGCACTGTTGTAGTGGATGACGATGGCTTTGGCGCCCTGTGCGGCGAAGTCGCGGGCGATCAGGCCACCCAGGTTCTTGGCGCCACCGGCGATCAGCACGGTCTTGCCCTTGAGGGAATGCTCGGTCATGGCTTCGGTCTCGGGAGGGGGCTGCCCGGGGTGGCAACCCTGCCCTGACGACGATATCGTGCAGAAAATGCGGATAAAGCCCGCCACTTTGACTTAACTTTCCAGAGCCAGCGAACAATGGACCGGATCGATCGCTTCCGCATCTTCACCCGGGTCGTGGAGTGCGCCAGCTTCACGCGCGCCGCCGACCAGTTGGGCCTGCCCCGTTCCACGGTCTCGGCAGCCATTGCGGAGCTGGAGCAGCGGCTCGGCACCCGCCTGCTGCAGCGCTCGACCCGCCGGGTGTCCACCACCCACGACGGCGACGTGTTCCATGCGCGCTGCCTGCGCCTGATCGCCGAGGTCGAAGACGCCGAATCGCTGTTCCTCCAGGTCGACGCCCAGCCGTCGGGCCTGCTGAAGATCGACGTACCCAGCCGCATCGGCCGCCGCATCATCGCACCGGCGCTGCCCGGGTTCTTCGCGCAGTATCCGCAGGTGGAAGTCGACCTGGGCATGACCGACCGCGCGGTGAACCTGATCGAAGACGGTTGCGATGCGGTGCTGCGGGTCGGCCAACTGGGCGATTCCAGCCTGGTGGCGCGCACGCTGGGCCAACTGGATTTTGTCAACGTTGCGGCGCCGGCCTACCTGCGCGAACACGGCGTGCCGCAGCATCCTGCCGACCTGCCGCAGCACCGCGCGGTGAACTACGCGTCGCCGACCACGGCACGGGTGGAACCGTGGGAGTGGCAGGACGGCGGCCAACTGCGCACGCTGCCGATGCCTGGCTGGGTGCGTGTGAACAGCGCCGAGGCATCGATTGCGTGCTGTGTGGCGGGGTTGGGTCTTTTGCAGATTCCGCGCTACGACGTACAGGCCGAGCTGCAATCCGGCGCGCTGGTGGAAGTGATGCCACAGCACGTCGCACAGCCATTGCCGGTCACCCTGCTGCAGCCGCATCGGCAGCACCGTGCGCTGCGCGTGCAGGTGTTCATCGAATGGTTGCTGCCGGTGCTACGGATCGGTCTGCAGCTGCGGTAGATCCACGCCATGCGTGGATGCATGCATCCGTGCCAACCAAGGTTGGCACCTACCGAGCGATGGCGAATCGCGGTAGATCCACGCCATGCGTGGATGACGGAGCCTGGAAATCCGCAGCCACCCATGGGGTGGCTCTACTGGAAGATGTGCCAGCCAGGGTTGGCACCTACCAGGGGCCGCGGCCGCAGAACCCGGGGCATCACGCCCCGGATTCATCGGGCTTCACCCGGAACCACGCCGCGTACAAGGCCGGCAGGAACACCAGGGTCAGCACCGTACCGACGATCAGGCCGCCCATGATCGAGATCGCCATCGATCCGTAGAACGCGCTGCGCGACAGCGGAATCATCGCCAGCACGGCTGCCAGTGCGGTCAGCACGATCGGGCGGAAGCGGCGCACCGTGGCGTCGATGATCGAATGCCAACGGTCATGCCCGGCATCGATGTCCTGCTGGATCTGGTCGATCAGGATCACCGAGTTGCGCATGATCATGCCGGCCAGTGCGATCGTGCCCAGCAGCGCGACGAAGCCGAACGGCGCCCGGAACAGCAGCAGGAACAGGGTCGCGCCGATGATGCCCAGCGGCGCGGTCACCAGCACCATCGCTGCGCGCGAGAAGCTGCGCAGCTGCAGCATCAGCAGCGTGGCCACCACCACCAGGAACAGCGGCATGCCCGCCTTGATCGAGTTCTGGCCACGCGCCGAATCCTCCACGGTACCGCCGGTTTCCAGCAGGTAACCACTGGGCAGCTCGGCACGGATGCCGTCCAGTGTGGGCAGGATCTGATGCACCACGTCCAGCGCCTGCATGCCATCACTGATGTCGGCGCGCACAGTCACCGTCGGCAACCGGTTACGGTGCCAGATGATGCCGTCCTCGAAGCCGTACTCCATCGTCGCCACCTGCGACAGCGTGATGCTGCCACCGTTGGCGGTGGGCATCGACAGGCTGGACAGCAGCTCCAGCTGGTTGCGCTCATCGGCCGGCCCGCGCAGCAGCATCTCGATCTGGCGATTGCCCTCGCGATACACGCTGACCGATTGCCCGGCCAACGAACTGGACAGGAACTGGCTGACCTGGGCGCTGCTCACGCCCAGCGCGCGGGCGCGCTCCTGGTCGACCACCAGGCGCACCACCTTGCTCGGCTCGCTCCAGTCCAGGTTGACGTTCATCACGTGCGGGTTCTCCCGCACCTTGGCCTCGACCTGGCGCGCGATCGCCTGCACCTTCTCGATGTGCTCGCCGGAGATGCGCATCTGCACCGGATAGCCGACCGGCGGGCCGTTCTCCAGGCGGGTCACGCGCATCTGCACGTCCGGGAACTTCGGGATCACCTCGTGCAGCAGCCAGTCGCGGGTGCTTTCGCGTGACCTGATGTCCTTGGCCAGCACCACGAACTGGGCGAAGTTGGTCGCCGGCAGCTGCTGGTCCAGCGGCAGGTAGAAGCGCGGCGAACCGGTGCCCACATAGGACACGTAGTTGGCAATGCCCTCGCGGCTGGACAGCAGCTTCTCCAGCTTCTCGGCCTGGGCCTGGGTCGAGCGCAGCGAGGCGCCCTCGGCCAGCTCGATGTCCACCATCAGTTCCGGCCGGGTCGAGTCCGGGAAGAACTGCTGCGGCACGAAGCGGAACATCATCAGCGAGAACACGAACAGGCCGATGGTCGCCGCGATCACCCACCAGCGATGCCGCAGGCAGGTATCGAGGAAGCGACGGAAACTACGATAGAACGGGCGCTGGTACGGATCGTGGTCGTGCCCGTGCTGCGGCGGCGCGATCAGGTTGGCCAGCGCCGGATAGCGGTCGGCCCACTGCTGGCGCTTGGCGTGCCAGCGCGCGGACAGGCTGCCCGGCTTCGGCGGCTGCGGATTGAACAGGTCCGGCAGCATCTTGTCGCCCAGGTAAGGGATGAACAGCACCGCTGCGATCCACGACACCACCAGCGCGATGGTCACCACCTGGAACAGCGAGCGGGTGTATTCACCGGTACTCGATGCCGCAGTGGCAATGGGCAGGAAGCCGGCCGCGGTGATCAGGGTGCCGGTCAGCATCGGGAAAGCGGTCGACTCCCAGGCGAAACTGGCGGCGCGCAGGCGGTCGTAGCCCTGCTCCATCTTGGTGGCCATCATCTCCACCGCGATGATCGCATCATCCACCAGCAGGCCCAGCGCCAGCACCAATGCACCCAGCGAGATCTTGTGCAGGCCGATGTCGAAGTAGTGCATGACGAAGAAGGTCATCGCCAGCACCAGCGGGATGGTCACGCCCACCACCAGGCCGGTGCGCAGGCCCAGCGAGAAGAAGCTGACCAGCAGCACGATCACCACCGCCTCGGTCAGCACCTGCACGAACTCGCCGACCGACTCTTCCACCGATTGCGGCTGGTCGGACACCTTGCGCAGCTGCATGCCGGCCGGCAGGGTCTTCTGCAGGCGTTCGAACTCGGCATCGAGGTTGGCGCCGAGCTTGAGGATGTCACCGCCATCCTTCATCGCCACCGCCAGGCCGATCGCCTCTTCGCCCATGAAGCGCATCTTCGGCGACGCCGGATCGGCGAAGCCGCGCTTGACCTCGGCGATGTCGCCCAGGTGCACGGTGCGGTCACCGGCGCGGATCGGGAACTGACGGATCGCTTCGATGTCGTTGAACTGGCCGGTCACCCGCAGCTGCACGCGATCGGTGGCGGTCTCGAAGAAGCTGGTGCCGGTCACTGCATTCTGGTCGGCCAGCGCCTGCTGCACCTGCTGCATCGACACGCCCAGCGTGGCCAGCCGGGTGTTGGACAGTTCGATCCACACCTTCTCGTCCTGCAGGCCGACCAGGTCGATCTTGCCGACGTCGGGCACCCGCTGCAGTTCCAGCTGGATGCGGTCGGCGTAGTCGCGCATCACCGCATAGTCGAAGCCCTTGCCGGTCAACGCATAGATGTTGCCGTAGGTGTCGCCGAACTCATCGTTGAAGAACGGACCGACGATCTCGCGTGGCAGCGTCGGGCGGATGTCGCCCACGCGCTTGCGCACCTGGTACCACAGGTCCGGGATCTGCCTGGAGCGCAGGCTGTCGCGCGCCATGAAGATGATCTGCGATTCGCCCGGACGCGAGTACGAGCGGATGAACTCGTACTCGCCGGTATTCATCAGCGCCTTCTCGAGCGGCTCGGTCACCTGCCGCGAGACCTGCTCGGCAGTGGCCCCGGGCCACAATGTGCGCACCACCATCGCCTTGAAGGTGAACGGCGGGTCCTCGGACTGGCCCAGATGCTTGTACGACCATGCGCCGATCAGCGCGAAGGCCAGCATCGCAAACAGCACCAGCGGGCGGTTGGACAACGCCCACTCGGAAAGATTGAAGCGGCGCACCGGCTTACTCCCTGGCCTTGGCGGCAGCGGCCGGCGTAGCCGGCTTCAGCACGGGACGGTTCTGCCGGTCCACGGCGATCACCGGCTGACCGGCCCGCAGCAGGTGGCCACCCGCAGCAACTACCCAGTCCCCCCCGCTCACGCCCGACAGTACCGGTACCGTCTCGCTGCCAAACACACCGGTGGTAACCGTTGCGGCCCTCAGCGTGCTGTTGGCTGGATCGACCACCCATACGCTGGCGGCACCGTTGACACCGCGCTGCAGCGCGCCGAGCGGCAGCTGCAGGGTGCCGTGGCGACCGGCGCTGCTGTAGACGCGGGCACTCTGGCCCAGTTCGACGTCGGCCAGCGCATCGGCCGGCAGGCTGACCCGGGTCGCATAGGTGCGAGCCTGCGGATCGGCAGCGGCGGCAATCTCCCGGATCGTGCCCGGCAGGCGCTGGCCGGGGCGGTTCCACAACTCCACCTCGACCGGCTGGCCCACCGCATAGTCGCGGATGGTGGCCTCGGGCAGGTCGATCAGCACTTCGCGGCCACCGTCGGCAGCCAGGTTGAAGATGGTCTGCCCGGCGGACACCACCTGCCCGGCCTCGGCCTCGCGGCTGGCGATCACACCGTCGGCTGGCGCGCGCAGCTGTGCGTAGCCGGCCTGGTTGCGCAACACATCGAGGTTGGCGCGGGCGGCGTTGGCCTGGCCCTGCGCGGCCTTGAACGCGGCGGACTGCTGGTCCAGCTGCGAGCGGCTGACCAGCTGCTGGTCGGCCAGCACCTGGTAACGCTTGAGGTCATCGCGGGCACGCACCAGATCGGCTTCGGCTGCCGCCAGCTGCGCCTGCGAGGCACGGGCCTGCAGCGCGAAGTCGGCCACGTCCAGCTCGGCCAGCACGTCGCCCTTCTTCACCCGTTGCCCGGCATCGACGTGGCGCTTGACTAGGTTGCCGCCAACGCGGAACGACAGCGGGCTTTCCTGCCGGGCACGCACCGTGCCCGGGAACGCCGCCGGCGCCTGCCCGGCCTGCTCGCCGGGGTGAACCACCAGCACCGGCACGGCCGCCGGTGGCGCCTGTTCCTGCCCCGAACAGGCTGCCAGCGCAGCCATCCACACCATACCGCCCATCCAGCGCACGATCTTCATCGGTCAACGTCCTGAAACGCAGGGTTGCAACTAAGGAGGGAGCCGCGACTGCCGGCCCAATTTAATAAACCGGCCGGTATAGTATAAATATCGAACCGCTTGGTCTAGTATTGTTGCGATGAGTTCTCCCACTTCCCGCAAGCCGTCGGCCAAGCCCGCTGCCAAGGCCGCCGGACCCGGGCGCCCCAAGGACCTCGGCAAGCGCGCGGCGATCCTTGAAGCAGCCAAGGCACTGTTCATCGAACAGGGGTATACCGGCGTGAGCATGGACACCATCGCCGCTCAGGCCGGCGTCTCGAAGCTGACTGTGTACAGCCACTTTGGCGACAAGGAGACGCTGTTCTCCGAGGCGGTGCAGTCAAAGTGCGTTGAAATGCTGCCCGACGCGTTGTTCGTAGCCGACGCGGACGGCCCGCTGCGCGACCAGCTGATCGGTATCGGCCTGGCCTTCTTCGAGCTGATCACCTCCGACGCGGCGATCTCGATCCAGCGCATGATGATGGCGCCGGAGACCGACGAACGCCTGCGCGCGCTGTTCTGGAAAGCCGGCCCCGAGCGTACCTGCGAGGCGCTGGCCGATTTCCTGCGCGCCCGCGCCGAACGCGGCGAACTGGAGATCACCGACTGTGCTCTGGCCGGCGAGCAGTTCCTGACCCTGGTCAAGGGCGAAGTGCACATGCATATGATGTGCGGCATGCCACTGTCGCCCGTGGAATGCGACCCTGTTGCCCACGTGACCGCCAGCATCGACTTCTTCCTGCGCGCCTACGCGCCGCGAGGGGCCGGAACGGCTGAATAACCAAAACTGAACGAACCGGAGGTCGCGATGACTTCCGGCACTGCGACCCCGGCCCCCGGCAGCTGATGCTCTGGGCGCGCCGCCGGCCTCCGGCACCGGTAAAATGGCCGGCCCACTGCGCTGGATTTGAACCTCATGACGATTGATTACGCCCACGCCCGCGAACTGATGGTGGAACAGCAGATCCGTCCCTGGGACGTGCTGGACATCAAGGTGCTCGACGTCCTGGCCCGCCTGCCGCGCGAGGCCTTTGTCGCCGACGCGCACCGGGCACTGGCCTACGCCGATGTCGAACTGCCGATCGGCCACGGCCAGAAGATGATGAAGCCGGTCATCGAGGGCCGTACCCTGCAGGCACTGGACCTGCAGCCGGGTGACGAAGTACTGGAAATCGGCACGGGCAGCGGCTTCCTGTCGGCCTGCATCGGCGCGCTGGCGCGCGATGTGCTGAGCCTGGAAATCGACCCGGAGCTGGCCGCCGCTGCGCGTGCCCGCCTGGACGCCTCCGGCCTGGGCAGCAACGTCCGCGTGGAAGTGGCCGATGCCCTGTCCTGGCAGACCGAACGCCGCTTTGACGTGATCTGTGTCACTGGTGCGGTCGACGTGGTGCCGTCACAGTTCGCCTCGTGGCTGCGTCCGGGTGGCCGTCTGTTCGTGATCCACGGCCGCTCGCCGGCGATGGAGGCCCTGCTGGTCAAGGCCGACGGCAGCTCCGAGTCCCTGTTCGAGACCGATATCGATTACCTGCGTGGTGCCGCCCCGGCCCCCCAGTTCCACCTCTGAGTCCAAGGAAGCCGCAATGATCCGCCGATCCCTCGCTGTTGCGCTGGCCACTGCCCTGCTGCCGTTGTCCGCCCATGCCGCCGACCTGCTGCAGGTCTACGAAATGGCCCGCAACGGCGATCCGCAGCTGTCGGCCGCCGAATCGACCCGGCTGTACGACAAGGAAGGCGCCGTGCAGGCGCGTGCCGCCCTGCTGCCGCAGATCAACGGCCAGGCCGCGCTGAACCGCACGCGCAGCGAGCCGAACGCCGACGCCAATTCCGGCTCGTTCACCAACAAGCGCCGCACCTACACGATCGACGGCAGCCAGACGCTGTTCAACTGGACCCAGATCAACAACCTGCGCTCGCAGCGTGAGCTGAGCAAGGCGGCGGACTTCACCCTCGAATCGGCCAACGACAACCTGATCGTGCGCACCTCGGCGGCCTACTTCAATGTGCTGGTGGCGATCGAATCGCTGAACGCCGCACAGACCAATGAAGCGGCCGCGAAGAAGCAGTTCGACTTCGCCGACAAGCGCCTGGAAGTGGGCCTGGCGCCGATCACCGACGTGCACGAAGCACGCGCCCAGTACGACCAGGCGCGCGCCAACACCATCATCGCGCAGAACACCCTGGCCGATAACTACCAGGCCCTGACCGAACTGACCGGCCAGCCGGTGACCAACCTGCGTGGCCTGCCGGCGGACTTCCGCCCGGAAGTGCCGGCCAACCGCGGCAACATCGACGAGCTGGTGCAGCAGGCCACCACCCAGAATCCGGCGCTGAAGGCTCAGGAGCTGAAGGTCAGTGCCGCCGAAGCCGGCGTGCAGGCTGCCCGTGGTGGTCATTACCCGACCCTGTCGCTGGGCGGCAGCTGGGGCAAGAGCGCCACCTGGGGCGACAGCACCGGTGCCGGCTCGCTGTCGCCGGATGCGCGCACCAACAGCATCGGCCTGACCCTGAGCGTGCCGATCTTCTCCGGTGGTGCCACCCAGTCCGGCGTGCGCCAGGCGCTGGCGCAGCGTGACATCGCCCAGGACGGCTACGAGCAGCAGAAGCGTGCCCTGGATCGCAATACCCGCAATGCCTACCAGACCCTGGTGCAGGGCATCAGCGAAGTGGAAGCCCGCCGCCTGGCGGTGGTTTCGGCGCAGAGCGCGTACGACGCCTCGCAGGTGGGCCTGGAAGTCGGTACCCGTACCGTGCTGGATGTGATCCAGAACCAGCGCATCCTGTTCTCGGCGCAGCTGGACTATGCCCAGGCCCGCTACACCTTCCTGCAGAACCGCCTGCTGCTGAGCCAGTCGCTGGGTGCGCTGGACGTGGCCGAACTGCAGGACGTCAATCGGCTGCTGACCCAGGACGCGGGCAACCCGGCCACGACCACGCACTGAGTCGCCGCCCCTGCAACGAAAAAGCCACCCGCGAGGGTGGCTTTTTTGCAGGTGCTGCATCCACACACGCGCCCCCCCCCCCCGGCGTGGCCCCACGAACCGTCAGCCCGGCCACGCGCGCAGGCGTTCCAACGCCGCAAGCACGCACAGCGCGGCTGCCAAAGGGGCCAGCATCGACATCATCAGCCCGCAGCCGGCTGCGCCTTGCCGGGTGTCATCCCGACGCCGCCGCAGCACCGCCAGGCACAGCGCCGCCATCACCGCCAGCGTTGCCGGACCCGGCAGCGCCGGCAAGGTGCCCTGCGGCAGCCACAACACCAGCATCACCGCCGGCAGCGCAACCACCATTGCGCTCAGGCGCGTGCGGGATCGTCCCGCCGCGTCAGCTGCGCGGAGCCACAACGATGTGGCCAACCGGACGGCCAGCATCAGCAGCACCAACTGCAGGGCGGCCAGGCCCGCTGCCCCGGCCAGGGGCAACAATGGCAGCATCCACTGCAGCTCGGGGTGCACCTGCAGCGCCACCGCCAGTGGCCGGGTACTGGCGAGCGCGGAAAACTCGACCAGCCCGGCCTGCAATGCTGCCAGCACGATCAGCAGCAGCATCGCCAGCAACGAGACCAGCGCCAGCACCGCCGGCTGCCACATCGCGCCCTGGCGGCGCAGCGCAGGAAAGCCCAGTGCCAGGCCCACGCTGGCAAATATGCCCAGCAGCGGCACCGCAGCCGCCAGCACGCCCCCCAGCCCGAAGCGATACGGCGCGGTCGCCGGAGGCAGCCAGGGAATCCAATGCCCGTAGTGCACGTGACGTGCCGCCAGCGCCAGCAGCAACACCCCCACACCGATCTTCACCGTCAGCAGCGCACAGGCCGCCAGGGCCACACCCCGCGGCGGCAGCAACGCGAGCGCGCTCAACGTCAGCAGGCCCACGGCCGCCGCTATCTGCACGGGCAGCCAGTCGTTGGCATGGAGGCCTCCGGTAGCCAGCACCGCATGTACATGGCGGGCCATGGACTGTGCCGCGCCCGCCGTGGTCGCCGTCAGCTCAAGCAACAGGATCGTGCCCAGAACGACGGCCACCCGTGGCCCCCAGCTGGCGGCCAGCAGCCCGTACAGGCCATCGGCCGCCGGCAGTCGCAGCACCAGATCCTGCAGGCAGCACAGCACCAGGCCAGCCCCCAGTGCGGCCAGCAACAGGCTCAGTACGATGGCGGGGCCCGCCTGTGCCGCCGTGTGCTGGCCCACCAGCGCGATCACGCTGCCGCCCACCAGCAGCGTCAGTGCCACCACAGCCAGGTGGTCCATCCCCAAGCGCGCCCCACCGGTGCCGTCCCTGCCCCTGTCGCCGTCCATCGCAAGTTCCCTTGATATCCGCCCAAGCGCGGTCGACAGCAGGCTGGCAGCCTGCGTCGTCCTGCGGAATCGGAATCGGTGCTGCGTGCGCCACGATGTGATGGCAGGCACGCTGCCATCGGCAGGGTCGGTCCAGCAACGACAGAAAAATCGTCGCTAAGCAGAATTGATGAAGTTGATCACGACAACGCAGCGCAGCGCCGCCGACGCCGCAACGCCGGGATCACTCGCGTGGCGGTGGCAGGTGCGGTGCGACCAGCGCAAGCGTGCGCTGCAGCGCGCCACGGCCATTGCTGACCAACGTGCAGCCCGCACGCGCCATGTCTTCGCGGGCCTGCGCATCTTCAAGCAGATGCTGCAGCAGGTCGCCCACCGCCTGCGCATCTTCGCCGATCAGCAGCGCACCGGCCTCGCGCATGCGCCGGGAGATTTCCGCGAAGTTGTGCAGGTGCGGGCCGGTCACCGCCGCGGTTCCCATCGCAGCGGGCTCCAGCAGGTTGTGGCCACCGATGGCCTGCAGGCTGCCGCCGACGAAGGCGACCTGGGCGCAGGCGTAGAACGGCATCAGCTCGCCGAGGGTATCGATGACGAACACGTCTGTGGCGGCGTGCGGCCACTGGTCCACGCGGCGGGTCGCCACGCTCCAGCCCTGTTCGCGCGCCAGCGCTTCCACCTTGGGGAAACGTTCGGGATGGCGCGGTGCCCACAGCAGCAGCAGATCCGGATGCTGCTGGCGCAGGCGGCGGTGCAGGTCGATCACCGCCTGCTCTTCGCCGTCATGGGTACTGGCGGCGATCCATACCGGGCGCGCGCCCGGCACCCGTGCATGGAACTGTTCGACGAAGCCCTGCACGTCCGGCGTGGTGATGTCGAACTTCAGGTTGCCCAGTGCCTGCACCTGGCCGGGCTCCGCCCCCAGCTGCACGAAGCGCTCGGCATCGTCCTGCGACTGCGCGGCCACGCAGGTGACGGTGCGCAGGGCGCGGCGGATCAATGCGGCCAGCAGCCGGTAGCCGCGCAGCGAACGCGCCGACAAGCGGGCATTGAGGATGTAGACCGGAACACCACGGTCACGGCAGCCGAACAGCATGTTCGGCCACAACTCGGTTTCCAGGATCAGCGCCAGGCTGGGCTGGAAATGGCCGAGGAAGCGGTTGACGCTGCCCGGCACGTCGTACGGCAGGTAGACATGGTCCAGCGCGTCGCCCCAGAGCGCACGCACGCGCTCGGAGCCGGTCGGAGTGATGGTGGTGATGACCCAGCGGATGTCCGGGCGCTGCTGGCGCAGGGCATTGACCAGCGGCGCGGCGGCATTGACCTCGCCCACCGAGACCGCGTGCAGCCACACCCGTGGCTGGCCGGTCGGCTGCGGATAGGAGGCGTAGCGTTCGTCCCAGCGCCGGAAGTACTCACGGACCCGGAAACCGCGCCAGACCAGGTGGTACACGGTGATCGGCAGCAGGATATAGAGCACGACCGAGTACAGGCCGCGCAGGATCCATTCGACAGGGTCTTTACGCATGCGGCAAGGATACGGGAGCCCCCCGGGAAAGACACGCGGCCGCCTTGGTAGAATGGCCCCATGTCAGATGCCTCCACCGCCGTCCGCCCGTCGCTGCGCGATCCGCGCAACTGGCCGATGTTCGCCGCCATGTTCGGCGCCTTCGCCATCGCCCGCCTGCCGTGGATGCTGCAGCGCGCGCTGGGCCGGGGCGTCGGCTGGATCACCTGGCGCCTGCTCGGCAGCCGCCGCCGCGCCGCCGAGGTCAACCTGCAGCTGTGCTTCCCCGAGAACGACGAAGCGTGGCGGCAGCGCCTGGTGCGCGACAGTTTCGATGCGCTGGGCGTCGGCGTGTTCGAGTGCATCCGCGCCTGGTGGGGCAGCATCGACAGCATCCGCCCGCAGGTACGGGTCGAAGGCCTGGAACACCTGCGGCAGATGCAGGCCGAAGGCCGCGGCGTCCTGCTGGTCTCCGGCCACTTCATGACCCTGGAGATGTGCGGCCGCCTGCTGTGCGACTACGTCGATCTTTCCGGCATGTACCGCAAGCACAAGAACCCGGTGTACGAGTGGGCGGTCAAGTTCGGCCGCCTGCGCTATGCCAAGGCGATGTTCGCCAACGAGGACATCCGCGCGACCGTGCGCCACCTGAAGAAGGGCGGTTTCCTCTGGTACGCGCCAGACCAGGACATGCGAGGCAAGGACACGGTATTCGTGCCGTTCTTCGGCCACACCGCTTCGACCATCACCGCCACCCATCAGCTGGCGCGCATGACCGGCTGTGCGGTGATTCCGTACTTCCACCGGCGCGAAGGCGGAAAGTACTTCCTGAAGATCGGCGCGCCGCTGGAGAACTTCCCCAGCGAGGATGTGGAAGCCGATACCACCCGGGTCAACCAGGCCATCGAAGCGATGGTGCGAGAGGCTCCCGACCAGTACCTGTGGATCCACCGCCGCTTCAAGCGCCAGCCCGGCGGCCGGAGTGATTTCTACAAATAGCGGTGCGGCGGGAGGGTTTCATCCACGCATGGCGTGGATTTGATGACGCGGAGCATTCTGAAGTAGATCCACGCCATGCGTGGATGCTCTACATCCGGATGGCGGCACCTACAACGGCCAACGGCACCATGCGTGCGGGTACTCACCCAACGTGCTGGCCAGGCCCGCACGGACCGGATTGGCCATGATGTACATCGCCTTCTCATGAAGGGATTCATCGCTGCGTACGGCGTGATCGTGGTAACCGCGCTGCCACAGCGGCCCTTGTCGCTCCAATCGCCGGTTCAACAGACGGCTGCTGCGTGATTTGAGCAGGGCCATACACTCGGCCAGGGTTCCTCCGCGCAGCTCCATCAGCCAGTGCAGATGGTCGGGCATGACCACCCAGGCGAGGCTATGGCTGAAGCCCTTGCGCTCTACGAAGCGCAGTGTGTCGATAAGGATCGCAACGTTTGCCGCATCGGCGAACAACGGTTCGCGGCCGAGGGTTGCTGTGGTCAATGAGTACACGTTGCCGGATCGGGAATACCGACCGTAGCGAAGTCTGGGGCTGGCCATGCCTCCAGCGTGCGATACGCATGGAAACACCGGTAGTGGTGGTTGACCGGTATTCGCGTCGGGAATGCTCCATCCACGCATGGCGTGGATCTACCAAAGCACGCTCCGTTCGGTACATGCAGTAGAGCCGCGCCATGCGTGGATGGACGATCAGAGCACCGTCGGCGTGTCGTCCGCGTCCCGCGCCAGCAGGCTGCCGGCGAACAGGGCTGCCAGCAGCACCGTCAGGCCACCCCAGAAAGCGGAATAGAACGCCAGGTGCGTATTGAGCGGGAACACCGTGACCGCCAGCGCCAGCATCGCCGGCCGGGCGCGATCACGCGCAGCCGCCGGGGCATAGCGCCAGGCCCGCCAGGCCTGCGCCACCGCCGCCAACCACAGCAGCAGGCCCAGAACGCCGGTCTCGGCAAGGATTTCCAGCACGATCTGGTGGGCGTGCAACGCCGGTTGGTTGCCCCACACGGCGGGGCCCTCATCTGACACGCAGGCCGGATACGCATCGCGGAAGCCGCGCGCACCGACACCGTTGACCGGATGCTCCTCGATCATGCACACCGCTGCGGTCCAGATGCGCGCGCGCCCCGAAAGCGCCTCGTCAACGCCCTGCCCGTCTTCGTTCCATGCCTGCGCCGTGCGCGCGACACGCTCGCGCAGCTGCGGCACGCCCGCTGCCAGTGCGGCCGTACCCAGCGCTGCCACCAGGGCCAGCAGCAGCAGCCGCTTCCAGCCGAACTGGCGCACGCCGCTGTAGGCCAGCACCAGCACAAAGGTGATCCACGAGGCGCGCGAACCTGCCAGCAGCAGCACGCACCCCAGTGTTGCAGCGGCCAGCAGCCACCCTGCATTGCCGAAACGCCGCGCCATCGGCAGCAGCAGGAACGGTGACAGGCTGGCCAGCACCTGGCCGAATTTCAGATTGCAGGGCCCAAGCGCGCCACTGAGGCGGTCGGCCAGTGCGGCTTCGTCGGCCGGGCACAACGCGTGGCCACTCACGGCCAGCTTCAGGTGTTCCAGCGACCAGAACCACGGGCTGGTGCCAGCCAGCGCCTGCACCAGCGCGTCCAGCGTCCACACGCCGGTGATCAGCGCCAGGCCACCGAAGGTCAAGCGCCGCCGTTCCGGCGTGGCCACCGCGATCGCCACCAGCCACATGAAGGGCAGGTAGCGCAGTCCGGCGGCCGCCTTGGTCCACGAGGCCGAAGGGTCGATCGCATCGATGGCCGAAATCGCCTGCGGCAGCCAGTAGCCGAGGAACAGGATCGAGGTCAGCGCCCACGCCGCCGTGCTCAACAGGTGCGGGCGGCGCTGCAGCCGGCGCATCACCATGCGCGCGGCAGCATAGACCGCGCCAAGGCCCAGCACGGTTTCGGCAATGCCCGGCAGCGGCCACATCGCCACGTACGCCAGCACCCACCAGGGCGCCCAGCGCCCGGCACGGTCGTCGCGCACGATGGCAGCGGGGTCAGCCGGCGAGATCGGCATAGAGGCGGAGGGTGTCGCGCTGCATGGCCTGCAGGGTAAACGGGATGCGGGTCGGCAGGGACGGCGGCTGCGCCAGCAGGGCCAGCGCACGTTCACCCAGCGCGTGCGCGTCGCCCAGCGGCACCGCACCGCTGGGCTGCAGCTGCTGCAGCAGTTCGCCGACGCCACCGTGGTCCCAGCCCAGCACCGGGCGGCCGACCGACAGCGCCTCGAGCACGGTGCGGCCAAAGGCTTCCGGCTTGTCCGACAGCTGCAGCACCAGATCGCTGGCGGCGTAGGCCTGGGCGATGCGGACGGTAGGCGTGCTGATCTGTACGGCCTCGGCCACGCCCAGCGCCGCGGCCTGGCGGCGCAGGCCAGCCACGTAGGCCTCGCGCCCGGGTTCGTCGGTGCCCAGCATCCACAGCTGGGCAGGCACGCCGGCGGCACGCACGTCGGCCAGCAGCTGCAGCGCGTGGGCGTGGCCCTTCAGCCGGGTGCCGCGCCCCGGCAGCAGCAGCAGCGGGCCCTCAACCTGCGCCAGCCAAGGGTAGTCGGCCGCCAGGGCCAGCCGCGGGCGGCGGTCGGCGCGCGCCACGCGCGGGAACTGGTTGACGTCGACACCTCTCGGTACGACCCGCAGTTTTTCTTCCGGCACCGTCGGGTAATGGCGTTGCACGTAGGCACGCACGGTGTTGGACACGCAGATCACGCGTTCGCCACTGGTCATCACCGCGCTGTAGCGGCTGGGTGAGTTCAACCCGTGCACGGTGGTCACCCAATGCGGGCGCTGTGCGGCGGGCATGGCGCGGATCGCGTACAGGCCCAACCAGGCCGGCAGCCGCGAACGGGCATGCACGATGTCCGCACCAACTTCGGCAAACAGCCGGCGCAGGGTCGGCAGATGGCGCAGGGTCAGCAGCGACTTGCGGCCGATATCCAGGGTGAGGTGCTCGGCACCGCTGTCCAGCAGCGGCTGCACCAGGCGGCCGCCGGCAGACACCACCAGCGCGCGATGGCCGGCGGCAACCAGGGCCGCAGCGATTTCCAGGGTCGAGCGCTCGACACCACCGGAGTGCAGCGCCGGCAGCAACTGCACCACGGTCAATCGGCGCATCGAAGGGGCCGCCGTTTAGTCGGCCAGCACGAACACGGACCCGCAGTACGGGCACTGCGCTTCGCCGTTGGGCTCGTCCTCGATCGGCAGGTACACGCGCGGATGCGAGTTCCACAGCGCCATTTCCGGGGTCGGGCAGCTCAACGGCAGATCGCTGCGGTGCACGGTGTAGCGCTTCTCGGCGTTGGCGGGCGCGGTGGCGGTATGGCTCATGGCGGATTCGGTGAACGGGTTGCGAGGCCTGTGATTCTAGCATCTGGGCCGCAACGACATTGCCCCGCAACGGGCCTTTGCACGCCGCCGCCGATGCCTCGCATCTCCCCGCCGCACGCCGGGCGGCGGTGATTCCGGGGATTTCGCGGTCGTTCCGGCAGGTTCGCTCGCCAGAATCGGCTCCAGCGATATTTCCCGCATTTGGATCGAACTAAATGGCACTTGCCAGCGCGCGGCGGCTGTTGCAGGATCGGGCCAGGTCGCACCTCGACCCACCCAATCCAACCCGATCGCATGGCCCGCCCCCACCGGACCGGCATCGCCTCTTCCACTGCCAGCCTGGCGGGCGGAGCGATGCTGTCCGTGGTGTCCGCCGATGCGGGTTCGCCCGCCGCCAGCCCTTCCGGGAGACCCTTGCATGACCCTGTCCGATCCGCGCCGCGCCCTGCTTCCGCTCGCCCTGGCCCTGGCCTGTGCGACCACTGCGATGCCGGCGCGGGCGCAGGGGCTGCAGACCTCGTTCGAACCGGGCGAACCTGTCCCGGCGCAGGCCACCGGTGCGCTTCAGGTCACGATCGGCAATGGACCGGCCGCGCCCTACGCCGCCAAGCGCAATGCCGGCTACAGCGGCCTGCATGCGCTGCGCTACAGCAGCGAAGGCGGCAGCGCGCGGCGCGAACTGTTCAAGGCCGACCTGCCCATCGAGGCCGATACCACGCTGTCGTGGCTGGTGCTGCCGGAAATCGTCGGCAAGGATACCGTCGCCTCGACCTATGTATCGCTGGACCTGCTGCTGGACGATGGCAGCCGCGTTTCGGCCGGTGCGGCACGCGACCAGCATGGCGTGGCGATCGGCGCGCGCGCGCAGGGCGAATCGAAGACGCTGTACCCGCAACAGTGGGCCCGCAAGGCGGTGCGGCTGGGCGACGTGCCCACGCTGAAGGGCCGCCGCGTGGTGGCGATCGAGCTGGAGGTGGCCAGCGCCGAGGGTGCGCCGGTCTCTGGCTGGATTGATGACGTGCGCCTGGATGCCCAACCGCGGCAGCGGCCGCAGCGCGTCTCCGACTGGGTGCTGACCACCCGCGGCACCCAGGCCAACGGCACCTTCTCGCGCGGCAACAATTTCCCGGCCACGGCGGTGCCGCACGGGTTCAACTTCTGGACCCCGGTGACCGACGCCGGCGCACTGAACTGGCTGTACCGCTGGAACGAACAGAACGATGCGCAGAACCGCCCGCAGCTGCAGGCACTGGCACTGAGCCACCAGCCCAGCCCGTGGATGGGCGACCGCCAGACCTTCCAGGTGATGCCCTCGGCCAGCCGTGGCGTGCCGGACGCCGACCGCCGCAAGCGCGCGCTGTCGTTCGACCGCCGTCATGAAAGCGCGCGCCCCTACCGCTACGACGTGCGCTTCGACAATGGCATCGCTGCTGCCATCGCACCGACCGACCATGCCGCGCTGTTCCGCTTCGAGTTCCCCGAGGGCGGCGACGCCAACCTGCTGTTCGACAATGTCGATGCGCGTGGTGGCCTGACCCTGGACACGGCCACGCAGACCCTCAGCGGCTACACCGATACGCGCAGTGGCCTGTCCAACGGCGCCAGCCGCATGTACGTGGTGGCCAGCTTCGACAAGCCGTGGCGCAGCAGCGGCCGCCTCGACACCGGCCGCCCGACCGGTTACATCAAGTTCGATGCCGGCAGCGACCGGCAGGTGACGATGCGTATCGCCACCTCGCTGATCTCGGTGGAACAGGCGCGTCACAACCTGGCGCTGGAAATCGCCGCCGCCGACACGCTGGAAAGCGTGGCCGGCCGTGCGCAGGATGCATGGGACGCGCGCCTGGCCCGCTTCGACATCGGCAATGCCACTGACGACCAGAAGACCACCTTGTATTCCAGCCTGTACCGGCTGTACCTGTATCCCAACTCCGGCCACGAGAATGCCGGCAGCGCGGCCGCGCCTGACTGGCGCTACGCCAACCAGGCCAGCGCCAGCGACGACAACACCGAGGGCAGCGCGAACCGCAGCTTCACCGGCGTGCGCGACGGCAAGGTGTTCGTCAACAACGGCTTCTGGGACACCTTCCGCACCACCTGGCCAGCCTATGCGCTGTTCACGCCCGACGATGCCGGGCAGATGGTGCAGGGTTTCATCGAGCAGTACCGTGCCGGTGGCTGGATCGCACGCTGGTCGTCGCCGGGCTACGCCGACCTGATGGTCGGCACCAGTTCGGACGTGGCCTTCGCCGATGCGTGGCTGAAGGGCATCGGCGGCTTCGATCCGGCCGAGGCCTACGCCGCCGCGCTGAAGAACGCGACCGTGGTACCCCCTGACCGCCATGTCGGCCGCAAGGGCATGGACCGTTCGACCTTCCGTGGCTACGCCAGCGCGGACGTGCACGAAGGCATGTCGTGGACGATGGAAGGCGCACTGAATGACTTCGGCATCGCCAACATGGCCGAGGCCCTGGCCAAGCGCGCGACCACGGCGGCGGCACGCGAGCGCTACAGCACCGAGGCCGACTACTTCCGCCATCGCGCCGCCAGCTACGCGACGATGTTCGATCCGGCCGCCGGCTTCTTCCAGGGCCGCAAGGCCGATGGCCAGTGGCGCGTGGACGCCAGGGCCTACGACCCGCGCGTGTGGGGCCACGACTACACCGAATCCAATGGCTGGACCTTCGCCTTCACCGCCGCCCACGATGGCGAAGGACTCGCCGCGCTCTATGGTGGCCGTGACAAGCTGGCAGCGAAGCTGGATGCCTTCTTCTCCACCCCGGAAACCGCCGACCCCGCGTTTGCCGGATCCTACGGCGGCACCATCCACGAGATGACCGAAGCGCGCGATGTGCGCATGGGCATGTACGCGCACAGCAACCAGCCGGCGCACCACATCCCATGGATGTACCTGTACGCCGGGCAGCCGTGGAAGACCCAGCAGCACGTGCGCGAGATCCTGTCGCGGCTGTATGTGGGCAGCGAGATCGGCCAGGGCTATCCGGGCGACGAGGACAACGGCGAGACCTCCGCGTGGTACGTGCTGGCTTCGCTGGGCTTGTATCCGCTGCGCATGGGCGCCCCGGAGTACGTGATCGGTTCACCGGCGTTCGAACATGCGAGGGTGGAACTGCAGGGCGGTGCGGTGCTGACCGTGAACGCGGCCAACAACTCACGCGAGAACGTCTACGTGCAGTCGCTGAAGATCAATGGCAAGCCGTGGACGAAGACCTGGGTGCCGCACGAGCTGATCGCCAAGGGCGCGACGCTGGACTTCGTGATGGGGCCGCAGCCGTCGCGCTGGGGCAGCGGCGTGGACGATGTGCCGCGCTCGCTGACCGCGCGGGGCCAGCGCCCGCAGCTGCTGCACGACCTGCTCGGCAGTGGCGCCAAGGCGACGCTGGCCGATGGTCGCGCCCTGCCAGCGCTGGTCGACGACGATGCCGCCACGACCGTCGGCCTGGGCGGCGGCGCAACCATCGCACTGACCGGCCTGGGCGACGGCGTGCCGACCATGTACACGCTCACCAGCGGTGACGGCCGCATCCAGGGCGGCGAATGGACGCTGGAAGCGCGCAGCGGCAACGGCCGCTGGATCGTGCTCGACCAGCGCAGCGGCGAAGCCTTCGAGTCTGCCCGCCAGACCCGACCGTTCCACATCGCCAAACCCGGTCGTTACAGCGAGTATCGGCTGCGCCTGGCCGCACCGGGCCGGCTGCCGCTGGCGGAGATCGAACTGTTGGCGCCCAGCGCCGTACAATGAGCCCCATGCGCTACCGTCTGCTGCCTCTGGCCCTTGTTGCCCTTTCCTTCTCCAGCTTCGGCCAGACCCAGGCCTTTGATGCGCAGCTGATCCGCGACGGCGTGACGCTGAACTACCAGGACGCCCGTGGCGCCCTGGCCGCGCCGCAGCGCAAGCGGGTGATCGATACGTTCTACTTCGCCTACCTGCGCGAACGTGCGGACTTCCACCCGGCCGCGCCGTCGATGGTGCGCATCGTGATCGACCCGGCCTACACCGGGATCGCCTTCGTCGGTGACAAGGACCAGGCCGCAACGATCACCATCAACCCGGGTTGGCTGGCGCAGCACCCCAACGACATCGACCTGGTCACCCATGAGGCCATGCACATCGTGCAGGGCTATCCGGGCTATGGCGACGCACGGGTGCCGGGTTGGCTGGTGGAGGGCATCGCCGACTACGCACGCGACCGCTACGGCATGGACAATGCCGCCGCGGGCTGGGCACTGCCGGGCAAGGTCGAGAAGGGGCAGAACTTCGACAGCGGCTACCGTGTCACCGGTGCGTTCCTGAAATGGGCCGACGCCGAACATCCAGGCCTGGTGCTGGCACTGGACAAGGCCCTGCGCGACGGCCGCTATGCACCGGCGCTGTGGCAGAAGCACACCGGCAAGGCACTGCCGGCGCTGTGGGCGCAGTACGCCAAGCCGCGTTCCGACGCTCCGCCGCCGGCCCCTGCACGCCGCGGCAAGCGGCGCTGACGCCCACGCTGTCGCCGGCGCCTCAGCGCGACTGCACGAAACCGGCGTACAGCGCGAACAGCTGCTGGAAGTACCGCCGCGTCACTCGATTGCGCATGACACCCTCGCCGATGGGAAGTTGGTCGGGCCCAGGGTGGGAAGGCCGGTCCGGTCCCTTCCCACGGCCGGGCCGCGTGGGCGTATTGGGCCGCAGCGGCGTTGCAGGGAAATGACCGGGTTGCGTAGCGCGTGTGGCACAGCCCGGGGTAGAACCGGCCGCTGGCCGGCTGTCGTCGTGTATCTGGACATGATTGAGGTTGCCGGCCAGCGGCCGGCACTACCCGTTTCCGCTGCGCGGAAACAAAAACGCGCCACGTGGGGCGCGTTTCCGCAGCTGTCGCTGGAAAGAAGGCTTATGCCTTCTTTTCCGCTTCCAGCTGCTTCCTGATCTGCGCATCGACCGCCGCAATGGCGGTCATGTTCAGGATCCGGCGCGAGGTCGCGCTGGTGGTCAGGATGTGCACCGGCTTGTTCACGCCCATCAGGATCGGACCGATCGCCACGCCGTCGGTGAACACGCGCACCAGGTTGTAGGCGATGTTGGCCGCTTCCAGGTTCGGCAGCACGAACAGGTTGGCGCGGCCCTGCAGGGTCGAGCCCGGCAGCAGCTTCTGGCGCAGCGCTTCATCCCATGCGGTGTCGCCCTGCATTTCGCCATCCACGTTCAGGCGCGGGTTGCGCTTGAGCAGCAGCTCGCGCACCTGGCGCATCTTCAGCGCATCCTTCGAATCATGGCTGCCGAAGTTGGAGTGTGACAGCAGCGCCACCTTCGGCTCGATGCCGAACAGCTTCATGCGATAGGCCGCCTGCAGGGTCGCCTCGCACAGCTGCTCGGCGGTCGGGTCTTCCTGCACGTGGGTATCGACGAAGAAGAACACGCCCTGCTGGTTGATCACGCCGGTCATCGCCGAGGTCGAGGTGACCTTCGGCTCCAGCGGCAGCACGCTGCGCACGTAGCCCAGCTTCTTGTGGAAGCGGCCGACGATGCCGGTCAGCATCGCATCGGCTTCGCCACGGGCGACCATCACCGCTGCGATCAGGGTCGGGCGCGAACGCATCAGGTTCTTCGCCGCGGCCACGGTCACGCCACGACGGCCGGTCAGGCCGTGGTAGTACTGCCAGTATTCGTTGAAGCGCGGGTCGTCGTTGATGTTGGTGACTTCAACGTTCTCGCCGATCTTCAGGCGCAGGCCGAGGCGCTCGATGCGCGACTCGATCACTTCCGGGCGACCGATCAGGATCGGATGCGCCAGGCCGTCATCGACCACGTTCTGCACTGCCTGCAGCACCACTTCCTCTTCGCCCTCGGCGTACACCACGCGCTGCTTGTCGCTGCGCGCGCGGTCGTACACCGGCTTCATCATCAGGCTGGTGCGGTAGACGAACTGGGCCAGCTTGTCGCGGTAGGCGCCCATGTCCTCGATCGGGCGCGAGGCCACGCCCGAATCCATCGCGGCCTGGGCCACGGCGGCCGACAGTTCCACCAGCAGGCGGCGGTCGAACGGGCGCGGGATCAGGTATTCACGGCCGAAGCTCGGGGTCTCGCCGCCGTAGGCCGAGCCCATGTCGGTGGCTGCACGGCGTGCCAGTGCAGCGATGGCGCGCACGCAGGCGATCTTCATTTCCTCGTTGATCGCGGTGGCGCCCACGTCCAGCGCACCACGGAACAGGTAGGGGAAGCACAGCACGTTGTTGACCTGGTTCGGGTAGTCCGAACGGCCGGTGCCGATGATCGCGTCCGGACGCGCAGCGCGCGCCACCTCCGGCATGATTTCCGGGGTCGGGTTGGCCAGCGCGAAGATCACCGGATCCGGCGCCATGGTCTTGACCATGTCGGCGGTCAGGATGCCCGGTGCCGACAGGCCCAGGAAAATGTCCGCGCCGTCGACGATCTCGGCCAGGGTGCGCTTGTCGGTGTCGCGCGCATAGCGCTGCTTTTCCGGGTCCAGGTCGGTACGACCGGTGTGGATCACGCCCTCGCGATCGAAGGCCAGGATGTTCTCCGGCTTCAGGCCCAGCTGCACCAGCATGTTCACGCAGGAAATGCCGGCCGCGCCCATGCCCGTGGTCGCCAGCTTCACTTCCTCGATCTTCTTGCCGGTGATCGCCATCGCGTTGAGCACGGCCGCGCCGACGATGATCGCCGTGCCGTGCTGGTCGTCATGGAATACCGGGATCTTCATGCGCTCGCGCAGCTTGCGCTCGACCACGAAGCATTCCGGCGCCTTGATGTCCTCCAGGTTGATGCCGCCAAAGGTCGGTTCCAGCGAGGCGATGATGTCGACCAGCTTGTCCGGGTCGGTCTCATCCACTTCGATGTCGAACACATCGATGCCGGCGAACTTCTGGAACAGCACGCCCTTGCCTTCCATCACCGGCTTGCCGGCCAGCGCGCCGATGTTGCCAAGGCCCAGCACCGCGGTGCCGTTGGAGATCACCGCCACCAGGTTGCCGCGGGCGGTCAGCTCGCTGGCCTGCTGCGGGTCGGCCTTGATCGCTTCACAGGCGTACGCCACGCCCGGCGAATACGCCAGCGACAGGTCGCGCTGGGTCAGCATGGGCTTGGTAGCGGAAACCTTGATCTTTCCCGGCGGGGACATCCGGTGGTAATCGAGGGCGGCCTGTTTGAAATCTTCGTTGGACATCGATGTGGGTTACATGAATGGGCAGAAGGGACAGGGGATGATACCCCCGTTGGAGCGTCCGGACCTGTCGCAATCCTGTCGCAAGCATGCTGCGACCGCACAATTCCGTGCCGTATGCGACGGTACCGCGATACCAGCTTCGGCGCTGCCCATGACAGCCATGGGACGCCCTGAAACGCCGCGGGGCCGTACCACTGACGTGATCGGCCCCGCGGTACCACACACCTGGATCAGCCCTTGGCCGGCAGCGCCTCGGGCAGCGCATCGACCGGCGGCGGCAGTTCGCTCTCGCGGCCATCCAGCGCCAGCTGCAGGCGGTTGCGGTCCAGCGCGCCTTCCCAGCGCGAGACCACCACGGTGGCCACCGCATTGCCGATGAAATTGGTCAGCGAGCGGCATTCGCTCATGAACCGGTCCACGCCCAGGATCAGCGCCATGCCAGCCACCGGTACCTCCGGCACCACGGCCAGGGTGGCGGCCAGGGTGATGAAACCGGCGCCGGTGACACCGGCCGCGCCCTTGGAGCTGAGCATGGCGACCAGCAGCAGGGCGATCTGGTGGCCCAGGGTCAGTTCGGTGTTGGTGGCCTGGGCGATGAACAGTGCCGCCAGGGTCATGTAGATGTTGGTGCCGTCCAGGTTGAACGAGTAGCCGGTCGGGACCACCAGGCCCACCACCGACTTGCTGCAGCCGGCGCGTTCCATCTTCTCCATCAGCGACGGCAGCGCCGACTCCGACGAGGAGGTGCCGAGCACCAGCAGCAGTTCGGCCTTCAGGTAGCGCGCCAGCTTGAACACCGAGAACCCGCACAGGCGGCAGACCACACCGAGGATCACCGCCACGAACAGGAAGGCAGTGAGGTAGAACGAGCCCACCAGCCAGGCCAGGTTGATCAGCGAGCCGACGCCGTACTTGCCGATGGTGAAGGCGATCGCACCGAAGGCACCGATCGGGGCGGCCTTCATCAGGATGTGCACCAGCTTGAACACCGGGGCGACCAGCGCCTCCAGGAAGTTCAGCACCGGCTTGCCCTTCTCGCCCACCATCGCCAGCGCGATGCCGAACAGCACGGCCACGAACAGCACCTGCAGGATGTTGCCATCGACAAAAGCGCTGAGCAGCGTCTTCGGGATGATGTCCATCAGGAAGCCGACCAGGGTCAGGTCATGCGACTTCTCGACGTAGCTGTGCACTGCGGTCTGGTCCAGCTCGGCCGGGTTGATGTTCATGCCCGCGCCGGGCTGCACCACGTGCGCCACAATCATGCCGACAATCAGCGCCAGCGTGGAGAAGAACAGGAAGTACGCCATCGCCTTGGCGAACACCCGGCCCACCGTGCGCAGGTGGGTCATGCTGGCGATGCCGGTGACGATGGTGAGGAAGATCACCGGCGCGATGATCATCTTCACCAGGTTGATGAAGGCATCGCCGAGCGGCTTCATCTTCTCGCCGACCAGCGGTTCGTAGTGGCCGAGGATGGCACCCAGGACGATCGCCACGATCACCTGGAAGTACAGCTGGCGATAGATCGGCAACGGCTTTGCAGGCACCGGTGCTGCGGTCGGGATGTGCATGGCGGACTCCGGAAGGGGCGTTTTCAGGCACGTACGGCCCCGGGACTGCACGGGAGCCGTTACCGTGGAAACTGATCGCAGGCCCTGTACTGCACGCACAGGGGGTGCGACCAATGGACGCCTTTGTACGCGCCAGGCACGCCGGCGCAGATAACCTATTGGTACTAGCCCCCCGGTTCAGGTGGCACAGGTGCCTACACTGGCGCCGCACCGCCCGGAAACGGGAAGGCCGGTGGCCCGGGCTGAACGGCTGGGCATGTCCCTGCGAAAGTTTCGGCCCCTGCGGCCGTTGATGTCCTGTCCACACGCAATCTGAGAGAGCCGCACCCAACATGCGCCCGAATCCCACCTTGCTGGCCCTGTCGCTGGCCGCCCTTCCCGCCTTCGCCTCGGCCGCCGATTTCGACAACTGGCCGACCAAGTACACCTTCGGCGATGGCACCGAGCTGGCGGCCACCGCCAACATCGCCTACGACTACAACGACTTCTCCTCGGCCAGCGGCCTCGAGGACGACGACGCTGTGCGGCGCAAGGAATTCGGTGCGACGCTGAAGAAGAAGGGCGTGTACGACGCGATGGTCTACTACGACTTCCAGGCCGATACCTGGCTGGACGTGTTCGTGCGCTTCGAGAGCAAGGCCTTCTTCGGCCGTGACGTCGGCCGCTTCCGCTTCGGCTACATGAAGACCCCGGTCGGCCTAGATGCGAACACCTCTTCGCGTGCCGGCAGCTTCCTGGAAACCTCGCTGCCGGTGCAGGCCTTCTACGAAGGCCGCCGTACCGGTGTGGAATGGGTGCTGGAGCGCCCGCAGTACCTGCTGCAGGCAGGCGCCTATGGCGGCAAGGACCTGCAGGGCGACAACCCCGGAACCACCCAGGCGGTGCGGGCGGTGTGGACGCCGGTGAAGGCACCGGGTGACGTTATCCACCTGGGCCTGGCCTACTCGCAGGAGAACCCACGCGGCTACAGCGACGGCCGCGACGTGCACCACGAGGCCAGCGCCCGCCTGCGCGCGCGCCCGGAAGCCGGCCTGACCGACATCCGCTACGTCGATTCCGGCGCGCTGGTCACCGCCGACCAGATCCGCCGCACCGGCCTGGAAGGCATCTGGATCCGCGGCCCGTTCTCGCTGCAGGCCGAAGCGCTGCGCGCCACGGTCACCCGCCATGACGGCAAGCCCGACTTCACCGGCAGCGGCCAGTACGCGATGGCCAGCTGGGTGCTGACCGGCGAATCGCGGCCGTACAACGCCGGCGCGGTGGCCAACATCAAGCCGGCGCACAACTACGGTGCGGTCGAACTGGTGGCGCGTTACAGCCGCCTGGACCTCGACGATGGTGACATCCTGGGTGGCCGCCAGCACGACCTGACGTTGGGTGCGAACTGGTACCTGACCAGCCACTTCAAGTTCCAGGCCAACTACGTGAAGGTCGACGCCAGCCGTCGTGGCGTGCACAGCACGCCGGAGATCTTCGAACTGCGCGCGCAGATGCACTTCTGACCCCTTCCACGTCAGACCCCGGCGGGCGTGCACGCCGCGCCCGCCGGCCCTGCGTAGACTGCCGCCATGTATTGGCTCAGCCGCCACCGGATGCTGTTGCTGACCATCCTGGTGATGGTCGGTGGCACCGTGCTGTGCGCGGTCGCCGCTGGCCATTACGCCTGGCGGCGCGCGCTCGGCGACGAAAGCAGCCAGGTGCAACGCCAGCTGCAGCTGTATGGCCAGGGCCTGCAACAGCGCATCGACCGCTTCGGCACCTTGCCGCAGGTCATGGCGCTGGATCCGGATCTGCTGCACGCACTGCGTGTGCCGCCCTCGCCCGGCGAACGTCAGCGACTGAACCTCAAGCTGCAACGTGCCAATGAAGTCACCCGGGCCTCGACCCTGACCCTGGTCGGCCACGATGGTGTGGCGGTGGCGGCCAGCAACTGGGACCAACCGACCAGCAACGTCGGCGAGAACTACAGCTACCGCCCCTACTACCGCCAGGCGCTGGCGCAGGGCCGTGGCCGCTTCTACGGCATCGGCATGACCACCGGCGTGCCCGGCTATTACCTTTCGCAGGCCATCGAGGCTGACGGCAAGCGGCTCGGCGTGGTGGTGATCAAGGTCGAGCTGTCCGCGCTGGAACAGGAATGGTTGAGCAGCCCGGACGTGGTGCTGGCCAGCGACGACCATGACGTCGTATTCCTGTCCAACCGGGACAGCTGGCGCTACCGGCTGCTGCGTCCGCTGCGTGCCGGTGAGCGCCGCGAAATGCTCGATGCACGTCAGTACGCCGACCGTGCCCTGCAGCCCTTGCGTGCACGTACCGAAGACGTGCTGTCCGATGGCGGCCGCATGGTGCGGCTGCTGGATCCTGCGCTGCCGCAGCCGATGCTGTGGCAAAGCCTGGCGCTGCCCGCCGAGGGCTGGAACCTGCACCTGCTGCACGACGCCGGCGCCGCTACTGCAGCAGGTCGCGCGGCCGCCCTGACCGGCGGTGCCGCGTGGCTGGCCTTGGGCTTCCTGGTGCTGTTCGTGCAGCAGCGCAGGCGCCTGGCCAAGCATCGCCTGCGCAGCCGCCGCGAACTGGAAACCCTGCTCAAGCAGCACGCACAGGAGCTGCGCACCGCACAGGATGGCCTGCTGCAGGCCGCCACCGACGCCGACAGTGGTCTCAGCCGCAGCCTCGAACACCTGCCGCAGGGTGTGGTGGTGATCGACCGCGACCTGCGCCTGGTCGCGTGGAATTCGCGCTATCTGGAACTGTTCCGGTTCCCGGCAGACCTGGTGCGCGTCGGCCGGCCGATCGAGGAACTGTTCCGTTTCAATGCCCGTCGTGGCCTGCTCGGTCCCGGCCCGGTGGACGAGGCCATCGAGCGCCGCCTGAACCACCTGCGCAGTGGTCGCCCGCACATGCGCGAGAGCGAAAAGGACGACGGCACGGTGCTGGAGATCCGCGGCAATCCCCTGCCTGATGGCGGCTTCGTCACCAGCTACGCCGACATCACCAGCTACAAGAATGCGGCGCGCGAACTGCGCTCGCTGGCCGATGCGCTGGAACACCGCATCGCCGAGCGCACCCGTGACCTGGACGAGGCGCGACGCGAGGCCGAGCAGGCCAACCGCTACAAGACCCGCTTCGTCGCCTCGGCAGTGCACGACCTGCTGCAGCCGCTCAACGCTGCGCGCATGTTCGTCTCAGTGCTGCGCGGCAAGCTGGGCGACCCGGCGCAGCAGCAGACTGCCGATCATATCGATGCCGCGCTGGCGGCGCAGGACGCGATCCTCAACAGCCTGCTGGATATCGCGCGGCTGGAATCAGGCAGCCTGCCCACCCGCGTACAGGCGTTCCGGCTGGGCCCCCTGCTGCAGACACTGGCGCGCGAGTTCGGCATCGCCGCGCAGTCACGCGGGCTGGTGGTGGACTGGGTCGATAGCCATGCCGTGGTGGTCAGCGATGAAGCGCTGCTGCGCCGCATCCTGCAGAACTTCCTGTCCAACGCGCTGCGCTACAGCGAACGCGGTCGCGTGCTGCTTGGCTGCCGCCGCCGTGAAGGACTGCTGTGGATCGAAGTGCACGACCAGGGCCCGGGTATTCCCGACGCGTTGCAGGGCGAGATCTTCGAGGAGTTCCGTCGCCTGCACGACGGCCAGCAGCGCGGCGCCGGCCTTGGCCTGGCCATTGTCGACCGCATCGGCCGCCTCCTCGGCCATCCGATCCGGCTGCGCTCGCAGCTGGGCCGGGGCAGCGTGTTCGCGGTAGGCGTACCGTTCGGCGAAGCCAGCGCGATTCCGGCCACCGCGCCTGCGCCGGTACTGGCGCAGGAACCGGGCGCGGACAACCCGCTGCGTGGGCGTCGGGTGTGGGTGATCGACGACGATCCGCACGTGTGTGCGGCCAGCCGTGCGCTGCTGGAGCGCTGGGGCTGCGAGGTGGCGCTGGCCGATGGGCCACAGGCGGCGCTGCAGTTGGCCAGTGCCGAGACGGTTCCGGAGCTGGTGCTGCTGGATGTGCGCATGGGCGATCACCACGGGCCGGTGCTGTACGAGACGCTGGCGGAGTTGTGGCAGGCACGCCCACCGGTGGTGCTGGTCACTGCAGAGCGCGATGCGGGATTGCGTGAGATGGCCGCCGAGCGCGGCTGGGGAATGATGGCCAAGCCGGTAAAGCCGCCGGCGCTGCGGGCGCTGATGAGTCAGTTGTTGATCCGGCATCGCGGGTAGTTTCCAGCCAACGGCGCAGCCATCTGCCCGGCCGCGGACACATTCCGTGCGCGTCCACCCACGGAAGAGAAAAGAAGATCAAAAGCGGGTCCTGCGCTACGCTTGCTCGTGTAGAGCCGAGCCCATGCTCGGCTTCGCGGACCGGCCGCAAAGCAGCCGAGCGTGGGCTCGGCTCTATAAAAAGCGGCCTGCCAGGCTGCCTTTGCTTTTGATCCTCTTTTCTCTTCCGTGGGTGGACGCGCACGGAACCTGCCCAGCCTCTCCCATGAACTGCTCTACGTGTCCACCCACGAGGGGCTGTGCCGTTGGCTGGAAATTACAGCCCGATGCCGGCGTCGCCTTCAGGCTCCAGCGCCTTCACCAGCACCGCGGCCTGGGTGCGGCTATGGCACTCGAGTTTTTTCAGGATGGCTGTGACATGCACCTTCACCGTGTTCTCAGCCAGCCCCAGCGTGTAGGCGATCTGCTTGTTGAGCAGGCCATCGGCCAGGCAGAGCAGCACGCGGAACTGCTGCGGGGTCAGCTGGGCCAGGCGGCTGGCCAGCAGCGCATCGGCCTCCGAGCGCTCGGCGGCCATTGCCGGGAACCACAGGCCGCCGTCGAGCACCGCCTGCACGGCCTCGCCGATGGTCTCGGCCGGGGCCGACTTCGGGATGAAACCGGCCGCGCCGAACTGCTGGGCACGGCGGATCACCCGCGGGTGGTCGTTGGACGAGAGGATCACCACCGGAATGTCCGGATGCGAGCCACGCACGTGCAGCAGCGCGGAAAAGCCGTGCGCGCCAGGCATGGTCAGGTCGAGCAGCACCAGGTCCACGTCCGGCTGCGCGTCGAGCGTCTCGGCCAATGCCTCGGCGCTCGCAACCTCGCGCACCTGTGCCAATGGCAGGCTCTGCCGCAAGGACTGCACCACCGCCGAACGCAGCAGCGGGTGGTCATCGGCGATCAGGATGGTGTATTCGCTCATACCGCCATTGTACGGGCAGGTCGCCGCCTCAGCGCCCGGCCGGCTCGACGCTGCTGCGCCAGGCATCGAGGAACTGGCGACGCTTGAGCGCGTCCAGGTACACCAGCAGGCCCGGGCCGAGCTGGATCGGACGGCGGCTGCGGCCGGGCGCATCGTCACCGCGTGCGTTGCCGGTCACGATCGGCATCAGCCGCGCTTCGCGCGACAGCACCTGCTGGCCACGCGGCGACAGCAGGTAATCGAGGAAGCGCCGCGCTTCTTCCGGGTGTGGGCCGGTGCGCGGGATGACTGCGGTGCGCAGCACCACCAGCGTGTAGTCCTCGGGCTCGATGATGGCCAGTGGCGCGCCGGCATCGACACGTGCCTGCGCGTAGGAGCCGAGCACGTTGTAGACCAGCGACAGCTGGCCACTGGCCACCTGGTCCAGCAGCACGCCAGTACGCTCCTCGCGCACCACGTCGTTGTCGCCGAGCGCGCCCAGCAGCGCACCGGCAATGCTGCCGCGCTGCGCGTCCTGGGTGGCCAGCAGGTAGCCGACACTGCTGCGCTCGATGTCATAGGTGCCGACCTTGCCGCGCAGCGGTGCACCTTCAGCACGCAGCCGGTCGAGCAGCTGGCGGCGCGTGTGCGGCACCTTCGCTGCCGGCAGTGCGCGGGTGTTGTAGACCATCACCACCGGCTCGTAGCTGATGCCGAATGCCTCGTTGCGCCATTGCGCCCACGCCGGCAGCGCCGCAGTCTGCGCCGAGCGGTGCGGCAGCGCATGGCCATCGTTGACCAGCTTGGTCTGCAGGTCCATGCCGCTGGAGATCAACAGGTCCGGTGATGCCGGCCCGCCACGGTCGTGCAGGTAACGCGCGTACAGGTCCTGGGTGATGATGTCCTCGTACACCACTTCGGTGCCGGGGTGAAGGCGCTGGTAGTCGGCGATGACCACCGCGAACACTTCGATGTCGGTGGTGCCGTGGATGCGCAGCTGAGCGGTGGCCGCTCCCTGTGCGGGAAAACGGCGCACATCGCCGGGCGCGGCCAACACCGGCAGGGCCAGCAGCAGGGCAACGGCCGTCGCGAACAAGCGGATCATGGACTGCTCCGGGGCAGGCGGATGGTGGCGACCAGCCCGCCCTGCGGGCGGTTGCTGAGGTCAATGCGGCCGCCATGGCTGTCGACCACGCGCTTGACGATGGCCAGGCCCAGCCCCGCACCACCTGAGGGCGCGCCTTCGCCACGGGCGAAACGCTCGAATACGCGCTCGGCATCGGCCGGGGCGATGCCTGCGCCGTGGTCGGCGATGGTCAGCACGGCCTGCTCGCCTTCCACGGTAAGGGCAATCTGCAAGTCGCCGTCACCGCCGTACTTCAGTGCGTTGTCGACCAGGTTCTTGATCGCCTCGCGCAGCAGCAGCGCATCGCCGTGCACCAGTGCCGGTTCGGCGGTCATCGCCAACTGCACGCGCGGCGCCGGACCGGCCTGCGGCAGCGCTTCATGCAAGGCCTGGTGCACGGTCTCGGCCAGGTCCACCGCTGCAAAGCGCTGCAGATGCGAACGATGGATCACGCTGGCATCGCTGAGCAGCTGGTTCAGCAGCCGGCTCATATGGGTGGCGTTGCGCTCGATCGCCTGCAGGCTGCGCCGCATGTCCTCCGGATCGTCATCATCCAGCGCCAGCTGTGCCTGTGCGCGCAACGCAGCCAGTGGCGTGCGCATCTGGTGCGCAGCCTCGGCCATGAACGCGCGCAGTGTCTCGTTGCTGCTGGACAGGCGTTCCATGAAGCGGTTCAGCGCCGCCACCATCTGGTCCATCTCGCGCGGAACGCGGGCATCCAGCGGCTTCAGGTCGGACGGCTCCCGTCGCGACAGCTCGCGCTCCACCCGCACCAGCGGCCGGAATGCGCGATGCACGCCGAACGCCACCAGTGCCAGCAGCAGCCCGGACAGCACGCCGATCGCGAGCAATGCGCGATTGACCATGTCCTGCGCGACCGCTTCACGCGCACGCCGGGTCTGGCCGACCTGGACCTGCACCTCGCCCTGCGCCGAGGCAGCGGCGAAGCTGCGACCGACCACCACGAAGCGCACGGTCTCGCCGCTGTAGGTGGCATCGAACAGCTGCGGCTGGGTACCGGGCCGGCGCGGCGGTGCCGGCAGGTCGCCGTAGCCGGTGATCAGGGTGCCGCGGCTGTCGGCCACGCGATAGAACACGCGGTCCTCGGGCGCCATCGCCAGCAGGTCCAACGCCGCATACGGCAGATCGACCTGCCACTGCCCATCGACCAGGGCCACCGAATCGGCAATGGACAGCGCCGAGGACACCAGCAGGTGATCGTAGGATCGATTGGCGGCGCGCTGGCCGTAATCGCGCGCGGCGAACAGCAGGGCCACTGCGAACACCGCCAGCAGCACGCCGAGATAGAGCAGCAGCGTTCGCCGCAGCGAACCCGGCGCCGCAGTCGCAGCGCGCGCGTCAGCCATCGGCGTCGGCATGGGTATCGCTGGCCTCCAGCAGATAGCCGACACCGCGCACCGTGGTGATGCGCAGCGGTGCGCCCGCCAGCTTCTTTCTCAGGCGGCCAACATACAACTCGATGGCATTCGGGCCCGCTTCGTCATCGAAACCGAACAGGCCGTTGCCGATCTCATCCTTGCCGACCACTTGGCCGAGGCGCCCGACCAGGATCTCCAGCAGGCGGTACTCGCGGTTGGGCAGTTCGATCGGTTCGCCGTCGAGGCTGACCCGGTGCGCAGCGTTGTCGAACTGGAAGCCGCCGATCTGCACCACTTCGCTGGCCTGGCCACGCGCACGCCGCAGCAGCACACGGCAGCGCGCTTCGAACTCGCGAAAATCGAATGGCTTGCCCAGGTAATCGTCGGCACCGACATCCAGCGCCTGCACGCGATCCTCGATGCCATCGCGCGCGGTCAGCATCAGCACCGGCGTGCTGTCACCGCGCTCGCGCATGCCGGCCAGCACGCGCAGGCCATCGAGCTTGGGCAGGCCGATGTCCAGCACCACCAGGTCGAAGCTCTGGTAGCGCAGCACGCTGGCGGCGGCCAGGCCATCAGCCTGCCAGTCCACAGCGTGCCCGCTACGGCGCATCCGGCGGATGATCGCATCGGCCAGATCCGGGTTGTCTTCGACCAGCAGCAGGCGCATGGGCACACGGGTGGGAGGGAAACCGAATGCTACCGCATGCCGCCGCCGCGCTTGCCGGGCACGGCACGGCGAGATCGACGACAGCTTTTCGCTGCACCGCACAAACCGCTGACAGGACGATGACAGCTTGCCCGACCCAGACTGCGGCCGCGCACCGTCCGGTGCCCACGATTGCCGCGCGCCTGGCGCGCACCTGGGAGGGTTTGTGGAATTCACGTTTGCCTGGCGGCGTCCTGCCGCCATGATGGCGCTGGCTGCCCTGTCGGCGCCGGCCTTCGCTGCCGAAGACGACCGCCCGGTCACCGCCACTCTCGGTGGCCGCCTGCACCTGGACTTCGCCACCTTCGACAACGACAACCGCGGCACCCCGAACAAGGACGACACCGAGGTCCGCCGCGCCTGGCTGGACGTGTCGGGCAAGTTCTTCGTGGTCGACTACAAGCTGGAAGCCGATTTCTCCGGCGACCGCGTCGAGGCCAAGGATGTCTATCTGGCACGCAGCTTCGGCAAGGCCGGCAAGCTGACCGTGGGCCAGTTCAAGCAGTACTTCTCGCTGGATGACCGTACCAGCTCCAACTACGGCAGCTTCCTGGAGCGCGGCAACGCCGGCACCACGCTGGCGCCGCTGTACCGCCTGGGTGCGTCCTGGCAGGCCAACCCGGGTGACTTCACCTGGGCGGCCAGCATCTACAGCCTGGAGAGCATCGACGCCTGGCAGGTGAAGGGCCGCGCGGCGGGTGGTCGCGTCACCTGGGCGCCCTCGCCCAGCGACGGTGACGTGCTGCACCTGGGCCTGTCGCTGGCCCGCGAGGCCTACGACAACCCGGGTGCCAACGGCGTGCCCGGCCTGCGTATCCGCCCGCGCCCGGCCGGCCACCTGTCCGACAACAGCCGCCTGACCCTGGTCGACTTCTCCGCCGGCCGCGATACCGACGTCAACAAGTGGTCGCTGGAATACGCGCAGGTGCGCGGCCCGCTGTCGTGGCAGGGCGAGTTCAGTGGCGCCACCTTCGATGATGGCGCCCAGCGCGGCGACGTGATGGCGGCCTACGGCATGCTCAGCTGGTTCGTCACCGGCGAAAGCCGTGCCTACGACCGCAAGACCGGCCGCTTCGCACGGGTCAAGGACATCCGCCACAAGGCTGGGGCCTTCGAAGTGGCGCTGCGTTACGACCAGATGTGGGGCGCGCAGCACCTCGATGGCGCGCCGGACCTGCGCCGTGGCAGCACCGAAGCGTGGACGCTGGGTGGCAACTGGTACCTGCGCGACAACCTGCGCTTCATGCTCAACGTGATCGAAAGCCGCAATCGCGACCGCCTGGCCGGGGTCACAGTGGACCGCACGCGCGCGGTCACCGGCCGCCTGCAGTACGACTTCTAAGCCAGCTGTCCCGGGCAAACCGACCGCCCCCCTTCCACTCCCCCACATCCTGTTTTCGCAAGGAGTCCGCAGATGATGCTGAGCATCCTCGGCTTTGGCATGGTCATTACGTTCATGTACTTGATCATGAGCAAACGCCTGTCGCCGCTCGTCGCCCTGATCACCATCCCCATCCTGTTCGCGCTGATCGGCGGCTTCGGTGCCGGCATCGACGAGATGATGCTGGAGGGCATCAAGAAGATCGCGCCGACCGGCGTGATGCTGATGTTCGCCATCCTCTACTTCGGGGTGATGATCGACGCCGGCCTGTTCGATCCGCTGGTACGGGTGATCCTGCGCTTCGTCAAGGGCGATCCGATGAAGATCGTGCTCGGCACCGCGGTGCTGGCGATGCTGATCTCGCTCGATGGCGACGGTTCGACCACCTACATGATCACCGTCTCGGCGATGCTGCCGCTGTACCAGCGCCTCGGCATGAACGCGCTGAACATGACCTGCGTGACCATCCTGGCCGGCGGCGTGATGAACCTGACCCCGTGGGGCGGCCCGACCGCACGCGCGGCCACCGCGCTGCACGTGGACCCGGCCGATGTGTTCGTGCCGCTGATCCCGTCGATGGTGATCGCCTGTGCCGGCGTGCTGCTGCTGGCCTGGTACCTGGGCCTGAAGGAACGACGTCGCCTCGGCGTGGTGACCCTGCCCAAGGGCGGCAGCTGGATGGACAACAGCGTGTCCGATGACAGCAACCCGCTGCCGACCGTGGAAGACGCCGAGGACATCAAGCGTCCGAAGCTGCTGTGGGTCAACCTGGCCCTGACCGTGGCGCTGATGACCGCGCTGATCATCGGCGTGCTGCCGATGCCGGTGCTGTTCATGGTCGGCTTCGCCATCGCCCTGGTGATCAACTACCCGAACCTGGCCGAACAGCGCCGCCGCGTGGTCAACCACGCCGGCAACGTGCTGTCGGTGGTGTCGCTGATCTTCGCCGCGGGCATCTTCACCGGCATCCTCAACAACACCGGCATGGTCGAGGCGATGTCACACAGCTTCCTGGCGGTGATTCCGGAGTCGTGGGGCCCGTACCTGGCGGTGATCACCGCCGTGGCGTCGATGCCGTTCACCTTCTTCATGTCCAACGACGCGTTCTACTTCGGCGTGCTGCCGATCCTGTCCGAGGCCGCCGGCAACTACGGCATCACCCCGGTGGAAATGGCGCGCGCCTCGCTGGCCGGCCAGCCGGTGCACCTGCTCAGCCCGCTGGTGCCGTCCACCTACCTGCTGGTGGGCCTGGCCAAGGTCGAATTCGCCGACCACCAGAAGTTCACCCTGAAGTGGGCCATCGCCATCTCGATGCTGCTGATGATCGGCAGCCTGCTGTTCGGCCTGTATCCCCTCGCCGCCTGACCCTTTGCCAAGGAGCCTTCTGCAATGACGCTTCGAATCGCTTACGTCACCAGTGGAATGGGCAGTGTCGGCACTGCCATCTGCCAGAGCCTGGCCCGCAGCGGCCACACCGTGGTCGCCGGCTGCGCGCCCAACTCGCCGCGCAAGGCCAACTGGCTGCGCGAGCAGCGCGAACAGGGCTTCGACTTCATCGCCTCCGAAGGCAACGCCACCGACTGGGCCTCGACCAGCGCCGCGTTCGCCAAGGTCCGTGCAGAAGTCGGTGAAGTGGACGTGCTGGTCAACAACTCCGGCGGCAGCCGCGACCTTCTTTTCCGGCAGATGACGGTGGAAGACTGGAACGCGGTGATCGCCTCCAACCTCAATGCGCTGTTCAACCTGACCAAGCAGGTGGTCGATGGCATGGCCACGCGCGGCTGGGGTCGCATCATCAACATCGGTTCGGTCAGCGCCCACAAGGGCCAGATCGGCCAGGTGAACTACGCCACCGCCAAGGCCGCGATGCACGGTTTCAGCCGTGCACTGGCCGCCGAAGTGGCCTCGCGCGGGGTCACTGTCAACACGCTGTCGCCAGGCTACATCGCCAGCCAGGCGATCAGCAGCTTCCCGCCGGATGTACTGGATCGGCTGGCCGCCTCGGTGCCGGTGCGCCGGCTGGGTCGGCCCGAGGAAGTGGCCGGCCTGTGCGCGTGGCTGGCCTCGGATGAAGCCTCGTACGTGACCGGTGCCGACTATCCGGTCAACGGTGGCCTGTACATGGGTTGAGCCCTCCCCCACGGAGTGCGCGGGGCCGGTGAATCTTCGTTCGCGAGGGGGATCCGGCCCCTTTTTCTATCGGGTTGCAGGACACGCACGGGGGCCTGCGTCGTTCGTTGGTTTCTCGTAAAGAAGGTTTCATGTTCCGTTCGCATAGTGGCCATGCACCGCGCACGTGTGCCGGTGACCATCCCCCATGCAACGGACCACCATGCAGACCCGACACCTGACGATCGCCGTGGCGATCGCGCTCTCCGCCGCCACCAGCGCCCATGCCGCCACCGCTGCCGATACCGGCGCCAGCACCGATGCCGCGCTGAGCGCGCAGACGCTGGATACCGTCTCCGTGATCGGCCAGGGCGAGACCCGCCAGGTGCAGCGCATCGCCACCGTCGACAAGCAGGTGCTGCCGCCGGGCACCAGTGGCCAGAAAATCCTCGACCGCCTCCCGGGCGTGTCGGTGCAGTCCAACGATGCCTTCGGCGCCAACGAAGAATCGCAGACCATCAGCCTGCGCGGCTTCGACAAGAGCCGCCTCGGCTATACGCTGGACGGCATCCCGTTGGGTGACAACAGCTACGGCAACTACAACGGCCTGAGCATTGCCCGCGCGATCATTGCCGAGAACCTGGCCGGTGCCGAGCTGTCGCAGGGCATCGGTTCGCTGGGCGTGGCTTCGACCAGCAACCTGGGCGGCACCATCCAGTATTTCTCGATGGACCCGTCCACTGAATTCGGTGGCCGTGCCAGCGTCACCGTCGGCGACAACAACCAGCGCCGTGGCTACCTGCGCGTGGATACCGGCGACCTCAACGGCTTCTCGGCCTATGTGTCCGGCGTGCACCAGGACCAGGACATGTGGGCCGCGCCGTACCAGAACCAGACCACCCGCCAGTTCAACGCCAAGGCCGTGTGGAATGTCGGCGACCACCGTTTCGGTGCGTTCGTGGCGACCTCGCGCGCCAGCCAGGCCAACTACGCCTACCTGTCCAAGGACATGCTGGCCCGCGGCCTGGGTTATGACTGGAACATCTACGCGCCGGACTGGGATCGCGCCGTCGCCGCCGCGTACTGCGCGCCGGGCACCTACAACAAGGCGCGCTGCAGGTTCAGCGGCGGCGTCAACAGCATCGACGATGCGTACTACCAGAGCCGTGCACTGCGCGACGACAACCTTTATTCGGTCGATGCCGACCTGCGCCTGGGCGAGCAGGGCCGCCTGAAGCTGCTGGCCTACCACCACGACAACCGTGGCCAGGGCCACTGGTGGGCACCGGGCCAGCCGTCCTACCCGGGCACCGACAGGATGCTGCCGATTTCGATCCGCAGCACCAACTACACGATCAACCGCGATGGTGTGACCGCCGCGCTGTCGTGGACGGTGGGCATCCACGAACTGGAGGCGGGCCTGTGGTACGAGCAGAACGACCACAACGTGTCGCGCAACTTCTACTACATCAGCGGCCCGTTCCTGGACGACCTGTACCTGAAGAACCCGGACCGCCTGCTGTTCAACCAGGATTTCGACATCCGCACGCGCCAGTTCTACGTGCAGGACCGCATGCGCTTCCTGGACCAGCGCCTGACCGTGGACGTGGGCATCAAGAGCCCGAACACCCGCATGCGCGCCACCGCCCAGCCGGGCGTGGAAACCAGCATCGCCTCGGGCACGCTGACCGCCAAGAAGTCGGTGCTGCCGCAGGTGGGCCTGGGTTTCAAGCTCAACGCCAACAATGAACTGTTCGCCTCGTACGCCGAGAACATCGCCGCCTTTGTCGGTGGCGGCAGCGGTGGCCCGTTGCAGGTGTCGCCGGAATCGTTCGCGGCCAGCGCCGGGCTGGAACCGGAGAAGTCCAAGAGCCTGGAAGCCGGCTTCCGTACCTTCGGCGAGAAGTACCAGGCCTCGATCGCCGCCTACAACGTGAAATTCGACAACCGCCTGCTGTCGCTGAACCCGTGCTCGAGCATCGAAGTCGGCACGCGTCCGGAGTGCGTGACGCGCTTCATCAACGTCGGTTCGGTAAAGAGCCACGGCGCGGAACTGACCTTCATCCTCGAGCCGATCGACGGCCTGCAGTGGTACAACGCGCTGTCCTGGAACAAGACCACCTACGAGGATGACTACACCTCGGGCGGCGCGATCGTGCCGGTGGCCGGCAAGATCACGGTGGATACGCCGCAGCGCATGGCCTCCAGCGAGATCAGCTGGAACCGCGATGGCTTCTTCGCCAGCCTGCGTGCCAAGTACACCGGCAAACGCTACTACACCTACACCAACGACCAGTCGGTGCCGGGCGTGACCACCTTCGACGCCGGTGCAGGCTACGACTTCGGCCCGGGCCTGGGCCTGCGCAACATTCGGGTGTCGTTGAATGCGACCAACCTGACCAACAAGCGCTACGCCGGCCAGCTGAGCTCGTTCGCACCGACCGATCCGAAGGGCACGCGCTATGCGATCCATGCGAGCGCACCGCGGCAGCTGTTCATGACGGTGGCGGCGGAGTTCTAAGTCAAAAGCGGGCGCTGCGGCGCATCAGTACCGCAGCGGGGCGAGGTGGGACGGGCCGAGGCAGGACACGCCGCAAGTACGTCCATGTAGGCTCGGTCGGCGCATCCATGCGCCTCACGGTCCTGCCTCGGCCCGTCCCACCTCGCTCGACAATCCCCTGCGCCGGCGCGGAGGCAATGGAAAGCAAGAGCAGAAGCAAAGCGCCGGGCAGTGCCCGGCGCTTTGCTTTTCAAGCTTTTCAAACGCAATCCCTCTGGTGGATTGCTGGCCGTCTCGCGGAAATTGTTCAGAGCGGGGGGCTTGCGCTGGCCAGGACCGTCCACGGCATGGATGCCGTGGCCGAGCCTACAGGGACGTACTTGCGGCGTGTCCTGGCCAGCGCAAGCCCCCCGCTCTATCCGATATCAATCAAGACGCCACAAACCGCCAACGCATTTCATTCCGGCGCCAGCTGGTCCATCCGTATCCGGTTGGCAAACAGCGAAAACGCCAGCATGCCGGCCAGGCCGTTCGCCCGGCTCACCCAGTGCGGCAGCCAGCGCGGTGGCTTCAATACCCCCGCCTCGAACAGCGGCGCGAACGCGATCGCATCGGTCAAGCTCATCTTGCCGGCGAACAACCAGCGGCAGACCTGCAGGCGGTCCTCGGCCAGCATGTGGCGGAAGAAGGTGTGCACCGACACCAGGCCGCGCAGGTACACCGTGTCCTTGGTGAAGGCCAGGCCGCCACTCGGCGGCACGCCGCGGAACACGCGCTGCGCCGAGGCGAAACTCTCTTCCGCGTTCTGTCCCGCGTCGCAGAAGTAGCGGAACACCTCGATGAAGTCGGCGCCTTCGCGTGCCATGGCAATCGCTTCGGTACGCAGGCTGATGCGCTTGAGGCGCTCGATGTCGATGCTGCCGGTGATCTGCTCGGCAAACGTCGCCAGCCCTTCCTGGGTGGCCGTCACCCGCGGCGACGACAACGCCAGGCTGGGCAACACCGGTTGTTCGCGGCCGTTCAATGCGGTCAGCGAATGCACCAGCGCTTCGTGGTGGAACAGCTGCGCGCGGTCGTAGGCGCTGAAGCGGGCACTGGTGCGCAGTCGAATACGGGTCGGGCCGGCAGCCGCCTTGGACACCAGCTCCGGATCCAGCTGTACCTGGATGATGCGCGATTCGAAGAACGCATCCAGGTCGTTCTGCAACTGCAGTTGCAGGGCGATGGCCGAGACCGGTACCTGCTCTTCCGGTGCCAGCAGTTCGTGGTCCAGTTCTGCGGCAATCTGGATGAAGTGGCGTGCCGCGTCGCGCGTGCTCGGGCCATTGCCCGGCAGTGGCTGCTCGGGGGCACCGAACAGCTGCACCGAACAGGTATCGACGGCGGCAGTGCCCAGCCCTTCCAGCAGCTGCGCGGCCAGGTCCCAGCTCTGCGCCGACTGCTGCACATAGTGGCCCAGCGGGTGGCTGTCATCGCAGTCGGCAGCGATCGCGGCCAGGGCGCGGCGCTCTTCGCTGAAGTCCAGCCGAGGGTAATCCACCTTCGGCAGCACCGGCTGGCCGCGCGCCACGCTGTCCAGGAACGGTACCTGCACCGTGGCCGGCCAGCTGGTCAGCCCCAGCAGGCGGATGCCTCCCACGGCCTCGACCAGGCGCGCATCGAGCGCTGCATGGTGGGCCACCTCACGGTCCAGCGTCGCGGTCGGTTCCATGCGCGGACTATAGCGCCCCGCCGTGCCCGGCGCAGTGCGCCGCCGCCCGAGCATTGGCTCGGGCGCTACAAGGTGTCCCGGGATACAACCGTTGTAGAGCCGAGCCCACGCTCGGCTGCACTGTCAGCGCCGGCGTGGCTTTCCGGCCGGGCGGAACTGCTGGCCTTTGCCCTTCTTGCCGCCACGTTCCTGCGCGGTCTCGGCCTGGCGCACCGCCAGCTTGGCGGCAGCGGCAGCCACTTCTTCCTTCAGCTTGAAATAGTTCAGCAGCCGGCTCTCTTCGATCTCGCCAGCGTCGATCGCTGCACGAACAGCGCAGCCCGGTTCCTGCTGATGCTTGCAGTCGTTGAAACGGCACTGCGTGGCCAGCGCTTCGATATCGGCGAAGCCACCTTCGGACAGCGTTTCTTCGCCGGTCGGTTTCAGCTCGCGCATGCCGGGGGTGTCGATCAGGCAGGCGCCGGTCGGAAGCGGCATCAACGCGCGATGGGTGGTGGTGTGGCGGCCGCGCGAATCGTTGGCGCGGACCGCGTTGGTCTTCATCCGCTGCTCGCCGAGCAGGGTGTTGGTCAGCGTGGATTTGCCGGCACCGGAGGAGCCCACCAGCACCACCGTGCGCCCCGGGCCCAGCCACGGCCGCAGCACCGCCACGCTGTCGGCATCCAGGCCGTTGATCGCATGCAGCGCGATGCCCTGCATCTCCAGCTCTTCCAGCACTGCCAGCGCATCCTCGCTGTACCCGGTCTGGTCGGCCTTGGTCAGCACCACCACCGGTTCGGCGCCGCCACCACCGACCAGCAGCAGGTAGCGCTCGATGCGGCGCGGATTGAAGTCGGCATCCAGCCCACAGACGATGAACACCGTATCGATGTTCGCTGCGATCACCTGCTGGTGGTAGTGCTCACCGGCGGCGCCACGCTTGATCGCGGTGCGACGCGGCAGCAGCGCAACGATGCGGATGCCGTCCAGCAGCACCCAGTCGCCCACGGCCGGCCGCTCGTGGCTGGGAAAGCGCGGGCGCTGCCATTCCGGCAGTGACTCGGCCTTGATCGCCGCATCCGGGCCATCGGCCACCACGTAATGGGTCCGGTGCTGCTCGATCACCCGCGCCGGGCGGGCCTGCGGGTGTGCGGCCATCACGGCCTGCCAGTCGGCCTGCTGCGCCGGGCCCGGCCAAGGCCAGCCGATGGTCTGCAGGGCGATGAAATCGGGGGTCTGGGTCATCGCCGCCATTCTACCTGTGACGGCCCCCGGCCAGCCCAGCAATAGCAGGCCCGGAGCCATTGCCATGCACTGCAGCAATTCCGGTAGGATGGAATCCCCATGCCTTTTGACGGCCCAGCCTCATGTCCACCATCTCGCCCAAGCCCCTGGCCATCCGCGAGCGCCTTTCCGAAGTGCGCTACGAAATCCGCGGAGAACTGGCCCGGCGAGCGCGGGAGCTGGAGGCGCAGGGCCGCAAGCTGATCAAGCTCAACATCGGCAACCCGGGCAACTTCGGTTTCCGCGCACCCGAGCATCTGCAGCGCGCAATCGCCGACGACATGGGCCGCACCGACCCGTACACCCACCAGCAGGGCCTGCCGGTGGCGCGTGAAGCCATCGCCGATTACTACGCCCGCCGCGGCGCACCGGATGCACACCCGGACCGCGTATTCGTCGGCAACGGTGTCAGCGAGCTGATCGACCTGTCGCTGCGCGCACTGCTCAATCCGGGCGATGAGGTGCTGGTGCCGTCGCCGGACTACCCACTGTGGTCGGCCTCCACCATCCTCAACGATGGCCGACCGGTGTACTACCGCTGCGCCGCCGAGAACGGCTTCCAGCCGGACCCGAGCGAGATCGAGACGCTGGTGTCCTCGCGCACCCGCGCCATCGTGCTGATCAACCCGAACAACCCCAGCGGCGCCAGCTACCCGCGCGAACTGCTGGAGCGCGTGGTCGAGATCGCACGCCGCCACAACCTGCTGCTGCTGGTCGATGAGATCTACGACCAGATCCTGTACGACGATGCGGTGTTCCAACCGGTCGCGCCGCTGGCCGGCGACCATCCGTGCCTGACCTTCAGCGGCCTGAGCAAGGTGCACCGTGCCTGCGGCTGGCGCGTGGGCTGGGCCCATCTCAGCGGCGACGACGCGCGCCTGGGCGACTTCCGCGCCGCGCTGGACCTGCTGGGCGCGCTGCGCCTGTGCGCCAACGTGCCGGGCCAGTACGCCATCGAGGCCGCAGTGAACGGCCCGGACACCATCTCCGAACTGTGCACCCCGGGCGGCCGCCTGTATGAAACCCGCCGCGCGGTGATCGACGCCTGCGAAGCCAGCGAGCACCTGTCGCTGGTCGCGCCAGCCGGTGCGCTGTATGCGTTCCCGGCCGTGGTCGGTGCCGCTGCCAAGAGCTTTGACGACCACACCTTCGCGCTGGACCTGATGAACAACGAAGGCGTGCTGGTGGTACCGGGTTCCAGCTTCAACGTGCCCTACCGCCACCATTTCCGCGTGACCCTGTTGCCGGAAGCCTCGGTGATGCGCGATGTGTTCGCCCGCATCGACCGCGTGCTGGCCCGGCGTGCCGAGGACGCGACCAAGGTCGTGCCGCTGAAGCCGCGCCGTTCGGTGGCCTGAGCGGTGGCGCTGTCCTACCTGGCGCTGGGCGACTCGTACACCGTCGGAGAAGCCGTTGCTGTCGAAGGCCGCTGGCCGCACCAGCTGGCCGCCGCCCTGCGTGCGCAGGATGTGGCGCTGGCCGACCCGCAGACCATCGCCACCACCGGCTGGACCACCGACGAGCTGGACGCCGGCATCGATGCGGCTGCACCCCAGGGCCCGTTCGATTTCGTCAGCCTGCTGATCGGCGTCAACAACCAGTACCGCGGCCGGCCGCTGGACGAGTACCGCGTACAGTTCCAGGCCCTGCTGCAGCGGGCGATCGGCTTTGCCGGGGGCCGCCCCGGGCGCGTGCTGGTGCTGTCCTTCCCCGACTGGGGCGCGACGCCGTTCGGTGCCGGCAGCGGCCGCGACCTGGCCACCATCGAGATCGAGACCGACGAGTTCAACGCAGCTGCCGAGGTGATCAGCACCCAGCAGGGCGTGGCCTTCGTCGACATCACCGACATCAGCCGTGACCAGGGCGGCAACCCGGCAATGATCGCCGAAGACGGCCTGCACCCGTCGGCGCGGATGTACGCATTGTGGAGCGCGCGCGCGCTGCCGGTCGCCGCACGCCTGCTCGGTGGAACGGACTGATACGATGGATGGTAAGCCACGGAACGGCCCGCCGCTGCCCTGCACACCGCTGACCGCCCCGCAGGCCCGCGCGATCGCCGAAGCGTTCCGCCCGGCACGGGCCTGGGGCAGCCGTCGCGACTACTACTACACCCGCGGCAAGCTCGGCAGCGACCCTCTGTATGACGGCGTGCTGCAGCATCTGCGCGACGACGGGCAGCCGGTGCTGGACCTGGGCTGCGGGTTGGGGCTGTTCGCCCATGTGCTGCGCCAGCGCGGCGGCACCCACCCCTACCTCGGCGTGGACGTGGATGCCAGCAAGATCACCCGTGCCCAGCGTGCCGCCACCGGCCTGCACGCTGTGCGCTTCGACTGCCTGGACGTGCAGGCGCCACTGCCGGCGCAGCCCGGACACGTCCTGTTGCTGGATGTGTTGCAGTACCTGGACGCGGGCCCACAACTGGCACTGCTGCGTGCGGCCAGCGCGCGGGTGGCCGCCGGTGGCCGCCTGCTGCTGCGCACGCCACTGGCCACCGGCGATGGTCGCGACCGCACCACGCGGGTGGCGGACCGGTTGGCCTGGCTGGTCGGCTGGATGGGCACGCGGCCGCGCCACTACCCCGACCCGCACGTGCTGCAAGCGACACTGGCCGAGGCCGGATTGCAGGTGACGGCGCCGCGTCCCCTGCATGGGCGCACGCCATTCAACAGCTGGTTGCTGGTGGCCCAACGCCCCGCGCTGTAGAGCTGCGCTGCGACGTTTTTCCGGTGCTGCGCACCGCCGCCCGAGCATCGGCTCGGGCGCTACAGTAGCGCCCCCCTTGTAGAGCCGAGCCCATGCCCGGCTGCTCTACATTACCAGGGCCGGCGTTACGGGACCGGCAGCCGCGCTTTCAGCCCGCGCTCGTCCAGTGCCTTCAGCACGCCCTCAATGATCGCCAGGTTGTGGCCGTGGGCGGCCCCCTCATGCAGCAGCACGATGGCCCCCGGTCGCAGATCCGGCAGCAGGCGGTCGAGCACCCCCTGCGCCGTGCAACCGATGCCGTCGAAGCCGCGCGCGCTCCAGCCGACCCGGACCAGGCCCAGCCGCTGCAGCACCGGCGCCACGAACGGATTGGTCATGCCCACCACCGAGCGGTACCAGCGCACCGGGCGACCGCTTACCGCCTGCAGCGCGTGCTGGCAGCCCTCGATCTCGGCGCGCATCGCCGCCGGGCCCAGCCGCCAGAAGCGCGCCTGCGGATGGCTGTGGCTGTGGTTGCCCAGGTCGTGGCCGCGGCGCAGGATCTCCTGCACCAGTTCCGGCTGCGCCAGCGCGCGCTCGCCCACCAGGAAAAAGGTGGCATGGGCCTGGTGGCGGTCCAGCAGGTCGAGCACGGCACGGGTTTCCGGGCCAGGACCGTCATCAATGGTCAGCCAGACGCTGTTGCCGGCATCCGGCAACCGGCTCAGCACCGGCGCATAGAAGCGACTGTTGGGCAGGAACACCGGCACCAAGAACAGTGCGTGGCTGGCCACCATCAGCGGCACCCCCCAGTGCCAGCCCGCCAGGGCCCAGACCAGGATCACCAGCAGCTGCGACGCCACCAGCCAGGGCAGCCAGCGCCAGGGCCGGGTCGGAATGCGATGCAATGTTCCTGCGTTGCTCATCCCCCATGATGCCATGAGGGGTAGAATCGATGGTTCGAATTCCCGGAACCCCGACGTCCATGTCCCTCGATCCCGCCCTGCGTTCGCGCATCGAATCCATCCTCAACGCCAACCGCGTCGTGCTGTTCATGAAGGGCCAGCCGTCGATGCCGCAGTGCGGTTTCTCGGCCAAGGCCGTGGGCGCCCTGCAGGACCTGGGTGTCGAGTTCGCCCACGTCAACGTGCTGGCCGACCAGGAAATCCGTGAAGGCATCAAGGCCTATGGCGACTGGCCGACCATCCCGCAGCTGTACATCGACGGCGAACTGGTCGGCGGCAGCGACATCGTGCTGCAGATGGCCGCCAGCGGCGAGCTGAGCAGCGTGCTGGGCCTGGCTGCGCCGGACCGTACCCCGCCGAGCATCACCGTCACCCCGGCCGCCGTGGAAATGCTCAAGGGCGCGCTGGCCGATGCCCCGGGCGCGGCCCTGCAGCTGTCCATCGACGCCGGTTTCCAGCCGAACTTCCAGCTGGCCCCGCACGACGAAGGCGCCATCGCTGCCGAGTCCAATGGCCTGCGCGTGCAGTTCGACCTGGCCAGTGCCCGTCGCGCCAACGGCATCACCATCGACTGGGTGGACGACATCCGCGGCAAGGGCCTGGCCATCGACAACCCGAATGCGCCCAAGCCGGTGCAGGAAATCAGCGTGCGCGATGCCGACGACCTGGTGCGTGCCGGCAACATCACCCTGGTCGACGTGCGCCCCGCCGACGAACGTGAGATCGCCGCCGTCGGCGTGCCGTTCAAGACCTTCGACGGCAACGGCCGTGCCGCGCTGGAAGCCCTGCCGAAGGACACTGCACTGGCCTTCATGTGCCACCACGGTGGCCGCAGCGCGCAGGCCGCCGAGCAGTTCCGCGCCCTGGGTTTCACCAAGGTGTTCAACGTGACCGGCGGCATCAACGCCTGGTCGGAAGACGTCGACAACGGCGTGCCGAAGTACTGATTGACGGCGCGGGGTCAGCGCCCTTTCCTGCGGAAAGCGGATCTGGCCCCCGAAAAAAGAGGACGGAGGGGATTAAGTCGTTTATGCCACAAACGACTTAATCCCCTCCGTCCCCTTTTTTCAGCCGGCGAAACCGCCTTCGGCCAGGTAGTCCAGTTCCTCCGGCGAGGGAATGCGCCCCAGCACTGCGTTGCGGTGCGGGAAACGGCCGAAGCGGCGGATGATGTCGCGGTGCAGCTCGGCGTACTGCAGGTATTCCTTGTCGCCCAGCACATCGAACATCGCCACCGAACGGTCCTGGTCCAACGGGTCCTCGGAGTGCTCGAACGGCAGGTAGATGAAGGCGCGCAGCTTCGGCACCAGCTGCAGGTCCAGGCCTTCCTCGATGGCGCGCATGGCGTAGTGCCGGGCCAGGCCATCGGTGGCATAGGAATGGGCAGTACCGCGGAAGCAGTTGCGCGGGAACTGGTCCAGCAGCAGCATCAGCGCCAGTGCGCCCTCGGCACTGCCCAGCCAGTGTTCACGCCCACGCGAAGCGGCGGCGAAATGCTCATCCAGGAACAACTGGCGGAACTGCGCGTCGAACGCATCGTCGCGGGCGAACCACTTCGCAGGGCCCGCTTCTTTCCAGAAATCCACCACTTGCGCGGCAACGTCCATCACCTACTCCCCAGGGCCGGCGCGCCGCGCCAGGCCGTCATCATCATTCATCGAAGCGCAGGTGGCGGACCGACTTGCCGTTGCGCCGGATAAGCTTAAGCGCCTCGATACCGATCTGGATATGGTTTTCCACGAACTGGGAGCTGACCTTGGCATCGGAAGCCTCGGTCTTGACCCCGTCGGGGATCATCGGCTGGTCCGAGACCAGCAGCAGCGCGCCACTGGGAATGTGGTTGGCGAAACCGGCCGCGAACACGGTGGCGGTTTCCATGTCGATGGCCATGCAGCGCATCGCCCGCAGCCGCTCCTTGAAGGCCTCGTCGTGCTCCCAGACCCGGCGGTTGGTGGTGTAGACGGTGCCGGTCCAGTAGTCGTGGCCGAGGTCGCGGATCATGGTCGAGACTGCACGCTGCAGCGCAAACGCCGGCAAGGCTGGCACTTCCGGCGGCAGGTAGTCGCCCGACGTACCTTCGCCGCGGATCGCCGCGATCGGCAGCACCAGGTCACCCAGCTGGTTCTTGCGCTTGAGGCCACCGCACTTGCCCAGGAACAGTACCGCCTTGGGCATCACTGCCGACAGCAGGTCCATGATGATCGCGGCATTGGGGCTGCCCATGCCGAAGTTGATCATGGTGATGCCGTCGATGGTGGCACTGGCCATCGGCCGGTCCAGGCCGATGATGGGCGCACCGGTCAGCTCGGAAAAGGTGTGCAGGTAGCCGCCGAAGTTGGTCAGCAGGATGTGCTGGCCGAACTGGTCCAGCGGCACGCCGGTGTAGCGCGGCAGCCAGTTGTCGACGATTTCCTGCTTGCTCTTCATGGGCGGTCCGGTACGGCGTGGGGGCCGCCATTGTAGGCGTGCACGGGCCAACCCACACCTGGGCCGGCAACGAAGAAGGGCGGCCCTGCGGCCGCCCTCCTGGTTTCCCTGCGGTCACCGGCGGCTTAGAAGCGCACCGACCAGCGCAGGTTGGCACTGTGGTCACGGCTTTCGTCGCCATACTGGCCGCTATAGCCCAGCTCCAGCTGCTGGCGTGCGGTCAACCATGCCGACAGCCCCAGTTCGGCCACCACCGTCCTGTCAGCCATCGGGGCACCGCTGACCACGAAGCTGTCGCTGCCGGTGGCAAAGGCGAAGCGGGCCGCCGGGTCGCGATCCCCGCTGGCATGGCGGTACCCGACGCCACCGCGCAGGTGCAGCCAGCTGTCCTGCTGGAACGAAGCCTTCAGGCCCTTGTCAAAACGCAGGCCGGCCGTGGCCACGGTGGTACGCAGATCGTCCACCTCACCCTGCAGTGCAGCCGCACCGCCGCGCTCGTTGACGCGCTTCATGTCCACTTCCACACGTGCGAGCTGCAGGTAAGGTTCCAGCCCCGCCTCGCGGCCGCCGAAGCGATAGCTTGCCTCGACGAACGCCTGGCGGGTGCGGCCGTCATAGCGTGCCGCCAGCGTATCGCTGTAACCGGAGAAGGCCAGCTCACGGGTGCTCTTCACCTCATGCTCGCTCCAGGCCAGGCCACCCCGCAGGCCGAAGGCGCCCCAGTCGTGACTGGCATAGGCCCCCAGGTGCGTATTGTCGACCTTGGCACGCGCACGGCGTCCTTCCTGCTGCTTGGCATCGGTACGGCCGGTACCGGCCAGCATGCCCACCTGCCAGCCGTTGATCTCGCGGTCCACGCCTGCCAGCAGGCCGCTGCTGTTGGCTTCGGTGCGTGCGGTGTTGCCATTGCCGTCCAGCGTGGTGCTGCCACCGATGGCCTGTACCCAGACCCCCGCGGCGGCGTCGCCGTCTGCTCCCGGCGCGCGTACACCGACGCGGCGCGACAGTGCGGCATCACGCACGTAGCGGCTGCCCTCGACCAGGGCCATCGCGGTGGCCGCATGCAGCTCGCCGCTGAGGCCGTCCAGTGCAGCGCCTACCTGTTGAGGGAACAGCAGGGTCAGTGGGCGCGGCAGGCCCTGGTTGACCGCCAGCCGGTCGGCCACAGTGGCCACCGCGCGCTGGTTGTCGGTACTGGCGGCACTGGCGAGCGGATTGCCACGGGTGACTTCAATGCGCGCGCCACCGGTGCCATAGGACAGCCCGAATTTCAGGAACGGCGAGAACGCACTGAAGTCGGTGGTGGCGAACTGGCCACGGATTCCGCCGTCGGCACGGATGAAGTTGAACTGCTCACCCAGGTAATAGGTGCCCGCTTCCGGCAGGGCGATCAGGGTGCCGCCCAGGGTGGCGGTACCGGTGACGCGCAACTGGTCACTGTGCCCGCCCGGGGCCAGCTCGGCCTGGTACACACCGGTGGCGGTCTGCACGTAGTCGCCGTTGATGGTCAGCGTGCCGATCGAGTTGCCCGGTGCAACGATACCGGCCACGGTGGTATCGCCCAGCTGGCCGATGCCCTTCAGTGTGCCGTTGCGGCCAACGAGGGTGTGACCACCGGTCTGCGTGCCGTTGAACGACAGCACGCCACCGTTGACGGTCAGGTCGGAGCCTGCGAGTAACCCGCCTGCATTCACACGGCTGTTGCCCAGGCTGGTCAACGCGCTGTTTTCCAGCCTTCCGTTCAATTCGAACGTCCCCTGCGCGGCCACCGAGGTCTGGGCGCCGCGCTGCACGCCGTCGAAGATGACCACGCCACCGTTGACGTTCAGGTCGGAGCCATCCAGCACACCGCGTGCGTTGATGTGGCTGGAGCCCCCCTGGCTGTTCAGCGCAGTGTTCTTCAATGTGCCATTGAGCAGGAAGCTGCCGCCGGCCACGTCCACCGCTCCGGTGAGCGTATTGACACCATCCAGTTCAAGCACGCCCTCGCGCACCAGCGCACCGTTGAAGCTGTTGTCGCCGCTCAAGCGCAGCCAGCCGATGCCGCTCTTGGTCAGCTTGCCGGGGCCGCCGATGTCGTTGGTCCAGTTGTCCCAGGCATCGCCTTCCCACACTTTCAGGCCACCGGCACGCTGGTTCATCACCACGTCGGTGTCGACGCGCAGCGAACCGTAACCCTCGATGGCCTTGGCCAGGTTCAACAGGCCCCAACCGTAGATGTCGTCGATGCCGGGCGCGCCCAGATCGGTGGTCGTGGTCAGCAGCACATCGCGCACCTGAGCGCTGTCCAGATAGGGGAAGCGTTCAAACAGCAGGCCCAGCGCGCCGGTGACGTGGGGCGCGGCCATGGAGGTTCCACTCAGCAGCGCATAGCCATAGGTAGGCACGCGCTGCTGGATGTCCAGGCTGACGTTGCCGTTGGCGTCGATGCCGACGCTGCCGGCCAGGCTGGAATCATCACCATAGGCGGTCGATACGATGTCCGAACCCGGTGCGGCAAGGCACCAGTTGGCACTCAGGCCGCACTTGTTGGAACGATTGCTCAGGGTCAGATTGGTACCGACGTTGACCACGCTCAACCAGTACGGCTCGATGTCGGCGAATGCGCGCGGCAGCGTGGCGTAGAGGCCGGCGATGGGGCTCTGCGCAGGCGCCGGAATGACCGAACTGGTATTGCCGGCCGCCCACACCTGGATCATCCCGCGCGCACGCGATCCGTCGGCAAAGGTGTTCAGGTACTGGCGGTCGTCCGGGTCGTTGTAGATCGCGTCCATGTCCGTCGCTGTCGTCGGTTCCGTGACCAGGCCCCAGCTATGGTTGATGGCACGCACGCCCTGCGCGTTCATCTGGGCATACAGGTCCTGGAAGGCGCTGACTTTCGGGCCGATCGCGCCCAGTGTCACGACCGAGTAGCCAGTCGCCGTGCGCTGCCACTCGCGGATGCTGTCGGAGAACAGCCGGCCAACGGTCAGGTCCGAACCGAAGGACACACCGTGCATGCCGCTTCCGTCCCGGTTCGCCGCGATGGTGCCAGCAACGTGCGTGCCATGGATCTCGAACTGCATCCCCGGCTGCACATAGGGGCCCGACTCGATGATCCTGCGGATGTTGTCGGGCACGTTGGCGTTGTACCCGACATAGCTGATCTGGACGTCATCGCCATCACTGGCGAAGCAGGCCGCCGGCCCACGCACTGCGGTGGTGTTGGTGCAGCGCGTGCCGTCAGCCATCAGATCGGCGATGCGGATGCTGCGGTTGTCCTTGCCGGCGAATTCCGGATGGTCCAGACCCGTGCCACTGTCGAATACGCCCAGGCGGATGCCCGCACCGGTCAGCCCGCGCGCATAGGCCACGTCGGCATTGATCGCAGCCAGGCCCCAGTCGAGTTCGAATTCACTGGTACGCCAGCTCGCTGCGTCGCCGGGCTTGCCCATGACCGGCTTCGCGGAAGCACCGGCGCTGGGAGCCAGCGCCGCCACCGGAATCGCTACCGAGGGAGCGATCATCGCGGGAGCGGAGGCGCTCACCCCGCTTTGCGCGGCGAACGCCGACTGCAGGCTGCGCTGCAGCTGGTAACGGGCCAGGGCGTCGTCACTGTCCTGGGCCAGGACCGGTAGTGCGGTGGCCACCAGCAAGGAACCGACAATGGCCGACGCCAGCGGCGAGGGCAGGAAGGAACGGCGCGAAACGGTCGAACGGCGGAGCTTTGCAGCAGTCATCGGTTGCGTCCTTGATTCCATGAAAGGTACGGGCCCGGCTCCGTCGTTGGAGCAGGTGCGTAAGCTGGTGATACAGGTCAGCGCAAGACGTAATCAGCCCATCGCTTCATCCAACGTTAATATTTCCTTCACAAATCCTCCATCAGAAAATTCCTACCCCCCACGCCCCTGTCCAAGGTCACTTGGCAAGCCACACCGGCCCCGGCTAGCGTCGGTGGATTCATGTTTCTGGCGAGGGGAACTGCATGGCATCGACGTTGTTGCGCACCGGGGTGGCACTGGCGCTGGTTTCATTGAGCACGGCACCGGCGGTGGGCGCCTCGCGCTTCGTCGCCGATCCCTACCCCAGCACCTACCAGGCACACCCCGATGCACCGGTGCTGATCCAGAACGCCACCGTGCTGACCGGCACCGGCCAGCGCCTGGACAACGCCGACGTGCTGCTGCGCGAGGGCCGCATCGTTGCCGTCGGCCGCCAGCTGCAGGCCGATGCCGGTGTCACCCGCATCGATGCGCAGGGCAAGTGGGTCACACCCGGCCTGATCGACGTGCACTCGCACCTGGGCGTGTACCCCAGCCCGGGCGTCGGCGCGCACAGCGACGGCAACGAGATGACCGCGCCGGTCACCGCCAACGTCTGGGCCGAACACTCGGTGTGGCCGCAGGACCCGGGTTTCGCCACCGCACTGGCCGGCGGCGTGACCAGCATGCAGGTGCTGCCGGGCTCGGCCAACCTGGTCGGTGGTCGTGGTGTGACCCTGAAGAACGTCCCCGCCATCACCTACCAGGCGATGAAGTTTCCCGGCGCACCGTGGGGGCTGAAGATGGCCTGTGGCGAGAACCCGAAGCGGGTCTACGGCGGAGGCAAGGGCGTCGCCCCAGCCACGCGGATGGGCAACGTTGCCGGTTACCGCGCCGCCTTCATCGATGCCGCCGACTACATCGCCAAGAACAAACCGAGGCCGGCCAAGCGCAAGGGCTGGTTCGGCAGCGATAAGGGCGACAGCGCCGGTGATGCCGGCGGCAAGCGCGATCTCAAGCTGGACACGCTGGCCGGCGCGATCGAAGGCGACATCCGCGTGCACATCCACTGCTATCGCGCCGACGAGATGGCCACCATGCTCGACCTGGCCAAGGAATTCGGCTTCAAGGTGGCCGCCTTCCACCACGGCGTGGAGGCCTACAAGCTGGCCGACCGGCTGGCCGCCGACGGCGTCTGCGGCGCGCTGTGGGCCGACTGGTGGGGCTTCAAGATGGAAGCCTTCGACGGTATTCCGGAGAACATCGCATTGGTCGATCGGCCGAAGAACAGCTGCGCCATCGTCCATTCCGACTCCCCCGAAGGCATCCAGCGCCTGAACCAGGAAGCGGCCAAGGTGATTGCCGCCGCGCGCCGCGCACGCATGCCGGAGATCCCCCCCGAACACGCCATCACCTGGATGACCGCCAACGCCGCCAGGGCGCTGGGGATTGAAGGCCAGACCGGCACCCTGGAGGCCGGCAAGATGGCCGACGTGGTGGTGTGGAACGGCAACCCCTTCAGCTCGTACGCGCTGGCCGAGCAGGTCTTCATCGACGGCCGCCGCCTGTACGACCGCAGCGCACCTGCGGCCACGCCACGTTCCGACTTCCAGCTTGGCCAGGAGGTGCACTGATGCGCGCGTTGAACAAGCGTCGCCGGGCATGGCTCGGCGCTACGGTCATGGTGCTGGCCTGCCTCTCCGCATCCGCGCAGGCGCAGGACCTGCTGGTGCGCAACGCGACCGTGCATACGGCCAGCACGCGCGGCAGCCTGCAGCACGCCGATGTGCTGGTGCAGGGCGGGATCATCCGCGCAGTCGGCAGCGGGCTGTCCGCCCCGGCCGGCGCCAGCGTGGTCGAGGCCGATGGCCGCCCGCTGACACCGGCGCTGTTCGGGGGCATCACCGAGATCGGCATCGAAGAGGTCTCCGGTGAAGCGAGCACGGTCGACAGCACGTTGAAGATCGGCGAACAACCGTTGCGCCCCGAGTTCGATGTCACCCTGGCGTACAACCCGGCCTCGGTGCTGATCCCGGTGGCACGCCTGGACGGCATCGGCTTCACCGCCCTGGGGGCGGCCACCGGTGGCGGCTTCGTTGCAGGCCAGGGTGGCGTGATGCGGCTGGACGGCAGCGCCGATCCCCTCGGGCCGCGCGCGCTGTTCCTGCGCCTGGGGTCGGCCGTAGTGGAGCTGACCGGGCAGTCGCGTGCAGCGCAATGGATGCTGCTGCAGCAGATGGTGGACGAGGCGCGTGGCCAGGTTGCCGCGGACTCACCGCACGCGCTGCTGACGCCGGCCGGGCGCCGCACGCTCAGCCGCTACCTGGCCGGGCACGGCCGCATCGTGGTGGAGGTGGACCGCGCGGCGGACATTCGCCAGCTGCTGCGCTGGGCCGCCCGCGAAAAGGTGAAGATCGCCATCGCCGGTGGCAGCGAAGCCTGGCAGCTCGCGCCGGAGCTGGCCGCCGCACAGGTACCGGTTTTCGTCGATGTGTTGTCCAACCTGCCGGCCAGCTTCGACCAGATCGGCGCCACGCTGGAAAATGCGGCACGCCTGCAACGTTCCGGCGTGGCGGTCTCGTTCGTGCAGCGTGGCGACGCCTCGCACAACGCCCGCAAGATGCGCCAGCTGGCCGGCAATGCCGTGGCCAACGGTTTGCCCTGGGCCGACGGCCTGGCCGGCCTGACCCGGGTGCCGGCGCAGGCGTTCGGCGTGGCCGACCAGATCGGCAGCATCGAGCCGGGCAAGCGTGCCGACCTGGTGCTGTGGGAGGGCGACCCGCTGGACGTGGCGCACTATGCCGAACAGGTCTGGCTGGGCGGCCGGGCGATGCCGATGCGCTCGCGCCAGACCGAACTGCGCGACCGCTACCTGCAGCGCAACGCGCAGCCCTGACCTCCAGTTATTCAAGGAAACCTGCATGGCCACCCTGCGCTGGTACTTCGACTTCGTCTCGCCCTATTCCTACCTGCACTGGCAGAAGCTGAAGCAGCTACCCCAGTTCGCACAGATCCAGACCGTGCCGATCGCCTTCGGTGCCGTGCTGCATCACCTGGGCAACCTCGGGCCGGCCGAGATTCCGGCCAAGCGCCGCTTCATGTACCGCCAGCTGCTGTGGACTGCGCAGGCCGAAGGAACACGGCTGCGGTTCCCGCCGGGCCACCCGTTCAACCCGTTGTCTGCCCTGCGGCTGTGCCTGGCCGCCGGTGGCAGCGTGCAGGCGGTGGACGTGCTGTTCGACTGGATCTGGCGCGACGGCAATGCCGCCGATAGCGCCGAGGCCCTGCGCGAACCGGCTGCGCGGCTGGGGATCGAGGATGTCGCCAGCGCCATCGCGGCCCCCGCGGTCAAGGAGCAGCTGCGGAGGAACACCGAGGCCGCCATTGCTGCCGGCGTGTTCGGCGTACCAACCCTGGCCATCGATGACGAACTGTTCTGGGGCAACGACGCCCATCCGTTGATGGCCGCCGTGCTGGCCGATCCCGCCCTGCTGCAGCAGCCCGAATGGCAGCGCCTGGCCGAACTTCCGGTGGCCGTGCAGCGCAGTCGCTGAACAGGGCCTGGCGCGTTTCCCTCGCGCGCCACGCCGGAATTTGAGATAGATTTCACGTTTCCGAACCTACAACCGCCCTGGAGGGGGAGCCGCGGATGCGCATCGGAATCGTCGTCGACTCGGCCTGCGACCTGCCGCAGGACTTCATTGCCGAGCACAACATCGTGCTGCTGCCGATCACCGTCCGCATCGGCGAAGCCGTGCTGGCTGATCATCGCGATGAGCAGGCCACGCTGAGTTTCCTGCATGCACACGTGGCCGAGCACGGTGCCGAGGCGGAGACCATCCCCTTCAGTGTCAACCAGATCCGCGACCTGTTCCTGCAGCAGCTGGTGATCGATTACGACCACGTGTTCTGCATGACCATCACCAAGACCCGCAGCCCGATCCACGATAATGCGCTGCAGGCCAGCTTCGCCATCCTCAACGACTACAAACCGGTGCGGCAGGCGGCGGGCTACAACTCGCCGTTCGCGCTGCGCGTGCTAGATACCCAGAACCTGTTCGCCGCGCAGGCGGTGACTGCGGTGGAGGCGGTTCGCCTGCGTGACAGTGGCGCCAGCGTGCAGCAGATCCGCGAGCGGCTGGAAGAACTGGCCGGCAACGTGCACGGCTACATGGTCACCCGTGATCTGTACTACATGCGTGCGCGCGCCCGGCACAAGGGCGACCGCAGCGTCGGCCTGCTCAGTGCGGCGCTGGGCAGCGCACTGGACATCAAGCCGGTGCTGCACGGCTACCGCGGCGAAACCGGGCCGGTCGCCAAGATCAAGGGCTTCGACAGCGCCGTGCAGAAGCTGTTCGCGGTGGTCGGCCAGCGCGTACGTGCGGGGCTGATGACGCCGACGGTGTGCGTCAGCTACGGCGGAGAACTGGACGAGTTGCGTGCCCTGCCCGGCTACGCACAGCTGAAAGAGGTCTGCGCCGGCCATGGCGTGACCGTGTACGAATCGGTGATGAGCCTGACCGGCATGGTCAATGTCGGCAAGGGCGCGGTCACGGTGGGTTTCGCCGATGGGCCACATCGGTTTGAATGAAGGCCGACCGTGGCTGGAATCTGCACATCGATTCCACCGCGGTTGTGCCAGTCTTGCCGCACTTCAAGGAGAACTTCATGCCCGCGCAGTACCACATCAGCCTGCCCGACCCGTCCAAAGCCCGCGGCAACGACCCTGACCTGTCCTTCCATTCGCAGGGCGCCGCCGGGTTCGCCGAAGAGCTGCAGGACGCCCTGCGCAGCGGCACGCTGTTCGAGCGCTGGAAAGCCAAGCAACCCGACCCGGATGCGGTGGAACCGCAGTGGGGCGTGACCGATCCGGACGCCACCGTGACTGGCGAGCAGAAGGACCTGCGCATCAACCTGGTCGCCACCACCCGTATCGACAGTGACGTGTTCAAGCAGCGCCTGCGCCTGCTGGCCGGCCACCACTGGGAACTGCGCGACGTGCGTTGAGGCCACGCCGTGGTAGGGCCGGCCGCTGGCCGGCAACCGAGGAGATGCCGGCCAGCGGCCGGCACTACCCAGTGCGATGTCCCTGGACGGGCGGCACGCCATGGGCTGGTCCGCTCAACAGTCCATGGTGCCGTGCGCGTTGCCCTCGTCATCCAGCACGCGCGCATGCAGGACCACCCGGTTGCGGCCGGCACGCTTTGCGGCATACAGGCCGGCATCGGCATCGGCCAGCAGCTGGTCGGCACTGGCCAGCGCCGGTGGGTGCAGGTAGCCCACGCCGACGCTGATGCTGACCGGGCCTTCCGGCAATGGCAGCGCTTCGACCGCTTCGCGCAGGCGCTCGGCCAGCGCCAGCACGCCCGACAGTGGGCTTCCAGGCACGATGACAGCGAATTCTTCACCGCCATAACGCGCAACGCTGTCACCGCCGCGACCTGCGACGCCCTTCAGCACCCCGGCCACCGCCTGCAGGCAACGATCACCGGCCGGATGGCCGTGCCGGTCGTTGAAGGCCTTGAAGTGGTCGATATCCACCAGCAGCAGGCCCAGCTCGGTGCCGCTGCGCCGCGCGCGATTCCACTCGGAGGTCAGCCGCGCGTCGAACTCGCGGCGATTGGCCACGCCGGTGAGGCCATCCTGCCGCGCCAGTTGATCCAGCGCCGCCTGACGCTCCAGCAGATCGGTCTGCAGCAGGACGCTGCGCAGGCCGAAACCAAGGGTGGCTACGACGAAGCCCGCGACGGCCAACGGCCGCGCATGATCGACCACCAGCGTGCCGACCACCAGCAGCAGCAACGGCAGGATGATCGGACCGGCGGCTTGCACCGTCCTCGCCAGCCGCGGGTGTGCCGTGGTGCCTGTGTCCGGCGCCGTGTCCAGCGCCATGCAGGCGATCAGCAGAAAAGGTACGTCGATCAGCAGGTCGTTGAACGCACCGAATGCATCATCGGAGGTGTAGTGGTTGATGTAGTAGGCCACCAGCAGATAGGCCAGTGCGTACAGCGCCAGTGCACGGAAGAACCTGCGCCGTTCGGGCACGTCGCCGGCCAGCCATCGCACCACGGCGAACGCGGCGATACACAGGTTCTGGATGTCGAACATGCGCTGCATGTTGGACATGGCATGGGCGTCGACCTCGACACGGGCGGCGAACGATGCGGTGTGCACGAAGAACAGCACACCCAGCAGCGCCGCCATCGCCGCGTCGATCAGGCTGATGCTCGGGCGCTCGCGGCGTGCCCGGGCCAGGATGAACACCAGCGGCACGCCATACAGCACGTACAACAACAGGCTGACGCGTGGGGTGAAGTCAGCCCGGCCGGCACCCAGCGCATCCACCATGTTGAACGTCATGCCACCGGCCCACAGCAGCAGTGCCATCGCGGTAGAACGCCAGCCCAGAGCGGCGCGGTCACGTTGCGCCCGCAGCAGGCACGCGGCGGCGGCCAGCAGCGGTGCGCCGGTCAGGAACAGGAAAGAACCCACGCCCGCCGGGCTCGGCCAGAACGCCACGGCCAGCCCATGGCAGAGCACGTACAGCAGCGCCAGCACTACCGGCATGCATCCCCCCGATCCGCAAGGCCGTCTGAGCGCACGATAGCGCGCCGGCACGCCACAGCGGCGTGATCCACTGCGGCAAAACGACACTCCGCGTGCACCACCACGGTAGTGCCGGCCGCTGGCCGGCAACCCGCAGCCCTGTGATCCCCTGGGATTGCCGGCCAGCGGCCGGCACTACCGGAAAGCCCTCAGGCGTGCAGGGCGCGGGCGTGGTGGGCGACGTGCTCGCCGATGAAGCTGGCGATGAAATAGTAGCTGTGGTCGTAGCCCGGCTGCAGGCGCAGGGTCAGCGGATGGCCGGCTGCGCCGCAGGCCTGCTGCAGGCGCTGCGGCTGCAGCTGGGTCTGCAGGAACTCGTCCGCCTCGCCCTGGTCGACCAGCAACGGCAGGCGCTCGCTGGCCGTCGCCAGCAACGCACACGCGTCCCACTGCGCCCAGTCGGCTGGGTTGTCGCCCAGATAAGCCGTGAACGCCTTCTGCCCCCACGGTACGTGGCTGGGCGCGACGATCGGCGAGAACGCCGACACACTGCGGTAGCGCCCCGGGTTGCGCAGCGCGATCACCAGCGCACCATGGCCGCCCATCGAATGGCCGCTGATCGCGCGTGCATCGGTCACCGCGAAGTTCGCCTCGATCAGCGCCGGCAGTTCCTGCGCCACGTAGTCGTGCATGCGGTAGTGCTTCGCCCACGGAGCACGGGTGGCATTGAGGTAGAAGCCTGCCCCCTTGCCCAGGTCGTAGCCTTCGGCATCGGCCACGTCATCACCGCGCGGGCTGGTATCCGGCGCGACGATGATCACACCGTGCTCGACCGCATAGCGCTGCGCGCCGGCCTTGGTGATGAAATTCTGCTCGGTGCAGGTCAGGCCGCTCAGCCAATACAGCACCGGCAGCTTCTGCGTTTCCGCCTGCGGCGGCAGGTACACGGCGAACTGCATGTCGCAGCCCAGCGTGGTGGAATGGTGCCGGTAGACGTCCTGCCAGCCGCCGAAACAGGCGCGGTGTTCAATGCATTCCATGGTGCTCTCCTGCGCGGCGGCGTCAGCCGTCACGTGTGTTGATCAACTCATCCAGCTGCGACAGCAGGCGCAGAAGCGATTCGACGCCAGGCTGGCCATCCAGATTGCGGTACGCCGCCACCGCCACGTCGCTGCGCGGTGGCCATTGGCCGTCAGCGCGGGCTTCGTGCAGGCGCGGCAGGAATACCTGCGCAAGCCAGTGCTCGAACGGCATGCCATCGTCGCTGCCGAAGGCCGAAGTCACCGCACGCGGTGGCCCCACCTCGCCGTCGACCCAGCCCAGCGCACGCAACGCCTGCTCGATCGGGTCGACCAGGGCCGCGCGCGGATCTTCCGCACGCGGCCTGCGAAGGGCATCCAGCCAGCCCATGACGCGCCTCAGTAGTGGACCACCGAACGGATCGACTTGCCTTCATGCATCAGGTCGAAGGCGTCGTTGATCCTGTCCAGGTCCATGGTATGGGTAACGAACGGGGCCAGTTCGATGTCGCCCTTCATCGCGTCCTCGACCATGCCCGGCAGCTGGCTGCGGCCCTTCACGCCACCGAAGGCAGTGCCCATCCACTTGCGGCCGGTTACCAGCTGGAACGGGCGGGTGGAGATCTCCTGCCCGGCACCGGCCACGCCGATCACCACGCTCTGGCCCCAGCCACGGTGCGCGCATTCCAGCGCCGCGCGCATCACGTTGACGTTGCCGATGCACTCGAAGCTGTGGTCCACACCCCAGGTGGTCATTTCCACGATGACCTGCTGGATCGGCTTGTCGAAGTCCTTCGGGTTGATGCAGTCGGTGGCGCCGAATTCGCGCGCCAGTTCGAACTTGGACGGATTGGTGTCCACCGCGATGATGCGGCCGGCCTTGGCCTGGCGCGCACCCTGGATCACCGCCAGGCCGATGCCCCCCAGGCCGAACACCGCCACGCTGTCGCCTTCCTGCACCTTGGCGGTGTTGTGCACCGCGCCGATGCCAGTGGTGACGCCACAGCCGAGCAGGCAGACGTGCTCCGGGTTGGCGTCCGGGTTGATCTTCGCCAGCGAGACTTCGGCCACAACGGTGTACTCGCTGAAGGTCGAGCAGCCCATGTAGTGGTACAGCGGCTCGCCGTTGTAGCTGAAGCGGCTGGTGCCGTCGGGCATCACGCCCTTGCCCTGGGTGGCACGCACCGATACGCACAGGTTGGTCTTGCCGCTCTTGCAGAACAGGCACTCGCCGCACTCGGCGGTATACAGCGGAATCACGTGGTCGCCCGGCTTGACGCTGGTCACGCCCTCGCCCACTTCCACCACGATGCCGGCGCCTTCATGGCCCAGCACCACCGGGAACAGGCCTTCCGGGTCATCGCCGGACAGGGTGAACGCATCGGTGTGGCAGACACCGGTGTGGGTGATCTTCACCAGCACTTCGCCCTTCTTCGGCGGGGCGACGTCGATCTCGACGATCTGCAGCGGCTGGCCGGGACCAAAGGCGACGGCGGCACGGGACTTCATGATGGCTTCTCCAGGATCAGGCGGAAATGGGATACAGCGTGAGCGGCGCGACGTCGCGCCGTCGTTATTTCAGGTACGAGCGGATCAACGCGCTCATGTCGCGCACGCGTTCGGCGCGTTGTTCGTCGGAGGCGGCGGGCTGGCCGAATTCCTCGCGCAGATGGGCCTCCATCACCTCGGACATCAGGCCGTTGACCGCGCCACGGATGGCGGCGATCTGCTGCAGCACCGGCCCGCAGTCGGCGCCGGCTTCCAGCGCGCGGTCCAGCGCATCGCACTGGCCGCGGATGCGGCGCACGCGGGCCAGGACCTTCTTCTTCTCTTCGGGGGAGTGCGGCATGGCGGGCCAGCTCGGAACTATACTGGGGGATAGTATATACGCAAAAAGCAGAAGGGTTGACGCAATAGGCTGCTTGGCAGCTCTACGCCGGGTGCCTGCAGAAACCAGATGCAGCCACCGCACTGTCCTAGATGCACGTCATCCGCCGCGAGCTGGCCCAGCTGCCGCCGGCCCATGCCATCTGGTCGTTCGATGATAGGTAGCTGGAGCACGACCGATGGCGGCGCTCCGGCCTACCGGGTTCAGGCCTCCTCGCGCACGTAAGCGAACGACTCGTCCAACCGCTCGAAGCCGATCACATCAGCGACGATGGCCTGTGCGTCGTCTTCGCTGATGTTTCCTTCTTCAATATCGTCAACGCGGGCGAACAACCGCTGCAACGCCGCGAACTGGTCGCCGCGCAGGAACGACTGGTGGCTCTGCAGCCAGCGCTGCAGATTGCCGGCCAGCTCGCCATGCGACAGCAGCGTATACGGCGCTTGGTAGTCGGCAACGGCTTCGACCATCTTGCGGAACAGGAAATCCTGGTAGTTGGCGGCCAGCACATCGGCACGATCATCGTCATGCCACACGAGCACGACGGGCGGCTCGGCAGAATCGGGCGCGTTGCTCCAGAAGCAGTAGCTGTCGCCGCCGCCGGTCCGCGCGAACGGCAGCAGCTGCAGGTCGGAACGCAGGGGATTGTAGTGGTCCTCGGCGGTCAGCTCCTGCCACGCTTCGAGCAGCTCATCGTGTTCCAGGGGTTCGTATTCCTGCGCGTACAGCAGCACCGGCGGATCCGCCTGCAGCGTCGGGAACACCACCTCGGACCAATCCGGATGCGGACTGCCCCAGCTCAATCGGCCTGCTGTCTGCAACTGCTTGAACAAAGGGGGGAAGGCCTGCCCGGTGGCCTGTTCGATGTCAGAGAGTGCGCTCATGGAAGTCCTTGTCGATAGAGGTCGCCCAGCTTGCCCGAATCCTCGCAGGAGATGAACCGGCAGCAACAGGTGGCGGGACTAGACTGCAACCACCGGATGCAGGAAATCACTGCCATGAACGCCACTGCCCGCAACTTCATCATCAACATCGACGTGCCCGACCTGGCCGCCGCCGAAACGTTCTACCTGGCCGCGTTTGGATTGCGCATCGGTCGTCGGCTCGGCCCCGGCGCGGTGGAACTGCTCGGTGGACCCACGCCACTGTACCTACTGCAGAACGACGCCGGCAGCGCCGCCACCGAAGACGGCGACGTGCGTGACTACGAGCGCCACTGGACCCCGCTGCACCTGGACTGGGTGGTGGAGGACATCGACGCCGCGTTGATGCGTGCGGTCGCGGCCGGGGCGATGCTCGAGCAACCGGTGCGCGAGCGCCGCTGGGGCCGTATCGCCGTGCTGGCCGATCCGTTCGGGCACGGCTTCTGCCTGATCCAGTTCAGTGGCGAAGGCTACGACGCGCTGGTCGAATGAATTGCCGTCTGCATTGCGGGCGCCAATCCACGCATGGCGCGGATCTACTGGTCTGGTCCTGGTGGACGCCATCCGGTAGATGCCGACCGTTGGTCGGCACTCCTGCAGCACCTCACTCCCGCAACATATCCACGAACGCACGCAACGCACCGGGCATCTGCCGTTGCTTCGGGTAGTACAGCGCAAACCCGGCGAACGGTTCGCTCCAGTCTTCCAGCACCGCCACCATCTGCCCCGATTCGATGTACGGCCGCGCGGTGTCTTCCAGCACGTAGGCCAGGCCGATGCCATCAAGCACCGCGCCGACCACGGTGCCCTGCTCGCTCAGCGTCAGCCGTCCGGGCACGTCGATTTCCAGCGCCTGCCCACCGCGCTCGAACTGCCACTTGTACAGATGCCCGCTGGCAAAGCGGAAGCGGATGCATTCATGCGCGGCCAGGTCGCGCGGATGCAGCGGCGCCGGATGCCGCCGCAGGTAATCCGGCGAGCCGACGATCAGCCCGCGCAGCGGTGGCCCCATCGGCACCGCCACCATGTCCTCGGGCACGAACTCGTGCAGGCGCACGCCCGCGTCGTAGCCCTCGGCGACGATATCGACCAGCCCATCATTTTCGGTCAGCTCCACCCGCACGTCGGGATGAGCGTGCAGGAAGCGCGCCAGCCGAGGCCGCAGCTGGGTCGCCACCGCCGCGCGGGTGGCGTTGATGCGCAGCAGGCCGGCCGGGGCGGCGCGGAAGTGGTTCATTTCTTCCAACGCGTCATGCACCTGCCCCAGCGCCGGCTGCAAGCGCTCCAGCAGGCGCTGCCCGGCCTCGGTCAGGGCCACGCTGCGCGTGGTGCGGTGGAACAGGCCCACGCCCAGTCGTTCTTCCAGCGCGCGGATCGCATAGCTCACCGCCGAGGTCGACAGCGCCAGCTCGGCGCCAGCGCGGCGGAAGCTGCGGTGGCGGGCAACCGCCGCGAACGCGGCCAGGTGGGAAAGGTTGTCAGTGGCCATGATTGTGCAGTTTCACTTGATGAATCATGCCGATATCCACGCTTCTTGCCATTGGGAACGCGGCGTATTGTAAAGCGCCTTTCGATAAACCCTGCCAAGGATTCCCCATGTCCCTCGCCCGTGGTTACGCCGCCCATTCCCATACTGCTCCGCTGGTCCCCTATGAGTTCGAACGCCGTGCGGTCGGTCCCGACGATGTGCGCATCGAGATCCTCTACAGCGGCATCTGCCACTCCGACCTGCACCAGGCCCGCGATGACTGGGGTGGCTCGATCTACCCGATGGTGCCGGGCCACGAGATCATCGGCCGCGTCACCGAGGTCGGCAGCAACGTCACCCGCTTCAAGGTCGGCGACCACGCCGGCGTGGGTTGCATGGTCGACTCCTGCCGCCACTGCGACGCCTGCCAGCACGACCTGGAGCAGTACTGCGCCGAGGGCGCGACCTGGACCTACAACGGCCGTGAACGCGAAAGCGGCGCACCGACCTACGGCGGCTATTCCGACCACGTGGTGGTAGAGCAGCGCTTCGTGGTGAAGGTCTCCGACACCCTCGACCTGAAGGCGGCCGCACCGCTGCTGTGCGCCGGCATTACCACGTGGTCGCCGCTGCGCCATTGGAAGGTCGGCCCGGGCCAGAAGGTCGGCGTGATCGGCCTCGGCGGCCTCGGCCACATGGGCGTGAAGTTCGCCAAGGCGCTCGGTGCGCACGTGGTGATGATCACCACCACCCCGGAAAAGGGCGCCGATGCCAAGCGCCTGGGCGCCGATGAGGTGCTGGTCTCGCGCGATGCGGCGCAGATGAAGGCGCACGCCGGCAGCTTCGACTTCCTGCTCAATACCATCCCGGTCAGCCATGACACCAATCCGTACATGGGCCTGCTCAAGCGCGAAGCCACCATGTGCCTGGTGGGCGTGCTGACCGAACTGGACCCGCCGTTGACCGGCGGCAGCGTGATCTTCGGCCGCAAGCACCTGACCGGCTCGGCGATCGGCGGCATGGCCGAAACCCAGGAAATGATGGACTTCTGTGCCGAGCACGGCATCGTCAGCGATGTGGAGATGATCGACATCAGGAACGTCAACGAAGCCTGGGAGCGCATGGCGAAGAACGATGTGCGCTACCGCTTCGTGATCGACATGGCGACGTTGAAGAACGCGGCCTGAGCCAAGGCAGATGTGGAAATGAAAAACCCCGGCAATGCCGGGGTTTTTCTTCTGGTAGTGCCGGCCGCTGGCCGGCAACCCCGCATGACGGTCAGTACGCGAACTCGCGGAACACCGGATCGACGTCACCATGCCAGCGGCCATGGAACAGCGCCAGCTTGCGCTCGGCCGGGGTCAGGCCGGATTCGACGATCTCCTGCAGTACGTCCAGGAACTTGCTCTCGTCCTGGCCATCGGCATTGCGCGCAGCACGGCGCTTGAGGCCTTCCACGGAAATCCTGACCGCTTCCCGGGCCAGGTCGCGCACCGTGCCGTTGCGGAACGGCAGGTTCATTGCATGCTTCGGCACGCCGTCACGCAGCGCATGGCGCTCGGCCAGGGTGAAGTCACGCACCAGGTCCCAGGCAGCGTCCAGCGCAGTGTCGTCGTACAGCAGGCCCACCCAGAACGCCGGCAGCGCACACAGGCGGCTCCACGGGCCACCATCGGCGCCGCGCATTTCCAGGTACTTCTTCAGGCGCACTTCCGGAAACGCGGTGGTCATGTGGTCCGACCAGTCGCGCAGGGTCGGCAACGCGCCCGGCAGCACCGGCAGCTTGCCCTGCATGAAGTCGCGGAAACTCTGCCCGCTGGCGTCGTGGTAGGTGCCGTCGCGATAGGAGAAGTACATCGGCACGTCGAGCAGGTAATCGACATAGCGCTCGTAGCCGAATCCATCCTCGAACACGAAGTCGAGCATGCCGGTGCGGTCGGCGTCGGTGTCGGTCCAGATGTGCGAGCGATAGCTCAGGTAGCCGTTCGGCTTGCCTTCGGTGAACGGCGAATCGGCGAACAGCGCGGTGGCGATCGGCTGCAGCGCCAGGGACACGCGGAACTTCTTCACCATGTCCGCTTCGGTGGCGTAGTCCAGGTTCACCTGCACCGTGCAGGTACGGGTCATCATGTCCAGGCCCAGCGAACCGACCTTGGGCATGTACGCGCGCATGATCTTGTAGCGGCCCTTCGGCATCCACGGCATTTCATCGCGCTTCCACTTCGGCTGGAAGCCCATGCCGAGGAAGCCCAGCTGCAGTTCGCCGGCCACCTGCGCCACTTCGTTGAGGTGGGTGCCGGTCTCCACGCAGGTCTGGTGGATGGTCTCCAGCGCCGCACCTGACAGCTCCAGCTGGCCGGCCGGTTCCAGCGTCACCGAGGCCCCATCGCGCAGCAGGGCGATGGTGCAGCCATTCTCCTGTACCGGCTCCCAGCCGAAGCGGACCAGGCCGTTGAGCAGTGCTTCGATGCCGCGCTCCCCCTCGAAGGTCGGCGGTCGCAGGTCATCCAGGCGGAAACCGAACTTCTCGTGCTCGGTGCCGATGCGCCACTGCGCGCGGGGCTTCTCGCCGGAGGCGATCACCTCCACCAGCTGCGAGCGGTCGGTAATGGGGGTATCGGCGACGTGGCTGGGGCTCGACAAGGGGAAGGCTCGCTGGACGGTGGCGGGGGATGTGGGGCTCGCGGCCTTCCATCGCAAGGGCGCACTATAGCGTGGCACCTCGTTGCGTCATGCGACGGTGACGGGTTTCAGCATCCTACCGACGCCCTCTTGACCCTCGTACACTCAACGTCATGAGCCGCCATTCACGACACCCCGAACTGCACCGCTCCGAGCGCGTCGGCTGGCTGCGTGCCGCCGTGCTGGGCGCCAATGATGGCATCGTCTCGGTGGCCGGCCTGGTGGTCGGCGTGGCCGCCGGCGGCGCCTCCGCTACCACCATCCTCGCCACCGGCGTGGCCGGCACCGTGGCCGGCGCGATGTCGATGGCCGCCGGCGAGTACGTCTCGGTACAGACCCAGGCCGACACCGAGGACGCAGACCTGGCAATGGAAAGGCGCGAGCTGCGCGAAAATCCGCACAGCGAGCTGGAGGAGCTGGCTTCGATCTACCGCCACCGCGGCCTGGAGCCTGCGCTGGCACGGCAGGTGGCCGAACAGCTCACCGCCCATGATGCGCTGGGTGCCCACGCCCGCGACGAACTGGGCATCACCGATACCCTGCGCGCCCGCCCGCTGCAGGCAGCGCTGGCCTCGGCCGGTGCGTTCACCTGCGGCGCGGTGCTGCCTGTGCTGACCGCCCTGCTCGCACCGGTCGACAGGGTCGCACTGATGACCACGGCCAGTACCCTGCTCGGCCTGTGCCTGACCGGCGCAGTGGCGGCCAGGGCCGGCGGCGCACCGCCGGTTCGCGGCGCGATCCGGGTGATGTTCTGGGGCGCATTGGCGATGGCCGCGGCGGCCGGCGTCGGTCGCCTGTTCGGTGCCCACGTGTCATGACCGCCATGCTGCCACCGGCCACCGCACTGCTGGCCGAGATGGCCAGCCTGGCCGGCTGCGCACGCGCCGAAGGTTATGCGTGCATCACCGCTCGGCGCGAACATGGCGCCAGCTCGGTGGAGATTCCACAACCGCAGTTCGCGATCCTGCTGGAAGGCCGCAAGCAGGTGCGTACCGCGCACCAGTCGCTGGAGTTCATCCCCGGCGACATCCTGCTGCTGACCCAGCGCTGCCGCATCGATGTGGTCAACACCCCCGACCCACGCAGTGGCCGCTACCTCAGCGCCATCGTGCCGCTGTGTGCCGAAGTGCTGGCGGCCGCACGTACGCTGTGGAGCGGGGAGCTTCCCGCCGCCGGTCATGCGATGGCGCGACTGCCGTTGATCGATCATGGCGTGGTGCTGCGCCAGTGGCGGCAATCACTGCAGGACGGCCGTTACAGCGAAGCGCGGCTGGCCCTGGCCTCGTTGGTACTGACCCTGTGCCGGCAGGGCCACGGCAACCTGCTGCTGCCGCAGGCGCCGAGCCTGGGCGAACAGATCCGCGACCGCATCGCCGCCGAACCGGCTCGCGACTGGCAATCGCGTGATGTGGAAGCGCTGTTCGCGCTGAGCGGCGCGACCCTGCGCCGTCGGCTCGCCGCCGAGGACACCAGCCTGCGCCAGCTGCTCACCGAGGCCCGGCTGGCGCATGGCATGCAGTTGCTCTACACCACCGACCTGCCGCTGAAGACCGTGGCCGCACGCGCGGGCTACCGGTCTGCGGCCAGTTTCAGCAAGCGCTTCGCCGAGCAGTACGGGCTGGCTCCCACAGACATTTGAGGGGGTTCGGCAGGGCTTGCAGCCCTGCACCTGCAGACGCGACGGCAACAGCCGAAGCAACAGCAACAGCGTGCATTCCGTGAGGTGGCGGGACGGTGTCGGAGTGCGGGGACGCCGCAAGTACGTCCCTGTAGGCTTGGCAGCCGCATCCATGCGGCTGACACCCCGCACTCCGACACCGCCCCACCTCTGACAGATCGTCGCGGCTGTTGGTAGGTGTCGACCTTGGTCGACACATCTGTCAGACATCGAAATCGATCTGACCCCAAGAGAATTTCCAACAGATCACGGAAAACTGTCGAAGGCGGGGTGGGTCCGGTTGCGGGAGTGTCCGCGGCATGGATGCCGCGGCCAAGCCCCCATGGACGGGTTTACGGCGTCTCCCGCAACCGGACCCACCCCGCCATCCCACGGATAGCCCGCTGTTGCTGTTGCTGTTGCTGTTGCTGTTGCTTCGGCCGTTGCTCTGGCTCGTAGCGGGTGCAGGGCGCAGCCCTGCAGACAACACCCCCTTCCCTGAGCATTCCACGCAGTGGTTTGAGCGCCGTGCGCACGCCAGTCACGGCACGCTAGGCCAACGGAACCCCCGTCATCCACCGAGAACCCTCATGACCCTGCGCCACCTTCCCCTGCGCACCGCCCTGCTGCTGGCCCTGTCCGCCCTGCCACTGGCCGCGCTGGCCGAAGCCACCTCGCCCGCGCCCACCCAGCAGGTGCCCGGCGTCTACCACCAGCGCGTCGGTGCGCTGCAGGTCACCGCCCTGTTCGACGGCGTGGTCGCGCTGGGCCGGCAGGAAGTGGTCGACGTGCCGCCGACACTGGTCAGCCGCCTGTTGGAAGGCCGCTACGTGCCCGAAGACAAGAAGGGCCTGCAGACCGCGATCAACGCCTTCCTCGTGCGCCAGGGCAACCACCTGACCCTGGTCGATACCGGCACCGCGCAGTGCTTCGGCCCCGGCCTGGGCCAGGTGCTGGGCAACCTGCGCGCCTCCGGCGTGGACCCGGCCGAGGTGGACGAGGTGCTGCTGACCCACGCCCATCCGGACCACCTGTGCGGGGTGCTCGATGCGCAGGGCAAGCCGGCCTACCCGAATGCCACCGTGTGGCTGTCCAGGGCCGATGCCGACTACTGGCTCAATCCGGCCAGCGAGGCTTCTGCGCCGAAGGGTGTGCGCTTCGCCTTCCCGCTGGCACGCAACGCGGTGGCGCCGTACCAGGCCAGTGGCCACCTGCGCACGTTCAACCCCGGCGATGCCCTGCCCGGCGGCGCGGTGGCAATGGACACCCATGGCCACACCCCCGGCCACGTCTCCTACCGGTTCGACAGCCAGGGCCAGTCACTGCTGGTGTGGGGCGACGTGCTGCACTTCCATGCGGTGCAGTTCGCGCACCCCGAGGCCGCGTTCGAGGCCGATTCGGACCGCAAGGCGGCCATCGCCAGCCGTCGCGGGCTGCTGCAGCAGGCCACCGCCAACGGCTGGTGGGTGGCCGGTGCGCACCTGCCGTTCCCCGGCCTGGGCCACGTCCGCAGTGAAGGCCAGGCCTATGCGTGGGTCCCGGCGGAGTATTCGCCGTTGAAATGACCTCGTGTAGCGCCGAGCCCATGCTCGGCTACCACGCGCAGCGTGCCGGGATTCCGCAGCCGAGCGTAGGCTCGGCTCTACAGGAAGGCAGGGAAGGCCTTATTCCAGCCCCAGCCAGCCGCCGATCACGGCGCGGGCTTCGTCCACGCCGGTACGGTCTTCGCCGGAGAACACCTGCACGCTGACGCTGTCACCGTAGGCCGATTGCAGCTCCTTGCGCACCTTCTGCAGGGACTGCATCTGCTGGCTGCGGCTGAGCTTGTCGGCCTTGGTCAGCAGGGCGTGCGCCGGCAGGCCGCGCTGCACGGCATAGGACAGCATCTGCCGGTCGTAGTCCTTCAGCGGATGACGGATGTCCATCACCACCACCAGCCCCTTCAGGGCCTCGCGGGTGCGGAAGTACTTGTCGATGAAGGCCTGCCAGTGCGCCTGCAGGTCCAGCGGCACCTTGGCGTAGCCGTAACCGGGCAGGTCGACCAGATGCGCCTCCGGGGTGACCTGGAAGAACACCAGCTGCTGGGTACGGCCGGGGGTCTTGGAGACACGCGCCAGGGCGTTCTGGCGGGTCAGCGCGTTGAGCGCACTGGACTTGCCGGCGTTGGAGCGGCCGGCGAAGGCCACTTCGGCCCCTTCGTCGGGCGGCAGCTGCCGCACGTTATGGGCCGAAAGGTGGTAACGGGCGCGTTCGATGAGCAATGACATGTGCCTAGGATCGCATGTTGCGGCGCCGCGCGCCCGTGCCGGCGGCCTTTGCGGGCATTTTGCTGCACTGCTGCGTTGACCGTGCGCGGAAACGGCGTTGATAATCCGAACGATGCCGGCGGCCACCGCCCGGCCCGGTCCATACGGAGCTTCAGCATGCGCCACGCTCGCGTTCTTGCCGTATCCGCCCTTGCCACTGCTGTAGTCGTTGCCGCTGCTGCGTTCGCGCAGACCACGTTGACCCCGCTGCCCGACAATGGGCCGATCAACACCGCCTCGCTGGAGGTGGATTTCAGCAAGACCCACTGGGGCGATGCCAAGGCCGGCCAGGCCAAGGCCTCGGCCTGCGCGGCCTGTCATGGCGTCGACGGCAATTCCACGGTGGACATGTATCCGTCCATTGCCGGCCAGAGCGAGCGCTACGTGGCCCAGCAGATGGCCCTGATCGCCAATGGCCAGCGCAGTTCCGGCGCGGCAGTGGCGATGGTGCCGTTCGTGCAGAACCTCACCCCGCAGGACATGCGTGATATCGGCGCCTACTTCGCCACGCAGAAAGCCAACGCCGGCATCGCCGATGACACGGCGGTGACCGAGGGCCCGTACAAAGGCATGAAGTTCTACGAGATCGGCCAGCAGCTGTACCGCGGCGGCGATGCCAAGCGTGGCCTGCCGGCCTGCATGGCCTGCCATGGCCCCAGCGGTGCCGGCAATCCCGGTCCGGCCTATCCGCACCTCGGTGGGCAGCACGCCAGCTATGTCGCGCGCCGCCTGCAGGAGTACCAGGCCGGCCAGACCAACGAGACCGACAAGGCGCACTTCCAGATCATGGCCACGGTCGCGCAGAAGCTCAGCGAGCAGGAGGTGCAGGCGCTGTCGAGCTACCTGCAGGGCCTGCACAACAAGGCCGACGATGTGGCCGGCGCGGCCACGCCAACACAACCGGCTGCCGCCCCCTGACCACCACTGGTCGGCCCGGGCCGCGACGACGGCCCACGGCTGCGGTATGTTTCCTTCACGCCGGCGGCTGCGCCGGCGTTGCTTTTTTCAACGGAGATGCGTGTCGATGAGGTTGATTTCCCGCCTGCTGTTGTCCGTGCTGGTGCTGCTGCCGCTGGCAGCCTGCGCCGCCACCCCCGCCAATGCCCCGCTGGTCGAGGGCAAAGACTACGAGCGCATCGCCCAGCCGGGCCCGTTCCAGCCGCTGGCCGGCAAGATCGAGGTGGTCGAAGTCTTCGGCTACACCTGCCCGCACTGCGCCCATTTCGAACCGCAGCTGGAAGCCTGGGCGGCCAAGCTGCCGGCCGACGTGCGCTTCATCCCGGTCCCGGCGGCCTTCGGCGGTGCCTGGGATGCCTGGGCCCTGGCCTACTACGCCGCCGATGAAGTCGGCGTGGCCAAGCGCAGCCATGCCGCCGTGTTCAAGGCCCTGCACGAGCAGGGGTCGCTGCCGATGCAGAACGTCTCGGCCGATGAGCTCGCCACCTTCTACAAGGCCTACGGCGTGACCCCGGACCGCTACATCCAGGCCCTGCGCGGCGATGCCGTGCAGAAGAAGGTCGACGCCGCGCGCGCGTTCGCCCAGCGCACCAAGATCCCGGGCACCCCGGCCCTGATCATCAACGGCCAATACCTGGTGCGCGGCGAGAGCTTCGACGACCAGCTGCGCATTGCCTCGGCGCTGATCGCGCAGGCGCGCGCCGCCCGCGGCCGCTGAACCAACACCCACCACCGACACGGCGTTGTCGCCGCCGCATGTCATCATTTCCCCTTGGCCGGCGCTTGCCGCCGGCCCCACCTTTCCAGATGCTGGAGACGTTTCCATGAAGATCCGTTACGCCCTCGCCCTCGCAGCGCTGCTGCCGATCCTGGCCGCCTGCAAGGCCGACGACGGCAGCACCAACACCACCGCGGCCCCGGCCGAACCGGCAGCCACCCCGGCAGCCACCACCGAACCGGCTGCTGCGCCGGCAGCGGGCAGCGAAGGCGCCGCGCCGGCTGCCGCTGAAGGCGAGAAGGCCCCGGCCGAAGCGGCGCCGGCCGCCGCACCGGCCCCGACCACCGCCGCACTGACCGGCCCGGCTCCGGTGGAAGGTGCCGACTACCAGGTGATCCCGAACGGCCAGCCGTTCCAGCCGGCCGCCGGCAAGATCGAAGTGACCGAGATCTTCGGCTACGTCTGCCCGGCCTGCGCCGCGTTCCAGCCGCTGGTCGGCCCATGGAAGGCCGGCCTGCCCAGCGACGTGAACTTCGTCTACGTGCCGGCCATGTTCGGCGGCACCTGGGATGACTACGCCCGTGCCTTCTACGCCGCGCAGACCCTGGGCGTGCAGGAGAAGACCCACGAAGCGCTGTACGCCGCCATCCACTCGCAGAAGACCCTGAAGGGCGAGCGCGGCCGTGACTCGGTAGAAGACATCGCCAAGTTCTACGCCGCCTACGGCGTTGATCCGAAGCAGTTCGCGGCCACCATGGGCAGCTTCGCGGTGAATGCCAAGACCAACTCGGCCAAGCAGTTCGCCCAGCGCAGCCAGATCAGCGGCACCCCGTCGATCATCGTCAACGGCAAGTACCTGGTGAAGGGCAAGAGCTTCCCGGACATGCTGCGCATCGCCGACCACCTGATCGCCCGCGAACGCGGTGCGGCCCAGGCTCACTGATCCAAGAGAAGCATTTCCCGGCCGTGAATTCCCCCCGTACACGGACCCTGCGCTTGCTGACGGCCAACATCCAGGCCGGCTCAAGTACCCGCCGTTACAGCGACTATGTGACCCGCAGCTGGTCACATGCGTTGCCGGCGGGTCGCAAGCGCAGCAGCCTGGACGCGATCGCCACCCTGGCGCGCGAACATGACATCGTCGGCCTGCAGGAGGCCGACCCGGGCAGCCTGCGTTCGGGCTTCACCAACCAGACCCACTACCTGGCCCAGCGCGCCGGCTTCAACTACTGGAGCCACCAGCCGAACCGGCGCATGGGCGGGGTCGCATCCAGCGCCAATGGCCTGCTGAGCAAGCTCGAACCGGTGGAAGTGCAGGACCACGCCCTGCCCGGCCGCATCGGCGGGCGCGGCGTGCTGCTGGCCAAGTTCGGCGACGGTACCGACGGCCTGGCGGTGGCGGTGGCGCATCTGTCATTGGGCGCGGGATCGCGTATGTCGCAGCTGGGCTTCATCGCCGAGCTGCTGTCCGACCACCCCAACGCGGTGCTGATGGGCGACTTCAACTGCCTGGCAGAACGCCCGGAAATGCAGGTGCTGTACCAGAAGACCCGGCTGCAGCCGCCCGGCTGCATCGTGCCGACCTTCCCCAGCTGGCGGCCCGACCGCGCCATCGACCACATCCTGGTCAGCAGTGGCCTGCAGACCCGCACCGTGGAAGCCATACCGGCCGCGTTTTCCGATCACCTCGCCCTGGCGATGCAGATCGACGTCCCGGCCGACGCCCTGCGCTGAACGCTCCCGGTAGGTGCCAACCTTGGTTGGCACGCCGCTCTGGTGGGTGCGGACCGTAGGTCCGCACGCTGTCCGGCGCTACCCTGCCTGCACCACCGGCACCTTCAATCGCCGCGCCGTCATCGTGCTGCCCACCGAGGCCAGCACCGTGCAACCGATCGCCAGCCACTGCAATCCATGCAGGTGCTCGTGCAGCAGCAGCATCGCCCACAGCGCGGCCACCGCCGGCTCCATGCTGATCAGGATGCCGAAGGTTTCCTTTGGCAGGCGCTTGAGCGCCATCATCTCCAGCGACATCGGGATCGCACTGGACACCAGCGCCACCAGCAGGCCGGCCGCCAGGATCTTCGGATCGAGCAGCGCGGCACCGGCATGCGCCACGCCCACCGGCACCACCACCAGCGAAGCCGCCAGCAGCCCCAGCGACACCGAATGCCCAGCGTGCAGGTGGCCGGCACGCTTGCCGAACACGATGTACAGGCCCCAGCACGCCGCTGCGCCCATCGCATACAGCACGCCTGCCGGATCCAGTGCCGGCCCGCCGCCGATCGGCAGCAGCAGCAACAGCCCCACCGCCGCGCACCCCACCCAGACGAAATCGATGGGGCGTCGTGATGACAGCATCGCTACCGTCAGCGGCCCGGTAAATTCGATGGCCACCGCAATGCCGAAGGGAATCGTGCGCAGGGCCATGTAGAACAGCAGGTTCATCAGGCCCAGGGTGAGCCCGTAGCGCAGGAGGGTGATGGCATCCACGCGGCGGGTCTTCCAGCGCCAAGGCCGCCAGAACAGCAGCAGCAACAGCGCCGAGAAGCCCACGCGCAGCGCACTGGTGCCCTGTGCGCCGATCAGCGGGAACAGGTGTTTGGCGTAGGAGGTGCCGATGGCCAACGAGGTGACCGAGCCGAGCACCGCCAGCGCCGGCAACATCGGCGCAAGTCGTGAGGTCTGCATGGGCAAAGTCTATTGCGCCGGCGCCGAGCACTTGGCTCAATTGACAGCCTGTTCGTGCAACTTCTGCTCGCCATGGCCACCGCCCCCGTGCTCGACAGCTTCGACCGCGCCATCCTCGACCTGCTGCAGCGGGACAACACCCTGCCGCAGCGCGAGATCGCCGAGGCCGTGCACCTGTCCACCCCGGCCGTGCAGCGACGCATCAAGCGGCTGCAGGACAGCGGCGTGATCGCGGCCAATGTGGCGGTGATCGATGCCGCAAAGATCGGCCGGCCGCTGACCATCATCGTCGAGGTGCGCGTGGTCAGCGAACTGCGTGAACGCGTGGCGCCGTTCAAGCGCCGCGTGCAGGACGACCCGGCCGTGCAGCAGTGCTACTCGATCACCGGCGATGGCGATTTCCTGCTGCTGCTTTCGGCCGCGTCGATGGAGGAGTACGAAGCGATCACCGAGCGCCTGTTCGGTGACGATGACAACATCGAGCGCTTCCGCACCTCGGTGGCACTGGGAACGTTGAAGCGCAGTTTCGAAGTGCCGCTGGCCCCGGTTCTGTAGCGCTGAGCCATGCTCGACTGCGCTTTGACCACAAAGTAACAGCCGCCGAGCATGGCTCGGCGCTACAGTCGGAGACCATGAACATACCGCCCTCCCCCGCCCGTCGCCTGCGCCGCTGGCTGCTGCGCGGCCTGTGGCTGGTCATCGCGATCGTTGCCGCGATGGCGCTGTGGAACAGCCCATGGGCTGCTGCACCGAAACTGCTGTGGACACTGTCGCGGATGCCTCCGGCCACCGAGCTTCCGGTGCCGGTGGAAGGCGTGCGGCCCCGCCAGATCGCCGATACGTTCGGCGCTCCGCGCGGCCGTGACCGCTCCCACGCCGGCATCGACATCTTCGCCAGGCGCGGCACCCCGGTGCGCAGTGCCACCGCCGGCGTCGTCGTGGATGTCAGCGACCGCGGCCTCGGTGGCCGCCAGGTGTGGGTGATCGGGCCCGGGCGCGAGCGCTACTACTACGCCCATCTGGACGACTGGGCCGAGGGCCTGGCGCGCGGCCAGGTGGTCCAGGCCGGCGACCTTCTCGGCCACGTCGGCGACAGCGGCAACGCCAAGGGTACGCCGCCGCACCTGCACTGGGGCATCTACGGCGCCGACGGCGCCCGCGATCCACTGCCGCTGCTGCGCTGAACGCCGTGTGCTGCGTCGAGTCCTGCGCGAGCGCCTTCCGCGTTCATCATTTGTAAATAGGAATAGTTCGTATTACCATTTCTTTCGTTTCCGGTGGTGCCAGGACGGCCTGCCCGCCCGTTTCCCACCCGTAGCGCCTCGCCTTCTGGATGCTGGCCGAGCGCGCGTGCTCGTCCAGGACCCCCATGAACCGTTCCGCCTTCCGTATCCCGCAGCCGCAACGGCTGTCCGTTGCCGTGCTCGCTGCACTCTGCGCCGTGGCCCCGGCCGCCTTCGCCGACACCGCCGCCGACCCGACCACGCTCGACAAAGTGGTGGTCAAGGGCGAACGCGCCGAAGGCTATTCGGTGCGCCGCACCTCGGCCGGTACCCGCTTCGACCTGGCGCCGCGCGAGATCCCGCAGTCGCTCAGCATCATCAGCCACCAGCGCATCGAAGATCAGAACCTGGACGACATCATCGACGTGCTGGCCAACACCACCGGCGTCAGCAGCACCCAGTCCGACAGCGAGCGCACCGAGTTCTATTCGCGTGGCTTCTACATCGACAGCTACCAGTTCGATGGCCTGCCGACGCAGATGGTGCAGAACTGGAGCTACGGCGATTCCGGCCTGGACCTGGCGCTGTATGACCGCGTGGAAGTGGTGCGTGGCGCCACCGGCCTGCTGACCGGTGCCGGCAACCCGTCGGCGTCGGTGAACCTGGTGCGCAAGCACGCCGACAGCGCCGAACTGACCGGCAGCGTCTCGGTGAACGTCGGCAGCTGGGGCCGCACCCGCAGCACCGTGGACGTGACCACCCCGCTGAACAAGAGCGGTTCGGTGCGCGCCCGCGTGATCGGCAGCTACCTGGACACCGACGCGCAGATGGACCGCTACAACCAGCACAAGACGCTGGGCTACGCCGTCATCGACGCCGACCTGACCCCGGACACCCAGCTGAGCGTGGGCTACGACTACCAGCAGAAGCGCGCCAACGGCGCCACCTGGGGTGGTTTCCCGATGCTGTTCTCCGATGGAACCAGCACCGGCTACGACGAATCGTTCAATCCGAACCCGAGCTGGACCTACTGGGACACCACCAGCAAGCGCGCGTTCGCCACGTTGGAACACGCCTTCAACGATGACTGGAAAGTCCGCATCGGCGCCACCCACGACGAAACCAGGGCCGACGACAAGCTGTTCTACCCGGCCTACAACGACTGGGTCACCGGCGCTTCGTTCTTCGACAGGAACACCGGTGCCGGCATTTCGCCGTCGGCCGGCTTCTACAACACCGAACGCAAGGTCAATGCGGTGGACGGCTACTTCAGTGGCACGTTCGAGCTGTTTGGCCTGAAGCACGAAGTGATGGGCGGCCTGAGCTACAACAGGCGCGAGTACGCCAACTACGGCGACTACCAGATCGGCGGCGCCGGCCTCGCCTGGGACCCCTTCTCCAGCTACCTGAACTGGAACGGCAACATCAGCGAACCGAACTGGAATCCGCTGGCCCTGGCCAGCGAAGGCACCATCACCCAGAAGGCCGCCTATGCTGCAGCACGCCTGTCGCTGGCTGATCCGCTGAAGTTGATCGTGGGCGCGCGCTACACCGACTGGAAGAGCGAAGGCGAAGGCGCCGACCGTTCGCACAAAGTCACCACCCCGTATGCGGGCCTGGTGTTCGACATCAACGACACCTACTCCACCTATGCCTCGTACACCGAGATCTTCCAGCCGCAGATGCTGAAGGACCGCAACGGCAGCTACCTGGACCCGGTGGACGGCAAGAGCTACGAAGTGGGCGTGAAGGGTGCCTGGTTCGACAACCGACTGAATGCCTCGGTGGCGGTGTTCCGCATCGAGCAGGACAACGTCGGCCAGTCCACCGGCGAGCCGGTCATCGGCGGCACCGGCGGCGAAACGGCCTACGTGGCCGCGCGTGGCACCGTCAGCCGTGGCTTCGAGTTCGAACTGAACGGCGAACTGGCACCCGGCTGGAACGCGACCTTCGGTGCTTCGCGCTACGTGGCCAAGGACATCAACGGCGCCGACATCAACACCAACCTGCCGCAGACCGCGCTGAAACTGTTCACCAGCTACACCCCGCAGTCGCTGCAGGCACTGACCGTCGGCGGCGGCGCCAACTGGCAGAACCGCATCTACTACGCGGTGCCGGCTTACGGCCGCATCGAACAGAGCGGCTACGCCCTGGTCAGCGCCTTCGTGCGTTACCGCCTGTCGCCGGAATGGAGCGTGCAGGCCAACCTGAACAATCTGCTGGACAAGAAGTACTTCTCGCAGATCAACGGCTACGGTGCGTACGGCGATGGCCGCAATGGCTCGCTGACGTTCACCTGGGCGTTCTGATCAGACGCGGGGTACGACCGCCCCGCACCTGTAGAGCCGAGCCCATGCTCGGCTCAGAGAATCAGCCGAGTGCGGGCTCGGCGCTACATCCGCAAGGCAGCGCCGGAACTGACCGGCGCTGCCCCCCTCACATCAGAACCGCAGGTCCGCGCGCAGGTACCAGTAACGGCCACGCGGGATGTCGTAGGTCGAGGCGTCATACCCGTTCAACGAGCACGACAGGCAGATCGGCGGATCCTTGTCGAACACATTGTTCAGGCCCGCGGTCAGCTGCAGCCCCTTCATCCAGTCGATCTTGTAGCCCACCTGCATGTCGTGGAAGGTGGTGGCCGAGAGCGTGTTGGTGCCGTCGGCCTGGTTGCTGCACACCGGGAATGCCACGGCATCGCCGCAGTTCTCGGTCAGCTCGGAAATGTGCCGCACCGTCCAGTTCGCACTCCAGCGGTCCATCGTCCAGGCGATGCTGGCGTTGCTGGTCCACTCCGGAATGGAGCTGTCGGCCACTTCCACGCCCGGCTTCTGCGGCTGCTTCTGCCCGGCCGCGCCGGTGGCTTCGTAACGACCGACGAACGTGTTCTTCCACGCCAGCTTGAACTGACCGAAGGAGGTCTGCGGCAACGTCCAGAACAGGTCCACGTCCCAGCCGTCGGTCTTGATCGAGCCCAGATTGGTCAGGCGGTTGTTGAAGCTGCTGACCGCACCGGTGCTGGCGCGGGTGATGCCATCGCAGTACAGCGGGTCGAGCGTGTCCACGCACAGGTCCAGCTGGGTCTGCGCGTTGATGGCCTGGATCGCACCATCGATGGCGTGGCGGTAGAAGGTCACCTCCACATCGAAGCGCTCCGACCACGACGCGTTGTTGCCGAACCACGGGCTCCACACGAAGCCGGTGCTGAAGCTGCGCGAGCGCTCCGGTTCCAGATCACGATTGCCGCCGGTGGTCACCGAGATCTGCGAGTTGGCCTGCTGGAAGCCGGCCGGCACGCCCAGCGCGGCACAATTGGCGGCACTGCCACGTGGCGGCGTACCGCCCAGGCCCACCGAGCACGGATCGAACAGTTGCAGGTCGGCACGTGCGGCCGAGCCGTACAGTTCGCCGATGGACGGTGCGCGGAAACCCTCGGCGTACGTGGTGCGCAGCACGAAGTCATCGGTCACCTGCCAGCGCAGGCCGTACTTGGGCGTGAACTCGCCACCGAAAGTGGAGTAGTCCGAATAGCGGCCGGCCAGGCTCAGGTCCAGCTTCTTGCCGAACGAGGAGTCGGCGAAGATCGGCACGCTCAACTCCAGGTAGGCCTCGTTGACGTCGTAGGAACCGGAGGTCGGCTGCGACGGCACGCCGTTGTAGTGGCCGATCACCGTCAGCGGATCCGGCTGGTACCAGCCCTCGTACTTGCGGTACTCGAAACCGGTGGCGAAGGACACCGGGCCGGCCGGCAGCGAGAACAGCTCGCTGGACAGGTTGGCGGTGAACAGGCTCAGCTCGTTCTGGCTGCGGTCGCGCACCACCGGCTGGATCCACTTCAGCATGTCCGGGGTGATCGAACCGACGCCACCGAAGATGTTCAACGGCACGCAGCCCGGGGTAGCCGCGCACACCGCCGGGTCACCCAGCGCCATGTTGACGTTGTAGATGTTGTAGCTGCCGTAGTTGGTCTGTTCGGCCTTGTTCTTGCTGTACATGCCGTTGACGTCCCAATACCAGCTACGGTCGGCCGCCTGGAAGTTGCCGACCAGGCCGGTGGCCACGTAGGTCGTGTTGACCTCCTGCTTGAACACGCGCGCACCGCCTTCCACCGGGCGACGGCCGATCAGGCTCATGTTGCCCGAGGACACCAGGTCGAAGCCGAACGGGTTGTACGGGTTCAGGCGCGAGACCACGATGTTGTCGGCCAACGGATTGCCGGTGGCGCCATCGGGACCAAAGAACAGCGGCTCGGGGCCGGCCTGGTTGGTCGACTCGCGGCGGTTGCCCAGTGCCTTGATGTACCACTGCACGTTGTCAGTGATGTCGAAGCGGAACTGACCGAACAGGCCCTTGCGCTCGGACGGCGTGAGCACCATGTTGTATTCGGCGAAGTTGAAGCGGTCGGCGCTGGTGAAGCAGTGGTAGTCATCGCTGCGGTTGCAGCCGGCGCTGCCGTCGTAACGCGGGTTGGGCACGCCGCTGTTGGGCACGATGTCCTGCTCGGCACCGGTGTTGGGGTCGACGAAGGCGAAGCGGCCCTGTGGAATGCCGCCGCTGCCGAAGGCCAGGCCGGTGCCCGGAATCGGGAAACGTGACTGCTCGCGATCCTTGGCGAATACCGGGTCCTGCTTGGTCCAGCTGGCGCCCAGGAACAGGCTGAAGCGATCACCGCTCTTGCCCCACGCCAGGTCCACGCCCTTCTGGGTGCCGTCGCCCTTGCTGTACTCACCATAGTTCAGCGTCACCTGCCCGCCATCGAAGTCGCGGCGGGTGATGATGTTGACCACGCCGGCGATGGCATCGGAGCCGTACAGCGACGACGCGCCGTCTTCCAGCACCTCGATGCGTTCGACGATGGCCAGCGGAATGGTGTTGAGGTCGGTGGCCGCACCGACGCCCGATGCGGACGACTCATTGACCCAGCGGATGCCGTCAACCAGCACCAGCACGCGCTTGGCACCCAGGTGGCGCAGATCGACCTGCGCCGAGCCGGCACCCACGCCACTGCCATCGGGCGGGAAACCGAAGTTGCCGGACGAGTTGAACTTGGCGTTGAGCGCAGAGCCGGATCCGGTGAGCTGCTGCAGCACTTCGCCGATCGAGGTCAGGCCGGTGCGTTCGATGTCGCCACGGGTCAGGGTCTGGATCGGGACCTGGCCTTCGACTTCAGCGCGCTTGATGCGGGTACCGGTGACTTCCACCGCGTCGAGGTTGGTGGTGGATTGTGCAGCGGCACCCAACGGGGCCAGGGCCATCACGCACAGCGTGACGGCAACCGCCAACGGGCGGTGGTGCAGGTGATTCATTCGCTCTCTCTCCAAAGGAATGTCGGGACATGGACTGCCGTGCTCCCCCTGCATGGCGGCAGCGTCTCCTTTGTAAACAAGCGGTAAAAATCGCGGCGTGACGATCGACACTCTTTCACGCGAAATTGACGCAATTGCATGACATTTGCGTCAGATGAGTGCCGTTTAGAACCGGACGGTAATGTTCCGCCGCCTTCGCTTTGATGCTGGCCGCGACAGCGCGCGCCGGAAACTGCCGCGCGCATGAAAGTGCCTTTGCCGAACCATTTCAGGAATAGTCTGAAATTCCTTCATTCAGAAGGCCCGCTTGATCGACCCGGTGCAGACTCGCACCTCCAGCCATTCGCGGGAAGATCGATCATGAAAGCACTAACTGCCGTGCCGAGCGTCATGATGGTGATCACGCTGCTTCTTCCTCTGGCAGGCGAATCGAGGGCAGGCGGCGTGATCGAGTGCAACAACTGCCTCTCTCCCAGCGATGCGGCCTCGGCCTCAGGAGAGGGGTTGACGGTTGTGGTGGATTTCGAGAGAGCCGAGTTGATCGCTTTCGACGTTGAACATGACCCTGAGACCAGAAGGTGGCGAGCACATCCGACCCCGGTTCCGGCGCAGATTGAAATGGCTTTTCTGCGGATCCTGGATGCGACACTGTCAGCAGGGCAAGCGCCGCTCATGCTGCAATCACCGCATGAGCGGCAGTGAGACAACGCTCTATCGCACGAAGGCAATCCGCTCCATGCCGGTCGCCTCGGCCGCAGCCAATATCCGCGCCATGCCTTCGTACTCGGCCGCCGGATCGGTGGCGATGCGCAGCTCCGGCAGGTTGCCGGCATGTTCGCCCACCTGTGCCTGCAGGCGCGCCTGCAGCTCACTGATCGCCATCGGCTGGCCATTCCAGCTGAGCTGGTTGCCAGCGTCCAGGCGCAGCTCGATCGGCGGGGGCGGTTCGGGACGGTCAACCACGCGATCGGTGGCCTGCGGCAACTGCACGGCAATCGGCCGGGCCACGATCGGCGCGGTCACAATGAAGATGATCAACAGCACCAGCATCACATCCACCAGTGGCGTGACATTGATGTCCGCCAGCGGGCCGCTTCCTCCTGCGCTACTGAACGCCATGTGCCGCTCCCTGCAGCCGGGCCGTTCGCCCAGGGCCGACGTTACGACGCCTGCGACCCCGTGCGGCAGGGGCCTGCGCGGATTCATTCAGCTGTCGTTGCCGACGCCGGGCGTGCACGCAATGCGAAACTGAATTCAGCCATCGCCCGCTATGCTGGTCGCCATGACCCGACGCACTTCGACCGCCCTGTCCCTGCTGCCCTTGGCCACCACGCTGCTGATCGGCTGCGCCAATGCCCAGTCCCTCGATGCCCAGAACGCGCAGCTGAAAGCCGCGATCGCAGCCGCCGAACGCGGCCAGTACGATCCTGGCCAGGCCGCTGCGCTCAGCCGCCATCCGGCCTATGGCTGGCTGGAGTACGCCAACCTGCGGCGCAACATCGACACCGTCGATACCGCGCAGGCGCAGGCCTTCCTCAAGCGCTATGACGGCCAGGCCGTGGCCAGCACCTTCCGCAGCGTGTGGCTGCCCTCGCTCGCACGCCGCCAGGACTGGCCGACCCTGCTGGCCAACTGGGCGCCCACCGACAACCCCGGCCTGCGCTGTGCGCAGCTGACCGCGCGCCAGGTGACGGGCAGGGTCGATCCGCAGTGGATCAGTGAAGCGCAGGATCTGTGGCGCAAGAACGGCAAGTCGCTGCCGGACGGCTGTGATGCCGTTTTTGCCGTACTGCAGGCACAGGGTGGCCTGAGCGACGCCCTGCGCTGGGAACGCATCGATGCCGCCGCCGATGCCCAGCAACCGGCGGTGATGCGCAGCGCCGCACGCGGCCTGCCCGCCGCCGACCTGGCGCTGGCGAACAATTACGCAGCCTTTGTCGACAAGCCCAATGCCAGCGCGTTGAACTGGCCGCGCAACGAGCGCAGCCGGCGCATCGCCACCGATGGCCTGGCCAAGCTGGCCAAGGCCGACCCCGGCGCCACCGAGCAGCAGCTGCCGCAGTACGCCCAGGCGCTCGGCCTGAGTGCCGACCAGCAGGGCCAGGTGCTGTACCAGATCGCGCTGTGGACGGTGGCCTCCTACCTGCCCGATTCGGCACGCCGCCTCAACGCGGTACCCGAATCGGCCTACGACGAGCGCCTGCACGAATGGCGCGTGCGCGAAGCGATGTCGCGCGGCGACTGGCCGGCAGCGCTGGCCGCGATCCGCAAGATGGGCAGCAAGCAGCGCAGCGACCCGCGCTGGCGCTACTTCGAAGGCCGCATGCTGGAAAAAACCGGCCAGGCCCAGCAGGCGCAGCCGCTGTTCCGCGAAGCCGCACGCGCACCGACCTTCCACGGTTTCCTGGCCGCCGACAAGCTGCAGCAGGGCTACACCCTGTGCCCGTGGAAGCCGAACGACAGCGCACAGGCACAGGCGGTGATCGCGCGCGACCCGGCCATCCAGCGCGCGATGGCGCTGTACCAGATCGACCGCGCCGGTTGGGCCGTGGCCGAATGGAACAGCGCGCTGTCGCGCTTCGATGACACCCAGCGCCGCCTCGCCGTGCGCGTGGCGCAGGACAACGGCTGGTTCGACCGCGCCGTGTTCGCGCTCGGCAAGCAGCCGCAGGAACAGCGCCTGTACGACCTGCGCTTCCCGCTGCATCACGACGCCACCATCCGCCGCGAATCGGCACGCAACGCGATCGACCCGGCCTGGGTGGCCGCGGAGATCCGCGCCGAGAGTACCTTCACTCCGCGTGCGCGCTCGCCTGCCAATGCCATGGGCCTGATGCAGGTGCTGCCGGCCACCGGTGCCAGCGTGGCCAAGTCGATCGGCCTGACCGGCTACGGCGGCGCCGACAGCCTGTACGACCCGGACACCAACATTGCCATCGGCACCGCCTACCTGCGCCAGCTGATGAACAAGTACGACGGTCTGCCGTACGTGACCATCGCCGCCTACAACGCCGGCCCGACCCCGACCGCACGCTGGCAGGGCCAGCGCCCGGGCTTCGATCCGGACCTGTGGATCGAGACCATCAGCTACAAGGAAACCCGCGAGTACGTTGCCCGCGTTCTGGCCTTCAGCGTGATCTACGACTGGCGCCTCAATGGTGATGCCCTGCCGCTGAGCGACCGCCTGATGGGGCGCCTGGTGGACAAGCGCAAGAAATTCAGCTGCGCGGCCGACGCCGAGCAGGGTGGCGATTGACCGCAACACGGTACTGCCGGCTGCTGGCCGGCATTCCCCGGTATCCATTCCGTGGGGAGGGAAACGATGAGCCTGCTGGCCTGGCTCGGGCTGGCCGCTGCATCGGTAGTGCCGGCCGCTGGCCGGCAGCTTCGGGGTGACTGCGGTTGCCGGCCAGCGGCCGGCACTACCGGAACATCTGCGCCTACCGTGCGATCATTCCCCCATGAAGATCTATCTTGTCGGCGGCGCCGTGCGCGACCGCCTGCTGCAGCGCCCTGCCGGCGACCGCGACTGGGTGGTGGTTGGCGCCACGCCTGCGCAGATGGAAGCGCAGGGCTACACAGCGGTTGGCCGCGATTTCCCGGTGTTCCTGCACCCGAAGACCGGCGAGGAATACGCACTGGCGCGCACCGAGCGCAAATCCGGCCGCGGCTATCGCGGCTTCGTGGTCGATGCTGATCCGACGGTGACGCTGGACGAAGACCTGCAGCGCCGCGACTTCACCATCAACGCGATTGCCTGTGACGAAGACACCGGCACGCTGGTGGATCCCTATGGCGGTGTGCGCGATATCGAGCAACGCGTGCTGCGCCACGTTGGCCCGGCCTTCGTTGAGGATCCGCTACGCGTGCTGCGCGCGGCCCGGTTCATGGCGCGCTTTGCGCCGCTGGGCTTTACCGTCGCCGAAGAGACCATGGCGCTGATGCGCGAGGTCGCCGCCAGTGGCGAGCTGGACGCGCTGGTGCCCGAGCGCGTCTGGCAGGAACTGCGCAAGGCGCTGGTCAGTGAGCGGCCCTCCGCCTTCCTGCGCACACTGCACGATGCGCATGCCCTGGGCCCGATCCTGCCCGAACTGGAAGCGCTGTACGGCGTGCCGCAGCGTGCTGAGTTCCACCCGGAAGTCGATACCGGCATCCACCAGGAAATGGTCAGCGACATGGCCGCGAAGCTGGCCCCCGGCGATGACCTGGTCGGCTTCGCCGCGCTCACCCACGACCTCGGCAAGGGCCTGACCCCGCCGGAGGAATGGCCGCGCCACATCATGCACGAGCAGCGCGGCATCAAGCCGCTGAAGGCACTGTGTGCGCGGTTGAAGATTCCAGCCGAGCACCAGCAGCTGGCTGAAGCGGTGTGTCGCGAGCACTTGAACGTGCACCGCATCGACGAACTGCGCGATGCCACCGTGCTGGAACTGCTGGGCCGCTGTGATGCGCTGCGCCGGCCGGAGCGCGTGGCGCGCATCGCACTGTGCTGCGAAGCCGACAAGCGTGGCCGTCTCGGCTTCGAGGACGCCGACTACCCGCAGGGCGAAACGCTCAAGCGACTGCACCAGGCGGCGTTGTCAGTGCAGGCGCGGGATCTGGATACCACCCATCTGAAGGGCCCGGCCATCGGTGAAGCGCTGGCCAAGGCGCGGGTGAAGGCGATTGCCGCCGCCCGCTGAAGCACCTGGTAGTGCCGGCCGCTGGCCGGCACCCCTATATCACTGGCTTCAATGCGCCATCCCACGGGTAATCGCCGCCGCACGCTGCTTCAGCTGGGCCACGGCATCGGGAATCATCTCCATGCCCACGTCCAGGCCCGGGTTCAGCACCAGGCCGACGCCCTCGCCGATGCCGGCCAGCAGCGCGTGCACCGCGATCGGCATGGCATGCGCGAACTGCGGCAGCTGCTCGTGCCACAGGCCCGCGCGCTCGGGGGCAGTGAACACCGCGAACATCGGCTCACCGCTCTCGCTGGTCAGCACCAGCGGCGAGATGCTCTCGTCCCAGGCGCCATCTTCGCCGATGGCCTTGTCCAGCAGCACGAACGCCGTCGAGGTCAGCAGGCCGTCGAGGAACTGCGCTGCGGTCAGCGTACCGTCCTGGGCCTGCAGCAGGCGCACCTCGAGGTCGTTGAGGGGTTCGAACGGGGTGTCGTGGTCCATGGTCGGTTCCGGTACGTGGTTGCAGGGCAGACTTTAACAGGCCTAGGGTGAGGCACGACAGCGCATTGGCAGGGACACGCAGGGCGTCGGCGACCGTTATTCCAAAGCGCCCAGCGCTCACCGGTCTGGATCCAGCCAAAGGGAATCGGGGCCGCGGAAATCTTGATGGCCTTGGGAGGAAAGCACGGCGGGCAGGATACGGCCGGCCGCTGATTCTGCGAACGCTGCTCCCCCCTGAGCCGTTCGACGAGGTAATTGTTAAGACCCTGCTCCAACAGTTTGACGAAATCGTCAATGTGTCCGATTCGCTTCTGACCCTGTGCCGGCGTCGCTTCACTCAATCCTGGAAGGACGTTGAGACTGGCATGACCGAGAGCTTTGAGCACGGCTGGAGCGGATCGTATAGTCGGATGACGTAGAGCAACGGAACGCCGATGAACGCTACCTCGCAAGGCCTCGCGCCACAGGCATGCATGGATGAAGGCCAAGGAAGCTGGCAGCACGAGCAGCGCAACCTGTCAGATGTGCACCGTAGCGCGGTACATGGCGCCGTCTTCCTCGGCCTTCCCTCCTGTCCAGCCGATCAAGGATCAGGGCAATCCTGCCGGTATCGTCACGCGCAGAGAACCGTGCCCCGTAGTAACCCTGAAGAGGCGCCTACCTCAATCAGCGACATGGACCGCTCATGCTGAAACCCTCCCCCCCCCTCACTCACGTGGCGTTGATCGCCTTGATCACACTGGCCGTTACTGGATGCAACAAGGAACGCTCATACCCGGTCTATCGCGAGAATCCTGCACCCAAGGATGCACTACCGATTGTGATCCGGGTCCACGATGCGCCTGTGGAGCTCACCCTCCCGAAGGTTTTCGTCTCCTACGAGATAGATCCGCTCTGCCTCCCACCGATCAACAACTACGAGGGTGTGCAGTACGCCCCCCAACGGCAGTCAGTAGAGTTCCCAGTACAACGCGTCAGTGCAACCGAGTTCAGCAGCACCGTGTTCGAGGACGGCATGGCAGTCGCTGACTATTACGGGCGTGGGCCATGCGAATGGAAACCCAGCATCATTCGAGCTTCATTCCCAGTCATTTCCGAGGGACGCGAAGGCTTCATATCAGTTGCCGTCCACCATCTCGAACTGAAGAAACTACTCACATCGATTTCGTACGCAGACAGTCAAATGACCCTGCAAACAAAGAGTTCGACGCCTGGGTGGGTGCGAACGCAGTCCCAGTATAGCTACAACAGATTGTCTGATATCGAGAAGCAGAAGTACTTTGCCATAGAGATATCGTCTCCTTCGAAAGGAATCGTCCCATGAGACCTCTAACCAATGCAGCCCTGGCCAATGCAGCCTACTCCCCACCGTCACATCCAGCTCCAGGCGATAAGGAATCGCTGCGCGTTGATGGTGAAGACTTCGAAGTTCTAGGGCGACGTGACGCAGTCAGCGGCTATCAAGGCGTTGTGTACCGGAACATCAAGACCAACGAGATCATCATCGCCCACCGAGGCACCGAGTTTGATCGCCAGGCCATACTTGATGGCGGCGTCGACGCAGCGATGGTCAGCGCCAGAGTCAACGCACAGATTAATGATGCCCTCGTACTGACCAAGCAGGCAATCAAGCAAGCTGAGGAAAACGGATATGGCCCGGTGTACGTCACTGGACATTCCCTAGGCGGCGCACTCGCGCAGATCACTGCCCACCACTACAATCTTCCTGGCGACGCCTTCAACCCCTACGGCGCTGCCGGGCTGGCGTATCGCCTGCCTGAAGGCCAGCCGGCCAATGCGGCGCCCTTCACCAACCATGTGATGGCGGGCGACCTGGTTAGTGCGGCCGGCCCTCATTACGGCAAGGTTGAGATGTACGCACTCCCCAAGGAACTGGGAGTCTTGCGCGATGCCGAGCAGGGCCAGCGCATCGCCTCGCTCGTATCGCTTGGGATGAAAAGCGGCCATGTCATGTCCGCTGCGGTTGCGGTCCAGTTGGGTGATTCCCATCGAATGGTTCACTTCATTGACCGTATGACCGACAAGGGCCCAGTGCAGTCCGTACTGGACGACCCCGAGGCGCGGATCACTGATGCCGAGGACCTACGCCGGATAGCGGAGTATCGCAAAGACATCCACCAGTTGCGGCTGGGGGCGACCGTACTTGTCGGCGGTGGCCCTGGACTCCTGCGCGACGGGGTCAATCACCTTCGCGGCACTGAGGAAGCCGGAGCGTACGCCCGTCGCGAAGCCGAAGCCGTGCAGCGCGCAGAAAGTGCATTGAAACCTGGGGAGCGTCTGGTCCATGAGACAACCGAAAAGGGCTCGCCCTCTCTAAGCCACCCAGGCTTTGCTCCCAAGAGTCCATTGCAGGAAAGCATCGAATCAACCTTGGACAAGGCAGGCCTGGATCCCCGAACGGACGGCCACCCCGACCATGCGCTCTACCGGCAGATTCGCGACGGTGTATCTGCCGTGGATGCCAAGCACGGGCGCAGCTTCGATGAAACCAGCGAGCGAATGACGGCCAGCCTGCTTGCAAAGGCCAAGCACAGCGGCCTGGAACGCGTCGATCATGTTGCCTTGGGCGATCCTCCCAGCGATGGTTCAGGCCCTCGCATGTTCGTCGTGCAGGGAGCGCTCGACAATCCGGCACACTTGCGGGCGTCGATCGCGGTCAGCGAGGCCGTCAATACACCCGTAGAACAGTCGCTCGCCAAGGCCGAGCAGACTTCGCAGGCACAGCAGGTCGCCCAGCACGAGCAAACCCAAGAGCAGATTCGAACCGCGATGCGCATGGGCTAGGCCAGCGTGATTGCTTGGCCCTACTTGAGGCCGGCGCCCGTTGGAACGACCTGCTGAGGCCATGTCGGCCCGCCCTCTCTCTCTAGGAGGCCTACAGGTGCCGCCACATCCATCCGGCCACCGCCAGCCTCGCCACCACCACCAGCATCAACGGCAGGCCGAAGCGGTGCCGCCACGGGATCGGCACCCCACCCAGCTGCTGGTCCATGGTCTCGGTATCCAGCACCCAGCCGTGCTCGCAACGGGTACAGGCCAGTTCGTAGCGGCGGTGGTAGGTGAAGCCGAACAGCAGGTCGATGCGCGCCATTTTGTAGCGCAGCTGCGGGGCGAATTCGGTTTCGGTCTGGCAGCGCAGGCAGTGGTGGGCTTCGGTGGGGCCGACGATCAGCACCCGTTCCTGTTGACCGATCAGGATCATGACCGGGTGCCTTGGCAGGCGGGCTGGGCCAGCAGCCAGGCTTGGGCGGCGGCCACGGTGGCGGCGTCCCCGTCGACGCGCTGGTCGGGCTCGATCTTCAAGCCATCACCACGATCATTGCGGTCCCGCATCACGCTGGTGGTCAGCAGCAGGCGACTGCCATCGGCAAGCGTGTGCACGACATTGCCAGTGGATACACCCGCAGTAGGCTGACCGAAACTCCGCGTCTGCGGACGACCACGCCACGCCAGCACCGAGGCCTCGCCCGAACTGCCGGTGCGCGGCCCGAACAGCACCGCCACCGGCGCGCCGGGCTGCCGCAGCACATAGCCGGACTGGCCGAAGTCCAGCACCGACTTGCCTGCACGCTGTACAGCGGTCGCGGTCAACGTCCAGCGCTCCGGCCCCTGTGCGGCTTCGAACGCTCCCACATCTTCGTTGTTCACCACCGAGGTGCGCAGCAACGGTGCCATGCCCAGCAGCATCGGCCACATGTTGCCACCGCTGTTGTCACGCAGGTCGACGATCCAGCCACAGCGCATGCCGTCGTCCTTGCTACGGATTACCTGCTGCCACCGCGCGGCGCGCTGGATGTCCTGGCGGAATTTCTCCTGCGGCGTCGCGCCGGGCATAGGGGCATAGCCCTCGATGACCACCCAGCCGATGCGCGCATCCACCGCATCGACGGCCTTGGCCTGGTCCACGGCGGCGGCACCGGCCTGCTGCGCGCGCGCAAGGGATTCACGCTGGCGCTGGGTCGTGGTCCATGCACCATGGTGGCCGGTGCTGAGCGCAATGGCTTCGCGCAGAACGGCCAGCCGTTGCGCGGGGTCGGCCTGCGCCGATTGCAGGCGGATGCGGATGGCGGGCCAGTCCACCCGATCGCGATACAGCGCCTGGCGTTCAAGCAGGCTGAGGATCTCGGCCAGGGCCTCCGGCGAGGGCACCTCGACCGTGCTTGGCGTATCGGCCATGGCGCCGGTCGCCAGCAACACGAACATCAGCGCGCCGATGCGACGCACTCCCTTGCGAACCTGCATGCGACGCTTCCTTGTCGTTGAGTCAGGACCGCAGCATAACCGGGGCATGATCGCTTGCGCCACGCGCGAACCGTCGTATCCGGCCCGGTCGCTGGTTGCAGCAAGGCGGCTTGCGTGCAGTCACTACATTGCAACTTTGCCCATGTCATCGCGGCGCACAACGCGCCAAGGTGGCCCCCGTCGGCGCTTCCTGCGCTGACCGGGATTGGCGTCCCGAATCAAACATCGAAGCGATCGATTTGCCGCATCAGCGGCAGTCGCGACAATGCACCGGCTTGCCCATGGTGGGCGGTGCGTGGGGATCCTCGTGATCCGTCGGCTTTTTCGCTTTGATTTTGACCGGCACGCCAACCCGCACCGCCCGCCACCTTGCATCCCGCAGGTGGCCTTGCCTTGTGAGGTTGCTGCCATGAACACGCCCTACCCCACCTATCCGCGCCTGCAGGCACTGCTCGGTGCTGCATTGCCCGACCTGCAGCTGTCCACTACGGCAGCCGAAGCGCTGGAAGATGCGCTCACCGAAGCCGACGAACAGGCGCCGCAGTCGGCGTTCTTCGCCCGGTTGCGCGGCATCGCACACAGCCACGGAGCCGACGGCCAGGCGTGGCGCGAGCGGCAACTCAGCGAGGCGCGCGGCCGGGAACTGGCCGAGGCGACGCGCTGTCTTGCCGCATTGTCCGCCTGCGGCGGTGTGTTGCTGGCGGCGCAGTCGGCGCGCGAGATGGATGATGCGCAGGTGCAGTGTCCGCCACAGGTGGAGGAAGGGTTGCTGCATGCGGTGGTGGTGTTGGCCGATCATGCCGGGGCGTTGGTGGAGCCGGATGCGTGCGCGCCGTTGTCGTAGAGCCGAGCCTATGCTCGGCTGCACTGTGCTCGTGGCGTCGGTAGGTTCAGTGCCGACCAAGGTCGGCACCTACCAGAGCAGGGTCCCCCGAGCGCAAGGGCGCTACCAGTCCGCGCGCAGCCCGATGTTGCCTTCGATGATGCGGCGCTTCTCGTTGCGGTCGCCGCCCAGCTCGCGCGTGTAGTCGGCCACGGCGTACGCACTGATGGTGCGGTTGAAGCGCCCGACCACACCCACGCCGGCTTCCAGCGCGCGTGAACGCTGCGAATTGATGATCACGTCGTCGTCGAAGCGGATGCGATCCTCGCCGGAACGACCATGCCAGTAATTCAGCTTGAAATACGGTTGCCAGCCGTTGTCGGCCAGCTGGTAATGGCCGGCCAAACGCAGGCCCACACGGCCGGTCCAGGCGTTGTCGTTGTCGAAGCGCACGCTCGATATTTCATCGCGACGGTCATCCAGCGAAGTGCGTTGCCAGATCACCTGCACCTGCGGTTCCAGCCACCATGCGGACTGCCCGAAGTGCAGCAGCGGCTTGCCAGCCTCCACCGACACACTGGTGCCGTCGCCGCTCAGGCCGAAGCCGAGCCCGCGCGAGGAACGCGCGCGGCCGTCGTAGCGGCTCTGCATCGCCACGGCGTCGATGTAGGCACCGCTGCTGTCGGTGAACGTCCAGTACAGGCCCACGTGCTTGTCGTCCAGGCGGTTCTGGCCCACCTGTACGTTCTCCCAGCCCAGTGCCAGGCCGGTGGTCTTGCCCTGCGCGCGGGTGCGGCCGACGAACACGCCGATCTGGTTGCGGTGGTTGTCCGACGCCGCAGCCCATACGTCGAGGCCGGCCTGCAGGCCCATCACGTCGCCATCAAAGCCGGGCTGTGCATCGCCCTTCCAATGGATCTCGCTGCTCTGCCCCACCAGGCGACCCCAGGCGGTGCGGAATGCGCCCTGGTTGTACAGCAGGCGCTGTTCGCCCTGCCGCTCGTGGAAGGTACCGAGGCTGGCCAGCGAGGTCTCGCGCAGCAGCGGCGGCACCACCGCGTAGGCGGCGGTCTCCACGCGGTACAGCGGTACCACCGCGCCTTCGGCCGGGCGTGCACCCGGCGTCGGCGGCGCGCCGGTACCGGGCAATGCACCGCCGGCCACGGGCACGTCCGGCACCGCCGGATCGCTGGGCGGTGCCACCGGCGCCGGTTCCGGCGGCGGTGGTGGTGGTGCGGTCTCGCCTGCGGTCAGGTCCGGATCGGTGGCGCCTTCCGGCGGCGGCGGAGGTGCCGGGGCAATGGGGGGCGGGGGTGCCACCGGCGGCGTCAGCGGCGGCGGGGCGGCACTGCCACCACCGTTGGGTGCCGGCGTCGGGCCGGTCACCAGCGTCGAACGCAGGTACCAGTTCTCGCTGGTACCGGCACTGACACCGCCCTTGAACAGGAAGTACTCGTAGGCGCCGGCCGCGACCGGTGCGAACAGCGAGAACGCGCCCGGCGCGGTGCGGCCACCATTCAAGGCCTGCACCACCAGGATGCCATCGGCCAGCGTGGCCGCGCCGCTGCCGCCGGCATTCAGCACGCCGATGCCGGTGGTTCCGGTGGCGGTACCGCCATCGATCACCAGGCGATCGCTGGGGGAGTTGTCCGCGCCCAGCACGGTGCGCAGGTACAGGCCACCACCGTCACCGCGATAGTTGCCGCGCACGGTGAACACGTCGCCGGCGCCGGTACCGGTCAGGTCGATGCGCCCGGCATTGACCATCTCCACCAGTGCAGCACTGTTGAATGGGCGGATGGCATGGCCGCCACTGCCCGCGTAGACGGTGCTGGTGCCGTCCACCGTGAGCGTACCGGTGCCGGTTGCGCTGTCGCCCAGCACCAGGTCGCCATCGAAGCTCAGCTCCGTGCTGTTGGCCAGGCTGATCGCCTCCCAGTTCTGGAAGCGGCCCACGCCTGCGGTCTTGACGTTGCTCAGGTTGAGCTGGTCGATGCCACTGCCCCCGTCGAACAGCGGCACCGCACCCAGGTTGCCCTGGTTGAGGTTGCTGAGGTTGGCCACGTCGTTGTCCGGGCCCATGTCGATCGCACCGTAGACGATGCCACCGCCGTCCCAGTTGAAGGTGTCATCGCCGGTGCTGAGCAGTACCTGCCCGCGCACGGTGCCGTCGGTGATGGTCACGCTGTCGTTGCCGCCGCTGACGCTGATGTTGCCGCCGATGTAGGCCGTGCCCGAAATGATGATGGTGTCGGTGTCGAAGCCGGTCACCACGTTGCCATCCACGGTGCCGCCGGACTGGTCCCACAGGTTCTTGTCCAGCTTCATGTTGACGCGGCCGATGCGGCCAGCGGTCATCCAGGCCTGGTCGCCATCCTCGAACGCGCCGATGATGCGACCACCGCTCATGCGGAAGGTATCGATGTTGTCGCCCTGCTGCAGCGCGCCGATCGTGCCGCCACTCATGACGAAATCATCGCGGCCACTGTCCTGCGCTACCAGGCCGGTGACGGTGCCGCCGGTGACGGTCATCCGGTCATCGCCACTGCCCTGGTCGACGCTGTCGATGGTGCCATTGCCCAGCAGCAGCACGTCGTTGCCATCCCCTTGCAGGACACCGCCGCTGATGCTGCCGGCCTGCATGTCCAGGCGGTCGTTGCCTGAATCGAACTGTACGCCGGTACGCCCACTGATCGTTCCGCGGTTGACCAGCACGCTGTCGCCCGCACCGACGAACTGCAGCGCGGTGTTGTTGCCGGTGCTGATGCTGCCCGCATTTTCGACGCGGCTGCCACCACCGAGCTGGACCGCCACACCCCCCACCGAACTGATCGTGCCTTGGTTGGTCAACAGGTGACCACTTGCACCGACCAGGGTAACGGCCGACGCCCCACCGCTCTGCTGCAACTGGGCACCGCTGGCGACGTTGACGGTGATGCCCGCTTCGCCGCTGGCCGAGATGGGCACCGTCTGCGGATTCGGCGCGTTGGCGTCACAGGTGACCGTCTGGCCGGCGACCGGAGCGACGGTGCTGCAGCCGGCCCAGGCGGCGCTGGCGGTCAACAGCACCATGGACGGGACTGCCAGTGCCTGAAGCACGGAAACGGTGAGGCGGCGCGGACGGAAAGCGCGCGGGACGGCACGGGTCATACAGTCCTCCTGGACAGAGAATCAGGAACTGCAAATGCACGCTGCTGCGTATGCAGTCTGCCGTGATGTGAATCGTTTCGATAGATGAACTTGCGTGCGGAAAATCACATTTCGGATGTGAAATCGCCGGGCCCTCACGCCAATGTGATGTGGCTGAAATCGTTCATTTTTTCTGGGCGTTGGGAGCCGCACATGCGTGGATGCCGTTGGCGGATCGGGTCAGGGCCTTTTCCTGCGGAAAAGGGTCCGACCCCGGGACTGCTCAGATCTTCAGGTAGATCTTGCGACGGTCCAGCCACCAGGCCACGCCCCACCACAGCGCGACGAACACCAGTGCCTGCAGCATCGATGCCAGCTCGAGCGCCTGCGGCATCGCGTTGGCCAGCTGCTGCCAGATCCAGCCCCAGGCACCGCTGGCCATCAACGCCACCGACATCACCGAGGCCCCCAGATACGCGGTGATCGCGTTGACCCCGAAACGCCGGCCCAGCGGCGGCCATCCCTTCTTGTCGATCAGCACGTGGCCCAGCCACAGCGCCAGCGCGGCCAGGCCGCCGGTCCACAGCACGTAGCTGGGCGTCCACAGCGGCTTGTTCAACGGCAACACCCCGGCCAGCAACAGGCCCAGCACGGCGGTCGCCACGCCCAGCCCGGCCAGTGCCGTCGAACGCCCGCTGCGCAGCAGGCCACCGGCCAACAGGCCGAGCACGGTACTGGCCAGTGCACCCAGCGTGCTCAGCAATCCTTCCGGGTCATGGCCGAGGCCGGTATCGGCATGCCATTGATAGATCCACGGCGCGAACAGCGCGGTGTCCAAGCGGCTGGCCGGGTTGATCCACGGCGCCAGGTCACCCATGCCGAGCAGCAACATCGTGTATCCCACCAGCAATCCAACAAGCACGCCGGCCTGCATGCGCGGCCGTGCATACACCGCCAGCACGCCCACCAATGCCGCGCACACGGCGATCCGTTGCAGCACGCCCCAGATGCGGAAGTGGTGCGTATGCAGCGCCCACAAGATCAGCAGATGCAACAGCACGCCGGCCACCAGGATGCGCAGTGCGCGCTCCAGCACGCCGCGCGCCAACACCGGGCGTGCGGCGGCATCCAACGCGCGCGGTGCCACGCTGAAGGCCATCGACACACCCACCAGGAACAGGAAGAACGGGAACACCAGGTCGGTGGGCGTGCAGCCATGCCATTCCGAATGGCGCAGCGGTGCGAACACTGCACTCCAGTCGCCTGGGTTGTTGACCAGCAGCATCGCCGCCACGGTGATGCCGCGCAGGGCATCGATCGAGCCCAGACGGCGCGGCGGCGTACTGTTCATCAGGCGGCCTCGTACTGTCCTGCAATCCAGGTGCCACGCACCTGCAGGGCGTCATCCAGCAGCACCAGGTCGGCCTGGTAGCCCTCGGCGATGTGGCCCAGGCGGTCGTCGACGTTGAGGAACTGCGCCGGGTAGGTCGAGGCCATGCGCGCGGCCTCGGCCAGCGGCTGGCCCAGCAGCTGCACGGTGTTGCGCACCGCCGTGGCCATGTCCAGCGCAGAACCGGCCAGCGAACCAGCGGCATTGCGCACCACGCCATCGATGGCGGTGATGGTTTCGCCATACAGCACGTAGCTGGGATCGTCGGCACCGACCGGCGGCATCGCATCGGTCACCAGCAGCAGGCGACCGCGCGGCTTGGCCGCCAGCGCCACGCGCAGGCTGGCCGGATGCACATGCACGCCATCGACGATGATGCCGATCCAGCTGTCGCGGTCTTCCAGCGCAGCGCCCACTGCGCCAGGCTCACGGCCCTGCAGCGGCGACATCGCGTTGTACAGGTGGGTGAAGCCGCGTATGCCGGCATCCAGGCCGGCGCGGACCTCTTCGTACGTGCCTGCGGTATGGCCGGCGGCCACGATCACGCCACGTTCGACCAGCGCACGGATGGTTTCCAGTGGCACGCGCTCCGGCGCCAGCGTCAGCAGCGTCACGCCGTTGTCCAGCGACGCGGCCAGCGTGATCTCTTCTTCGTCAGGCACGCGGAACTTGCTGGCATCGTGCGTGCCCTTGCGCGCCGGCGCGATGTAGGGCCCTTCCAGATGGATGCCGATCACGCCCGGCACGCCCTGCGCGATGGCCTCGCGCATCGCACCGATGGCTTCGCGCATCACCGCCACGTCATCGCTGATCAGCGTGGGCAGCATCGCGGTGGTACCGAAGCGGCGGTGTGCCTGCGCGATGGTGCGCAGCGCCGCCACGTCCGGCGTGTTGTTGAACAGCGCACCGCCACCCCCATTGACCTGCACGTCGATGAAGCCGGGCAGCAGCCAGCCGCCGCCCAGGTCCACCTGCTCGGCAGCGTGGCCCAGCTGCGGTGCGGCGTCGGGCAACAGCGCGCTGATGCGACCCTCTTCGATCACCACAGCCAGATCGTCGCGGAATTCATCGCCTGCCAGGATGCGGGCATTGCGCAGTACGGTTGCCATCACACCGTCTCCGTGACCTTGTTCAGGTGCGGCGGCAGGTCCGGGTTGAAGCCACGGCGCAGCGCCAGCGCGTTGATCGCGCGATAGAAGCTCTGCACGGTCAGCAGCGGTGCGCACAGCGGGTGTGGCGCGGGCGCCACCGGCAGGTTGCCGCCGGCACCGGCCAGCCACACCTGCGCGCCGCGTGCAGAAAATTCCTCGACCACCGCGCGGGTGCCGGCGCCGGTTTCATCGGGCTGCGCGAAGGCCAGCACCGGGAAGCCACGGTCGACCAGTGCCATCGGGCCGTGCTTGACCTCGGCCGAGCTGTAGGCTTCGGCGTGCAGGCTGCAGGTTTCCTTGAACTTCAGCGCCGCTTCCTGCGCCGCACCCAGGCCCAGGCCACGGCCGAGCACGAACAGGTTGGTGGCCTCGACCAGGCCTTCGGTCACCGCGCTCCAGTCGCACTGCCAGGCTTCACGCATCGCGTCCGGCAGCAGGTCCAGCGCGTTGCGCAGGCTGCTGTCCTGCTTCCAGTAGGCGGCCAGCTGCAGCAGTGCAGCCAGCGAGGCCAGGTAGCTCTTGGTTGCCGCCACGCTCTTTTCGGCACCGGCATGCAGCGGAATGACCGTGTCGGCCAGCTGCGCCAGCGGCGAATCCTCGACGTTGACCAGCGCGATCACGCGTGCGCCAGCGGCCTTGGCCGCCTCGGCGTTGCGCAGCAGGTCCGGGCTCTTGCCCGACTGCGAAATGACGATGAACAGCGCACCGCGCAGCTGCAGTGGTGCGGCGTAGACCGAGCCTACCGACGGCGACGCGGAGGCGACCACCAGGCCCAGCTGGGTTTCCAGCAGGTACTTGCCGTAGGTGGCGGCATGGTCGGAGCTGCCGCGTGCACAGGTGACCACGAACGGCGGCGGCGCGGCGCGCAGGCTGGCGGCCAGGGTTTCCATGGTGGCGTGGTTGCGCGAGAACTGGCGGGCAACCACGTCTGCCGCTTCAGCGGCCTCGGCGAACATCAGGGTGGCGGTGGGGTCTGACAGCGACATGGCAGGCTCAGGCAGGATCGGAAGGAAGGGGGCGTGCGCCGGCCGGGCGCATCGGCGCGGTCGAACCGCGCACCACCAGTTGCGGCACGAAGCCCTGGTTGTGCAGCGGTGCCGGCGCATCGTCGTAGGCGTCGCTGCGCAGTTGTGCGATCAGCAGGCGCGCGGCGTGGCGGGCGATGTCCTCGGTGGCCTGCTTGGCGGTGGTCAGCGGTGGCCACGACTGGCGCGAGAACGGGCTGTCCTCGAAACCGGCGATGGACAGGTCGTACGGCACGTTCATGCCGGCCGACTTGGCGGCGGCCAGCACGCCGGCAGCGATTTCGTCGTTGGAACCGAAGATGGCGGTGGGCGGTTCGCGCAGCGCCAGCAGGCGGCGCGCCCCACGGAAACCATCGTCGAAGGTGTAATCGCCCTGCACCACCAGGTGCTTGTCCACGGTCATGCCGTAGTCCTTCAGCGCGGCTTCGTAACCGGCGTAGCGTTCGCCCGAGGAGCGGTGCGAGCTGCCGCCCCAGAGGAAGCCGATGCGCTGGTGGCCCAGCTGGATCAGGTGCTCGGTGATCTCGTAGGCCGCCTCGCGGTCGTCGACGAACACGCAGGCGCCGTCGGCCGGGTCTTCAGTGGCGGCGATGATGCGCACCAGCTTGATGCCACGCGCGGTCAGCGCCTGGATCAGGTCGCGGCGCTCGGACATCGGCGCGGTCAGCACCAGCCCCGCCAGCCGCGAGCGCTGCACCCAGTCGGCCAGTTCATCGGCCAGCAACGGCGAGCTCGAATCACAGGGATGGATCTGCAGGCCGAAACCGGTCTCGCGGCACGCGGCCAGCACGCCGTTCTGCACGCCGATGATGTGGTACGGGTTCGGGTTGTCGTAGACCAGCCCGATCACGAAGGTAGTGCCGCTGCGCAGGTTGCGCGCGGACGGATCGGGCTCGTAGTCGAGCTCGGCGATGGCACGCAGCACCCGCGCACGGGTGGCCTGCATCACCGAGGGCTCGTTGTTGATCACCCGCGAGACCGTCTTCAGCGAGACCTTGGCCTTCTCCGCAACGTCCTTGATGGTCGCTCTGCGCATGGGTTTTCCCTGGGGTTGGCTGCCGTCCATCATCGCCGATCAGGCCTTGTCCTGCGGCAGGCCGGCACGATGGCCGATCACCGAGTAGAACAGGATGTACAGGTAGCACGGCACCATCAGCAGCACGAACACCAGCTGGAAGTCGATGTGCTGCTTGAGCACGGCGAACAGCTGCGGAATGATCGCGCCGCCGGCGATGCCCATCACCAGCAGGGCCGAGCCGGTCTCGGTGAAGCGGCCCAGGCCGCGGATCGCCAGCGGGAAGATGGCCGGCCACATCATGGCGTTGGCAAAGCCCAGCAGCGCCACGAAAGCCACCGAGACGTAGCCGTGCGTAGCCCAGGCGCCCAGGCAGAACACCACGCCCATCACTGCCGAAATGGTCAGGTAGCGCGACTGCGAGACCAGGCCAGGGATCGCCAGCAGGCCGACCACGTAGCCGGCCAACATCGCACCCAGCGTCAGCGAGGTGAACATCTTGGTCTGGTCCAGCGGCAAGCCGAAACCGTGGCCGTAGGTGCCGATCGCATCACCGGCCATGACTTCCACGCCTACGTACACGAACAGGCACAGCACGCCCAGCCACAGATGCGGGAACTGGAAGATGCTGCGGCGCTCGGCCGTTCCCGGTGCCCCTGACGGCGTTGCATTGGCTTCGGAGGACTTGATCTCGGGCAGAGGCGAGAACAGCACGGCCACCGCCAGCACCACCAGCAGCGCGGCCATCGCCAGGTACGGCGCATGGATCTTGGCGGCGAATTCGTTGAGCAGCGCGGCCTTGGTGACCGCGTCGGCAGCCTGCACCTGCTTGTCCAGATCGCCGATGCCATGCAGCACCAGAGTGCCGATCAGCACCGGCGCCAGCATGCCGGCAATCTTGTTGCAGATGCCCATCAGCGCGATGCGGCGTGCCGCGGTTTCAATCGGACCAAGGATGGAGATGTAGGGATTGATCGCGGTCTGCAGCAGCGCCAGGCCGCTGCCGATCACGAACAGGCCGCCGAGTGCGCCCGGGTACCAGCGCTGGGTGGCGAATTCACCGAACAGCGCGGCACCACCGGCCATCACCAGCAGGCTCAGGCTCAGGCCCTTCTTCATGCCGGTGCGGCGCAGGATCCAGGACGCCGGCAGGGCCAGGAAGAAATAGGACAGGTAGAACACCATCAGCACCAGGAAGGCGCCGACCTCGCTGAGTTCGAAGGCCAACTTGACGAAGGTGATCAGCGGGCCGTTGAGCCAGGTGAAGAAGCCGATCAGGAAGAACAACACGCCAACGATGGCGATGGAGGTGGCCACGTTCGGGCGCGCGCTTGCAGCGGGGACGGCGGACATCAGGAGGGCTCCTGCGGCGACGGCCGCAGAACGCGGCGTCGGAGAGTGGCTGGGAACAACGTTGTCACATTCTTTCGATGGACAACGGCGGTTTGTCAACTTCCATGCACGCCTGCCTGAACCTTGTGCTGCACTGCGCAAGTCCGCCGCGGTACGCCCCGCTGAATGCGCGGCAGGCCTAGAGCCCCGTGCGCCAATGGTTCCCATGTGAAACCCGCACTCACACCGTGTAAACGTTTACTGCGCGCCGCATTCGTTGCGACGCAGCAACGAAAGTGTCACGAACTCGTTGACATCGTTGTCAGCGCGGTTACAGACTCCGCCCCAATCGCCGCCCCCGATCCCCGGGCCGGCCCACCTGCAGCAGGAGCCCGCGTGACCGCCAGCCACCCCGCCCCGTCGCATGTCCTGTCCCGCGTCGCGCCCTCGTTCCTGGCCGCCGACGTCGGTGGCACCCATGTGCGCGTGGCCCGGGTCCAGGCCAGCGGTGACGCCGCCCATCCGGTGCAGGTGCTGGAGTACCGCAAGTACCGCAATGCCGACCATGCCGGCCTCAGCGCGATCCTGTCCGACTTCCTGGGCGAAGGCCCGCGGCCCACGCATTGCGTGGTCGCCAGCGCCGGCTATGCCCGCGAAGACGGCACGGTGATCACCGCCAACCTGCCGTGGCCGCTGTCGGCGCGCCAGGTGGAGGCCGACGTCGGCCTGCAGCGGGTCTACATCGTCAACGATTTCGAAGCGGTGGCCTACGCCGCCGCGCAGGTGGACGCCAGCGGCGTGCTGCACCTGTGCGGGCCGGAGACCGCCGCGCGTGGCCCGACCCTCGTGGTCGGCCCCGGCACCGGTCTGGGCGCCGCGCTGTGGATCCCCACAGCGCACGGCCCGGTGGTGCTGCCCACCGAAGCCGGCCAGCCGACCCTGGCGGCCAGCACCGAACTGGAAATGGCCATCGTCCGCCACATGCAGCGCGACCGCGCGCACGTGTCGATCGAGCATGCGATCTCCGGCCCCGGCCTGATGAACCTGTACCGTGCGGTGTGTGCACTGCAGGGGCAGGCGCCGACCCTGGCAAGCCCCGACGCAGTCACCGCCGCCGCCATGGCCGATACCGATGCACATGCGCGCCAGGCGCTGGACGTGTTCTGTGGCCTGCTCGGCAGCACCATCGGCGACATGGCGCTGTTCTACGGCGCCCACGGTGGCGTCTACCTGGCCGGCGGCATCCTGCCGCAGATCCGCGAATACCTGCACGCCAGCACCTTCGTCGAACGCTACCTGCAGAAGGGGCCGATGGGCGAAGCGCTGGCACGCATCCCGGTGAAGGTCGTCGAACACGGCCAGCTGGGCGTGGTCGGCGCTGCCAGCTGGTACCTGCAGCAATCGGCCGCCTGACACCGCAACAGGCTTCAACGCAATCGCAGCACGCAGTACGTGGCACGCCAACGCACGGGACTTCGCCGCCGCCCCGCGCATGTCATCGCAACCGTAACCGAACACCGCCGCCGGCACCCAATCGAGTGATGAGGAGAGACATCATGAACACCCGCAAGACCCTGCTTTCGGCCGCCATCGTCAGCTGCATCGCCTTCAGTGCGCACGCACAGCAGGCGGCCCCGACCGCCACCGATCTGGACACCGTGACCGTTACCGGCATCCGTGGCTCGATGGAAAAGTCGCTGGACACCAAGCGCGAAGCCAATGCGCGCGTGGAAGTGGTCACCGCCGAAGACGTGGGCAAGCTGCCCGCGCACAACGTTGCCGATACCCTGCAGCGCCTGCCGGGCGTGAACATCAGCTCGTCCAGCGCCGACGAAGGTGGCTTCGATGAAGCCGACCGTGTCAGCCTGCGCGGCACCAGCCCGAGCCTGACCCAGACCCTGATCAACGGCCACACCGTCGGCTCGGCCGACTGGTTCGTGCTCAGCCAGGGCAACAACGTCGGCCGCAGCGTCAGCTACTCGCTGCTGCCGTCGGAACTGGTCAGCTCGGTGGAAGTGAACAAGTCCTCGCAGGCCAAGCTGCAGGACGGCGGCACCACCGGTACCGTCAACATCATCACCCGCAAGCCGCTGGAATTCTCCAAGCCGTTCACCGCGGAAGGCTCCATCGGTGCGGTGCGTTCGGACCTGGCCAAATCGACCGATCCGCAGTACTCGGCATTGTTCAATTACAAGAACGACGAAGGCACCTTCGGCGTGATGGTGCAGGGCTTCAGCCAGAAGCGCGAACTGCGCCGTGAAGCGCAGGAAATCCCGGGCGGCTTCTTCAAGATCGGCGCCGGCGACCCGGTCGCCAGGACCAATCCGGACCTGATCGGCGTCAACGTGCCGGGCCTGCTGGGTTCGACCCTGTTCGAACAGACCCGCGAACGCAAGGGCGGCCTGGTCTCGCTGCAGTTCAAGCCGAGCGACAGCCTCACCCTGGGCCTGAATGGTTTCAGCTCCGAGCTGAAGGCCAACAACTACAACCGCAACTTCATGATGTTCGGCAACAGCTTCGCCAAGTCGCAGGCGCCGGATCCGGGCTATGTGGTCAAGGACGGCGTGCTGACCAACGCCACCTACAGGGGCGTGCCGGGCACCGACTATGCGGTGTACGACATGATCTACCGCGAGTCGAAGGCCAAGTCGAGCTATGTCACCTTCGATGCCGACTGGCAGATCAGCGACAGCCTGACCGCCACGTTCCAGGCCGGCAGCACCAAGGGCACCGGCGAGACGCCGCGCCAGTACATCGCCGAGGTCACCCTGGCCAACGGCGGCGGCGCCAGCTGGGCCACCCACGGCAATGGCTCGCCGATCGACTGGAACGTCGGCGGCGACCTCTCGCCCAACGGCGTGACCAGCTTCGGCACCTGGGGCAACCAGCAGGTCACCGCTGAAGACAAGGAGAAGTGGGCCACGCTCGACTTCAACCAGTACTTCAATGATGGCGGCGTACTGAGCTCGATCGACTTCGGCCTGCGTTTCGCCGACCACAAGCGCGAAGCGCTGTCGCCGGAAGGTGCAACCCCGGGTGACATCTGGAGCGCGCTGAAGAACGGTGCCACGGCCAACTATCCCAGCGGCTTTGCCGGTGACATCGGCGGCACTTTCCCGCGCAACCTGTGGTACTTCACCCCGGGCGCGCTGAAGGACGCGGTGACCAACAACTCCACCTGGCTGGCCGGCAATGACGGCCCGACCGGTCGCCACAACTATGGCGCCGAGTGGAAGGTGAAGGAAAAGAACTTCGCCGGCTACGTGCAGGCCAACTTCCGCGGCGACTGGTGGAGCGGCAACGTCGGCCTGCGCTACGTCAACATCAAGCAGGACATCGACACCTACAACGCCGTCAGCAAGGCCGCAGATGCCGATGTCAGCAGCCTGTTCGGCATGTGGGAGCGCCTGGCCTTCCAGAACAAGCGCAACCGTGTCCTGCCCAGCGCCAACATCAAGTTCGACCTGGACGACTCGCTGGTGCTGCGTGTCGCCGCCTCGCAGACCCAGACCCTGCCGGACTACTCGGCACTGGGCGCGTCCTCGTACGGCTCGGACCTGAACCGCACCGGCGGCGGCGGCAATCCGAACCTCAAGCCGACCCTGTCGACCAACCTGGATGCCAACCTGGAGTGGTACTTCATGCCGCGCGGCCTGCTGTCGGTGGGTGCGTACCACATGAAGCTGAAGGACTACATCGCCTTCGACGTGGTCTCGCGCCAGCTCTACAGCGAACTGACCAACCAGCTTGAGACCTACCAGATCTCCACCCCGATCAATGCCGACGGCAAGGTCACCGGCGTGGAAGTGGCCTACGAGCAGCCGATCGGCGAGTACTTCGGCATCAATGCCAACTACACCTACGCCAACGGCACCACCTCGCACACCTGGTCGGATGGTTCGCACAACCTGCTGGGCACCTCGAAGAACACCTACAACGTGGGTGCCTACTTCGAGAACGAGCGTTTTGGCGCCCGGGTCAGCTACACCCGCCGTTCCTCGTTCCTGATCAGCCTGTCGGGCACCAACCCGTATTATCAGGATGATTTCGGCACGCTGTCGGCATCGCTGAGCTACAAGGCCACCGATTGGCTGAGCATCAGCCTGGATGGCCTGAACCTCAACAACCCGACCTACAAGTACTACCAGACCGCGGCCATCCCGACCTCGTTCTACAGCAACGGTCGCCAGTACTACCTCAACTTCCGCTTCAAGTACTGATCCAGCGGCAGCAACATCGCCGAGTCGTGCACGCACGCCGGGCCTGGGTCATTCCGGGCCCGGCGTTTTTCATGTATAGCGTTCATCGCACCGTTCCAAGGAGTCGTTCCGATGGTCAAGCCTTCCCGCGCCCGGATGCGCAGCGCAGTGCTGCTGGGCAGCCTGCTCGCCCTGTTGCCGGCACTGCCCGCACTCGCCGCCGATCCCACGCCGGCCGCTGAAGCACCGGGTCCGCAGCTGCGTGCCGGCAGCCTGATGCTGATTCCCGCGCCCGCTACCGTGCAGCACGGCCAGGGCAGCGGCATCACCGTACGCGCCGATACCGCGCTGCACGCCGAAGGCGAAGCCGCGCAGCGCGTCGCCACCCAGTTCGCCGACCTGCTGGCCCGCAGTGGCGGTCCGCGACTCATACCGGCCAAGGGCAAGGCGGCAGGCACGTCGGGCAGCATCCGCTTCCAGATCGTTCCGACCTTCCGCGACAGCGGTGAGAGCTACACGCTGGAAAGCACCGCGCAGGGCGTACTGGTGCAGGCCGGCAACGAAACCGGCCTGTTCTACGGCGCAACCACGCTTGCCCAGCTGGCCACGGGTGGCAGCAACGGCGTGCTGCCGGCGGTGCAGATCCAGGACGCGCCGCGCTTCGGCTGGCGCGGTTTCATGCTCGACTCGGCGCGGCATTTCCAGAGCCTGGACGAGATCAAGCGCGTGCTCGATGCCATGGCCGCGCACAAGCTCAATACCTTCCATTGGCACCTCACCGATGACCAGGGCTGGCGCATGGAGATCAAGCGCTACCCGAAGCTGACCGAGGTGGGCAGCTGCCGCCTGCCGGCCGGCGACGGTGGCATCGATCCGGCCAGTGGCAAGGAGCATCCGTACTGCGGCTTCTACACGCAGGAGCAGATCCGCGAAGTGATCGCCTATGCCGCCAGGCTGCATATCCAGGTGATTCCAGAAATCGACGTGCCCGGCCATGCCACCGCGGCGATCGCCGCGTACCCGGAATTGGGTTCAATCAACACCCCGCTGAAGCCGATCAGCGAATGGGGCGTGTTCCCGAACCTGTTCAACGTGGAAGACAGCACCGTCACCTTCCTCGAGAACGTACTGGAAGAAGTGATCGCGCTGTTCCCTGCGAAGTACGTCCACGTCGGCGGCGACGAAGCAGTCAAGGACCAGTGGGAAGCCTCGAAACAGGTGCAGCAGCGCATGCGTGCGCTGGGCATCAAGGATGAAATGGCCATGCAGAGCCACATCATCAAGCGCCTGGAGACCTTCCTGGAGCAGCACGACCGGCGCCTGATCGGCTGGGACGAAATCCTCGAAGGCGGCCTACCACCGCAGGCCACGGTGATGTCGTGGCAGGGCACCGAAGGTGGCCTGGCTGCAGCCAGTGCCGGCCATGACGTGGTCATGTCGCCGGTGGGGTACCTGTACCTGGATTACCTGCAGACGGCCTCGCCGAATGAACCGCCGGGCCGCCCGACCCAGGTCAACCTCGGCAAGCTGTACAACTTCGAGCCGGTGCCGGCCGAGCTGGCGGCCGACAAGCGCCAGCACATTCTCGGCCTGCAGGCCAACATGTTTACCGAGCACACGCGCACCTACGCGCGCCTGCAGCACAACCTGTTCCCGCGCCTGGCCGCCGTGGCCGAGACCGGCTGGAGTACGCCGGAACATCGCGACTTCCGCGATTTCCTCGCGCGCCTGCCCGCGCAGCTGCAGCGCTACCGTGCCTGGGGCCTGGCCTACGCTCAGACCCCGTTCGAAGTGGGCGTGGACTACACCGATGATCGCGCGAAAAACTCCGTGACCCTATCGCTGGCCAACCCGCTGGGTTATGAAGTGCGCTACAGCACCGATGGCCAGCCGGTGACCGCGCAGTCGCCGTTGTACCAGCAGCCGCTGACCGCGACGCTGCCGACCACCGTGCAGGCCGCCGCGTTCTACCAGGGCCAGATGCTGGCCGCGAAGCCGACCATCGCCACGTTCACCGCGCAGTCGCTGCTCAGCCGCCGCAGCGATGCGCTGCTCAGCTGTGTGGGCAAGAAGGGGCTGGTGCTGCGCCTGGAAGACGACGGCCCGAGCGAGGGAACGCGTGCGGTGTTCAACGTCGACATCTTCCAGCCATGCTGGCGCTGGCCGCAGGCGCAGCTGGACGGCATCGGCAGCGTGGAGGTCCGCGCGGGCCGCATTCCGTACTACTTCCAGCTGGCCCACGATGAACCCAAGCGTCGCTTCGAAAAGGCCCGGAGCGCACACGGCGAAATGCTGATCCGCCGCGGTGATTGCACGGGCAAGGTGCTGGCTGAAGTACCGCTGCCGGCCACGCCCGATGCCGATGGCTTCGTGACCCTGCGTGCGGCGCTGCCGAAGGGCACGCAGGGCACGGGTGACCTGTGCATCAACTTCACCGGCGATACGCGCCCGGCGATGTGGGTGCTGGATGAGGTCACGCTGAAGAAGTAACCGCAAGCCTGTCCTGGCGCAATCCATCCACGCATGGCGTGGATCTACTGTACAGCCGAGCCCATGCTCGGCTGCCTTTCGGGAGGGAGCCGAGCACGGACTCGGCTCTACAGGAACCTCAGCCCCGCCAGCGCATCAGCAGATCGCGCAACGGGGTCAGTGCCGTGGCCATGCCGGCCAGCACGCCGATCGTGTTGGCCAGCGCATCCATCGGGTCAGCAGTGCGGTTGCTGGTCAGCGTACCCTGCGCGAACTCGATGCCGACGCCCATCAGCACCAGCCCCACGCCCACCCACAGCAGCGGGCGCCCCGGCCGGAACAGCTGCACCGCGCTGCCGGCCAGGAGGAAGTAGGCGAGGAAGTGCTCGCCCTTGTCGCTGTTTTCCGGCAGCGGGATCGGCGGTGGTGGGATCAGGCAGACCACGATCACCAGCAACACCGCCAATGTCCAAAGCGCGGTCCACAGCCGCGGCCGCCGCAGCGGCTTGATCAGCGGCAACGCACTGCTCACAGGCGCCAGCTCAGGTCGCCCAGTTCGAACGCCGGCTCGAAGTCGACGCCGCGCTGCAGGCCGATGGCCTGGAAGCGCTCGCCCATCTCGGTCGGCAGGGTCAGCTTCTTCACCTGGTCACGCAGCTGGATGCGGCCGACCTCATCCGTACGCTCTTCGGCCAGCAGCAGCACCTGGTCCAGGCCGTTGCCGAGCAGGAAACTGGCCTGGCTGCAGTACCCCGCCAATTCGAAACCACCGTGCATGCCCGCCTCGGCCATCGCGGTGAAATCCACCGACGCGGTGATGTCCTGCAGGCCGGGCCAACGATGCACGTCGTTATGCACGTGGTGGCGGTAGAACGCGCGGACCGTGCCATCGTCGCGGTCGTGCTGGTAGAACTCGCTGCGGCTGTAGCCGTAATCGACAAACAGCATCGCACCACGCTGCAGGCCGCCAGCCACTGCCTGCAGCCAGTACGGCAGCTGCGGCAGCACCTCGGAGCGGTAACCGTCGGCAAAGGGCTTTTCCAGGTAGCGCTCGATGTGGCGCACCGCACCGTTGAGCAGGATGTCAGCCGGCTGCGCGCCACGGATGAAGTTGCCTTCGCCATCAAGCTCGACGGTTTCCTCATAGACCTCGCCGTCCCGGATCAGGAAACGCGGGGTCGGCAGCGCGTCGATCACCTCGTTGGCGAACACCACGCCCTCCCAGTCCTCCTCGAACGGGCGGTCGATCCAGCCCACGCGCGCGGCCAACTCGGCCGGCAGGTTCTGCTGCAGGCGCTGCTGCTGGCGCTCGCGCAGGTCGGCGCTGGGTTCGAGGATGGCGTAGCGCGATGGCAGCGCGTCCAGTTCGTCCAGGCGCAGCAGCACGGCCTCGGCGAAGGCGCCGGTACCGCCGCCCAGTTCCAGCATGCGGGCCTGCGCGCCCAGCTGGGCGAACACTGGCGCCAGCGCATTGGCCACGCTGCCGGCGAACAGGCTGCCGAGCTCGGGTGCGGTGGTGAAGTCGCCGCTGCCTCCGAACTTGCTGGCGCCGGCGCTGTAGTAGCCCCAGCCTGGGGTGTACAGGCACAGCTCCATGAAGCGCGAGAACGGCATCGCCCCGCCCTGCGCAAGGATTTCGGCGCGCAGGGCGGCCGCCAGCTGGTCGCTGTGGGCCAGGGCATCGGCTTCGGGCAGGGGGAAGGTGGGCTGCATGGCGTCTTCGAATGCGGTGACAATGGTGCACAGGATAGCCGAGCCTTGGAGGACCCTCGATGAGCGATACCCACCCCGTGGTCCTGATCACCGGCAGCGCGCGCCGGATCGGTGCGGCCATCGCCCGCCAGTTCCACGCCTGTGGCTGGTCGGTGGTACTGCATGCCAACACCTCCAGCGCCGAACTGCAGCAGGCCGCGTTCGATTTCGACAACGTGCGCCCCGGCAGCGTGCTGGCCCTTCAGGCCGACCTGCGTGATGCCGACGCCCTGCCCGACCTGGTGGAACAGGCCGTTACCCACTTCGGCCGCCTGGACGCTCTGGTCAACAACGCCTCCAACTTCTATGCCACCCCGCTCGGCCAGATCACCGCCGAGGCGATGGACGAGCTGTATGCAGTCAATGCGCGCGCGCCACTGCTGTTGTCACAGGCGGCCGCGCCCTACCTGCGCCGCCAGCAGGGCTGCATCGTCAACCTGACCGACCTGCACGGCACCGACCCGATGCGCGACCACATCGCCTACACCATGGCCAAGGCCGCGCTGGAGATGGCCACCCGCTCGCTGGCGCTGGAGCTGGCGCCCAAGGTGCGGGTCAATGCGGTGGCGCCCGGCGCGATCCTGTGGCCGGAACAGGGCAAGGACGATTTCGCCCGCGAGGCCCTGCTGGCGCGCACGCCTTTGGCGCGGATCGGTACGGTCGAGGAGATCGCCGAAGCGGTGTACTGGCTGGTGGCCGAAGCCAGCTTCGTCACCGGCCACACGCTGCGCGTGGATGGCGGGCGCACGGTCAGCTGAGAGGTTGCCGGCCAGCGGCCGGCGCTACCGGTCATGCCGGCCGCTGCCGGCAACCTCCATCAATCCAGGTCAACCACCTCGAACGCCTCCCCAAACTGCGCGTGCGCGCGCCACAGCGTGGCCAGGTCCAGCCCGCTGACCGGATCGATGAAGTCGGGCGCGATGTCGGCCAGCGGCTTCAGCACGAAGGCATGCTTCAGTTCGGGACGGGGAATGCGCAGGTGGCCGGGACCTTCCACCACCAGGTCGCCGTAGAACACCACGTCGATATCCAGGGTCCGGTCGGAGAAGCGCGGCCCACTACGGTCGCGGCCGTGCGCGTCTTCCAGCGCATGCAGCCAGTCGTCCAGTTCCTGCAGCGGCAAGTCCGTCTCGATCGCCACCGCGTTGTTGAGGAAGGCCGGGCCGTCGAAGCCGACCGCGGCGGTACGGTAGGCCGGCGAGACCTGCAGCGCGCCGAAGCGCTCGCGCAGGGCCGCCACCGCGGCGTGGAGGTAGCGGCGGGGCTGGACATTGCTGCCCAGGCTCAGGAGCACGGTCGTCATGCGGTTCAGGTGGCAGCGAGGGGGGCGTGGACATGCCGTCGTCACGGCGGCCTGCCTACAATCCGGGACGCACATGATAGGGCACCGACATGACCTATTGCGTTGGAATCGAGGTGGACGAGGGCCTGGTCTTCGCTGCCGACACCCGGACCAATGCCTCGCTGGACGATGTACGCGTGCATCGCAAGCTGCACGTGTTCGAATATCCCGGCCAGGCAGCCTACGTGCTGATGGCGGCTGGCAACCTGGCCACCACCCAGCTGCTGGTGTCGCGCCTGGGCCGCGACGCCGCAGAGCGGCGCGTGCCCAACCTGCGCGACATGACCCACCTGTTCGAAGCCGCCGCGTATGTGGGGCAGCTGCTGGTGGACAGCCAGGTGCACAGCAGCCACAGCGAACACGGCCATGACGGGGTCAACACCCAGGCCACGCTGATCTTCGGCGGCCAGATCGCCGGCGAGCGGCCCGGGCTGTACATGATCTACCCGCTCGGCAACGCCATAGCCGCCTCGCCGGAGACGCCCTACCTGCAGATCGGTGAATCCAAGTACGGCAAGCCGATCCTCGACCGCATCCTCAGCCCCGCCACGCGCCTGGAGGATGCTGCCCGCACGGCGATCGTCTCGTTGGACTCCACCATCCGTTCCAACCTGTCGGTAGGCCTGCCGATCGACCTGGCGCTGCTGCGCGACGGTGAACTGCGCATCGGCCAGCAGCTGCGGCTGGGCGCGGATTCCACGCTGTATGCCGACATCCACCAGAACTGGTCGCGGCGGCTGGAACAGGCGGTGGACGCGCTGCCGCGGTTCCCCTGGGAAACCGCCCTGTAGAGCCGAGCCCATGCTCGGCTGTCGAGGTCAATGCGAACAGCAGCCGAGCATAGGCTCGGCTCCACAGAACCCCAGCGGCATCAGCCCAGCGCCTCGGCCACTGCCCGGAACACCTGCTGCATCTGCAGCGGCTTGCGCAGTACATGGACGTCCACGCCGGCCGGGAAGGCATCGGCAGGCACCGCCACCGCCGCGTCCTCCAGCACCAGCGCCGGGCCGCGATAGCCCAGCGCAGCCATCTCGCCCAGCAGCTGGCTGGCCGGCAGCAGCTTTGAGCCGGCGTCTGCAATCACCAGCGCCGGCATCGCCTCCTGCTGCATCCAGCGCAGCGCCGCCGGGCCATCGGAGGCCAGCTGCAGCTGATACCCCTGGCTGGACAGCGCGTTGCCGAGCAGCGACAGGCGCGTGGCTTCGCCGTCGACCACCAGGATCGACTGGCCACTGCCCAGGGCCACCAGCTGCTCGATCGGCTCGCTGCCGTCGCTGGCTTCGTGCATCGGCAAGCGCAGCTCGAAGCAGGTGCCCTGCCCTGGTTGGCTGCTGACATGGATGCTGCCGCCGGCGCCTTCGACGATGCGCTTGCAGGAAATCAGGCCCAGGCCGGTGCCATCGGCCTTGGTGGTGAAGAACGGATTGAACAGGTGCGACAGCGTGTCCGCATCCATGCCGATGCCTTCGTCGGACACGCAGATCTGCATCCAGTCCACGCCATCGCGCTGGCCGGCATGGCTGGCGGTCAGGCTCAGGCGGCCACCGTTGGGCATCGCCTGGATCGCGTTGAGCGCCAGGTTCAGCATTACCTGCTGCAGTTCGGTGTAGTTGGCGTCGACTACCAGGCCTTCGTCCAGCACCTGCAGTTCCAGGCGCACGGCATCGGGCACGTTGCTGCGCAACAGCAGCGCCACCGCATCGAACAGGCCATCGATCTCGATGCGCTCGCTCGGCTTGCGCGAACCACGCACGAACGACAGCATCGACTCGGCCATCTCATGGCCGCGGCGGCCACACTCGGCGATGACGTCGGCCAGGTGGTGCAGCTGCGGATCCTCGGTGCGGGCCTTCAGCAGGTCCGGCATGATCAGCAACGGCTGCAGGATGTTGCGCAGGTCGTGGCTGAGCCCGGCGGCAAGCAGAGACAGGCTTTCCAGCCGCTGCGCACGCATCAGTTCGGTTTCCACGCGTGCGCGCTCGACCGCACTGCGTGCATCGCGGATCGCACGCGCGACCGCCGAAGGCAGGCGCGCAGGCTGGTGCTTGATGATGTAGTCGTTGGCGCCCTTCTGCAGCGCCGCCACCGCATTCTCCTCACCCATCGTGCCGGAGACGAAGATGAAGGGCACCTCCGGCGAGGTCTCGCGCACGATGCGCAGCGCGTCGTCACCGGAGAACCCCGGCATGCTCAGGTCGGACAGCACGATGTCCGGCTGGAACACCGCCAGTGCCTGGCGCAGTTCCGCCTCGCTCTCGACACGCTCGAAGCGGGCCTCCAGGCCCGCGTCGAGCATCTGTTCGGACATCAGCTCGGCATCTTCCGGTGAGTCTTCCACCAGCAGGATGCGCAGCGCCCCCAGGGCGGGACCGGTCAGGGGCATGGGCTCACTCGAGTTCCGGTGCCTGGTTGATCAACGCCCAGAACTTGCCCAGGGTCTGCACTGCGCCGAAGAACTGGTCCACGTCCACCGGCTTGACCACGTAGGCGTTCACGCCCATGTCCCAGCTGCGGGCCAGGTCGCTTTCCTCGCGCGAGGACGACAGGATCACCACCGGCAGCCGCTTGAGTTCTTCGTGCTCGCGGATCTGCCGCAGCACTTCCAGGCCATCCATGCGCGGCATCTTGATGTCCAGCAGCAGCACCGCCGGCAAGCCTTCCTCGCGGTTGGCGAAGGCACCGCGACGCAGCAGGTAGTCCATCACTTCCACGCCGTCCTCGACGTGCACGATGGGATTGGCCAGACGCGCTTCTTCCAGGGCGTCGATCGCCATTTCGGCGTCCGCCGGGCTGTCTTCGGCGAGAAGAATGGTGCGCAGAGTCGTCATGCAGAGGGACCTTGTTTGTCCGCGTCGGTCGCGGGAGGCAGGTAGAAGTGGAAAGTGGCGCCGACGTCCGGTTCGGCCTCGGCCCAGATACGGCCACCATGGCGGGTCAGCACGCGGCGCACGCTGGCCAGGCCGATGCCGGTCCCCGGATAGTCGCTGGCCTTGTGCAGGCGCTGGAACACACCGAACAGCTTGCCGGCGTAGGCCATGTCAAAGCCTGCACCATTGTCGCTGACCGTGAACTGATGGCCGCCGTCGGGCTGCTGCTGGTAGTCAACGCGGATCTTCGCCGGCTCGCGGTTGCCCGAGTACTTCACTGCGTTGCCGAGCAGGTTGAGCCAGACCTGGCGGATCATGTTCTCGTCGCCCACCACGATCGGCAGCGGCGCGATGTTCCACTCCACCTGGTGCACATGGCCGCTGTTCTCGGCCTCGGCCTGCAGGTTGGAATCGAGCATGGCCCGGGTGTCGGCCACCAGCGACTGCATGTCCACCGCCTGCTGCCGCATCGCCGCACGGCCAAGGCGCGAGTAGACCAGCAGGTCGTCGATCAACGCTGCCATGCGCCGGGCCGAACTGGAAATCACGTCCAGATAGTGGCGGCTCTTGTCATCGGCCTGATCGCCGAGGTGGCGCGACAGCTTGTCGGAGAATCCGGCCACGTGGCGCAGCGGTGCACGCAGGTCATGCGAGACCGAATAGCTGAAGGCCTCCAGCTCGCGGTTGACCTCGGATACCTGCGCAACCTTGCCTTCCAGCTGGCGGTTCAGCTCTTCCACGCGCAGCTGCACTGCGCGCTGCATGGTGACGTCGCTGATGGTCAGCAGCACTACCTCGTCATCGCTGTCGGGCAGCGGCATGCGCCGCGCGTTGAGCAGCATGTAGCGCACCACGCCGTCAGCGGTGCGCTGCTCGTGCTCGAAGTCCCACAGTTCGCGACCGCGCGACAGTACGTCGGCCAGGCGCTGCCGGACCACCGGGTCCTGCCATGCATTGTCGCCAACGTTTTCCAGCAGCAGGCCGTCGGCACGCTCGTCCTGCAGGCCGTACAGCTCAGCGAATGCTGGATTGTGCAGCTGCACGCGCAGGTCGCGGTCGAGCAGCACGATCGGTTCGCGCACGGTCTGCAGCACCGACGCCGCACGTGCAGCCGAGCGCAGCGATTGCCGCTCCGCATGCAGGCGACGGCCGATCTGCCGCTGCAGCAGCCACAGCACCAGGCCGAGCAGCGCCAGCTGGATCACCAGCGAACTCCACGACACCAGTTCGGTCTGCTTGCGTTGGCGCGCCGCCTGCTCGGCGCGCAGCGCCAGCAGCTTCTGCTCGCTGGCCTGCAGTTCTTCCACCAGCCCGCGGATGGGATAGCGCGTACTCAGGTCCTGCACCAGCTCGCGCTGGTCGCTGTTCGGCTCGGACCTGGCCAGCTCGCGGGCGAGTGTCATGCGGCCTTCCAGCATCGATTCGATCCGACCGATGCGGATCAGCTGGTCGGGATTGTCGCGGGTCATCCGGCCCAGTTCGGCCAGGCGCCCGGGAATTTCATCGGCGCGGGCCATGCGCTCGCGCAGGCCGGGGGCATCCACGCCCTTGGACAGGGTCAACGCGGCCGATTCAACGTCGCGCACATCGGCCTGCAGTTGCTGCAGTGCCACGCCCACGGCCTGGGTGTGGTTGACCCAGGCCATCGCTTGTTCGCTGTCCTGCTGCAGTTTACGCAGGGTCAACCACGGCACCACGATAATCGCGGCGGCGGCCAGCGCCAAGGCCGGCAACCGCCAGCGGTCCCAGATGTCGTCACTGAAAACCAGCGCCATAGTTCCTCGTCAGCTCTGCCGCGACGCGTTGGCCGGGTCGAGCCCGGTTGCGGCGGAACCGGCAATATAGCGCAGGCGGTCACAACTCTGGAATTTCCAGCGCGGTCGGCTGAACGGGTTGGCAATCAGACCTGTAGGGCCAAGCCCATGCTCGGCTGCCTTGGAGTTCCAGCCGAGCGTGGCTCGGCTCTACAGGTCACCGGGCGCCCCACGCGGGGGCGCCCAACCGGTTCAGCGCTTGGCGGCAGCGCTGACCTTCAATGCGGCGGCATCGACGCGGGTCACGCCCTTGATGCCCTTGGCGGTGGTGACCGCCTTGTCCTTCTCGGCCTGGGTGGCCACGGTGCCGCTCAGGCTGACCACGCCGTTCACCGTTTCCACCTTGATCTCGGTGCCGGGGACGTTGCTGCTGGTCAGCAGGTCCGCCTTCACCTTGGTGGTGATCCAGCTGTCGGTCACCGGTTCGTTGGAATCATGGCGATCCGCATGGGTAGCCGGATGTGCGCTGGTGGCCGGCGGGCTCTTCGCGGCCGGGTCCTTGGCGAAGGCGGCCGAGGAGGACAGTGCCAGGCCCAGCGTCAGGGCAGAAGCAATCAGCGTGCGAGTGGTATTGCTCATCGTGTCGTTCTCCTTCGGGATGTGCTGCCAGTCTGGACAAGCGCACGTAGAGCAGGCGTGGCGTCGCGGTCATGCCGCCGTGAATCGAAGCGTTTCCAACGGCAACGGTTCAGTTTTGGGCTGTCCGCATCCGTCGTTTACCCTGCCCTTCCCCCCCAGCCGGAGCTCTGCCATGCGCCCCGACCTGCACCTGGCCCTGATCGGCTACGGCCTCGCCGGCCGCGTCTTCCATGCCCCTCTGATCCAGCACACGCCCGGCCTGGTCCTGCACAGCATCGTCAGCTCGCAGCGCGACACGTTGCTGCGCACGTTCAGCAACGTACACGTGCGTGCAACGCCACAGGACGTGTTCGACGATCCAGCGGTGGATGCGGTGGTGATCGCCACGCCGAACGAACAGCACGTGCCACTGGCGATGGCCGCGCTGGCCGCCGGCAAGCACGTGCTGGTCGACAAACCCTTTGCGCTGGATGTGGCCGAAGCGGAAACAGTACTGGCCGCAGCACGCGACGCCGGCCGCATCGCCACCGTGTTCCAGAACCGGCGCTTCGATGCCGACTTCCTCACGCTGCAGGCGCTGCTGTCCGAAGGCACGCTGGGCGAGGTGGCCGAATGCCATGCGCATTTCGACCGCTACCGGCCGCAGGTGCGCGACCGTTGGCGCGAACAGGACGGGCCAGGCAGTGGCCTGTGGTACGACCTCGGCCCGCACCTGCTGGACCAGATGCTGGTGCTGTTCGGCTGGCCCGACGCCATCGATGCGGATCTGGCCGTGCAGCGCCAAGGTGGCGCCGGCATCGACTACTTCCACGCCGTACTGCACTACCCGCGGCATCGCGCCATCGTGCATGCCGGTTCGCTGGTGGCTGCCCCTGCCCCGCACTTCAGCGTGCATGGCAGCAAGGCCAGCTGGATCAAGTACGGCCTGGATGTGCAGGAGGCCCAGCTGCGCCGCGGCGTAGCGCCGGGTGCGCCCGGTTGGGGCATCGATCCCCGGCATGGCGAACTGGTGCGCTGTGATGCAGAAGACAATGTTCTGCGCAGCACCGTCGACAACCTGCCCGGCGACTATCGTCGGTTGTATGCGCAGTTCGCAGCGGCGATGCACGGCGACGGCGAAGCGACGGTCAGCCCGATGCAGGCATTGCAGTTGATGCGGCTGCTGCAGGCCGGCATGGACAGCGCGCGCGAAGGGCGGCGGATCGCGTTGGACTGACCAGTAGATCCACGCCATGCGTGGATGACGTGGCAACGATCAGAGACGGCTTTTGTAGAGTCGAGCCATGCTCGACTGGCTGCATGGGGTCAGAGCCCTTTCCTGCGGAAAGGGATCCGACCCCGATCTGCCCGGGGTCGGATCCCTTCGGCAACGCCGAAGGACTCTGACCCCACCGCAGTGCTTACGACTTCTTGATGGCGTGGCCGCCGAATTCATTGCGCATCGCCGACAGCAGGCGATCGGTGAACGAATTCGATTCGCGCGAACGCAGGCGCTCCAGCAGCGACAACGTGATCACCGGTGCCGACACGTCCAGCGCGATGGCTTCGGCCACGGTCCAGCGGCCTTCGCCGGAATCCTCCACGTATGGCGCGATGCCATCCAGCGACGGATTGCGCTTGAGTGCTTCGGTACTCAGGTCCAGCAGCCACGAACGCACCACGCTGCCGTGGCGCCAGACTTCGGCCACCTGGGCCAGGTCCAGTTCCATTTCCTGCTTGCGCTCCATCAGCGCGAAGCCTTCGGCATAGGCCTGCATCATTCCGTATTCGATGCCGTTGTGGACCATCTTGGTGAAATGGCCGGCGCCGGATGGACCAACACGCGCCCAGCCGCGATCCTCCGCCGGAGCCAGCGTGCGCAGCAGCGGTGCGATCTGCTCCACCACCGGCGCTTCGCCACCGACCATCAGGCTGTAGCCTTCCTGCAGGCCCCACACGCCGCCGCTGGTGCCGCAGTCGACGTAGCCCAGATCGTCCTCCGCCAGCGCCTTGGCGCGACGGATCGAGTCCTGGTAGTTGGAGTTGCCGCCGTCGATGACGATGTCACCCTCGGCCAGGTGCGGGGTCAGCTGTCCCAGCGTCTGGTCGACGGTTTCACCCGCCGGCACCATCAGCCACACCACGCGCGGCACCGGCAGCGCGGCCACGGCGGCGGCCAGCGAATCAACCACTTCCAGGCCGGCTTCTGCAGCGCGCTGGCGCGCACTTTCGCCCGGGTCGTAGCCGACCACGCGGTGGCCGCCGCGATGCAGGCGCTGGGCCATGTTGGCGCCCATGCGGCCGAGGCCGATCATTGCAATATCCATTGTTTCACCTTCAGTTGGGGTCTAGGGTCAGGCTGCCTGGCCTGCCGGTAGCCGCGCAGTGGCGCAGTTGCGCCTCGCGCCAACGCCGGTAGAGCGTGGTATGCAGATTGTGCACCGCCAGGTCGATCGAAAACGGCGTTCTCGGGTTGCGATCGAGCAGGCGGACGATGTGGTAGCCGATAGGACGTATACCGCGCGGATGCACGTAGATCACGAACTGCTGGTAGAACGGATCGTCCAGCAGCTGATCCATGCGCACCAGAGCCGCGTGGTAGCGCGGTGCCAGGCGTGCGCGCAGCTGTGGATCGCGCTCGAACAGCAGGCGCTCGAAATAGCGCTGGCCGGCGCGCGGAATGTCCTGCGCCAGTTTCCAGAGCTCGGCATTGCGCTGGTCGTACCAGGCCAGGCCGGCGTGCAGCGCCAGCGCCTGCGCAGCGCCCTCGCCCACCTCGACCACCACGAAGTTCTCGGCCTGGTTGCTCAGGTCGTCCAGCGTGCCTTTGTCGTACACATGTTCGATGAAACCGGGCACGCCCACGAACGCCTGCCGCCCCATCGCCGCGGTGCGCACCGCCTTGCCATCGGCGAAGAGGTCGCCCGCATGCGCGCCGAGCAGGATGCTGTCGGTGTCGTGCAGCGCGAGGAAGGTGCCGATCGACAGTTCCTCCGCTGCGAACCCGGTGTCGAACGCAGCATCGCCATACAGCTCGCGCTGGGTGGCCAGCTGTGCGACCTGGCGGCCGACACCGCATTCGGCACGCACGGCACCGCTGTAGAACGCCTGCAGCGCATGGCTGTTGCCCGCGCGGGGCACGAAGCCACGACCGAAACTGCGCGTACGCTGCCAACCCTGTGCCGGTGCGCCCTGCAATCCGAAGCCGATCCATCCCAGCTGCGGGCCGGAGAAGCGGAACGTGGGATTGCCCTGCAATGCCGAAGTCGCGCGCCGCGTGGCCGCCCCCAGCTCGAAGGCATAGGCGCAGACGGTGGCGGGGTCATCCAGCAGCTGCTGCAGCAGTGCCTGCCGAGCGGCAGCGGGCAGCGCCGCCGGCCACCGCACCTGCAGGTCGCCGGCCGCCTGTGAATCAGCCAGCGAGGCACGCGTACATACGGGACCACCGCGCACCTGCGGCGCGGTGAGGGACGCTTCTTCGAAGCGCCACCCCAACCGCTGCAGCAGGCCCTGCGTACAGTCCGGGGATGGCGCTGCCACGACCCACGCGGGCGCCAGCAGGGCTGCAATCAGCCACCTGCCGCGCACACTCAGCCCTGGTCCGTGACCGCCGGTGCGGGTTCCGGCGCCGCTGCCGGCGACGGCGATGGCGATGGCGTGCCAGCCGCCGCCGGCAGATACTGCTGCAGGCGCTGGAAGAAGCGACGATAGAACTCGGCATCCGTGACCGTGCTGCTGGCCACCTTCACCAGCGAGTCGTCGTTGCTGCCGAACGGCAGCGACACCGAGCCCAGCGCACCCACGCCGACACTGGCCGAGGTCGGGCTCTTCTTCAGCGCGTAGCGGTCCTGCACGGCACTGACGAACACCAGCGTCTGGCTGCCGCGCGGGGCGCAGGAGATGCGCAGCACCAGCTGCTCATGGTCATCCTCGCGCGGCTGGAAGTTCTTGTTGCCCTCCACCTGTGCGTCATCGGAGCGGGCGATGGCATAGCCTTGGCTGAGCAGCGTGCGGCGCGCGGCCTCGCAGGCTTCGCCGGGGCGTCCCTCAACGGTGCGCGAGAAGGTATCGCCGGAATCGAAAGACTCGCGCAGCACGGTGCTGTCGGCGGCGCGGCCACCACAGGCCGAAAGGATCAAGGCGCTGGCGCACGCCATGGCAGCGCGGGAAAGACGGGAGGCCCGCATGGGTACTCCTGCGAGGACGGAAGCACCAAGGGTAGTCCCGCCCCCGTGTGCGGCAGGTCGATATGCCCCCCCACGTTGCTCCCGGTTCATGCACGTAGAAGGGGACGGAGGGGATCAAGTCGTTTGCGGCACTTCATTGGCCCGGGCATGGCCCGGCGCGACCGGGAATGGGCTTCCCAAACAGATAGGGGCCGGCAATGCCGGCCCCTGCGGATGTCGTGCGCCGCCTCCGGCTCAGTCCGCCCAACGCCCCGCGCCGGTGGACTGCGGCAGCACCTGGGCCGACAGCGGACGGTCATTGGCCAGCAGGTTCACCGCGTCGGCCAGGATCGAGGCCGACTCGCGCAGCAGCGGGTCCGGACGCTTTTCGGCGGCCTTCTCGCGGGCGGCATCCTTCACGATGTCGCGTTCGTTGCCGGTCAGGCCATCATCACTGCTGTCATCGGCCAGCGGGTCCAGGGCCAGGCCCAGCTCCTTGCGCTGCAGCTGGCGTTCCTTGCGCTGGGCGTCCTGGCGCTCGCGTTCGGCGCGACGGGTGGCCTCGTTGAGCGAGATGTACTTCTTCGCCGCCTCGGTCCGGAACTGCTGCACGTCCTCGTTCCACCACTGGAATTCCTTGTCGGTGGCGATTCGCGCGTCGTGGCGGACCTCCAGCTTCGGCAGCAGCGGCGCGAAGTTGCCGTACTGGGTGTGCGGCACGGCGGCGATGCGGGTCCACGGCAGGGCGTTATCGTAGGTGCTCTCGCCGAACTCGGTGGCATCGACGCTGGCCGGGAAGGCCAGGTCCGGCACCACGCCCTTGTGCTGGGTGCTGCTGCCGCTGATGCGGAAGAACTGGGCGATGGTCAGCTTGACCTGGCCGAAGCGCTGGGTCTCGCCACTCGGCCAACGGTCGAGGTCGACGATGTTCTGCACGGTGCCCTTGCCGAAGCTGGTTTCACCGATCACCAGGCCACGACCATAATCCTGGATCGCACCGGCGAAGATCTCCGAGGCCGAGGCCGAACCGCGGTTGATCAGCACCGCCAGCGGGCCATCCCACGCCACACCCTGGTTGCGGTCGCTGTTGACGGTGACGCGGCCACCAGACTCACGCACCTGCACCACCGGGCCCTGCTCGATGAACAGGCCGGTCAGTTCGATGGCTTCATCCAGCGAACCGCCGCCATTGTTGCGTAGGTCCAGCACCACGCCGTCCAGCTTGTCGTTCTTGAAACCAGCCAGCAGCTTGGCCACGTCGCGGGTGGCCGAAGCATAGTCGGCGGCGTTGCGGCGACGGCCTTCGAAGTCCTGGTAGAAAGTCGGCAGCTTGATCACGCCGATCTTCCGTGCCGGCTCGCCGTTGGCGGCCGGAATGGTCATGGTCTCGCCCTTGGCGGCCTGTTCGGCCAGGCGCACCTTCTGCCGGGTCAGTACCAGGGTGTGGTGCTTGCCGTCGGCACCTTCGGCAGCCGGAATGAACTCCAGCTTGACCTGGGTGTCCTTGGCGCCGCGGATCTTGGCCACCACATCGTCGATGCGCCAGCCGATCACGTCCTCGACCTGGCCAGACTTGCCCTGGCCAACGCCGACGATGCGGTCACCCGGCTTCAGCGTGCCGTCCACCGCAGCCGGGCCGCCGGCGATGATCTCGCGGATCACCACCACGTCGTCCTGGCGCTGCAGCTGCGCACCGATGCCTTCCAGCGACAGCGACATCGCCTGGTTGAAGTTCTCGGCCGTGCGCGGGGTGAAGTAATCGGTGTGCGGATCAACCGCGCTGGTGTACGAATTCATGAAGAACTGGAAGACGTCTTCGCCCTTCAGCTCATTGACCGACTTCTCCAGCGTCGCGTAGCGCTTGTCCAGCGTCTTGCGGATATCGTCCGGCTTCTTGCCTGCGAGCTTCAGGCGCAGCCAGTCGTTCTTCACCGACTTGCGCCACAGCTCATCCAGCTCGGCGCTGCTGGCCGCCCACGGCACCTTCTTGCGGTCGTACTCGAAGCGCTCGTCGGTGGTGAAGTCCGGCTCCTGCTTGAGCAGCTTGCGCGCAAAGGCCACACGTTCGCCGACACGCTGCTTGTAGACCGCGAACACCTGGAACGCCGGTTCCAGTTCGCCGCCACGGATGGCCGAGGAGATGTTGGCTTCGAAGGGCGCGAAGCGCGCCACGTCGGCCTGGGTGAAATACTGTTTGGCGCCGTCCAGCGTCTCCAGATAGCGCTTGAACACGTCCTTGGAGGTGGCCTCGTCCAGCGCACGCGGGCGGTAGGCGTAACGACTGTCGGACAACAGGCCATATACCAGCTTGGAGGTGGTCACCTGATCGGCAGTTGCCGCAGCGGGCAATGCAGGCGAGTCGGCCTTGGCCGCCAGCGCCAGCGGCGCGACCAGCGCCAGGGCCATCAGGAATGCGGGGGCTTTGAATTTCATTGACGTGCTCGAAGGCGCCTTGCCAAGGGGGAGACTGCAGGGTGTTCAGACACCCCGACAGTGCCGAAAGTTGCCGGGTTTGTCACCCGGCCGCGCTCGGTGGAAAACCAGCCTAGCCGGGCCGGTGTAGCAAATTGTGAATGCATGTAGAGCCGAGCCCATGCTCGGCTGGCCGGCAGCAAGCAGCCGAGCATGGGCTCGGCTCTACCGCAGGCAGAGGTGTGCGGACCAACGGTCCGCACCCACAGGAGAAGCAGCTCCCACCCACCGGGAGGGTGTCAGGAAACCCCTGCGCCCTTGGCCTGCACGTCGGCGTGGTACGAGGAGCGCACCATCGGGCCGGACGCCACATGGCTGAAGCCCAGCTCGTAACCGTAGTCTTCCAGCGCCTTGTAGTCCTCGGGGGTCCAGTACTTCAGCACCGGGTGGTGGTGCGCGGTCGGCTGCAGGTACTGGCCGATGGTGATCATGTCCACGTCGTGCGCGCGCAGGTCACGCATCGTGGCCTTGATCTGTTCGAAGTCCTCGCCCAGGCCCAGCATGATGCCGCTCTTGGTCGGCACGTCCGGGTGCTGCGCCTTGAAGTTCTTCAGCAGGTTCAGCGACCACTGGTAGTCCGCACCCGGGCGCACGTTGCGGTACAGGTCCGGCACGGTCTCGATGTTGTGGTTGAACACATCCGGCGGGTTCTGCGCCAGGATCTCCAGCGCACGTTCCATGCGGCCTTTGCCGCGGAAGTCCGGGGTCAGCACCTCGATGCGGGTACCCGGCGACTTCTCGCGGATGGCGGTGATGCAGTCAACGAAGTGCTGGGCACCCCCGTCGCGCAGGTCATCGCGGTCGACGCTGGTCACCACCACGTACTTCAGGCCCATGTCGGCCACGGTCTGGCCGAGGCTGGCCGGCTCGTTGGCATCCGGCGGCTTCGGGCGACCATGGGCCACGTCGCAGAACGAGCAGCGCCGGGTGCAGACCTCACCGAGGATCATGAAGGTGGCGGTGCCATGACCGAAGCACTCGTGGATGTTCGGGCAGCTGGCTTCCTCGCATACCGTCACCAGGCGGTTCTCGCGCAGCTTGGCCTTCAGGTTCTGCACGGCATTGCCCGAAGGAATGCGCACGCGGATCCAGGACGGCTTGCGCAGTACCGGCGCGTCGGCGAACTGCACCGGCGAACGGTTGATCTTGTCACCGCCCAGCTGCTTGACCCCGGCCTGCAACGGCGCGGTGGACGGAGAATCGCCCTGCACGATCTGCAGGGGAATGGAACGGGCGGTGGTTTCAGTCATGGCAGTTCCGGGGGGCGGTCAGGCGGCCGCAGAAAGATCGGGCAGTTCGGGCGTGTGCTGCAGCAGCAGGCCAAACTGGCGGGCCAGGTGGTCCAGCAGCACTGGCTTGACGGCGTCCATCCCGGAGGGGCCGCCCAAGTCCAGCACCGAGGTCACCTGCAACCCCTGATAGCCACAGGGATTGATGCGGTGGAAGGGTTCCAGGTCCATGGCCACGTTGAAGGCCAGCCCATGGAAGGTGCAGCCGCGGCGCACGCGGATGCCGAGTGCGGCAATCTTGGCACCACCGACGTAGACGCCCGGGGCGCCCTCGCGGCGTTCGGCGCCGATGTTCCACTCGGCCAGGGTATCGATGAGCGCCTGCTCGATGCGGCACACGTAATCGCGTACACCGATGCCCAGCCGTGGCAGGCGCAGCAACGGATAGATCACGATCTGGCCGGGACCGTGATAGGTCACCTGGCCGCCGCGGTCCACGTGCAGCACGGGGATGTCGCCCGGCGCCAGCACATGCTCGTCCTTGCCGGCCTGGCCCAGGGTGAACACCGGATCGTGCTCGACCACCCACAGCTCGTCGGCATCGGCGTCGCTTCGCTGGTCGGTGAAGCGCTGCATGGCGCGCCACACCGGTTCATACGGCTGGCGGCCGAGGTCACGGACCAGCGCCGGACGCGGCGCACGGTCCTCCGGGGCGGCTTCGGCCGGGCAGGAGTCGGCTACAGCGTCCACTTCACTTCCGGGTGGTCACGCAGCGCCTGGTGCGCCAGGTCGTACTGTTCGCGGCTCCCGGCCTTGAACACGATGCGGACGGACACGTACTTGCCGTTGGAGGAGTGCTTCCAGCTGATGCGTTCGTTCACCACATCGATGCCGGCGGCCAGCAACAGGCGGGGAAGCTCATGCTCCAGGCCGCGGTTGGCCGGGCCCATGGCGCTGAGCTCGAACTGGCCGGGGAACTGGAAGCCGTGGTCGGGGTTGTCGGACTTGATTTCCATGGCCCCATTATCGGGCCGCAGGGCAACAAACCCAAGAGTATTCATCAACGCCAGGACCGCACCGGCGGTCTGCTGCGTTGCAGGCGGCCCAAAGGGACGGGCCTGAGGCCCAACGGCAGCTGACTGCAATCTCCTGACCGTCACCAACGCGAACATCGTACGGGCGGCCCGCGACCGCCTTCACGCCAGGCCCGCGGCGCGTGCGCGGGTAACAAATTGTGCCCGCCGGACAATGTTGTTTTCGGAACAGACAAGTGATCCGGACGTGCTCGTTCCGACGCGCGGGCACGAGTACCGTAGCGTTGCAGAAAACGACTGAAAACCGCCCCCTTCCCCATGAGCATTCCATCCATGCGTAGTGTCGCAGCTCTCGGGCTCGCCGGCCTGCTGGCCTCTGCCCTCCCCCTTGCCGCCCAGGCGGCCGAACAATGTGGCCCGGACGCCATGCGCGACCACCCGCCGCAGGTCAATTTCCGCGTCGACAACGACCTGTTCGGCGGCCGCCACCAGGATCAGGGCTATACCAACGGTGCGCTGTTGACCCTGGTTTCCCCCAATCTGGTCGATTACACCGACGACCCCTGCCTGCCGCGCATGGCGCGCTGGGTGAACCGGTACCTGGAAGGGCTGCATCCGGGCAAGTTCGAACAGCAGAACATGATCTTCAGCATCGGCCAGGGGATCTTCACCCCGACCGATTTCACTCGCAGGGACCTGATCGAGGACGACCGCCCTTACGCCGGCGTGCTGATCGCGAACTTCGGTTTCAATGCGCGCAGCGGCGACCGCCTGCAGACCACCCAGCTGACACTGGGCGTGGTCGGTCCGTGGGCACAGGGCAAGCAGGTGCAGAATGCCGTGCACGACGTGCTGGGCGACGAAAAATTCAAGGGTTGGGACAACCAGCTGCACAACGAACCACTGTTCATGCTGACCCATGAGCGCATGCGCCGCTGGCCGGGCGATGCCAGCGTCAATGCCGACGGTTGGGGTTGGGACGCCATCAGCCACTACGGCGGGTCGATCGGCAACCTGGAAACCAAGGCCAATTTCGGCGGTGAAGTGCGCTTTGGCTGGAAGCTGCCAGACGACTTCGGCAGCACGCCGCTGCGCCCGGCCGGCGAGAACACCGCGCCGACCCGCCGCGGCCGCCCCAGTGGGTGGTCCTGGCACCTGTTCGCGACCTCGGACGCTGCCTGGGTGATCCGCGATATCACCCTCGATGGCAACACCTTCCGCAACAGTCACAGCGTGGACAAGCGCCATGTGGTGGCCTACGGCGGGTACGGCGTGGCGGTGATGTACGGCCGCTGGAAGTTCGCCGCCGCGCGCTACCACAGCACGCGCGAGTTCAACGGCCAGCGCGAGGCGCCGGTGTTCGGCAGCTTCACCATCAGCCGGTCGCTGTAGGCGAGGGGCTGATGGTGAAGCGGGTAGGTGCCGACCGTTGGTCGGCACACCGGTTATTGCATCGCTCGCTGTAAGCGAGCGGCTGAGGGTAGTGCCGGCCGCTGGCCGGCTGTTGGCACATCCGGATGGGTTCAAGCGGAGCCGGCCAGCGGCCGGCACTACCCGCATCCGCACGCAACCGGCATCCCGAAACAGAAAAGGCCGGCATTCGCCGGCCTTTTCGTTCACCACGCCGGGGCGTGGATCATTCCGATTCCCACCACATCCAGAAGCTGTCCCACAGGCGCTTGAAGAAGCCGGCCTGCTCGACGGCGGCCACGGCCACCAGCGGCGCTTCGGCGACGACCTTGCCATCCAGGGTGACCTTCACGGTGCCGATCTGCTGGCCGGCGGTGAACGGTGCTTCCAGGGTCTTGGGCACATCGATGCTCGGCTTCAGGTCGTTGTAGCGGCCGCGCGGCACGCTCACCAGCATCGGCTGGGCCACGCCCAGCTGCACCTTGTCGGTGGTGCCCTTCCAGACCTTGTGCTCGGCAACGGCCTTGCCCGGCTCGTACAGGCGGTGGGTCTCGAAGAAGCGGAAGCCCCAGTTCAGCAGGGCCAGGCTGTCATCGGCGCGCTGCTTTTCCGACGCACCGCCCAATACCACGGCGATCAGGCGCTGGTCGCCACGCTGCGCCGAACTCATCAGGCAGTAACCGGCTTCGGAGGTGTGGCCGGTCTTGATACCGTCCACGCTGCCGTCGCGCCACAACAACAGGTTGCGGTTCGGCTGCTTGATGTTGCCGACCTGGAATTCCTTGATCTTGTTGTACGCGTAGGTTTCCGGGTAATCACGCACCATCGCGCGGCCCAGCAGCGCCAGGTCGTAGGCGGTGCTGTGGTGGCCTTCGGCAGTCAGGCCGTGGGCGTTGACGAAGTGCGAGTTCTTCATGCCGATCTTGGCGGCGTAGCTGTTCATCAGCGACGCAAAGGCTTCTTCGCTGCCGGCCACGTGCTCGGCCAGGGCGATCGCGGCGTCATTGCCGGACTGGATCGCCATGCCCTTTTCCATGTCTTCCAGGCGTGCGGTCTGGTTGACCGGGAAGCCGCTGTAGCTGCCATCGGTGCCGGCGCCGCCTTCGCGCCAGGCGCGCTCGCTCATCATCACCTGGTCATCCGCACGGACCTTGCCGTTCTTGACCTCGGCGGCAACCACGTAGGACGTCATCACCTTGGTGATGCTGGCCGGCGCGAGCTGCTCGTGGATGTTCTCGCCGGCCAGCACCTGGCCGGTGGCGTAGTCCATCAGCACCCAGGCCTTGGATACGCTCGGCACCGGCGCCGGCGGGGTGGCAACGGTGGCCGGGGCGGCAGCGGCGGCGGCAGGCGCCGGCGTGGCCGGGGTCGGCAGCGGGGTCTGGGCGGAAGCCAGGCCCACCACCAGGGTGGCGGCCAGGGCGGTGGCGGCGGAACGGAAATTCATTGGACAGCAGGCTCCAGGGGACGGCCAGGAATGGAGGGTGGAACGTAGTGGCCATTGTAAGGCCGGGGCAGCATGGGCCGGCAGCACCGGCCCGGGCGGGTCAATCCTTGACGATCTGCGGCGAACCCAGGCCCAGACCGGCAATGCGGCCGACAAGTTCCGCGGCACTGGCATGGTCGCTGGCGGGAACGCGCAGGCGGAACAGGGTGCGGCCACCGGCGGCGATGTCGCTGATGGTCGCGCCAACGATGCCGGCGGCGTTGAGCTGGCCCATTGCGCGGTTGGCATTGTCGCGGCTGGAGAAGCTGGCGACCTGCACCATCACTGCGCCTACCACCTGCTGCGACAGGCTGGGGGCCGTCGGTGTGGCCGGCGTCGTACGCGCCGGCGCCGGCGTGACCGCGCGCGGCGCCGCGCTGGCGACGGCAACCGGTGCCACAGGGGCGCTGCGCGCCGGCGGTGCGCTCGGCGGCAGGCTGCTGACCGCCACGTCCGGCACGGCGCTGGCCACGCCCTGGGTGGTGGCCGGCTGGCCACGCGCAGGCATGGCGTCGGCCGGCAGGCGCTTGACCAGGCGATCAATGTCGCTGTCGGCGGTGGCACGCGCAGCCGTTACCGGGCGCGTACTGGCCGCCGCGACAGCCGTTTCGGCGGCACGGCGCTCGCGGCGCGACGGCTTTTGGGCCAGCAGGTTGCTCTCGCCCGGTTGCAGCGCACGCACTTCCACGTTGCCGGTACCGCGCTGGGTGATGCCCAGCCGCACCGCGGCGGCATAACTGAGGTCGACCACGCGGCCATCATGGAACGGGCCACGGTCGTTGACGCGCACGATCACCGACTCGCCGTTGTCCAGGTTGGTGACGCGGGCGAAGCTGGGCAGCGGCAGCGTCTTGTGCGCGGCGGTGAACTGGTACATGTCGTAGACCTCGCGGTTGGAGGTCAGGCGGCCGTGGAACTTGGCGCCGTAGTACGAGGCCGTACCGCGCTCGACATAGTTGCGGGTGTCGTCGAGCACCTTGTACGACTTGCCCAGCACCACGTACGGCGACTTGTTGCCGATGGCCGAACGCTCTTCGGCGGTCACTTCCGGCTCGGGAATGCAGGCGACGTTGGGAATGTAGTCCGGGGTGCTGTCACGCACGCCGGGCTTGTACAGCCCCCCGGCGGTGTAGTTGCCGCGCGTGTTCGGGTCTTCCTTGGCCGCGGCATAGGGCGAGCCCTCCGGGCAATGCGCCGGGCGCGAGCCGCGACCCTGCACCACCGTGCCGCTGGGCTTGCCACCGTGGCCGGCCGTGGCCGGCTTCTTCGGCGCACTGCTGCAGGCAGCGAGCGCGAGGACGATCAAGCTCGGGACCAGCCATCTGATGTTCATGCCGGGGGCAGCTCCTGTCCGGCGATGGCCTGGGACAACTGGAACACGGCCATCGCGTACATCTTCGAGAGGTTGTAGCGGGTGATCGCGTAGTAATTCTGGAAGCCCAGCCAGTACTGCTTGCCGGTGCTGCCCTCAAGCGTGATCGGCGTTGCGGTGGCGCCCGGCTGCACCGCAGCGCTGGGCTGGTAGCCGCGCTGCGCCAGGTCGGCCAGCGACCAGGTCGGCATCCATTCGGTCGGGTTGAACTCCTCGCGCCCCGGCGCCAGCGTGGCCGGTACGGCCACCTGGCCACCACGGACCCAGCCGCCCTTCTTCACGAAATAATTGGCGATGGACGAGAACACATCGTCGTAGCTGGTGAACAGGTCGCGACGGCCATCGCCATTACCGTCCACGGCGTAATCGAGATAGCTGGACGGCATGAACTGGCCCATGCCCATCGCACCGGCATAGCTGCCCTTGAGCGTGGTGATGTCCAGCTTTTCCTCACGGCCCAGCTCGAACAGCTTGGCCAGCTCATCGCGGAAGAACAGCTCGCGACGCACTTCGCGTTCCAGCTTGGCCGGGTCGCCACTGCGCGGGTAGTAGAACGCCAGCGTGTACAGCGCATCGAGCACGCGGTGGTTGCCGGCATTTTTCCCGTAACTGGTCTCCACGCCGATGATCGCCACGATCACTTCGGCCGGCACGCCGGTGCGCTGCTGCACGCGATCCAGTTCGGCACGATGCTGGGCCAGGAACGCACGGCCGCCATCGATGCGTGCCTTGCTGATGAACATCGGCCGGTATTCGTTCCACGGTTTGACCCGTTCGGCCGGGCGCGACATGGCGGCGATGATCGGCTGGCGCACCTGCGCCTGGTCGAGCACGCTGCTGATCTGCTCTGGCTTCAGGCCATAGCGCTTGGCCGTATCGGCAACAAAGCGGGCCCGTGCGACCTCGAACGGCACCGGGGTGAGATCGACCGGCGGCGCTGTAGCAGCGGCCGCTTCGGGCGCGGCCTCGGCCGGGCCGTGGGCCTTGGTGGCGGGCTGGCGCGGCGTACTGCTGGCCTGGGGCGGAGACGGTGGGGACTTCGGCTGGGTCGCGCAGGCGACCAGGCCGAGGGTGAGCATGCAGGCCAGAGTGCGTCGAATCATCGTCGCAGGTTAGCAGGTCATGGATGAATTAAAACCCCTAACACCATGAATCACAACGATTTGCCCGCGTTTAGCGGGAAATGTGAAGACGTCGTGATCGAGCTTCCCCATTCAGATAGAGGTGGCCGGTTGCGTCCCCATCCCCGCAGACGCAACCGGCGACCGGATCCGGTCGGTACCTGCGCGGCTGCCGCTCCCCAGTGGCAGTTCCCCGCGCTCCCTGTACCCGTTGGATCAGTACTGCTCCCGCCCGACGCCCCCTCGCGCTGCATCGATTGACGGCGCGCCGTACCGAACGGGCCGCCATTGTGCAGGCCGATTACGACAAGTCCATTGATCAAGATCAACGCGGTGTAAAAATGTGAACCAGCTAACGTTTTTCGCGGACTTTGGTCGGAGAGCGTGTTGCGTCGCATTGTTGTGAGAACGCTTCCACAACGGGCATTGCGCAGCGCCAGGAAGTCTCCGGCCAACGGCGCAGCCCCCTCGTGGGTGGTGTCTGGGTGGTCGCAGAAAGCCGGATTGCTGGGAGCTGGCCGGGTGGGTGGGCAGTGCGGGGACGCCGTGAACCCATCCATGGGGGCTTGGCCGCGGCATCCATGCCGCGGACACCCCGCACTGCCCACCCACCCGACCGCTGACAGTTTTCGGGCGCGTTCACCCACGGAGAAGAAAAGAGAAGATCAAAAGCAAAAGCGGTTTGGCGGGTCGCTTCATTGCCTTGTGTGGAGCCGAGCCATGCTCGGCTCACGAGCAAGCGCAGCGCCGTGACCCGCTTTTGATTTTCTCTTGCTTCTCCGTGGGTGGCAGACCGCCAAAATCTGTCAGAGGGCGGTCGGGTTGGGTACGCGGGGGTGTCAGCCGCATGGATGCGGCTGCCAAGCCTCCAGGGACGGGTTCACGGCGTCCCCCGCGTACCCAACCCGACCGGCCCACCCGCGGCTTCTGCTTTCCGCGACCACCCAGACACCACCCACGAGGGGGCTGCGCGGTTGGCTGGAAACGCTATCCCCCGTGCACGGGCCGATGCCCGCGTACCGCCATCACCAGCCCGATGCCGGCCAACAGCGAAACCGCCGAGGTCCCGCCATAACTGATCAGCGGCATCGGAATGCCCACCACCGGCAGCAGGCCGGAAATCATTCCGCCGTTCACCAGCACGTAGACGAAGAACGCCAGCCCCAGGCTACCGGCCAGCAATCGCGCGTGCGTGTCGCGCGCGTGCACCGCAATCCACAGGCAACGCCCCACCACGAACAGGTACAGCGCGAACAGCGTCGCCACGCCGATCCAGCCAAACTCTTCGGCCAGCACCGAGAACGCAAAGTCGGTGGTGTACTCGGGCAGGAAATCCAGCGTGGCCTGCGTGCCCTGCCCCCAGCCACGTCCTTGCCAGCCCCCGGAACCGATCGCGATGCGCGATTGCAGGATGTTCCAGCCGGTACCAAGCGGGTCGGCCGCCGGGTCGAGGAAGGTCAGCACACGATCCTTCTGGTATTGCCGCAGCAAGCCGAACCACGCCAGGGGTGCAGCCACTGCCAGCCCTGCCGCCCCGGTCGCCAACCAGCCCCAGTGCAAGCCCGCCAGCAACAACGCGAACACGCCACTGGCAGTGACCAACGTGGCGGTGCCGAGGTTGGGCTGCATGAGGATCAGTACCGCCGGCATGCCGATCAGCAGCGCGGCAGTCAATACCGTGCGCGGCGAGGGCGGCAGTGGTTGCCGATGCAGGTACCACGCCATCATCAGCGGCAGGCTGAGCTTGAGCAGCTCGGACGGCTGCAGGTAGAACACGCCGAGGTTCAGCCAGCGCTGCCCGTACTTGCCGGTGCCGATGACGTACACCGCCATCAGCGGCAGCATCGACAGCGCGTAGATCGCAGGGGTCCATGCACGCAATCGCAGCAGCGAAACACGCGACAGCAGCCACATCGCCAACAGCCCACCGGCAAAGCGTGCCGCCTGCCCGGCCACCGGGCCGGACACGCTGTGCAGCACCGCCAGGCCGGCGCCCATCAGGATCAACAACGCGCCCAGCAACGGCAGATCGATCGTGCGCAGCGCCTCACGGCAGCCGCCAAGCAGTCGTTTCCATTTCACGCGGGCACGGTAGCAACGGGTGCTTGCGTGAAGCTGTCATTGTGGTCCTGCGTTTGTAGAGTCGAGCCATGCTCGACTGCATTTCCGGCAGTCGAGCATGGCTCGACTCTACAGAAGCGCGCAGCCGATGTTACCCGTAACCCCCGTGCACCGGGTTGTGGCTGCGCACCGCCATTACCAGGCCGAAACCGGCCAGCAGCGACACCGCCGAAGTACCACCGTAGCTGATCAGCGGCATCGGCACGCCTACCACCGGCAGCAGGCCGGAAATCATCCCGCCATTCACCAGCACGTAGACGAAGAACGCCAGGCCGGTGGCACCCGCCAGCAGGCGCGAATAGGAATCGCGTGACTGGCTGGCGATCCACAGGCAGCGCCCGATCACCACCAGGTACAAAGCCAGCACGGTAGCCACGCCGATCCAGCCGAATTCCTCGCTCAACACCGAGAACGCGAAGTCGGTGGTCTGCTCGGGAATGAAGTTCAGGTGCGACTGCGAGCCTTCGCCCCAGCCCTTGCCATCGAAGCCGCCGGAACCGATCGCGATCTTCGACTGGATGATGTTCCAGCCGGCGCCCAGCGCGTCCATCTCCGGGTCCAGGAACATCATGATGCGGTCCTTCTGGTACGGCCGCAGCAACCAGAACCAGGCCACCGGCGCAACCGCTGCCACGCCGCCCACGCCCAGCCCAACCCACCACCACGGCAGGCCCGCCAGCAGCAGCACGAACACGCCGCTGGCGGCGATCAGCACGCCGGTACCGAAGTCCGGCTGCAGCATCACCAGGCCGGTGGGTACGCCGATGATGATCAAGGCCACGAGCACGGTATTGAAGCGCGGCGGCAGCGGCATCTTGTGCAGGTACCACGCCACCATCATCGGCAGGCTCACCTTCAGCAGTTCGGCCGGCTGCAGGTAGAAGAACTTCAGGTCCAGCCACTGCCGGCCATATTTACCGGTGCCCAGCACGAACACCGCCAGCAACGGGATCATCGAGATCGCGTAGATCATCGGCGTGGCCGAGCGGATGCGCAGGATCGGCACCCGCGAGATGCCCCACAGTGCGGCCATGCCCACCGCGAAACGCGCGCCCTGCGCCATCACCAGGCTGTCGCCACCAGCGCTCTTCAGGGTCGCCAGGCCAATCACCATCAGCGCGCCCAGGGCCAGGCACAGCACCCAGTCCAGCGTGCTGAAAAAGCGGCGCAGCATGTCGCCGGCCCAGCGCAGGAACACTCTCATCGTGCAGGCTCCGCAGGGGTCGGGCGGGGCGTGGCGGGCAGCGCGGCGGTCGGCGCACCCGGCTGCGGCGCAGGCGCCGGCTCCGGTGCGGGTGCACCGATCAGCACCGGATGCTCTCCCACCTGTGCAGCGGCGAGGTCACCGGCCTGACGTGCGCCCGCGTCTTCGTTGTCGAACGCGGTGGCGCCGATGGCGGTGGTGCCGCGCTCGCTGTCCAGCGGCTGCATGCCTTCGGGCATCTTGCCCAACAGGTAAGCGTCGAACACCTTGCGCGCGATCGGCGCCGCGGCCGAACCACCATAGCCACCACCTTCCACTGCCACCGCAATCGCGATGACCGGGCTCTCGACCGGCGCGAAGCCAACGAACAGCGCGCGGTGGCGCAGGTGCATCGGCAGGCTCTTCGGGTTCACTGCAGCAGTGCCCTTGCGGCTGATGACCTGTGCGGTACCGGTCTTGCCGGCCATCACGTACGGCGCACCGACCGCGACGCGCCAGCCGCTGCCGCCGGGCCGCATGGTCGCCATCATGCCCTCACGCACGGCCTGCACGTTGTTGGGGTTGGGGCTGATCGGCTTGCTTTCGCCGGCCGGCATTGCCGTCCAGTCGCTGTCGAAGCCGTCGCGCTGCTGGATCACCAGGTGCGGGGTGCGCAGCTGGCCGTCGGCCAGGCCGCTGACGCCGCGCGCCAGCTGCAGCGGGGTGACCTTCCAGTCACCCTGGCCGATGCTGATGTTGACCGTATCGCCGGGATACCAGGCTTCCTTGCGGGTCTTCCGTTTGTAGGCCGGCGAAGGCAGGATGCCGCCGATCTCGCCGGTGAGGTCGATGCCGGTCGGCTGGCCGAAGCCGTAGTACTCCATGTAATGGTCGAAGCGCTCGATGCCCAGGTCCAGCGCCAGCTTGTAGTAATAGGTGTTGACCGATTCGGCGATGGACTTGCGCAGATCCGTCCAGCCGTGGCCGCCACGGTGGGCGTCACCCCAGCCGCGCGAGGTGCCCGGCAGGTAGAACATGCCGGTGGACAGCACCTTGTCTTCCGGGCGGCGCACGCCGGAGTCCAGTCCCGCCAGGCCGATCAGCGGCTTCAGCGTGGAACCGGGAGCGACGCCACCGAGCACCAGGCGATTGAACTGTGGCCGCGACGGGTTTTCGTTCAAGGCCTTGAAGTCGGCATGGGAAATGCCGTTGACGAACAGGTTGGGATCGTAGGACGGCAGGCTGACCATCGCCAGCACTTCGCCAGTGCGCGGATCCATCGCCACCGCCGAACCTTCCTGGTCGCCGAACGCGGCCACCATCGCGCGCTGCAGGTCGGCGTCGATCGACAGCCGCAGGTCGGCGCCGGACTGCGCGGCGACGCGGCCGATGGTGCGGATCGCGCGGCCCTGCACGTTGGTCTCGACCTGCTCGTAGCCGACCTTGCCGCGCAGCTGCTGCTCGTAATAGCGCTCCAGGCCGGATTTGCCGATGTGGGTCAGCGCGGCATTGCCTTCGCCGAGGATCTCCAGATCCTTGTCATCAACGCGGCCGACGTAGCCGATGATGTGCGCGAACAGATCGCCGTACGGGTAGCGCCGGGTCAGGTAGGGTTCGAGCTCGACACCGGGGAAGCGCCAGCGGTCGACGGCGAAGCGCGCCATCTCCTCATCGCTCATGCGCAGCTTCAGCGTGACCGGCAGGAACTTGCGGCGCGCCTTGCGCGACCTGTTGAATGCTTCCAGCTCTTCCGGGCTGATGTTGATGATCTTCGCCAGCCCTTCCAGGGTGGCATCCATGTCCTTGACCTTGTCCGGGGTCACGTCCAGGCGGAAGGCCGGCACGTTTTCGGCCAGCAGGCGACCGTTGCGGTCGTAGATCATGCCGCGCCCCGGCACCACCGGTCGCGGCTTGATGCGGTTGGCCTCCGAGCGCGTGGCGTAGACGTCGTGGTCCAGCACCTGCAGCTTGAAGTACCAGCCGCCCAGGCCCAGCAGGCAGACCAGCACGCCCAGGAAACCCAGCGCCGCGCGGCGGCGGAACTGTTCGGCTTCGGCGTGCGGGTTCTTGACCTGGCGGCGCGGGATCATGGCTCAGCGCCCGCGCTTGCCGAAGCGCACCGCGTCCAGCAGCACGAACACCAGCGGCCACAGGCCCATGCCCAGCAGAGGCGCCCACCAGTACGACCAGGGCAGCGTTGGCTCATCCACCACGATGTGGACCAGCGCGCTGACGATGCGATCGTTGAACAGCAGGCCGCCGATGGCCAGCATCTGCTGGGACATCGGGAAGAAGCGGATGCGGGCACGGAAGCGCTGCAGGATGAAGGCCAGCATCACCAGCCGCAGTGCCTGTTCGCCCAGCACGCCGCCGTACAGCAGGTCGGCCACCACGCCGCTGGCGAAGGCGATGCCCAGGCCGACGCGTTCGGGAGCTTCGATCACCCAGTACGCCAGCACCAGCGCCAGCCAGTATGGGCGCAGCGGCTGCAGCAGCGCCGGCAGCGGCAGCAGGCCCAGCAGCAGCGCCACCACCAGGCTGGCCGGCAGCACCCACGGGTTGTCGCGCAGGCGGCTCATCGTGCGGGCTCCTGCGCGGCGGGTTGGATGGACTGGGCGGGTTGCGGTTGCCGGCCAACGGCCGGCACTACCGGGGACCCGGCGGGTGGAGAGCTCCCCTCTTGTTGAGGGGGGCGCGCCGAAGGCGGGGGGGTAAGGGAAGATGCGCGGGCCGGTTGCGCCGAAGGTGCAGTCGGCTGCGGTTCGCTGGCCGCAGGCAAGCGGATCGCCGCGCCCGGGCGCAGCAGCAGCACGTCGCGGCCGCGGTCGAGCTGGGCCGCCGGCTTCAGTTCGCCGACCAGGAAGGCGTGGGTGTCGTCCGGGCGCAGGCCGGTGATGGTGCCGACCGGGAAACCGGCCGGGAAGCGCCCGCCGAGGCCGGAGGTGACGATCTCATCGCCCACTTCCACGCCAGCGCTGAGCGGGATGTCGCGCAGTTCCAGCGTGTCGCCGCGGCCATAGACGATCAGGCGCACGCCGTTGCGGGCCACGGTGACCGGCACCGCGTGGTCGGGATCGGTCAGCAGCAGCACGGTGGAGGTGCCACCGGTGACGCTGATCACCTGCCCCATCAGGCCGCCGGCGTCGATCACCGCCTGGCCGACGTGCACGCCCTCGCGGCTGCCTGCGTCGAGCACCAGGCGCTGCTTCACCGGGTCCAGGTCGATGTCCAGGATCGGCGCCAGCTGCACGTCCAGGCCACTGCGCTCGGCCACGTTCAGCAGTTCGCGCAGCTGGGCGTTGTCCAGCGCGGCGGTCTGCAGGCGAGTCAGGCGCGCGTTGGCCAGCAGCAGCTGGTTGCGCAGTTCACGGTTTTCGGCGACCAGCTGGGTATGGCTGGCGGCGGAGTCCTTGACCTGGTTGCCGAGCTTGCCGGGCAGGCCAGCCAGTGCCCATACCGGCTGTACCAGGCTGTTGGCCTGCTCGCGCAGGCGTGCCAGCCAGCCGGCCTGGTCATCAAGCACGATCAGGGTGATGGCCAACGCGAGATAGGCCAGCAACCGCAGGGGGCTGGCGGCATCACCGGATCGGGAGGCGACGGGAGGACCGGCGTAGGGCGGCACGGCAACGATTCAACTGGCAGAAGGCGGAAGGGAAACACGCGGGCGCCCCGCCGGTGCCGGCCCGCCATCACGGCGGGCCGCACCCCGGAAGGGCGCGGCGGGCAGGAACGGCCGGGACGGCTTATTCCGGCGCAAAGAACTCGTTGCCGTGCATGTCCACCAGCTCCAGCGCACGGCCGCCACCGCGCGCCACGCAGGTCAGCGGATCGTCGGCCACCTGCACGTGCAGGCCGGTCTCCTCGGAGATCAGGCGGTCCAGGTCGCGCAGCAGGGCGCCACCACCGGTCAGCACGATGCCGCGCTCGGCGACGTCGGCGCACAGTTCCGGCGGGGTCTGCTCCAGCGCCAGCTTGACCGCGCTGACGATGCCCGACAGCGGCTCGTGCAGGGCCTCGAGCACCTCGTTGGAGCTGATCTTGATCATCTTCGGCACGCCCTCGGCGAGGTTGCGGCCGGAGATCTCCATCTCGATCACTTCCGCCTGCGGGTAGGCGCAGCCCAGCTCGACCTTGATGCGCTCGGCGGTGGCTTCACCGATCAGCATGCCGTGGTTGCGGCGCACGTAGTTGGTGATGGACTCGTCGAAGCGGTCGCCGCCGATGCGGACCGAGGCCGAATAGACGATGCCGTTGAGCGAGATGACCGCCACTTCGGTGGTGCCACCGCCGATGTCGATGACCATCGAGCCACGGGCTTCGGTGACCGGCATGCCGGCGCCGATCGCGGCGGCCATCGGTTCTTCGATCAGGAACACGTCGCGGGCACCGGCTTCCTCGGCCGATTCCTTGATTGCGCGGCGCTCGACCTGGGTCGAGCCGGCCGGCACGCAGACCAGCACGCGCGGGCTCGGGCGCAGAACGCGCGACTTGTGCACCTTCTTGATGAAGTGCTTGAGCATCGCCTCGGTATAGGTGAAGTCGGCGATGACGCCATCCTTCATCGGGCGGATGGTGGTGATGTGGCCCGGGGTACGGCCCAGCATCTGCTTGGCTTCGGCGCCGACGGCTGCCACCGAGCGGGTGCCACCGATGGCACGGTCCTGGCGCACGGCCACGACCGACGGCTCGTTCAGCACGATCCCCTGCCCGCGCACGTAGATGAGGGTGTTGGCCGTGCCCAGGTCGATGGACAGGTCGTTGGAGAACATGCCACGGAGTTTCTTGAACATCTGAGGAAGGAGTCCTGAGGGGTGTCGTGCCCGCCGCGGGATGGCGAAAAAATGGGCAGAAATCGAGGCCGACAAGCCTAGCAACCCGCCTGCCGCCGAGCAAGGAAAAAACTAGCTGAACCCGCGTCTTCACAGGCTTTCGGCCTGATCGGGTCTCACCCGGTTCTGGCCCTGAGCGGCACCAGCGGGTAACCTTTGCGCCGTCGGGCGCCCAAGGGCGCCGTTTGCTTGCCCGATGAACCGGGCCGGCCCACCCCAAAATTCACCGCATAGGCTTACATCGATGTCCGCTCTGATCTGTGGTTCTCTTGCCTTCGACACCATCATGGTGTTCCCGGACCAGTTCAAGAATCACATCCTGCCGGACAAGGTGCACATCCTGAACGTGTCCTTCCTGGTGCCGCGCATGCGCCGCGAGTTCGGCGGCTGCGCAGGCAACATCGCCTACAACCTGCACCTGCTGGGCGGCCAGCCGATCCCGATGGGCACCGTGGGTTCGGACTTCGGCCCGTACCGCGAATACTTCGAAGGCCTGGGCATCGACCTGTCGCGCGTGCGCGTGATCGATGAGCTGTTCACCCCGCAGGCGTTCATCACCACCGACCACGACAACAACCAGATCACCGCCTTCCACCCGGGCGCGATGATGCGTTCCTACGAGAACCACGTGCGTGGGGTGCCGGGCGTGACCCTGGGCCTGGTCGGCCCGGACGGCCGCGAAGGCATGATCCAGAACGCGCAGGAATTCCACGAAGACGGCATCCCGTTCATCTTCGACCCGGGCCAGGCCATGCCGCTGTTCAACGGCCCGGAACTGCGCGCCTTCATCGAGCAGGCCGACTACGTGGTGGTGAACGACTACGAGTCGAACCTGCTGCAGGAGCGCACCGGCTGGGACGAAAAGGAGATCGTCAGCCGGGTCAAGGCCTACATCACCACCCGTGGCCCGAAAGGCGCGGTCATCCACACCCCGGAAAAGAGCTATGACATCCCGCCGGCGCACGAGCGCCGCGTGGTCGACCCGACCGGCTGTGGCGACGCCTTCCGCGCCGGCCTGATCTACGGCATCCAGAAGGGCTACGACTGGCTGACCATCGGCCGCATGGGCAACCTGATGGGCGCGCTGAAGGTCGAGCATCCGGGCACGCAGAACCAGCGTTTCACCTTCGATGAGTTCAACGAGCAGTTCAAGCAGCAATTTGGCTACGCGCTTGGCGCGTAACCAAATTGCTCGCGCATTCCACCTTATCCCCGCGCCTTCAGCGCGCCCCCTTGAACAACAAGGGGGCTTTCCACCCGATGCGCCGCTGGGAATGCTGTTGGTAGGTGTCGACCTTGGTCGACACTGCCGGCCAGCGGCCGGCACTACCGGAACTTCCGACCGACACGTTGCCTGCTCTCTGTAGAGCCGAGCCCATGCTCGGCTTGCGCGCGCCGGTCATGCGGCCTGCCAGGCAGCCAACAGCGCGCGGCAATCGGCGAAATGCCAGTCGGCGCGGCCCGGCCATGGGTTTTCCGGCAGGTTGACCAGTACGGTATGGGCGCCCGCGGCGCGGCCGCACTCCAGGTCGTAGGCGTGGTCACCCACCATCACCGCCTGCGCAGGCCCGATGCCCCATCGCCGCAGATGCTGCTGCAGGCCCTCCGGCGAGGGCTTGGGCACCGCTTCATCGCGACCAATGATGTCGGCATCGTCGAACAACGCCCCGACCCCGATCGCGTCCAACGTCAGCTTCGCCAGCGCATGATCATTGCGGGTCAGGATGCCCAGCCGGCAGCCAGCCGCCGCCAGCGCGCGCAGCAGCTTCACCGCACCCGGCGCCGGCAGCGCGTCCTCGGCCAGCGCGCGCTCGTGATCCAGCAACCACTCACGCTTGGCCTGCGCCGATGCATCCGGCAACGCCGCGATATGGTCGAGGATGTCTTCCTCCGCGGCGATCTGCAGCGTACGGCGGATCGCGGCGAAATCATGCACGGCGACGGTCAGCGTGCCATCCATGTCGAACACCCAGTGCCGGATCGCGGACAACGCGTGCACTGCGCTGCCCGCCGCCCCCGTCACTGCCACCACTGCGGCATGCGGCTGGCGTCTACACCACCCGTTTCGAACACCGCCGTGCGGGTGCCGCCGGCCTTGACCGGGAACTCGATGCTGATCGACTTGCCCTTGCGCGCCAGCTTCCACAGCGCCTTCTGGTCGGTGATGAACAGGGCGATGGCTTCATCGGTCTTCGGGCGCCACGCCGCCATCGACACCGGCTTGCCGTCGTCCACGGTCACTTTCACCGTGCACTGCGGGCAACGGAAATCGCCGGCCTGCAGCACCAGGTAGGCATGCCGCTTCCACTCCGGATGATCGCGGAACACCAGCTGCACCGTCTTCGCGCCGCTGCCATCCACGTCCACCCGTTCCTTGCTGTAGATCTGCGCCGACACCTGGTTGCCCTTGTTGCCCACCGGGATCTGGTTGTACTGCCACAGCGCCTGCATGCGGCGCAGGTCGCGCGCGGCATCGCCCTTGGCCTTGACCTCGTCGAAGCCTGCAGCGATGCGCTCGGCGGCGGCGGTGTCCTTGTACTGGTCAAGCAGCGAGGCGCCGTGCAGGCGCGCGCGCTCCCAGTCCTGCGCGGCCACGGCCATGTCGTACTGCTTGGCCAGGTCTTCGGCCTTGGCCTCCTTCTGCGCCTGCACGGCGGCCGCGGCGGCTTCCTGCGCCTTGCGTTCTTCCTCGGGGTTGCTGCAGGCGGCCAGCGCCAGGGTGCAGGCGGTGAGCAGGATCAGTCGTTTCATGGCGGAGGTCCTTTGCGAGTGCATCCCGATTCTATCGGCAGCGAAAAGCGGATACACCAACGGCGGGTTTCCCCGCCGTTGGTGGTGAAGCAGTGACCGGTTGCCGGTCAGCGACCGGCACTACCGCTTACTTGGCTTCAGCCTTGGCCAGCATGTCCTGGACCGAGGCGGTGGTGATCGGGTGGTAGCCCGGCTTGGCCTTTTCGAAGGCCTGCTTGGCCAGCTCCAGCCCCTTCGGGGTCTTCACCAGTTCGGCGTAGATCGGCATGATCAGCTTGCGACGGCCGACGCGCTCGATGAATGCCGCCGCGCCTTCATTGGCCTGCTCGTAGCCGCTGCGGATTGCCAGCGGGTACCAGCGCATGGCGATCTCGCCATTCGGGGTGCCGGTGAAGTGGAAGGCCTTGTCCAGCGTGGCCAGCTTGTCCAGCGGCTGGGTCGCGCCCAGGCCATCGATGAAGCGCACCCATTCCTGCGTGCTCCAGTCGGCGATGACCTGGCTGCTCGGCACGGTGCCGGCGCTGGCGAAGGCGATGCGCGCGGTATCGACGCTGCTGAAGTTGCGCGACTGCGCCTTGGCCGCGAACGCCGGAATGCCCGGCTCGTCCAGCCATGCCTTCAGTTCGGCCTCGGTCACTGCCGACGGATTCTTCGGCAGCAGGTTCTTCTTCATGTAGTCGACGAACTGGTCGGTGTTCGCGCTCTGGAAAGCATGGTCATCGAACCAGCCGCGCAGGAACGGATCGAAGGTCTCGCGGCCGAAGCGCTGCTCCAGGAATTCCAGGAACCACGCACCCTTGACGTAGGCCACCTGGCTGAGGGCTTCGTCGGGATCACGCTCGTTCAGCGGCGGCAGCGCCAGTGCCTGGTCGGCCGGGCTCATGTCCTTCACTTCGGCCAGCAGGTCGGTCTGGTCGATCTGCTTCTCCATCTCGGCCATTTCCTTGCCGTACAGGGCTTCGGTGATGCGGCCCTGGACGTAGGTGGTGAAGCCTTCATTGAGCCAGATGTCCTTCCAGCTGGCGTTGGTCACCAGGTTGCCCGACCAGCTGTGCGCCAGTTCGTGGGCGACCAGCGAGACCAGCGACTTGTCGCCGACGATCACGGTCGGGGTGGCGAAGGTCAGGCGCGGGTTCTCCATGCCACCGAACGGGAACGACGGCGGCAGCACCAGCATGTCGTAGCGGCCCCAGCGGTATTCGCCGTACAGCTTCTCGGCGGCACCGATCATCTTCTCGGTGTCCTCGAATTCCTTGGCGGCCTTGTTGACCATGGTCGGCTCGGCCCAGACGCCGGAGCGGCCAGAGATCGGCTCGAACACCAGGTCGCCGGCGGCGATGGCCAGCAGATAGGACGGAATCGGCTGCGGCATCTTGAAGGTGTAGTCACCATCACGCGCGGCCTTCGGATCATTGTCGGCGCTCATCAGCACCATCACGTCCGGGCGCGAGACCACGTGCGCGCTGTAGGTGAAGCGCACGCTCGGGGTGTCCTGCAGCGGCACCCAGGAACGGGCATGGATGGCCTGCGACTGGCTGAACATGAAGGGCAGCTTCTTGCCCTCGGTCATCGAAGGCGCCAGCCACTGCAGGCCCGAGGCGGTCGGTGCGGTGTGGTAGGTCACTTCCACCTTGGCCGGCTGTTCCGCAGCCTCGATGGTCAGCTTGCTGCCGAACACCTTGTCGGCCGGGGCCAGTTCGAACTTCAGCGGGCTGCGCGCGCCGTCGGCGGCAACGGCCTCGACCTTGGACACGGTCAGCTCGCGGGTGTCGAGCACCAGCTGCCTGGCGTCCTTCTGTTTCCATTCCAGGGTGTAGGTGGCGGTACCGCCGATCTGCTTCTGGTCGAAGTCCAGCTTCAGATCCAGCGCGATGTCCTTGATGACGACCTTGTCCGGCTCGGCGTACGAGCTCTCGTCGTGGCTGCGGTTCTCGGCGTTCACGGGGGCGGCAGGGGCCTTTGCGGCAGTCGGGGCGGCGGCGGGCGCGGCCGCCTCCTGGGAGCAGCCGGCGGCCAGGGCCACGGCCAGCGGAAGGAGGATCAGCGGATTACGCATGAATCGGGACCGTTACGGGGATCAAACCCCAATGGTACCTCCCTCCGGCCCGGCAGGCGTTACGCGGTGCGGGGTAATGGCAGGCACAGCGCCGGTAGTGCCGGCCGCTGGCCGGCAACCCCGTCGCCCGGTGGTTGCCCGCGCAGGTGCCGGCCAGCGGCCGGCACTACCGGAACACCGGGCTTACAGCTTGTAGCCGGAATGGATCGACACGATGCCGCCGGTCAGGTTCTTGTAGTGGCAGCGCTCGAAGCCGGCCTGCCCCATCATCGCCTTCAGTTCGTCCTGCGGCGGATGCTTGCGGATGCTCTCGGCCAGATACTGGTAGCTGTCCGAATCGTTGGCGAACAACTTGCCCAACCTGGGCAGGATCTTGAACGAGTGGAAGTCGTAGATCGGCTTGAACCAGTCCGCAGTGACCTCGGAGAACTCCAGCACGCGGGCCTGGCCGCCCACCTTCAGCACGCGGTACATCTCGCGCAGGCCGGCGTCCTTGTCGGTCACGTTGCGCAGGCCGAAGGCAATGGTGACCAGGTCGAAGCTGTTGTCCGGGAACGGCAGGGCTTCGGCGTTGCACTGCACGTAGTCCAGGCCAAGCACCAGGCCGCGGTTGGTCAGGCGGTCCCGGCCGACCGACAGCATGCCGGCGTTGATGTCGCCCAGCACCACCGAGCCCTCGGCGCCGACGCGTTCCTTCAGCAGGGCGGCGATGTCGCCGGTGCCGCCGGCCAGATCGAGCACGCGGTCGCCCGGCTTCACCTGCGCGGTCGCGACGTAGTAGCGCTTCCACGCCCGGTGCACGCCCAGGCTCATCAGGTCGTTCATCAGGTCGTAGTTGCGCGCGACCGAGGTGAACACCTGGCCGACCAGCTTCTGCTTGTCCTTGGCGGCGACGTCGCGGAACCCGAAATGGGTGGTACCGGCTTTGTAGGGGGATTCGCTCATGGCCCCGATTATCGCACCGCCGGGGGCGAGCGGCACCCCCTGCCCGTATGATGGCGGGCCACGACTGACCGGAGCCCCCGCATGATCACCACGCCCGACTACCAGGCCCTGCTGCAGACCGCCATCGCCGAAGCCCGCCAGGGCCTGGCCGAGGGCGGCGTGCCGATCGGCGCGGCGCTGTACCACAACGACGGCCGCCTGCTCGGCTGCGGCCACAACCGCCGCGTGCAGGAAGGCGACCCGTCGGTGCACGGCGAAACCGACGCCTTCCGCAAGGCCGGCCGCCAGCGCCGCTACCAGGACACCATCATGGTCACCACCCTGGCGCCGTGCTGGTACTGCTCGGGCCTGGTGCGCCAGTTCAACATCGGCACCGTGGTGGTGGGCGAATCGCGCACGTTCCAGGGCGGCATCGACTGGCTGCGCGAGAACGGCGTCAACGTGATCGACCTCGACAACCAGGAATGCGTTGACCTGCTGGGTGGCTTCATTGCGCAGCATCCGGAGATCTGGAACGAAGACATCGGTGAATAAGCACCGTGCAACGTGTCATTGAACCCGTTTAATGAACGCTTCAGCGCGGGCACGCTCTAGTGCCTGCAGCGTTTGCGGCCGATGCCGTGAACCCGTGCACAGTCAGCTGCGCTGCGTGCATACACTGCGGTAACACCCCATCCGGCCGAGGCGCCTAGGGTGGGGTTACCGGGGTCCCTTTCCCCGGCGGAGCCAGCCATGTGCGCGCATGCCGTACGTCCCCCGCCCGACCCGATCCTCGATGCCATCCGCGAGCGCCTGCAGCAGCAGTACGCGCTGCACCAGCGTGGCGCCAGGTTCTGGACCGCCTACCAGGGCCTGCAGCTGGAACTGGTGCGCGACCATCCGCTCGATCAGGAGCGCCTGTGCAATGCGATGGCCGACATGGCCGAGGACCTCGGTGCGGTCGAGCATGCGCAATTGATCGGCAATCGCCACGCCGGCTCCACATCCCGCTGACGCGGCATGCACCGCCACATACGCCACACTCCGATGAACCCCCACTCCCTTTCCACTCAACCGAACTGGATTGTCATGCACGCTGAAGTCCCCACCATTCCTCCGGTCATCAACGTAGACGCCGAGCTTGACCACTGGCGCCGCCAGCATGCCGAAGGCGCACTGCCGCACAACTCGTTCGGCTCGTACGTGCCGTGGATCAAGTTCGCCTGTGATTCGCTGATCACCCAGCCGCGCGCCAGCGAGGCCGAACGTGACGAGATGTTCCAGACCCAGTATGCCTTGCAGATCATGCCGCGGCTGAGCGAAGCCCAGGCCCGTGAGTTCGTCGACCGTTGCTGGCAGCACGTCTACCAGAGCAGCCCGGTGCGCAGCCTGCAGGCGCCACGACTGCAGCGCATGCGCGCCTGACCGGCGCTGCACGGCGCCTGCACGGGTCACTGCCGATCATCCTCGTCACCTGAGTGGGAACACGACGACGATGAAAGCGCGCAACCTGTTCAATACGATCGCCAAGAAGGCCGCGACAGCCACTGGCTCACCGTGGACCTTCCTGGCTGCGGTAGGGATCGTGGTGATCTGGGGCATCAGTGGTCCGGTGTTCGGTTTCAACGACACCTGGCAGCTGGTGATCAATACCGGCACCACCATCATCACCTTCCTGATGGTGTTCCTGATCCAGCACACGCAGAACGCGGACACCGCCGCGATGCAGATCAAGCTGGACGAGCTGATCCGGGCGACGGCCGAAGCCAACAACGAACTGCTGGATCTGGAAGAACTGGACGAAGCGCGCCTGGAAGAGATCCGTGCCGAGTACGAGCAGATGGCCCGCGAAGCAGGCGATGCGCTGGCGCGCGTCCGCGCCTGCCATGCGGCGCGGCGCGACGATGAAGCGGTGTAGCAGGCCCCGGAATGACAATGCCGGCCAGCGGCCGGCACTGCCATCGATCATCCAGGTAGAGCCGGCCGCCGGCAGGCCTTCCCTCAGCCGCGCTCGTGCCAGCCGCCGCCCAGTACCTTGTACAGAGTGATGCGGTTGGCCTGCTGGGCCAACTGCGCCTGCAACTGGGTCTGCTGCGCGTTGTAGGCAGTACGTCGTGCGTCCAGCAGGGTCACGAAGCTGTCCAGGCCGGCGTCGTAACGTGCCTGCGACAGGCGGTTGGCCTGTTCGGCCGCTTCCACCAGGCGCTGCTGTGAACTCACCTGTTCATCCAGGCTGACATTCAACGCCAGCGCATCGGCGGTTTCGCGGAAGCCCACCTGGATCGACTTCTCGTACTGCGCCAGTGCGATATCACGATCAGCGTTGGCGACGGCCAGGTTGGCGCGCAGCTTGCCGCCCTGGAAGATCGGCAGGGTGATCTTCGGCAGGAAACTCCATACGCGAGTGCCGCTGTCGAACAGACTGGACAATTCGCTGGAGCCACTGCCAATGCTGCCGGTCAGCGAGATGCTCGGGAAGAACGCGGCACGTGCCGCGCCGATGTTGGCATTGGCGGCCAGCAGCTGGTGTTCGGCGGCCATGATGTCCGGGCGCTGCAGCAGCACATCGCTGGGCAGGCCGGCCGGCGGAGGCGCCAGTGCCAGCAACTGCGGTTCGATGCCGTCCGGCAGCAGCGCCGGATCCAACTGGCCACCGGCCAGCAGCGCCAGCGCGTTGCGGTCCTGGGCCAGCTGGCCACGCAGGCGCGCGGCATCAGTGCGCGCGGTCTCGACCAGCGTGCGGGTCTGGGTCAGTTCCAGTGCCGAACTGCCACCACGCTCGTGGCGGGCCTCGGCCAAGCGCAACGAATCCTCGTAGGTCTTCAGCGTGGCATCGGCGATCTTCAGACGCTGGGCATCGGCACCGTAGGTCAGCCACGCCGTCGCTGTCTCGGCCACCAGGCTCAGCTGCGCGTTGCGACGATTGGCAGCTACGGCAAAGTACTGCTGCAGTGCCGCTTCGCTGAGGTTGCGCACGCGGCCGAACAGGTCCAGCTCGAACTCGGCCACGCCGACACCGGCGGTGAACTGCTCGGTGACGCCAGCGTCGGTGCCCTGGCGCTGCATCTGGCCGGTGACGGCCACGCCGGGCACGCGGTCGGCACGCTGTACGCGGTACTGGCCGCGCGCGCGTTCAACGTTGAGCACGGCCACGCGCAGGTCGCGGTTGTTCTGCAGCGACTGCTCGATCACTTGCTGCAGGCGCGCATCGGTGAAGAAATCGCGCCAGCCGACGGCGGCGACATCAGCCACCTGGCCCTGTACAGCCTCGGCCGGCCACTGCGCCGGAATTGCCGGAGCGACGGCGGTGTTCTTCGGCACCAGAGTGGAGCAGCCGGCCAGCACGAGCGCGGCGGCAATGGAAAGGAACAGGGATGCACTTTTCATGGGAATGACTTCCATCGGTACTGCCGTATGGCAGGAGGCAGTGCCGGCCAGCGGCCGGCACTGCCGTTTCGATCACGTCGTGGATTTGCGCTTGAACACGCGCTGCACCACCACGAAGAACAGCGGTACGAAGAACACGCCGAGCACGGTGCCGACGATCATGCCGCCGAGCACGCCGGTGCCGATCGCCTGCTTGGCACCGGAGCCGGCACCGGTGGAGATCGCCAGCGGTACCACGCCCATGCCGAAGGCCAGCGAGGTCATCACGATCGGGCGCAGGCGGTCGCGCACGGCGTGCATGATCGCGTCGACCAGGCTGGCGCCCTTCTCCAGGTTTTCCTTGGCGAACTCGACGATCAGGATCGCGTTCTTGCTGGTCAGGCCCACCGTGGTCAGCATCGCCACCTGGAAATAGATGTCGCGCTCCAGGCCCTTGAAGGTATTGGCCAGCACTGCGCCGAGGATACCCAGCGGGGCCGCCAGCAGCACCGCCGTCGGCACGCTCCAGCTTTCGTACATCGCGGCCAGGCACAGGAACACGATCATCAGCGACAGCGTGTACAGCAACGGCGTCTGCGAGCCCGCCTGGCGTTCCTGGTAGGACATCGCCGTCCACTCGATGCCGAAGCCCGCAGGCAGCTGCTTGGCCAGTTGCTCGATCTCGGCCATGGCATCGCCGGAGGCAACACCCGGGGCCGGTTCGCCCTGGATCTCCATCGCCGACACACCGTTGTAGCGCTCCAGGCGCGGCGAACCGTAATCCCAGTGCTTGGTGGCGAACGCGCTGAACGGCACCATCTCGCCCTTGTCGTTCTTCACGGACCAGAGGTCGAAGTCCTCCGGGACCATGCGGAACGGCTGGTCGGCCTGCACGAACACGCGCTTGACGCGGCCACGATCGACGAAGTCGTCGATGTACGAGCTGCCCCACGCAGCGGCCAGCGTGCCGTTGATCTGGTCGATCGACAGCCCCAGCGAGGTCGCCTTGGCCGCGTCGATGTCGATGCGGAACTGCGGCGTGTCCTCCTGGCCGTTCGGGCGCACGTTGGCCAGCTTCTTGCTGCCGGCGGCCAGGCCGAGCAGCTGGTTGCGTGCGGCCACCAGTGCCTCGTGGCCCTGGCCGCTGTTGTCCTTCAGGAAGAAGGTATAGCCCGAGGCGGTACCCAGTTCCGGAATGGCCGGCGGCGGGAAGGCGAAGATGAAGGCATCCTTGATCTGGCCCAGGGCTGCCATCGCACGACCGGTGATCGGCATCACGCCATTGTTGGCGTCACGCTCGCTCCAGTCCTTCAGCTTGACGAACGCCATGCCGGCGTTCTGGCCCATGCCGGCGAAGCTGAAGCCCTGCACGGAGAACACCGAATCCACCGCATCCTTCTCGTTCTGCAGGAAGTGGTTCTCCAATGCCGCGATCGATTCCAGCGTGCGCTCCTGGGTGGCGCCGACCGGGGCCTGCACCAGCGCCATCAGCACGCCCTGGTCTTCGTTGGGCAGGAACGAGCTGGGCAGGCGCACGAACAGCACGCCCATCAGCACGAACAGTGCCGCCACGATGCCCATGAAGCGCCACGGACGATGGATGATGCCGCGCACACCACGCTGGTAACTTTCGCTGGTGCGGTCGAAGCCGCGGTTGAAACCGTTGAAGAAGCGACCGGCCAGGCCGCGGTGGGCAACATGATGCTCGCCCTTCTTCAACGGCTTGAGCATGGTCGCGCACAGTGCCGGCGTCAGCACGATCGCCACCAGTACCGACAACGCCATTGCAGAGACAATCGTGGCCGAGAACTGCCGGTAGATCACGCCGGTGGATCCGCTCATGAAGGCCATCGGCACGAACACCGCCGACAGCACCAGGCCGATACCCACCAGCGCACCGGTGATCTGGCCCATCGACTTGCGGGTCGCTTCAAGCGGCGACAGTCCTTCCTCGGACATGATGCGCTCGACGTTCTCCACCACCACGATGGCGTCGTCCACCAGCAGGCCGATCGCCAGCACCATCGCGAACATGGTCAGCATGTTCACCGAAAAGCCCAGCATCGCCAGCACGCCGAAGGTACCCAGCAGCACCACCGGCACGGCGATGGTCGGGATCAGGGTGGCGCGGAAGTTCTGCAGGAACAGGTACATCACCACGAACACCAGCACGATCGCTTCGAGCAGGGTCTGCACCACGCCCTTGATCGACACGCGCACGAAGGGGGTGGTGTCGTACGGGATCTCGGCCTTCAATCCGGCCGGGAAGAAGCTCTTCATGTCGTCCAGCGCAGCATCCACGCCGGCAGCGGTATCCAGCGCATTGGCGCCGGTGGCCAGGGTGACCGCCAGGCCGCTGGCCGGCTGGCCGTTGTAGCGGGTGACGAAGTCGTAGGACTCGGCACCCAGTTCGACGCGGGCGACATCACCCAGGCGCAGCTCGGCACCGTCCTGCGCGCCGCGCACGATGATGTTGCGGAACTGTTCCGGGGTCTGCAGGCGCGACTGCGCGTTGATGGTGGCGTTGAGCTGCTGGCCCTTCACCGACGGCGCACCGCCGAGCTGGCCGATCGCCACCTGGGCATTCTGCGCCTTGATCGCCGCAGTCACTTCCGCGACGGACAGGCCATAGGTATGCAGCTTGTTCGGGTCCAGCCAGATGCGCATGGCGTACTTGCCACCGAATACCTGGATGTTGCCCACGCCCGGCACGCGGCTGAGGCGGTCGACGACATTGGAACCGACGTAGTCGGCGATGTCGTTGGCGTCCATGCTGCCGTTCTCGGACACGAACGCGATGACGTTCAGGAAGCCCGAGCTGGACTTGGCCACGTTGATGCCCTGCCGCTGCACTTCCTGCGGCAGCAGCGGCATGGCCAGCTGCAGCTTGTTCTGCACCTGCACCTGGGCGATGTCCGGGTTGGTGCCGCTCTCGAAGGTCAGGGTGATGGTGGCCTGGCCGTTGGACGAGCTGTTGGAGGAGAAGTAGATCAGGCCATCAAGGCCCTTCATGTTCTGCTCGATGATCTGCGTCACCGAGTCTTCGACCACCTTGGCCGATGCACCCGGGTAGGTGGCGCTGATTTCCACCGCCGGCGGCGCGACGTTGGGGTACATCGAGACCGGCAGCTTGAACAGGGCCAGGCCGCCGGCGAGCATGATGATGATGGCGATCACCCACGCGAAGATGGGTCGATCGATGAAAAAGCGTGCCATGGGGTTCTCCGCTTACTTCGCGTCGCCGGCCGGGGCGGCAGGCTGGGCGGCGGCCGCCGGCTTGGCCGGTACGTCGCCCTTTTCGGTGGCCTTGACCGGCATGCCGGGGCCGATCTTCTGCAGGCCTTCCACGATGACCTTGTCACCGGCCTTCAGGCCGTCCTCGACCAGCCACTTGTCGCCAACCGTGCGGCTGACCTTGACCGGGCGTACTTCGACCTTGTTGTCCTTGCCGACCACCATCGCCGTGGTATCACCCTTCGGATCGCGGGCGATGCCCTGCATCGGCACCAGCACGGCATCACTGCGCACGCCGCCGCCGATCACCGCACGCACGTACATGCCCGGCATCAGCAGGCCGTCCGGGTTGTCCACCTTCACGCGCAGGCCGAAGCTGCCGGTGGTCGGATCGACGCTGACTTCGGAGAACTCCAGCGTGCCCTTGTGCTCGAAGGTGCTGCCGTCTTCCATCAGGATGCTGACCGGCAGGGTCTGGTTGTCCTGCAGGCGGCCGGCGGCCAGTTCGCGGCGCAGCTGCAGCAGCTCGGCCGAGGACTGGGTCAGGTCGACATAGATCGGATCCAGCTGCTGCACCGTAGCCAGTGCATTGGCCTGGCCGGCGCTGACCAGCGCACCCTGGGTGACGCTGGACTTGCCGATGCGGCCGCTGATCGGCGCGGTGATGCGGGCGTAGCCCAGGGTGACGTTGGCTGCGTCCAGCGATGCCTTCGCGGCACCGACATCCGCCTCGGCCTGCTTCTGCGCGGCCACGGCATTTTCCAGGTCCTGCTGGCTGACCGCATCGACCTTGGCCAGCTCGGTGATGCGCTTGGCGCTCAGCCGGGCGGCGTTGGCGGTGGCCTCGGCGCGGGCCAGCTGGGCACGGGCACTGTTGGCCTGGGCGCGGTAGCTGGCGTCCTCGATCTGGTACAGCGCCTCGCCGGCCTTGACCATGCCACCTTCGGAGAACAGGCGCTTGGCGACGATGCCACTGACCTGCGGCCGCACTTCGGCGACCAGGAAGGCGTTGGTACGGCCCGGCAGTTCGCGGGTCAGGCCCACGGTCTCGGACTTCAGCGTGACCACAGTGACGTCACCCGGGCCCTGCTCGGGGGCCTGGGGTTGGCCGCCGCAGGCAGCCACGGTCGCGGCGATCGCCAGCGACAGCGCAAAGGGTCGGATTCGGCTCAGCAACATGACAGAAAGGCTCTTAGGGGAAGGAATCTCAAATCGCGCTGATACAGGCCGAAAGCGCCAGCAGGCAACGCTCACCAGCGGGGAGTGGAAGCCGGACCGGCCTGCCACGCACACGACGGGAATGATGGGAGCGAAATATACATACATGATTGTTTGTTTGTAAACCGGTACAATTCAGCCACGTTTCACCCGCACTCGTACCCATCCATGGCCCGCAAGACCAAAGAGGACACCCAGGCAACCCGGGAAGGCATCCTTGACGCCGCCGAAGCCTGCTTCCATGAACACGGCGTGGCCCGTACCACGCTGGAGATGATCGGTGCCCGCGCCGGCTATACCCGCGGTGCGGTCTACTGGCACTTCAAGAACAAGAGCGAGGTGCTGGCCGCGATCGTCGAGCGCGTGCATCTGCCTTTCATGCAGGAGCTGGAGCGCACCTCGACCGACCAGCGCGACACGCCGGTGCACGACCTGCGCGCGGTGATGATCCACTCGTTCATCGAACTGTCCGAGGACGAGCGCCTGCGCAAGACCATGGAGATCATGCTGCGCAGCGATGCGTCGGCTGATACCCGGGTGCTGACCGAACTGCAGCAGGCCGGTTTCCGCGATGGACTGGACCGGATGGAACGTGCCCTGCGCCGGGCAAAGGACCTGGGCCAGCTGCGCGAGGGTGCAGACCCGAAGATCGCCGCACGCATGCTGCATGCCACCGTGCTGGGCGTACTGCACGGTGCGATGGTCGAACCGGAACTGATGGACCTCAAGCGCGATGGCATGCTCGCACTGGACATGACCCTGGCCGCCTACGTGAAGGACGGCGTGTTCGTTCCCGGCACCGTGCCCGAGCCGCTGCCCGAGGCATGAGCGGGGTCGCTGCCGCCACCGCAGCCCCACTGTGAGGACAGACCCATGATCCTGGACAACGTGGTGTGGGGCTTCATCGGCTGCGGCAGCGTCACCGAGAAGAAGAGCGGCCCCGCCCTGGCCAGCACACCCGGCTCACGGGTGGCGGCGGTCATGCGCCGCAATGCCGCATTGGCCGAAGACTATGCGCGGCGCCACGCGGTGCCACGCTGGTACACGGATGCCGACGCGCTGATCGGCGATCCGGACGTGAACGCTGTGTACGTTGCAACACCGCCCTCCACGCACATGCAGTACGCATTGCAGGCGATTGCGGCGGGCAAGCCGGTCTATATCGAGAAACCCATGGCCCTGGACCTCGCCGAATGCGAGCGCATCCTGGAAGCCAGTGCACGCCGTGGCGTGCCCGTGTTCGTCGCCTACTACCGCCGCGCCCTGCCCCGATTCGCGCAGGTGAAGCAGCTGCTGGACAGCGGCGCGATCGGTACACCGCGCAGCGTTCGCGCCACCCTGCATCGGCCGCATTCGGTGAATGCCGCATCGCCGGACTTCTGGCGGACCAATCCCGCGATCTCCGGCGGCGGGCTGTTCGTCGATCTGGGCTCGCACACCCTGGACCTGCTCGATCATCTACTGGGGCCGCTGAGCGATGTGCGCGGCCTGGCCAGTTCATTGGCCGGCGCTTACGCCGCCGAGGACAGCGTCTCGATGTGCTTCCGCATCGGGCCAGGCGTGCATGGCATCGCGCAATGGAGCTTCTGCGCGTTCCGCCGCCAGGATGAGATCGAGATCACCGGCGACCGCGGCCAGCTGCGTTTTGCCACCTTCGAGGATGTACCGGTGGTGCTGGAGACCGAAGCCGGTGTGCAGACGTTCGACATCCCCAACCCGTCGTCGATCCAGCAACCGTTGATCGCGCATCTGGTGGACGAGCTGCGCGGCAGCGGCCGTTCGCCCTCGACCGGCATCAGTGCTGCCCGCACCAGCGCGGTGATCGACCAGGTACTGCAGGACTACCGCGCCCGGCAATCGTGCTGAGCGCCAACGCAAAAGGCCGCCCTGCGGCGGCCTTTTCTGTTGCAGCGGATGGAGTCAGGGCCCTCGCCGTGGCGAGGGATCCGGCCGGATCGGGCGTTACAGGATGTAGCGGCTCAGGTCCGGGTCCTGCACCAGCTCACCCAGGTGTGCATCGACGTAGGCGCTGTCGATGGCCAGGGTTTCGCCATCGCGGTCCGGTGCCTCGTAGCTGAGCGAATCCAGCAGGCGCTCCAGCACCGTATGCAGGCGGCGCGCGCCGATGTTTTCCTGGCGCTCGTTCACCTGGAACGCGATCTCGGCCAGGCGCTCGATGGCATCGGCGGTGAAACTGACCTTGACGCCCTCGGTGGCCAGCAACGCTTCGTACTGCTTGGTCAGCGCAGCCTTCGGCTCGGTCAGGATACGCACGAAATCACCCTTGCTCAGCGCACCCAGTTCCACGCGGATCGGGAAACGGCCCTGCAGCTCCGGAATGAGGTCGCTGGGCTTGGCCAGGTGGAACGCGCCCGACGCGATGAACAGGATGTGGTCCGTCTTGATCGTGCCGTACTTGGTGGACACGTTCGAGCCTTCCACCAGCGGCAGCAGGTCGCGCTGCACGCCTTCGCGGGAGACATCGCCACCGCCCACGTTGTCGCCGCGCTTGGCAACCTTGTCGATCTCGTCGATGAAGACGATGCCGTGCTGCTCGCAGGCCTCGATCGCCGCGGTGCGGATATCGTCTTCGTTGACCAGCTTGCCGGCTTCTTCCTCGATCAGCAGCGGGCGCGCAGCCTTGATGGTCAGCGTGCGCTTGTGCGCCTTCGCGCCGCCGCCGAGATTGGCGAACATCGACTTCAGCTGCTGGCCCATTTCCTCCATGCCCGGCGGGGTCATGATGTCCATGCTGACATTGGCGGCCAGGTCGAGCTCGATCTCGCGCGCGTCCAGCTCGCCGTTGCGCAGCATCTTGCGGAACTTGATGCGGGTCTCGTTGTCCTGCGCCGACGGCTCGTTGCGGGCGGCTTCCGGATCGAAACCGATGCCACCGCTGCGGCGCGGCAGCAGCGCATCGAGGATACGGTCTTCGGCGCGTTCCTCGGCCTGGGTACGCACGCGCACCTTGGCCTGTTCGCGGTACAGCTTGACCGCAGTATCAGCAAGGTCGCGGATGATCTGCTCGACGTCCTTGCCGACGTAGCCCACTTCGGTGAAGCGCGTGGCTTCGACCTTCACGAACGGCGCGTTGGCCAGCGTAGCCAGGCGGCGCGCGATCTCGGTCTTGCCGACGCCGGTCGGACCGATCATCAGGATGTTCTTCGGCATCACTTCATTGCGAAGCTCCGGCGCCAGCTGCATGCGGCGCCAGCGGTTGCGCAGGGCAATGGCCACCGCGCGCTTGGCGTCGTGCTGGCCCACGATATGCCGGTCCAGTTCCTGCACGATCTCGCGCGGGGTCATGGTGGCGGAGGAAACTTCGATCTTCGACATGGATGTGCTCACGGATTCAGATGCATGTAGAGCCGAGCCATGCTCGGCTGACGGGCAGCCCTGCCGAGCATGGCTCGGCACTACAGAAGAGCGGTCACAACTCCTCGACCACCACGTTGCGGTTGGTGTAGATGCAGATGTCGCCGGCGATGCCGATCGCCTCGCTGGCGATGGTGCGTGCATCCAGTTCGGTGTGCGCCATCAACGCGCGCGCGGCCGACAGTGCATAGGAACCACCGGAGCCGATGGCGATGATGCCGTCCTCCGGTTCGATCACATCGCCGGTGCCGCTGATGATCAGCGAGGTTTCCTTGTCAGCCACTGCCAGCAGAGCTTCGAGCTTGCCCAGGCGGCGCTCGGTGCGCCAATCCTTGGCCAGCTCGACCGCGGCGCGCTGCAGCTGGCCGTGCTTTTCCAGCTTGGCCTCGAACAGCTCGAACAGGGTGAAGGCATCGGCGGCGGCACCGGCGAAACCGGCCAGCACCTGGCCGTCGCGGCCAAGGCGGCGCACCTTGCGCGCGTTGCCCTTCATCACGGTGTGGCCCAGCGTGACCTGGCCGTCGCCGGCAATGGCCACGTGCTCGCCGCGACGGACGCAGACGATGGTGGTGGCGTGGAAAACGTTGGGGTTCTGACTGGGGTCCATGATGCCTCCGGGGTGACAGAACCAGAGGTGGGGACTGCGCTGCGCCCTTCAAGCCACCCGCGACCGGCTGACGCAGGGGCAACGTTCAGCTTTCTCCGCTGCCCTCGTTGCTGCGTCGCCGCTTGGCGCGCGGATGCGCGGCGTCGTAGACCTTGGCCAGGTGCTGGAAATCGAGGTGGGTATAGATCTGCGTGGTGGCGATGTCGGCATGGCCCAGCAGCTCCTGCACACCACGCAGGTCGCCGGACGATTCCAGGATGTGGCTGGCGAAACTGTGCCGCAGCATGTGCGGGTGCACCTGCTTGAACAGGCCCTGGCGCTGCGCCAGCTGGCGGATGCGGATCTGCACCGCACGCTGGCTGATTGGCCCGTTGCGACCGGGGAACACCGGCGATGCCGGACCACCGCCACTTTCCGCGCGCCACGCCTGCAGCGCTTCGCGTGCCGGCCGCCCGAACGGCACCCGGCGCTGGCGGTTGCCCTTGCCCAGCACGTTGACCAGCCCGCTGTCGAAATCCAGGTCGCGCCAGGTCAGCGCGCAGACTTCGCTCAGGCGCAGGCCGGAGGAATAGAACAGTTCCAGCAGCGCGCGGTCACGGCGGCCGAGCTCACCTTCCGGCTCCAGTTCGACCAGCTGCACCGCCTCATCGGCGTCAAGGACCTGCGGCAACCGGCGCGGCGCGCGCGGTGCCTTCAGCGTCGCTGCCGGACTGACCTCGATGCGCCCGTGCTTGAGCAGCCAGGCATAGAAGCTGCGGCAGGCCGACAGGCGGCGTTGCAGGCTCTTGGCCGACAGGCCGCGGCGATGCTCGTCGGCGACGAACTGGCGCAACGCATCGGCATCGAGCGCCTCCACCGCTACGCCACGCGGTTCGGCCCAGACCGCTAGCGCGTCCAGGTCGCGGCGGTAGGCGTCAAGCGTATGCGCCGACATCCGCCGCTCCACCTGCAGGTGCTGCAGGAAGGCCTGTACCGCGCTCATCGTCGTCCGGTCCTGCTCAGTCGTGGAAGCGCTTCAGGCCAGTGGCAAGGGCGTCGCCCATCATGCGCAGGAACAGCGTGCCCATGCCCGGGTAGAAGCGGTTCGGGTCGTGGCTGCCGACTGCGATCAGGCCGACGCCCGGCAACGGCAGCAGCGCGGTGGTCTGCACTTCCTCGCTGCGCACGCCGTACAGGACGGCATTCTTTTCCGGCTGCAGGCGGCCGCAGATCGGCTCGCCGTCGTTCAGGCAATCGCGGAACGGGCCCAGTTGCGGATCATCGGCAGCAATCACCTGCAGCCAGTCGGCCTGTTCCAGCCCGGCCACCGGCGCATGCACCACCAGCCGCACCAGGTCGCCGGCGAAGTCTTCCTGCAGCGATGCGGCCATCGCGCGCAGGGTATCGGCCGCGTTGTCCTGCTTCATCAGTGCCAGGGTCAGCTGGTGCGTGCGCACTGCCAGGCGTTCATTGACCTGGGCGGTGGCGCCCAGGTCGGCCAACCGTCGTGCCAGCTCGCGGTTCTTCTCGCGCAGCACTTCCAGCTGGTAGCTGGCCAGCGATGCGGTCGGGCCGTCATCGCGCGGCACCACCAGGGTCAGGGCCAGGTCCGGGAACTGCTTGAGGAAGCCGGGATGTCGCCGCAACCAGGCAGCGACTTCATGAGCCCCGAGCTTGTCGACGGTTTCGGTCATGCCATCCACTCCCCTTCGAAGACGAATGCGGTCGGGCCCGCCATCACCACCGGCTGGCCATCGCCCGGCCACTGGATGCGCAGGTCACCTCCGGGCAGGCTGATGCGCGCATCGCGCTGCAGGCGGCCGCGCTGCATCAGGGTCACGGCGGCGGCGCAGGCACCACTGCCGCAGGCCAGGGTCTCGCCGACACCGCGCTCGAACACGCGCAGGCGGGCGTGCGCCGGGCCCATCACCTGGGCGAAGCCCACGTTCACCGAGCGCGGGAACGACGCGTGCTGCTGCAGCAGCGCACCGACGCGTTCAACCGGAGCGGCATCGATCAGGCCCACTTCGATCACCGCATGCGGGTTGCCCATCGACACCGCAGCAAAGCGGACGCTCTCCCCCTGCAGCGGCAGCAGGTATTCCTCGCGCGGATGGGCGAAGCCCATCAGCGGCACGTTGGCCGGCTCGAACGCGGGCACGCCCATGGTTACCGCGAATTGCCCATCACCGAGCACCTTCACTTCATGGCTGGCCAGCGGGCTGTCGATGACGAACGCATCGCCCTGCGCACTGCCCTCGCGCACCAGCCAGGCCGCGATGCAGCGCGCGCCATTGCCGCACTGCTCGGAATTGGAACCGTCGGCGTTCCAGATGCGGTACGAGGCCACCGAGCCTTCCGCACGCGGCGCCTCGATGGTCAGGATCTGATCGCAGCCGACGCCGGTGTGGCGGTCGGCCAGGCGCGCGGCCAGTTCAGGCGTGGGCGGCGCAGTACCGTCACGCAGGTCGATCACTACGAAATCATTGCCCGCGCCATGCATCTTGCTGAAGCGCAAGGCCCTGGAACCGGCCTTACTCATTCCCGCTGCCCGCCTTCTTCGCTGGCGCGGGTGCCGGCTGGGGGGTCGTTGCAGCCGGGTCGACGGTCGTGGCCGGAGCAACGGCGCCCTGGCCCTCGGCCGGGGTCGCCTCGATGGCGGGCTCGGCGGCCGGTTCGACGGTTTCTTCCACCGGCACCGGCTTCTGCGGCAGTACCAGCGGGCCCTTGTTGCCGCAGGCGGCGAGGAGCAGCAGCGAGGCCGCTGCCAGCGGAATCAGGATGGCGTTTCGATGGGGGATCTTCATGCCCCGAGTATAGCCATTGGCGGCTGAGCGGTTCGTGCAGGGGATCGGGTTGCCGGCCAGCGGCCGGCACTACCGCAGGCGCTCAATCCGCGGGCGGTGGCAACGGCCGCGTCCACAGCCAGATCGCCACCACGGTCATGCTGCCGATCGAGAACCACTTCACCCAGGCGACCGGCACGCACCACAGCATGATGCAGGCGCACACCGCCATGGTGATCGTGGCCATCCACTTGCCGTAGCGGCTGACCGCACCATGTGCCTGCCAGTTGGCGATGGCCGGGCCGAAGCGCGGGTGCTGCAGCAGCCAGGTGTGCAGACGTTCGGACCCACGTGATGCAGCCCACGCCGAGATCAGGATGAATACGGTGGTCGGGAGGCCCGGCACGAAGATGCCGACGATGCCGGTGCCCAGGCTGACGTAGGCCAGCAGCCACCACGCCCAGCGGAAACGCACCACGCGCGGTGGCGTGGCGGTATTGCGGGATGCGGAGGGCTCGGGCAGGCTCATGGCCGCAAGGATAACGGTTCGGGGTGCCCGGCAACGCCCGGCACCCCTTCGCCGTTACGGCTGGGCGATGCCCAGCTGCTGCAGCACGAACGCGTACGACTCGGACAGCTCGCGGTAGCGCTGGAAGCGCCCCGACTTGCCGCCGTGGCCGGCTTCCATGTTGGTGCGGAACAGGATCGGGTAGGGGCCGGTGTTGTGATCACGCAGCTTGGCCACCCACTTGGCCGGCTCCCAGTACTGCACCTGCGAATCCCACAGGCCGGTGCCCACGAACAGCGCCGGGTACGCCTGCTGCTTCACGTTGTCGTAGGGCGAGTAGGACAGCATGTAGTCGTAATACGGCTTCTGCTCCGGGTTGCCCCACTCATCGTATTCGTTGGTCGTCAGCGGAATGGTCGGGTCGAGCATGGTGGTGACCACGTCGACGAACGGGACCTGCGCCACCATCACCCGGTAATCCTGCGGGGCCTGGTTGGCCACCGCGCCCATCAGCAGGCCACCGGCGCTGCCGCCGGACGCGGCGACACGATCCTTCGCCGCCCAGCCCTGTGCGACCAGGCCGCGGGTGACGTCGATGAAGTCGTTGAAGGTGTTCTGCTTGTGCAGCAGCTTGCCGTTCTCGTACCAGTCGCGACCCATTTCCTGGCCGCCACGGATATGGGCAATGGCATACACCACGCCGCGGTCGAGCAGGCTCACCGCGGTCTGGTTGAAGTACGGATCCATCGACATGCCATAGCTGCCATAGGCGTACTGGAACAGCGCGCCCTTGCCATCCTTCTGGTAGCCCTTGCGGTAGACCAGCGACACCGGCACCTTCACCCCATCGCGCGCGGTGATCCAGACGCGGTCGGTTTCGTACTTCGAGGCGTCATAGCCGATCACCGGCTGCACCTTCAGCTGGCGACGCTCACCGGTGGCGGTGTTCAGCTCGAACACGGTGGTCGGGGTTGTCATCGAGGTGTAGACGTAGCGCAGCCACGGCGTATCGGCCTCGGTGTTGTCGCCCAGGCCCATCGAGTACGCCGGCTCATCAGCCTTCACGTAGTCGCTGCGGCCATCCTTGAACAGCAGGCGGATGCGCTCCAGGCCCTCGGAACGTTCGGCGATGGCGGTGTAGCTGTCGAACAGCTCGAAGCCTTCGATGAACACCGCATCGTCATGCGCGATCCAGTCCTTCCACTGCGCACGCGAGGTGGCATCGGTCGGTGCGGTGACCAGCTTGAAGTTCTTCGCACCGTCGTTGGTGCGGATCACCCAGCGGCCGTCGTAGTGGTCGGCGTCGTACTCGACGTCACGCTGGCGCGGGGCCAGCACGGTGAAGGTGGTCGGATCGCTGGCCGGTGCGTAGCGCTCTTCCGAGGACACAGTGCTGTGCACGCCGATGGTGATGAAGCGATCGTCGCGGGTGCGGCCGATGCCCATGTAGAAGCTGTCGTCCTTCTCTTCGTAGACGACGGTGTCGGCGCTGGCTGGAGTGCCCAGCACGTGCTTCTTCACGCGCACGGTGAGCAGCGTTTCCGGATCGTTCTCGACATACAGCACGGTGCGGTTGTCGTCGGCCCAGACCAGGTCGCCGGAGCTGCCGGTGATCACATCGGGCAGCACCTTGCCGGTGGCCAGATCCTTGAAGCGGATCGTGTACTGGCGGCGGCCGACATCATCATCGGCCCAGGCCAGCAACTGGTTGTCCTGGCTGACCTCCATCGAGCCGACGCTGAAGTAGCCCTTGCCGGCAGCCATCGTATTGACGTCCAGCAGGATTTCCTCGGCGGCCTCCATGCTGCCCTTGCGGCGCGCGTGGATGGGGTAGTCCTGGCCGGTCTCGAAACGGCTGTAGTACCAGTAGCCGCGCTCGCGCGCCGGCACGCTGGAATCGTCCTGCTTGATGCGGCCGACAATCTCCTTGTACAGGGTGTCTTCCAGGGGCTTCAGCGGTGCCAGCAGCTGGTCGGCGTAGGCATTCTCGGCCTGCAGGTAGGCCAGCATGTCCTTGTCCGCGCGCTTGTCATCGCGCAGCCAGTAATAGTCATCGTTGCGGGTCGCGCCGAACGGCGCCTTGACCACGTGCGGATGCCTGGCGGCGTCCGGCGGAACGGGCGGAGTGGCGGCGGTAGCAGTCGTGGTCATCAGGCTGGCGAGCAACAGGCAGAGGGTGGACTTCATGAAGTAGGGTTCCTGGCGCATCAATGCAATGGTCTTCGGCGGGGTCAGATCCCTTTTCCCGAAAAGGGATCTGACCCCAATCGCAGCCAAGCGGCAACCCTGCGGATCGTCATGGGCCATGCCGACCGGCGTACCATGGATCCATGAGTACCCTGCCCCACACGCCGGGCTACAGCCGGCGCAGCCATGAAATCGCTCCGTTCCATGTGATGTCCCTGCTGGCCCGCGCGCAGGCGCTGGAACAGGCCGGCCACGATGTGATCCACCTGGAAATCGGCGAACCGGACTTCACTACCGCCGAACCGGTCGTGCGGGCCGGCCAGGCCGCACTGGCCGCCGGCCATACCCGCTACACCGCCGCACGTGGCCTGCCGGCCCTGCGCCAGGCGATCAGCGGTTTCTATCGCAGCCACTACGGTCTGGACATCGACCCTGAACGCATTCTGGTCACCCCGGGTGGGTCCGGTGCGCTGCTGCTGGCCAGCAGCCTGCTGGTCGACCCCGGCCGCCACTGGCTGCTGGCCGACCCCGGCTACCCCTGCAACCGCCACTTCCTGCGCCTCGTCGAAGGCGGCGCACAGCTGGTGCCGGTCGGCCCGGACACTGCGTACCAGCTCACGCCGTCGCTGGTGGAACAGCATTGGAATGCCGACAGCGTCGGCGCGCTGGTTGCCTCGCCGGCCAACCCGACCGGCACCGTGCTCTCCGCCGACGAACTGGCTGCACTGTCGCAGACCCTGCACGCGCGGGGCGGCCACCTGGTGGTGGACGAGATCTATCACGGCCTGACCTACGGCCTGGACGCGCCCAGCGTGCTGCAGGTGGACGACAACGCATTCGTACTGAACAGTTTTTCCAAGTACTTCGGCATGACCGGGTGGCGGCTGGGCTGGCTGGTGGCGCCGCCGTCCGCAGTACCGGATCTGGAGAAGCTGGCGCAGAACCTGTACATCAGCGCCTCGAGCATCGCCCAGCACGCCGCGCTCGCCTGCTTCAGCGAGGAATCCATGGCGATCTTCGAGCAGCGCCGCGACGCGTTCCGCCAGCGTCGCGACTTCCTGCTGCCGGCACTGCGTGAGCTGGGCTTCCGTATCGAAGTCGAGCCACAGGGCGCGTTCTACCTGTACGCCGACGTCAGTGCATTCACCGACGACGCGCAGGCATTCTGCGCGCATTTCCTGGAAACCGAGCACGTGGCGTTCACCCCGGGCCTGGATTTCGGCTTCCATCGTGCCAACCAGCACGTGCGCCTGGCCTATACCCAGGAGGTACCGCGATTGCAGGAGGCGGTGGCGCGGATTGCGCGCGGATTGAAGCGTTGGCAGGGATCACGTTGACGGTAGTGCCGGCCGCTGGCCGGCGACGGCATCATCCACGCATTGCAGGTTTGCCGGCCAGCGGCCGGCACCACCGGGCAAAGAAAAACGCCGCCCTGGGGCGGCGTTTTCCGTTCTGCTTACTTGCCGCCCAACCGCTCCCACAGGAAGCTGTACGCCAGCGCCGACATGTGCGCGGCCTGCGCGTTGTTGGCGGCGCCGCCGTGCCCTCCTTCAATGTTCTCGTAGTAGGTCACGTCCTTGCCGGCGTCGATCATCTTCGCCGCCATCTTGCGGGCATGCCCCGGGTGCACGCGGTCGTCGCGGGTCGAGGTCGTGAACAGCACCGGCGGGTAGTTCTTCTTCGCGTTGAACAGGTGGTACGGCGAGAAGGTCTTGATGAACTCCCAGTCACTGGTATCCGGGTTGCCATACTCGGCCATCCATGAGGCACCCGCCAACAGGTGGCTGTAGCGCTTCATGTCCAGCAACGGCACCTGCACCACCACCGCACCGAACAGCTCCGGGTACTGGGTCAGCATGTTGCCGGTCAGCAGGCCACCGTTGCTGCCGCCCTGCACGCCCAGGTGCTTGGCGCTGGTGATCTTGCGCTTGACCAGGTCCCGCGCCACCGCGGCCATGTCTTCGTAGGCCTTATGGCGGTTCTGCTTCAGCGCCGCCTGGTGCCAGCGCGGGCCGTACTCGCCGCCGCCACGGATGTTGGCCACCACGTACACGCCGCCCTTCTCCAGCCAGGCGCGGCCCATGCCACCGGAATAGCTCGGGGTCAGCGAGATCTCGAAGCCACCGTAGCCGTACAGCAACGTCGGATTGGAGCCATCGAGCTTCATCGCCCTGTCGTGCACCACGAAGTACGGCACGCGGGTGCCGTCCTTGCTGGTGGCGAAGTGCTGCTCGATCACCTTGCCCTTGGCGTCGAAGAAGGCCGGCATGGTCTTCAGCGTTTCCGGGGCCTGGCCGATCTCGGCCAGGGCCAGCGTGGTCGGGGTCAGGTAATCGGTGGCGGTCAGCCACACCGCGTCGCTGTCATTGCTGTCCACTGCAGCCACGCCCAGCGTGCCGAAGGCCGGGGCGCCGACGAAGCGGCTGGTCTGCCAGCCATTGGCGCCCGGGGTCAGCACCGACAGGCGGTTCTTGACGTCGTCCAGCACGTTCAGCACCAGGTGGCTTTTGGTCCAGGTGGCGCTGGCCAGCGAGGTGGTCGCGGTCGGGGTGAACAGCACCTCGAAGTCGCGCTTGCCGGCAAGGAAGTCGTCCAGCTGGATCGCCAGCAGCGAACCGGACGCATAGGTCTTGCCGCCCACGGTCCACGGGTCGCGCAGCTCCAGGGTCAGCCACTGCTTGTGCAGGCCCTTCTCGGCCGAATTCGGCGCGTCGATCTTGGTCAGCGTGCCGTCGTCGCCACGCAGGTAGAGTTCGTTGTTGTAGAACGCCAGCGTACGGCTGACCAGGTTGCGCTCGAAGCCCGGGGTGTCATCGTGCATCGCCGCGATGTACATGTCTTCCGGCTTGCCTTCGTACACCACGGTGGCCGAGGCCATCGGCGTGCCGCGCTTCCACAGCTTGGCCACGCGCGGATAGCCGGACGTGGTCATCGTGCCGGCACCGAAGTCGGTGTAGACGAACACGGTGTCGCGGTCGACCCAGTTGAGGCCCCCCTTCGACTCCGGACGGAAGAAGCCGTCCTTGATCCAGGTCTTGTTGGCCAGGTCGAACTCGCGGGTGACGTCGGCGTCGGCGCCGCCGCGCGACAGCGCGATCAGGCAACGGCTGTAATCCGGGCGCAGGCAATCGGCGCCGTGCCAGACCCAGTTCTCACCCTCGGCCTTGTTCAGCGCATCCAGGTCGAGCACGGTCTCCCACTGCGGCGACGCCTTGCGGTACTCGGCCAGGGTGGTGCGCCGCCACAGGCCGCGCTCGTGCTGCTGGTCCTTCCAGAAGTTGTAGTAGTAGTCGCCGATCTTCTGCACGCCCGGAATCTTGGCATCGGAATCGAGCACCTCGCGGATGCGGGTCTCCATCTGCTTGAAGGCCGGGGTCTGCGCCAGGCGCGCCTCGGACTTGGCATTCTGTTCCTTGACCCAGGACAGCGGCTTGTCGCCGGTAACGTCCTCCAGCCAGGCGTAGCGGTCGGTATCTTCAGCGGCCACGGCGGTCCCCACCGAGGCAGCGGTCATCATGCCGGCCAACAGGCAGGCGGAAGCGAGTCGTGACATTGCAGCTCCAGGCAGTCATAAGCCGTGGAACGCTAGCACGGAATGCCGCGGCCTCCCCCGTGTCGAAGGTCAGGCCGTGGCCGCCGGGCCGCGCCGGCGACGCGCCTGTCCACCGGTACGCCGCACCTTCGGCAGCCGCGACAGGCGCGGCAGCGGGAAGCGCAACAGCGCCCACCAGGCCGCGAGCGGCATGCCGATCAGCCACATCGGCAGCCAGCCCAACCACGCGCTGCTGCCACGTGCCGCTGGCCAGACCAGTACCAGCGCCAGTCCGGCCAGCGCCAGTTGCCGCACGCCACGCAGCAGGCGCGGGTCGGCGCGTTCGATGATGCGTTCAGTTGCAGGGTGACGGACGGAACGTGTGTTCATGAGCCTTCTCCGGTAGACAATGCAACACAGCTTGGGCAATCCCCTTCTCACAGATTGCGACACCATTGACGGATCGCGCACGCTCAGTCGACCATGCTCAGGCAAAGCCCTCCTGAGCCCGCTCCCGCATGACTTCGATCCGCCCGCTCTGCGCCGTGTTGCTGGCCCTGTCCCTGGCGGGCCCCGCCATGGCGGTCGGTGAGCCGCCATCACCCCGTGCCAGCGCCCCGCGCGCCGATCCGGATGCCCCGATCGACCTCAAGCGCTTCATGGGCACCTGGTACGTGATCGGCCGCGTGCCGAACTTCATCGAACGCGGGCACGTCGCCAGCGTCAACGAGTACGAGTTGCGCGACGAGCACAAGGTCGGCATCACCTACCGCTACCGCGACGGCTTCGGCGAACCCCTGCAGGAGATCCGCGCACGCGCCAGCGTCGACCCGGACAGCGGCAACCACGGCTGGCGCACCTGGTTCTACCGCGTGGTGCCGACCCACTCCCGGGTGCTGGACGTCGCCCCGGATTACTCGTGGGCGCTGATCGGTTATCCGGGCCGTGAGATGGCGTGGATCTTCTCGCGCACGCCGGACATGGACAAAGCCCTGTACAAGGAGCTGGCCGAGCGCCTGCGTGACGAGTACGGGGTGAACACCGACAAGCTCAAGCGCGTGCCGCAGCACCCGGAGCAGGTCGGCAAGCTGGGCTACGAAGTACCGAACGCGCGTTGACCGCACGTGGAATTGCCGGCCAGCGGCCGGCACTACCGTTTCCAGGCAATGGGGTAGAGCCGGCCGCTGGCCGGCTACCGGCAGGCGTAGCGGTTACTTGCGGCTGTAATGCGCGACCAGGCGGTCGCCGAGCATCTGCAGCAGCTGCACCAGGACCAGCAGCAGGACCACGGTGACCAGGGCCACGTCGGTGTGCGAACGCTGGTAGCCATCGCGGAACGCCAGGTCGCCGAGGCCGCCGGAACCGATCGCACCGCCCATCGCAGTGAAGCCGATCAGGGCCACGGTGGTGACGGTGGCACCGGCGATCAGGCCGGGGCGCGCTTCCGGCAGCAGCACGCGGGTCACCAGCTGCCAGGTGGTGGCGCCCATCGCCTGGGTCGCCTCGATGACGCCTCGATCCACTTCGCGCAGCGCGGTCTCGACCAGGCGCGCATAGAACGGCGCTGCGCCGATCACCAGCGGCACGATCGCGCCGCGCACGCCCAGCGAGGTTCCCATCAGGAACAACGTGACCGGAATCAGCACGATCATCAGGATGATGAAAGGCACCGAGCGCAGCAGGTTCACCACCAGTGCCAGCGCGCCATAGGCGAACGGCCTCCGCTTCATCTGTGGCGCGCCGAACAGGTACAGCAGCACGCCCAGCGGCAGGCCGATGGCCAGCGTCAGCGGCAGCGAACCGAGCAGCATCAGCAGCGTGTCGAGGGTGGCCTGGCCGATGTCGGCCCACTTGCCCGCATCCAGGTGACGGAAGAAGCCGCCAGCAGCAGCAATGATCATCGACGCAGCTCCTCGACGTGCACGCCGGCGGCCACGAAGGCAGCCTGCGCGGCGGACTGGTCGCCGCCCACCAGGGCGACCACCAGCTGGCCATACGGGGTGTCCTTTATCCGGTCGATACGGCCGGACAGGATGTTGTAGTCGACCCCGGTCTGCCGCGCGACGCTGCCGAGCAGGGGTTCGTAGGTGTCGCCACCGAGGAAGGTCAGGCGCACGATACGGCCGCCAACGGCATCGAAATCACGGTGCAGCGCGCCCTCGTCCACATGCTCCGACTCGCTGACGAACCGGCGCGTGGTCGGATGCTGCGGGTGCAGGAACACCCGGGTGACCGGACCGGTTTCGACCATCTGGCCGGCATCGAGCACCGCAACGCGGTCGCAGACACGGCGGATCACGTCCATCTCGTGGGTGATCAGCACGACGGTCAGGCCGAGCTCGCGATTGATCTTCGACAGCAGTGACAGCACCGAAGCAGTGGTCTGCGGGTCGAGCGCACTGGTGGCCTCGTCGCACAGCAGGATCTGCGGACGGGTCGCCAGCGCGCGGGCGATGCCGACGCGCTGCTTCTGGCCACCGGACAGCTGCGCCGGATACTTCTGCGCATGCGCTTCCAGGCCCACGGTCTGCAGCAGCTCGGCCACACGCGCGTCGATTTCCGCCTTCGGCGTGCCGGCCAGTTCCAGCGGAAAGGCGACATTGCCCGCCACCGTGCGCGACGACAGCAGATTGAAATGCTGGAAGATCATGCCGATGCGCCGGCGCAGCGCGCGCAGGCCGTCGGCGTCCAGCGCGGTGACATCCTCACCACCAATCAGCAGCCGGCCACCGCTGGGTTCTTCCAGGCGGTTGATCATGCGGATCAGGGTCGACTTGCCGGCGCCGGAATGGCCGATGATGCCGAAAACCTCACCGGCCTCGATGGTCAGGTCCAACGGTTGCAGCGCGCTGATCTCGCGGCCGGCAACGGCATAGGATTTGTGCAGGCGCTGGAACTCGATCACGGGCGTGGCTCACCGGCTGGGTGACGGAAGGGGGCGTGCAGCCTACCAGCGCAGGCGGTCGCGCGCCCGCGCCATGGGCCAGAATGTTATTCCTTTTGGTTCTAACGTACCTGCTCCGGCGCGGGTTCCGGGGTCGGATCCCCGCAGGGGCTCTGACCCCGCTTCCCGGCCAAACCGGTTCAGGGATGATCCAGCGGCTTCGGCGGCTCCTGCCTGTTCACCCGCTCGCGGTGCAGCAGGTAAAGCCCCGAAGCCACGATGATTGCCGCGCCCACCCAGGTATAGCCATCGGGCAGCTGGCCCCAGAAGGCCAGGTCCCAACCGATCACCCAGACCAGCCCGCTGTACTCCAACGGCGCGATCATCGAGGCCTCGCCCAGCTGGAAGGCCCTGGTCAGGGCGATCTGGCCCAGCGCCCCGGCCAGGCCCATGCCACCGATCAGCGGCGCATGTGCCAGCTGCAGTGGCACCCAGCCGGGAAGGGCCAGCAGCCCGGCACCGATGGCCATGATCACCAGGAACCAGACCACCATCGACTGCGAAGTATCTGTGCGGGTCAACAGGCTGACCGTGATCGCGGCTACGGCATAGGCAGTGGCCGCGGCCAGCACCATCAGCCCCGGCACCGAGATGAAGCCATCGACGCCCGGCCGCAGCACCACCAGCACACCGACCAGGCCAATCCCGATGGCGACCCAGCGCCGTGGCCCGACCCGCTCGCCCAGCAGCGGCACCGACAATGCGGCGATCAGCAGCGGGGCAACGAAATAGATCGTGTAGGCAGTGGACAGCGGCAGGTCGCGCAGGGCGAACACGAAGCAGCCGATCATCGCCATGCCCAGCGCACCACGCAGCAGGTGCAGCCCCCAGCGGCGCGGCACCAGCGAACGCGGCCCGGCGCTGGCCAGCACCCAGACCAGCACGAATGGCAACGAGGCCGCGCCGCGCAGGAAGGTCACTTCCAGGGTGGGGTAGCTGGCCGACAGCTGCTTCATGCCAGCATCCATCAGCGAGAAGCAGGCGACCGCAGCGACCATCCAGGCCACTGCGCGCGAGGGGGAGCGTTGCACGTTCATGGCCCATTATCGCCCGGTCGTCGCTTTCTGTAGAGCCGGACCCACGCTCGGCCGCTCTTCACAAAGCAGCCGAGCGTGGGCTCGGTTCTACAAAGGGCGGGCGTGGGGCCCTCGCGATAGAATGGCCGCCACTGAATCCTGCGGAGCATCGCCCATGCCTTCCTTCGACGTCGTGTCTGAAGTCGACACCCACGAACTGACCAACGCCATCGACCAGGCCAACCGCGAACTGGCCACCCGCTTCGATTTCAAGGGCGTGGATGCCAAGTTCGAACGCGATGGCGATGTGATCAACCAGTTCGCGCCGACCGAGTTCCAGCTCAAGCAGATGAACGACATCCTGCGTGCACGCCTGGCCGCGCGCGGCATCGATGTGCTCAGCCTCGAATTCGGCGACATCGAGACCAACCTGGCCCAGGCCCGGCAGAAGATCACCGTCAAGCAGGGCATCGAGCAGAAGATCGCCAAGAAGATCGCTGCTGCGCTGAAGGAGGCCAAGCTGAAGGTTGAAAGCCAGATCAATGGCGACAAGCTGCGCGTGCAGGGCAAGAAGCGTGATGACCTGCAGGACGCCATCGCCGTGCTCAAGGCCGGCAAGTTCGAGCTGCCGCTGCAGTTCAACAATTTCCGCGATTGATCTGGCCGCCGGGCATGGCCCGGCGCCGGCACCTGCGGTAAGACGGTGCGTTGCAAGCGACGCGCCTACAATGTCCGCCCCGCCAGCCGACGTGCCCGCCATGACCGACGCCCAACTACCCACCGAGGACCCGATCGCCGCCACCCGCCTGTGGCTGGAACGCATCGTCATCGGCCTGAACCTGTGCCCGTTCGCCAAGGCGGTCTACGTGAAGGACCAGGTCCGCATCGTGCTCAGCGATGCGACCACGACGGAAGCCCTGGTTGAGCAGCTGGCCGAGGAACTGGTCCTGCTGCGCGATACGCCGGCCGAGCAGATCGATACCACGCTGATCGTGCATCCGCAGGTGCTGACCGATTTCCTCGACTACAACGACTTCCTCGACAACGCCGACGCGGCGATCGAGGCGCTGGACCTGCAGGGCATCCTGCAGGTGGCCAGCTTCCACCCCGACTACCAGTTCGACGGCGTGGCCGCGGACGACGCCAGCAACTACACCAATCGCGCGCCCTTCCCCACCCTGCACCTGCTGCGCGAAGACAGCGTGGCGCGCGCGGTGGACGTCTATCCGGATCCGGACGTGATCGTCGAGCGCAACATCCAGACCCTGGACCGCATCGGCGTGGACGGCTGGCATCGCCGCCTGCGTGGCGAAGACCTGTCGTGAGCACGGTGCCGCCGATTGCCGCTTGGCCGGCCGCGCCGCTGTCGGGCAAGGTGGTGCTGGTCACCGGCGGCGCCAACGGCATCGGCCGTGGCATCGCGCAGGCCGTGCTCGGCGCCGGTGGCCGCGTGCTGATCGGCGACCTCGACGTGGAGGCCGGCGAGGCGTGCCTGGCGGAATGGCAGCGTGGTGAGGATGCCGTGTTCCAGCGCCTGGACATCACCGACGAAGCCAGCGTGCGCGCCTTCATCGCCGTGGCCCTGCAGCGTTTCGGCCGCATCGACGGGCTGGTCAACAACGCGGGGATTGCCAGCCCGCACGGCACGCTGCTGCAGGACATGGACTGGGACGAGTGGCAGCGCCGGCTGTCTTCGCTGCACGGCGCGTTCCTGTGCAGCAAGCATGCGTTGCCGGCGCTGACCGCCAGCGCCGCCGGTGCGATCATCAACATCGCCTCGACCCGCGCCTGGCAATCCGAAGCACACAGCGAAGCCTATGCCGCAGCCAAGGGCGGACTGGTGGCGTTCACCCATGCGCTGGCGATCAGCAGCGGCCCGGCGGTGCGGGTGAACAGCATCAGTCCCGGCTGGATCGGCACCTGCGAGTGGCAGGCACCCTCACGCCGACACGCACCGGAGTATTCGGCCACCGACCATGCGCAACACCCGGTCGGCCGCGTCGGCCAGCCGGAGGACATCGGTGCGTTGGCCGTGTACCTGCTGTCATCACTGTCCGGTTTCAGCACCGGCCAGGATTTCATCGTCGACGGCGGCATGACCCGGAAGATGATCTACGCCGAATGACCCACCACCGGTAGTGCCGGCCGCTGGCCGGCATTCCGGTAGATCCACGCCATGCGTGGATGGCGGTGAAGTGCCAACCAAGGTTGGCACCCACCACCATGGATTACGCCATGCCCGAGTGGCGCAGCAGCGCATCGATCTGCGGCGCACGGCCGCGGAAGGCCTTGAAGTTGTCCGCCGCCGGGCGGCTGCCACCGCGCGACAGGATCTCATCACGGAAGCGTGCGCCGGTTTCAGCCAGTGCCTGCGGCGCTTCCTCGAAGGCGGCATAGGCGTCGGCGCTGAGTACCTCGGCCCACTTGTAGCTGTAGTAACCCGCGGCGTAACCGCCCGCAAAGATGTGGCTGAACTGGTGCGGGAAGCGGTTCCAGGCCGGCGGGTGGTTCACCGCCACTTCCGCGCGCACGCGGTCGAGCAGCGCCAGCACGCTGTCCTGCGCTGGTTCGAACTGGCTGTGCAGCAGCATGTCGAACAGGCCGAACTCCAGCTGGCGGACGGTGGCCATGCCGCTGTGGAAGTTGCGCGCGGCCAGCATGCGCTCGTACAGCGCGCGCGGCAGCGGCTCGCCACTGTCCACATGCGCGGTCATCGCCTGCAGGTGGTCCCATTCCCAGCAGAAGTTCTCCATGAACTGGCTGGGCAGCTCCACCGCATCCCATTCCACGCCGTTGATGCCAGCCACGCCCAGTTCGCTGATGCGGGTCAGCAGCTGGTGCAGGCCGTGGCCCATCTCATGGAACAGCGTGGTCACTTCGTTGTGGCTGAAGGTGGCCGGCTTGCCGTTGGCACCGCGGCCGAAGTTGCACACCAGGTAGACCAGCGGCGTCTGCACGCTGCCGTCGGTGCGCACGCGACGGTTGCGGCAATCATCCATCCACGCCCCGCCGCGCTTGCCCTCGCGGGCGTACAGGTCCAGGTAGAACTGGCCAACCAGCGCGCCCTGCGCATCGACCAACCGGAAGAAGCGCACATCCTCGTGCCACACCGGCGCGCTGTCCTCCTGCACGCGCAGGCCGTACAGCTGCTCGATCACCGAGAACAGGCCACCCAGTACCTTCGGCTCGGTGAAATACTGCTTCACCTCCTGCTCGGAATAGCTGTAACGCGCCTGCTTCAGGCGGTCGGCGGCGAAGGCCAGGTCCCAGGCCTGCAGGCTGTCGATGCCGAGCTGTTCGCGCGCGAACTGCTCCAGCTCGGCGCGGTCCCTGACGGCGAACGGCTTGGCACGCGCGGCCAGGTCACGCAGGAAACCGAGCACTTCGGCCGGGTCCTGCGCCATCTTGGTCGCCACCGAGTAATGGCCGTACGAATCGAAGCCGAGCAACGCAGCCAGTTCGGCGCGCAGGGCAAGGATGCGGTCGATGTTGCCGCTGTTGTCCAGTGCGTCATCGCCGAATTCGGACGCACGCTGGGCGCTGGCGCGGTACAGGATCTCGCGCAGGTCGCGGTCCTCGCCCCAGGTCTGCACCGGCAGGTAGCACGGCATCTGCAGGGTCAGTTTCCAGCCGGCCTTGCCGTCCTTCTGTGCTGCGGCATGCGCGGCGGCCTTCACGTCTTCCGGCAGGCCCTTCAGCCGCGCTTCGTCTTCGATGAACAGCGACCAGGCATCGGTAGCGTCGAGCACGTTCTGCGAGAACTTCGCCGACAGCGCCGACAGTTCTTCCTTGATCGCAGCAAAACGCTGCTGCGCCTCGGGCGCCAGCTCGGCGCCGCCCAGGCGGAAGTCGCGCAGGGTGTTGTCCAGCACCTTGCGCTGGGCTTCATCGAAATGCGCCGCCTCCGGGCTGGCGGCCAGCGCCTGGTACTGGCGGTAAAGCGCCAGGTTCTGCCCCAGCGCACTGGCGAAGCGGGTCACCCGCGGCAGGTTGCTGTTGTAGGCCTCGCGCAGCTCCGGGGTATTGACCACGCCCTGCAGGTGGCCGACCAGGCCCCAGGCGCGCCACAGGCGCTCGGTGGCATCGTCCAGCGGGGTCACGAAGGTCTGCCAGGTGACCGGCTGCACCTGCTCGGCTGCGCTGACGGCGGCTGCGGCCTCGGCCAGCAGCACATCCAGCGCCGGCGCCACGTGCTCGGGGCGGATCGCCTCGAAGCGCGGCAGGCCGGAAAAATCGAGCAGGGGGTTGGCAACGGTCACGGCAGGTCTCCAGGGTACGGGCCCGGCAGGCGGGCAGCCCGGTAGATATGGCGCTGCCAGGCATCGCTGACAAGGGGGCACGGCATTCACATCGGCCTTACGCATGCCCCCCGAAGCTCTGGGTGCGGGGGAGTCCGCAGCGGCACGTACCGAACGAGGCCCAACATGGAAGGTCTGGCTGCAGTTGCATCCGCCTCACCGGCGCGGTCGCTGGCACTGTCTGCCAGCGCGGCCGAACTGGCCTGGATCGCCGCGCTGTGCGATGCCGGCGACGACGCCCCGCGCCACCTGCAGCAGTTGCAGGCGGTGCTGCAGCAGGGCGGCACGTTCAATGAAAGCCAGGAGTGGTACCCGTTCGAAGTGGTCGAGCGCGGCGCCAGCCAGCTGCAGCTGGGCCATGAGCGCGAGTTCGTGATCTGCGTGCTGCTGTGGTTGCAGGCATTGGCCCAGGGCCGCGCCAGCATCCTGGATCCCACCCTGCACCTGGATGACCGTGCGATGGACATCGAGGCGTTGCCTGATGCGCTTCGCGACGCGGTGCTAGACGCCTTCACCGCAGCGGGGTACTGAGACACCGTCGCGGACGCCAGCATGGCCCGGCGCGAGCTTCGTCCGTGCTACAGCGCTTCCAGGCTGCACCATGGCAGCTCGGGCAAGCCCTGCCCGGCCACCGCAGCGGCCAGCTGTGCATCGGCGCCATCGACATCGATGCCCTGGCGCGCGTACCACGCCGGGTCGTAATAGCTCTGCGCATAGCGCTCGCCGCTGTCGCACAGGATGCTGACGATGCTGCCCTGGTGGCCCGCCTCGCGCATCCATTGCGCGGCCTGCAGCACGCCGATGAAGTTGGTGCCGGTCGAGCCACCGACACGGCGGCCGAGCTGGCGGCTGACATGGCGCATCGCCGCCAGGCTCAGTGCGTCGGGTACCTTGACCATCGCATCGACGCTGGTCGGGATGAAGCTCGGTTCCACCCGTGGCCGGCCGATGCCTTCCACGCGCGAACCACCACTGCAGGTCAGGTCGCGCCAGTCCTGTTCACCGGCCACGGCGGCCCGGTAACCGTCGAAGAACACCGACACTTCCGGGTCCGCGCACAGGATGCGGGTGTCGTGGCGGCGGTAGCTGACATAGCGGCCCAGGGTGGCGGCGGTACCGCCGGTGCCGGGGCTGCACACGATCCATTCCGGAACCGGGCTGGGCTCTTCGGCCATCTGCTTGAAGATGGACTCGGCGATGTTGTTGTTGGCACGCCAGTCGGTCGCGCGCTCAGCGTAGGTGAACTGGTCCATGAAGTGGCCACCGGTTTCACGGGCCAGCTTTTCCGAATCACAGTTGAGGTCGCAGGCGCGTTCGACAAGATGGCAGCGGCCGCCTTGGAACTCGATCGCGGCGATCTTTTCAGGCGAGGTGGTGGCCGGGATCACTGCAATGAACGGCAGGCCGAGCAGGCGCGCGAAATAGGCTTCGGACACCGCCGTCGAGCCGCTGGACGCCTCGATCACCGGTCGCCCTTCGCGCAGCCAGCCATTGGCCAGCGCATACAGGAACAGCGAGCGCGCCAGCCGGTGCTTGAGGCTGCCGGTGGGATGGCTCGACTCATCCTTCAGGTACACATCGATGCCCTCGAACCCGGGCAGCGCCAGCGGGATCAGGTGGGTATCGGCGGAGCGGTTGAAATCGGCTTCAATCTTGCGGATGGCGGCGGCCACCCATTCACGCTGCGACATGGCGGGCAATCGTTGTCAGGACGGAACGGTGCGATCCGGCCATTGTACGTCGCGGTACCGTCAGGTGCTGGCCGGTAGAATGCCCCCATCCGGCCGGCAACGGCCCTGTCTGAAGGACCTCCCCCATGACCATTCCCGCCCTGCGCGATGTCCCCGGCGTCGCCGCCCAGGCCCCGGCCGAAACCACCGGCTTCGTGTTCAACCACACCATGCTGCGGGTGAAGGACATCACCGCCTCGCTGGACTTCTACACCCGCGTGCTCGGCTACCAGCTGATCGACAAGCGCGACTTTCCCGAAGCCCAGTTCAGCCTGTACTTCCTGGCCTACGTCCCAGCTGGCGTGGCGGTTCCGGAAGATGACAGCCAGCGCCGCCTGTGGATGGCCGGCCTGCCGGGCGTGCTGGAACTGACCCACAACCACGGCACCGAGAGCCAGGACGGCGCGGTCTACCACGACGGCAACAGCGACCCGCGCGGCTTCGGCCACATCTGCGTGTCGGTGCCGGACATCGAGGCGGCCTGCCAGCGCTTCGAGGACCTCGGGGTAACCTTCCAGAAGCGCCTGACCGACGGCCGCATGAAGAACCTGGCCTTCATCAAGGACCCGGACGGCTACTGGGTCGAGATCATCGCCAACGTCTGACCCCGAAAAGGGGACGGAGGGGATTAAGCCGTTTCTGGCACTATTGTGCTGGAAGCGACTTAATCCCCTCCGTCCCCTTTTTCTGTGAGGTTCGTATGGAAACGATGGAACTGCACCGTGGCCGCCTGATCGACCACATCCAGCTGGTGGTGCGTGACCTGGCCGCCAGCCGCCGCTTCTACCAGGCAGTGTTCGATACGATCGGCATCCCACTGGGCGGCGAAGGGCCAGACTTCTTCTGGGCCGACGAGCTGTTCATTTCCAGCGCCAGCAGCCGTGCCGCCGCCGGCCAGTTGACCGGCCGCCACCATCTCGCCTTCCAGGCGCGCGACAGCGCAACTGTTGATGCCTTCCACACTGCCGCGATCGCCGCCGGCGGTACCGACAATGGCGCGCCAGGCGAACGCCCCTACCACCCGGGCTACTACGGCGCCTTCGTGCTCGACCCCGATGGCAACAACATCGAAGTGGTCTATCACGGGCCGGCGAACTACAGCGCCGATTCGGTGAAGGTCACTTTCTGATATCACCGGCGCCGTGAATGAAGAAGCCGGGCAATGCCCGGCTTCTCTGCTTCCAGCGCTGCGGCCCTCAGTGGGCGGCCATGTAGATGTCCTGCAGCACGGCCTTTTCCAGTTCCAGCTCGCCCAGCAGGTTCTTCACGATATCGCCCAGGCTGAGGATGCCGACCAGGCGGGTGCCTTCGGTGACCATCAGGTGACGGCGCCGCGAGTACGTCATCAACGACATGGCCTGTTTCAGCGTGGCTTCCGGCGCAATGCCCTCCAGACCGGTGGACGGCAGGCTGGAAATCACCCGGCGGCCGGCCTGCGGGCCGTCGTCGGCCAGGGTGCGCACGATGTCCTTCTCGGAAATGATGCCGACCGGGGCATCGTCCTTCATCACCACCAGCGCAGCGATCCTGTTCGCGCTCATCTTGTGGGCGGCGGCACCGATCGTGTCTTCGGCATCGATGGTGATGACAGCTTCTTTCTTGGATTGCAGGAGTTCGCGGACGTTCATTCTTGTTTCCTGGTGCAGGTCACTGAAGTCAAAAAAGTGTGCTCTTCCGATACGCCCCCTCCCCGGGAACAGACCTTTCAGCGCACGTCTGGCGCACCCGTCTGCCGCTTGGAATCACTCGGCAGACGATGTGCTGCAACGCGAACGAGGCGGGTTCAATCGCTCAACCCTAACCTCGGCCAGATCGATTCTACGACTGCGACCCTCGGTCACTACCGGCATCGATAGGACAGTTCGTCGTGGGAACCAACTGACGATCCAGAGAATGGCACCGCGGCTGAAACCGCCGCTGAATACAGGCGGCTTCGCGCATTAAAGAATGATTGCCTGCTGCCGACGACGGACAGAACGCCCGGCAGCTGTCCCACTTCGCACTGCGTCCGGCACAAACGAAAGGGGCCTCGCAGGCCCCTTTCGCATGCAGCATCCCACAACTCCGGGAATGCCTTACTCCACCGTCACGCTCTTGGCCAGGTTGCGCGGCTTGTCCACGTCGGTGCCGCGTGCCAGCGCGGTGTGGTAGGCCAGCAGCTGCACCGGGATGGTGTGCACGATCGGGCTGAGCACGCCGGCATGGCGCGGCGTGCGGATCACATGTACGCCTTCGGACTCATTGAAGTTGCTGTCCTGGTCGGCGAACACGAACAGCTCGCCACCACGCGCACGCACTTCCTGCATGTTCGACTTCACCTTCTCCAGCAGGCTGTCGTTCGGCGCGATCACCACCACCGGCATGTCCTCGTCCACCAGCGCCAGCGGACCATGCTTCAGCTCACCGGCCGGGTAGGCCTCGGCGTGGATGTAGGAGATTTCCTTGAGCTTGAGCGCGCCTTCCAGCGCGATCGGGTAATGCAGGCCGCGGCCCAGGAACAATGCGCTGCTCTTGCGCGCGAAACGCTCGGCCCAGGCGGCGATCTGTGGCTCCATGTTCAGGGCGTGCTGCACGCTGCCCGGCAGGAAGCGCAGCTGCTCCAGGTAGTCCGCTTCCTGCGCCGCGTCGATGCGGCCATGCAGCTTGCCCAGCACCACGGTCAGCTGGAACAGTGCGGCCAGCTGGGTGGTGAAGGCCTTGGTCGAGGCCACGCCGATCTCGGCGCCGGCGCGGGTGTAGCAGACCAGTTCGCTGGCGCGCGGGATCGCACTTTCCGGCACGTTGCAGATCGACAGCGTGTGCTGGTGGCCCAACGATTTGGCGTACTTCAGCGCTTCCATCGTATCCAGCGTTTCGCCGGACTGCGAGATGGTCACGATCAGATGCTTGGGGTTCGCGTAGGCCGCGCGATAGCGGTACTCGCTGGCGATCTCCACGCTGCACGGCAGGCCGGCGATGGCTTCGATCCAGTAGCGCGCGGTCAGGCCGGCGTAGTAGCTGGTTCCGCAGGCAATGATCTGCACGCCTTCGATGCCCGACAGCACCGCTTCGGCGTTCTTGCCGAACAGCCCGGCCGGGAAACCACCGGCATCGATCGCCGCCTCGATGGTGTCGCCCAGCGCGCGCGGCTGCTCGTGGATTTCCTTCTGCATGAAGTGGCGGTACGGGCCCAGCTCCAGCGATGCCAGCGATACGTCGGACAGATGCACGTCGCGCTCGACCGGCTGGTCGTGCTCGTCGAAGACGCGCACGCCATCGCGGCGGATCTCGGCGGTGTCGCCCTCTTCCAGGAAGATCACCTTGCGGGTGGCCGAGATCACCGCCGAGACATCCGAAGCGACGAAGTTCTCGCCCTCGCCCAGGCCGACCAGCAGCGGGCAGCCCATGCGCGCGCAGACGAAGCGCTCCGGCTCGGCGCGGCTGACCACGGCCAGCGCATAGGCACCGGTCAGTTCCTTCACCGTGTGCTGCAGTGCCACCAGCAGATCGTCGCCATCCTTCAGATGATGATGGATCAGGTGCGCGATGACTTCGGTATCGGTCTGCGATTCAAACGTGTAGCCCAGCGCGCGCAGCTTCTCGCGCTGCTCTTCGTGGTTCTCGATGATGCCGTTGTGCACCAGGGCCACACCGTGGCTGATGTGCGGATGTGCATTGGCCTCGGTGACACCGCCGTGGGTGGCCCAGCGGGTGTGGCCGATGCCCAGCACCGCATTGAAGCCCTCGGCCTCGGCCGCCGTAGCCATTTCCGACACTCGACCGGTACGACGGACACGACGGACTTCGGGGCGCTCGGCCTGGTCGATCACCGCGATGCCCGAGGAATCGTAGCCACGGTATTCAAGGCGCTTCAGACCCTCGATCAGTACCGGTACTACGTCGCGATCGGCGATTGCACCCACGATTCCACACATGTCACGCGTTTCCTTGAAGACGATTGCCGCATTCTAGCCTGCGTGTCCGGCTTCCCCCTCCTGTCCGCTTAATGAAAGTGTCCGGAAAGGTGTCCGCGGACACCCGGACACTTCCCCGAAAACCCCAACCCCTTGACCTGAAAGGAAATAAAGTTGGCACGCTACGTGCTTGGTATTGGCTACCACCGTCAGGCACGCACCCGATGATCCGCGACACTTCCGCACAGGACCAGATCGTTTCCTCCGCCCCGGCCGGCACCACCCGCGCAAGCTGGCATCGCTACCGCTGGCCGGCGCTGGGCGCCATCGCGCTGCTCGCCGGCATCGGCTGGGCGGTCCATGCCTGGTCCAATGCCAGCCGCTCCTTCGACAGCAGCCGCGTGCGCATCGCCGAGGTGAAGCGGGGCGACCTGGTCCGTGACATCGCTGCCGACGGCCGCGTGATCGCCGCCAACAGCCCGATCCTGTACGCGATCTCGGCCGGTACCGTGGACCTGAAGGTCGTCGCCGGTGACGTGGTCAAGAAGGGCCAGGAGCTGGCGATCATCGACAGCCCGGAACTGCGCAGCAAGCTGGCCCAGGAACAGGCAACGCTGGCCGGCCTGGAAGCCGAGGCCAGCCGCGCCGCGCTGGACGCGACCCTGGCCCGTGCCAAGTCACGCAAGGAAACCGACCAGGCCACCATCGAACGTCAGGCCGCCGACCGCGACCTGCAGCGCTACCAGCGCGGCTACGACGGCGGCGCGGTACCGCAGATCGACCTGGCCAAGGCCAAGGATTCGCTGAAGAAAGCCGACATCGCCCTGGCCAATGCCACCACCGATGCGCGCCTGCAGAGCCAGGGCGCCGACCTGGATGCCCGCAACAAGCGCCTGCTGGCCGACCGCCAGAAAGCGGTGGTGGCCGAAGTGCAGCGCCAGGTCGATGCGCTGACCCTGCGCGCGCCGTTCGATGGCCAGGTCGGCCAGGTGCAGGCCGTGCAGTCCACCAACCTGGCCGCCAACGCGCCGGTGCTGGGCGTTGTCGATCTGTCCAAGTTCGAGGTCGAGATCAAGGTGCCGGAAAGCTTCGCCCGCGACCTGGCGATCGGCATGCCGGCGCAGCTGACCGGCGGCAACGGCCAACCGTTCCCGGGCGAGATCAGCGCGGTGTCGCCGGAAGTGGTCAACGGCGAGGTCAACGCCCGCGTGCGCTTTGCCAGCGCGCAGCCGGAAGGCCTGCGCCAGAGCCAGCGGATGTCGGTGCGCGTGCTGCTCGATACCCGCAAGAACGTGCTGAAGGTCGAGCGCGGCCCGTTCGTCGAACAGGGCAACGGCATGGCCTACGTGATGGATGGCCGCACCGCCGTGCGCCGCCCGGTGGAACTGGGCGTCAGCAGCCTGGGCGAAGTGGAAATCAAGTCGGGTGTGCAGCCGGGCGACCGCATCGTGGTCTCCGGCAGCGACCTGTTCAAGGACGCCGAACGCGTCTCCGTCAACTGATACCTGAATCCTGGAGAGAGGACACCCCATGTACATGCTCGAAATGCGTTCGGTCGCCAAGGTCTTCCGTACCGAACAGGTGGAGACCCACGCGTTGCGCTCACTGGAACTGCAGGTCAAGGAAGGCGAGTTCGTCGCCGTCACCGGCCCGTCCGGTTCCGGCAAGACCACTTTCCTCAACATTGCCGGCCTGCTGGAAACCTTCACCAGCGGTACCTACATGCTGGACGGGCAGGATGTGAGCACGCTGGGCGACGACGCCCGCAGCCGCCTGCGCAACCAGAAGATCGGCTTCATCTTCCAGGGCTTCAACCTGATCCCCGACCTGAACCTGTTCGACAACGTCGACGTGCCGCTGCGCTATCGGAAGATGAGCGCCAACGAGCGCCGAGAGCGCATCGAGAAGGCGCTGACCCAGGTCGGCCTCGGTTCGCGCATGAAGCACTACCCGAACGAGCTGTCCGGCGGCCAGCAGCAGCGCGCGGCCATCGCACGCGCCCTGGCCGGCAGCCCGCGCCTGCTGCTGGCCGACGAACCGACCGGCAACCTGGACACGCAGATGGCGCGCGGCGTGATGGAACTGCTGGAGGAGATCAATGCCGCCGGCACCACCATCGTGATGGTCACCCACGACCCGGAACTGGCCGCGCGTGCGCAGCGCAACGTGCATATCGTCGACGGCCAGGTCACCGACCTTGTGCGCGAGCCGGTACTGGCCACGCCACGCCACATCGTCGCCGTCAACGAGTGAGGGCATTCCCATGTTCGCCTACTACGCCCGATTGGCGGTACGCAGTTTCCGCCGCAACAAGGTCCTGACTGCGCTGATGGTGGTGGCCATCGCCCTCGGCATCGGTGCCTCGATGACCACCCTGACCGTGTTCCACGTGCTGTCCGGCGACCCGATCCCCGGCAAGAGTGACCGGCTGTTCTATGTGCAGCTCGATGCCGCGACCGGCGCCTACGTCGCGGGCGAGGAGCCGGAAACCCAGTTGACCCGCTTCGACGGGGAAGCCCTGCTGCGCGAAGCCAGGGGCGAGCGCCAGGCGCTGATGAGCGGCGGAGGCGGCACCATCGAACCGGACAACAGCACCCTCAAGCCCTTCAGCATCGACACCCGCTGGACCTCGGCCGATTTCTTCCCGATGTTCGAGGTGCCCATGCAGTACGGCCGCCCGTGGACGCGCGAGGACGACGAAGGCCGAGCACGCGTGGTGGTCATCTCCAAGGCGCTCAACGACAAGCTTTACCAGGGCGCCAACAGCGTAGGCCGCGACCTGCGCATGGAAGGCCAGAGCTACCGCATCGTCGGCGTGATGAAGGAGTGGAGCCCGGAGCCGCACTTCTACGACCTGACCACCGGCAGCTACGGCAAGAACGAGGACCTGCTGCTGCCGATTTCCACGTCCTTCGACCTGAAACTGGGCAGCAACGGCAACATGAACTGCTTCGGCGAAAATCCCGACGGCAACAGCTACTCGCTCAATGCGCCGTGCGCGTGGCTGCAGTACTGGGTGGAGATGGACCCGGCCAAGGCCGCCGACTACCGCCGCTACCTGGAGAACTATTCGAGCCAGCAGCGCCAGGCCGGCCGCTTCAAGCACCCGCCGAACGTGCGCCTGCGCACCGTGATGGAATGGCTGGACTTCAACGGCGCGGTGCCCAGCGACGTGCGCCTGCAGCTGTGGCTGGCACTGGGATTCCTGGGGGTCTGCCTGGTCAACACGGTGGGCCTGCTGCTGGCCAAGTTCCTGCGCCGCAGTGGTGAGATCGGCGTGCGCCGCGCACTCGGTGCCAGCCGCGGCCAGATCTTCCTGCAGTGCCTGGTGGAAGCCGGCGCAGTCGGCGTGGTCGGGGGCGTGCTGGGCATCGGCCTGGCCCTGCTGGGCCTGTTCGCGGTGCGCCAGCAACCGGTGGAGTACGCAAAGCTGGCCCACCTGGACGGCAACATGCTGCTGCTCGCGCTGGGCTTGACCCTGTTCGCCAGCCTTGCCGCCGGTTTCCTGCCTGCCTGGCGCGCCATGCAGGTCACTCCGGCCATCCAGCTCAAGTCGCAGTAAGCACCCGAACGAGGACTCCCATGGACATCCGCCCCATCCTCAGCACGCTGCGCCGGCACAAGACTGCCGCTGCCCTGATCGTGCTGGAAGTCGCACTGACCTGCGCCATCGTCTGCAACGCGCTGTTCCTGGTCAGCCAGCGCGTGGAGAAGATCAGCATGCCCAGCGGCATCGCCGAGAACGAACTGGTGATGCTCCGCGTCAGCGGCATCGGCAAGCAGACCGATGCCATGGCCCGCACCCGTGAGGACCTGGCGTCATTGCGTGCGCTTCCCGGCGTCAGCAACGTCACCATCATCAACCAGGTGCCTTTCCGCAACGGCTCGTCCAGCAGCAGCATCTCGCGCGAGGTCGACCAGGAACGGCCGACCACCAACGCTTCGATGTACACCCTCTCGGAGAACGGGTTGGCCACGTTGGGCATCAACCTGATCGCCGGCCGTGACTTCCTGCCCGGCGAGTACCAGAACTTCGAAGACGTCAGCAAGGGCGGCGCCAAGGAAAAGGCCATCCCGGTGATCTTCACCCAGTCCACTGCCGCCAAGATGGAACCCAACGGCAGCGCGCTGGGCAAGACCTACTACATGGGCAAGCAGCCGCTGCACGTGGTCGGCATCGTCGACACGCTCAGCACGCCCAATGGCTGGAATGACAACTGGACCAACTCGATGCTGCTGCCGGTGCGGCGCACCTTCGACGACGGTGGCACCTACATGCTGCGCACCTCGCCGGAACGCCGCCAGGAAGTGCTCGACGCCGGTGCAGTCGCGCTGGAGCGCAACGACCCCAACCGGCTGATGCGCGACAAGCTGACCTATGAAGACCAGCGCAAGGACTTCTTCAAGAACGACCGCGCGATGGTTGGCCTGCTGATCACCGTCAGCATCTCGCTGCTGGTGGTCACCGCATTGGGCATCATCGGCCTGGCCAGCTTCTGGGTGCAGCAGCGCAGCAAGCAGATCGGCATCCGCCGCGCGCTCGGTGCCACCCGCGGGCAGATCCTGCGCTACTTCCAGACCGAGAACTTCCTGCTGGCCTCGCTGGGGATCGTGCTGGGCATGCTGGCGGCCTACGCGATCAATCTGGCACTGATGAACCTGTACGAGCTGCCACGCATGCCCCTGTACTACCTGCCGCTGGGCGCGCTGCTGCTGTGGGTGCTGGGCCAGGTCGCGGTGTTCGGGCCGGCCAGGCGCGCAGCAGCGGTCCCGCCCGCAGTTGCAACGCGGGGCGCGTGAGATGCGTGCCTGCCGGATGCTGTTGATGGCACTGCTGCCACTGCCGGCGCTGGCCGGCGGTGGCAGCTCGCAGACGCTGGAATGGCGCCAGGATGATGCCCGCCTGGCGCTCCGCTCGACCGAGGGCCAGGTACGGGTGGAAGCCGCGCGTCCGGAAGCCCGCTTCGGCGTGCGCAGCGGCGACCGCATCCTGCGCCTGGACGATACGGCTGTGCGGCGGATCGAGCATCTTGCCGATGCACTGCGGCATTCCAGTGCCCCGACTGCGTACCTGTTGCTGCGCCGCGACAAACGCGAGCTCACCGTGCCGGTGGACGCCGCCTCGTGGCGGCTGGCGCTGGTCGCTCCGCCACCGCCGGCACCACCGCCTCCACCAGCGCGGCGCTGAAACCAGCCCGCCCTCGTCGCCACGGCTTTGGCTATGCTTGATGGGTGGCGCCGGGCTCTCCCGGCGTATGGATACGAACACGGCTCCATCGGCGCCGCCCATCCCTTTCTGCAGAACTGCTTGATGCCTTCGATCCTGATCATCGACGACAACGCCAGCGTGGGCACCGCGCTGGACGTGCTGTTCTCCCTGCATGACATCGACACCCTGCAGGCGCAGAGCCCGGCCGAAGGGCTGGCCCTGCTCGAGTCGCAGCCGGTCGACCTGGTGATCCAGGACATGAATTTCAGCGAGGACACCACCTCCGGCGAAGAAGGCGAAGACCTGTTCGCACAGATCCGCGCGCGCCACCCGGACCTGCCGGTGATCCTGCTCACCGCCTGGACCCACCTGAGCAGTGCGGTGGACCTGGTCAAGGCCGGTGCCGCCGACTACCTGGCCAAGCCCTGGGACGACCGCAAGCTGCTGACCACGGTCAACAACCTGCTCGAGCTGTCCGAGGCGCGGCGCGAGCTGGACCGCCGCCGCAGCCGTGAGCTGCGCCAGCGCAATGCGCTGGAAGAGAAGTACGAGCTGTGTGGTGCGGTCTTCGCCGATCCGGCCAGCGAGCGCGTCATCGCGCTGGCCTGCCAGGTCGCGCGCTCCGAACTGCCGGTGCTGATCACCGGCCCCAATGGTGCCGGCAAGGAGAAGATCGCGCAGATCATCCAGGCCAACTCGCTGGTGGCCAAGGGCCCGTTCATCACAGTCAACTGCGGCGCCCTGCCCTCGGAACTGATCGAGGCCGAACTGTTCGGTGCCGAGGCCGGCGCATATACCGGCGCCAACAAGGCACGCGAGGGCAAGTTCGAAGCCGCCGACGGCGGAACGCTGTTCCTGGACGAGATCGGCAACCTGTCGCTGGGCGGCCAGATGAAGCTCCTGCGTGTGCTGGAAACAGGGCGCTTCGAGCGTCTTGGCTCCAATCGCGAGCGCCAGGTCAAAGTCCGTGTGGTCAGCGCGACCAATGCCGACCTGCCGGCGATGATCCGCGACGGCACCTTCCGCGAAGACCTGTACTACCGCCTCAACACGGTGGAACTGGTACTGCCACCATTGGCCGAGCGCCCGGGCGACATCGTGCCCCTGGCCGAGCGCTTCCTGACCGCCGGCAAGCCACTTTCCAGCGCCGCCACCGCGGCCTTGCAACGGCACCCCTGGCCCGGCAACGTGCGCGAACTGCGCAACGTGATCCAGCGGGCCGAGCTGCTGGCGACCGGCAACCGCATCGAAGTGGCCGACCTGAACCTGCCGCGTGCCGCACCTGCGCCGCGACCGGCACCCAGTGCCGGCAATGATCCCGACCGTGCGCGCATCGAGGATGTGCTGGCGCGCAACCACGGCGTCATCGCCCAGGCCGCCGCCGAACTCGGCCTGAGCCGCCAGGCACTGTACCGGCGCATGGACCGGCACGGCATCCCACGCGAATGAAACGGCGCTCGTTCACCTTCCGCCTGTTCCTGCGCCTGCTGCCGGTGCTGGCGCTGGCCGCCGCGTTGCCGTGGCTGCTGGCCTACTGGATGGACCATGGCTGGGTGGTGACCACGGTGTCGGCGCTGATCCTGCTGTCGCTGATGTGGTGGACCCTGCGCCGTGCCACCGCGCCGGTACGTTCATTGATGCGCGCCTTGGCCGGCACCACCAGCAGCTACCGCGACGGTGAGTACAACTTCGGTGTGTACTGGCCGGGCAACGACGAACTGGGTGACCTGGTGCAGGCGCACCGCGAACTGGGCGACGTGCTGCGCGAGCAGCGGCAGGGCCTGGTGCAGCGCGAACTGCTGCTGGACACCATGGTACAGAACACCCCGGTGGCGATGCTGCTGATTGCTTCCGGCGGCGATGGCATCGCCCGCGTGGTGTTCTCCAACCTGGCCGCGCGCAAGCTGCTGCATGGCGGCTGGAAGCTGGAAGGCCAGCGCCTGGAAGAGGTGCTGGAACAGGTGCCGGTGGAGCTGCGCGATGCCATCGCCCGTGGCGGCGACAGCCTGTTTGCGGTGCATGCGGAAGGCGAAGACGGCGATGAGGACGACGAACAGGTCTATCACCTTTCACGCCGATCTTTCCAGCTCAACGGCCGCCCGCACGACCTGCTGCTGGTACGCCTGCTCACCGCCGAACTGCGCCGCCAGGAAGTGCAGACGTGGAAGAAGGTGATCCGGGTGATCAGCCACGAGCTCAACAACTCACTGGCACCGATCGCCTCGCTGGCCCACTCCGGTGGCGTGCTGGTGCAGCGCGAGCGCTTCGATCGGCTGCCGGAGATCTTCACCACCATCGAAGACCGCGCGCGCCACCTGGAAGGATTCATCCGTGGCTATGCGCGCTTCGCCAAGCTGCCGCAACCGCAACTGCAGACCGTGCACTGGGCGCCCTTCCTGTCCAGCCTGCGCCAGCAGATTCCGTTCAGCATGGAACGTGAACCGGACGAGGAACTGAGCAGCCGGATCGACATCGCGCAGTTCGGGCAGGCGCTGTTGAACCTGCTGAAGAACGCGCATGAAGCCTGTGCCGAAGCCGATCCGCCCAATGATGACGTGCAGGTGCAGCTGACGCGGTTGCCGCAATGGCTGCGCCTGGATGTGCTGGACCGTGGCAAGGGCATGAACGAGCAGGTGCTTCAGAACGCGCTGATGCCGTTCTACTCGACCAAGCGCAACGGTACCGGGTTGGGACTGGCACTAACCCGCGAGATCGTGGAGGCGCACGGTGGGCGGGTGTCGCTGCAGAACCGCGGTGATGGCGGGCTGTGCGTGTCGATCCTGTTGCCGGTGGGGTGAGCGGGCCAATCGGGTAGATCCACGCCATGCGTGGATGTGCCGACCGGGGTCGGCACCTACCAGACCCGCCGCATCGCCACCCGCAGGTGCATCGGAAACCCGAGCGCAGCCTCTTCGGCCATGACGGCGCGCAGGCCATCGTTCCACTCCGCCTCCGGCACTTCAACGAATCCTTCGCTGGCATAGAAGGCTGCATTCCACGGTACATCGCTCAAGGTGGTCAGCACCGCTGCAGCAAAGCCGGTGGCCCTGGCCTGCGCCAAGGCATGCCGCAGCAATGCACGGCCATGGCCACGACGCGCGTGCGCTGGATCCACATCCATCTGCAGGACATGGAACTCGCCTGCCAGGTCGCCGGCCAGCAGGTAGCCGGCAATGCCGCCGCCGGCGCCATCCACCACCCAGAGCTGTCCACGCTCACGGCCTTCCTGCAGCGTCGGCAGGTCCAGGCCGTGGCCGGCAAACACCGGATAGGCCTCGTGGCCCCTCAGCAGTTCACCGGCACGCTGTTCGATCGTCGGCAGCACACCCAGCTCATCGGTGCGCGGCACCCGTGGCTCAGGACTTCTTGACCGGGCGCTTCCAGCCATCGATGGTTTCCTGTCGTGCACGTGCCAGCGTCAGCTTGCCGTCCGGCGCGGTGCGGGTGATGACCGACCCGGCAGCGATGGTCGCGCCCTCGCCGATGGTGATCGGCGCCACCAGCGAGGTGTTGGAGCCGATGAAGGCGTTGTCGCCGATGGTGGTGGTCGACTTGTTCACGCCATCGTAGTTGCAGGTGATGGTGCCGGCACCGATGTTCACCCTGCTGCCGATCACCGCGTCACCCAGGTAGGTGAGATGGTTCGCCTTGCTGCCGACGCCGAGGGTGACCTTCTTGGTTTCGACGAAGTTGCCGACGTGTACGCCATCGGCCAGCACGGTACCCGGCCGCAAGCGTGCGAACGGGCCGATCTGCGCGGCACCTTCGGTGACCACGCCTTCCAGGTCGCAATGCGCGCGCACTTCGGTGCCGGGCCCCAGGTTGACGTCCTTCAGCCGGTTGAACGGGCCTACGGTAACGCCGTCACCGAGCACGACGTTGCCTTCAAGAACAACGTCGACATCGATCAGCACATCGCTGCCCACGGTGACGGTGCCACGGATATCCAGGCGTGCCGGGTCGCGCACGCGCGCGCCCTGAGCGCACAGAGCACGCACCGCACGGCGCTGCCAGGCGCGTTCCAGCTGCGACAGCTGCCACGGATCATTCGCGCCCTCAGCCTCCTGTGCATCGGCGACCAGGGCCATCTCGGCCGGGGTGTACTCATGCGCGGCGAACGCGAACACATCGGTAAGGTAGTACTCGCCCTGCGCATTGCTGTTGGACAGCTGCGACAACCAGCGGCGCAGCGCGGTCGACTCTGCGGCGATGATGCCGGTGTTGATCGTGCGCACGCGCAGCTGGTCGTCGGTGGCGTCCTTCTGCTCGACGATGGAGCCCACCTTGCCCTCTGCATCGCGCAGCACGCGGCCGTACCCGCTCGGGTCATCGACATCGGCCACCAGCACTGCCAGCCGGCCCGGCTGCGCGAGCAGGTCGCGCAGGGTCTGCGCGCGGATCAGCGGCACATCGCCGTACAACACCAGCACCTGCGCAGCGTCGGGAACCTGCGGCATTGCCTGCGCCACTGCGTGGCCGGTACCGAGCTGCTGGGCCTGTTCGGCCCACTGCAGGTCGGGCTGGCCGGCGAAGTACCGACGCACCGCCTCGCCACCATGGCCGTAAACCACGTGGATGGCCGCCGGCTGCAGCTCGCGGGCCGCATCGATCACGTGCGCCAGCATCGGCTGGCCGGCGATCGGCTGCAGCACCTTTGGCAGCACCGACTTCATGCGCTTGCCGGCGCCGGCGGCGAGGATGATGACGTGCAGGGCTTGGGTCATGGGAGCAGCAGTCCGTAGTTCGTTGCCGGTGATTCTAGAGCGTGGGCCGTTAACATGGGCATCCCTCCTCCTTCACCATGCCGATGAGCCTGCTCCGCCAGGGAAGCACCTACCTTGTGATCGGGCTCGTGCAGCTGCTGGTCGATTGGCTGGTGTTCGTGGTCGCCACCGCGCTGGGCATGCCGGTCGCGCCGGCCAACATCGCCGGTCGCCTGGCCGGCATGCTGCTGGGCTTCTGGCTCAACGGCCGCTACACCTTTGCCGAGGCCGGTGCCGGCAAGCTGGGATGGAAGCGCTTCGCACGCTTCTTCGGGCTGTGGCTGCTGCTGACGGCAGCGAGCACGCTGCTGGTCAGCCTGGTCGACCAGGCGCTGGGCCTGCAGTACACGTGGCTGGCCAAGCCGCTGGTGGAAGGCGGGCTGGCGTGCGTGTCGTTCCTGTTGATGCGCCATGTGGTGTATCGCTGATCGCGGTCAGCGGTCAGCGTCACGGCTCTGGCACAGGCGCGCCGAGTCCCTCACGCCACAGCTGCAGCGCGCTGTAGCGCAACCGCACCTGATGCTGCCCGGCCGGCACGCACAACGCATGGAAGAGGCCATTGCCGCGCAGCAGCGGCAGTACCTGGCCATCCTCAAGCTGCGCCTGCCAGCCACGACCGGTGGTTTCGTTGATCACCACCCATGCTGCGTGGTCGGCCACCACCGTCAGCTCGATGCGTCCCGGCTGGTAGTGCAGCACCTGCACCGTGGCCTCGCCGGCATCCTGTTCGGCACAGTGGCTGCTGGCGGCTGCCGGCAGCCATAGCTGCCGGTTGAAATCGGTCTGGTTGAACAGCGGCGCAGGCGGTAGACGCTCCTCATGGCGGCGCACCTGCCGCGGATTCAGTACACGTGGCAGCACGCTGTCACGCCGCGCAAGTTCCACCTGGTCGCCGTGCGCGCTGGAGCCCGGAAACGGCTCCTGAGCCAGCAGCCAACGCACGCCCAGCAGGTCGTACAGGGGAGCAGCGGTGTCTGGCATCCAGGCAGTGGGGACCTTCTGCTGGAAGGTATCCACCGGCTCGCCCGGCATCCCGGTCATCTGCAGATAGTCGCTTGCCAGCAGCGGGTTGTAGCCGTTTGCCAGCGCAATGGCATGCACCGCCGCGCCGTTGGTGAGTCCGCCGATGCCGAAGACCACCGCGCGCTCGGGTATGCCGACATGCCGCTCTGCCGCCAGCAGCGCATAGGCGCGCTGCGCAGGACCTGCACGATCGGCGGTGAGCACCGACTTTGTGCCGCTGCCCGCGTTGAACCTGGTGCCGACGTTGAACAGCAGCAGGTCCAACAGCACCAGTACCAGCACCCAGCGCGCAGGCGCCTGGTGGCGGCGCAGCACCCGCACCGCGGCTACGCCCAGCGCGGCGCTGACCGCAAGCCAGGCGAAAGCGAGCGGATGACAATGATCGATCGCCAGCCATGCAGCGCACGCACCCAGCACTGCGACGACCGCCACGGACACCCGATGCAATCGCAATGGCTGCCGCTGCAGGGCAACCTGCAGGGCATTGGCACCCAGCCACGCCGCCGGAGGCACGGTAAGGAACAGCGCATCGGATGGGCGCCGGAACAGGTCCAGCCCCGGAAGCCAGCCAAACAACCAGGGAAACAGCGGCGTCGCGCCACCCACCGCGACCATGATCGCCAGCGTCAGCGCACACAGCGCGATGCGCGTCGCCGCCGGCTTGCGCCGCAGCACCTCACCGCCCCAGAGCAGCCACAGCGCCAGCGGCACTGCCCCCACATAGAGGTAATCGGCGCTGATATCACCGAAGGCCCAGCTGTCGCCGCGCCCCTGCGAGAACACGTTGCCCGACAGCAGTGTCACCAGTGTCTGCCAGTGGATGGCACCCGGCAGCGCGGCTTCCAACGTCAAGCCATTGCGATTGGTCTGGTCCAGCCAAGCCAGCGTGGACAGCCACTGCGGCGCACTGACAACGCCGGCGAGAATGGCCACCACGCCCAGCTGCCACAGCAGGCGCATGCGCTGCCCCTGTGCCAGCACGACAGCAGCTACTGCGTAGATCACGCACGCGAGGATGATGAAATAGGTGACCTGGGTCAGTTGAAGCGTACACATCCCGCCGGCCACACCGGCCAGCAGGATGTCGCGCATCCGTCCCCGCCGGCGGACCTGCTCCAGGCCCAGCCACAGCCAGGGCAGCAGGCAGTAGCTGATGATCATCGGCGTGTGCTGCAGGCGCGACGCGGCCACACCTCCAAACATCAGCGTGAGTGCGAACAGCAGCTGCGCCGGCGGCGGCATGCCCTGCACGCGGCTCAACCGCAGTGCACCCAGGCCGCCTGCCAGCACATGCAGCAGCACCACCACCGTGAACAGGTGCAGGGAGCCCGGCGCCAGCAGCATCGGCAGCAGCATCGTCGGCTGCAGCGTCATCATCTGCGGATCGGCCACCTGCGGGTAGCCACCGTAGAGATACGGATTCCACCAGGGGGCCTGCAGGTGACGCAGCTGCTCGGCACTGAAACTGACCGCCGGGAAGAACTGCTGCACGGCATCGAAGGGGATGGTCTTGATGCCACTGAGCCATGGCAGGCACAGAACGATCCACGCAATCAGGAACACGCCTGCCGGTGTGCGCCACGGCCGCTGCGAGCTGCCGCCTTCAATCGCTGTCGAGTAGTGCTGCATTCCCTGCTCCTGTGGCGAACAAACAAAAACGCCGGCAGCTAGCCGGCGCCTGTGCTTGATGACGCGCGAACCTCAGTGCTTGAGATTCTTGCGCAGGCGTTCCAGTGCCTGCAGCTGGACGACGGCTTCAGCCAGCTTCTGCTGGGCTTCGGCCACTTCCATCGCTTCGCCGCGGTTGGCCAGGATGCGCTCGGCTTCTTCCTTGGCCTTGCGGACCGAGGCTTCGTCGATGTCCTGCGCGCGGATCGCGGTGTCGGCCAGCACGGTCACCACCTGCGGCTGCACTTCCAGGATGCCGCCGGAAATGGCGAAATCCAGCTGCTCGCCGTTCGGCGTGGTCACCACCACCTTGCCCGGCTTCAGGCGGGTGATCAGCGGCGCGTGCTTGGGCGCGATGCCCAGTTCGCCCAGCTCACCGGTGGCCACGACCAGGGTCGCTTCGCCACGGAAGATTTCCTGCTCGGCGCTGACGATGTCGCAACGGATCGTGCTCATGCAAATCTCTTCGCTGTTCGCGGTGGCGCAATGCCACCGTGGGGGTCCACCGGCGCGGGCGGTTGCCCGGCGCCGGCGTCAGGTCGGCCAGGATCGCTCCTGCCCGTCCCGGATCAGGCCTTCTCGGCCATCTTCTTGGCCTTCTCGACCGCTTCTTCGATGCCGCCGACCATGTAGAACGCCTGCTCCGGCAGGTGGTCGTACTCGCCATCGACGATGGCCTTGAAGCCACGGATGGTGTCCTTCAGCGGCACGTACTTGCCCGGCGAACCGGTGAACACTTCGGCCACGTGGAACGGCTGGCTGAAGAAGCGCTCGATCTTGCGGGCGCGCGACACGGCCTGCTTGTCCTCTTCGGACAGTTCGTCCATGCCCAGGATCGCGATGATGTCCTTCAGTTCCTTGTACTTCTGCAGGGTCTGCTGGACGCGCTGGGCGGTGTCGTAGTGCTCGTGGCCGATCACCAGCGGATCCATCTGGCGGCTGGTGGAGTCCAGCGGATCGACGGCCGGGTAGATACCCAGCGAGGCGATCGAACGCGACAGGGTGACGGTCGAGTCCAGGTGGGCGAAGGTGGTCGCCGGCGACGGGTCGGTCAGGTCGTCCGCGGGAACGTAGACGGCCTGGATCGAGGTGATCGAGCCGTTCTTGGTCGAGGTGATGCGCTCCTGCAGGACGCCCATTTCCTCGGCCAGGGTCGGCTGGTAACCCACCGCAGACGGCATACGGCCCAGCAGTGCCGACACTTCGGTACCGGCCAGGGTGTAGCGGTAGATGTTGTCGACGAACAACAGGACGTCCTTGCCCTTGCCGTTCTCGTCCTTCTCGTCGCGGAAGTACTCGGCCATGGTCAGGCCGGTCAGCGCGACGCGCAGGCGGTTGCCCGGCGGCTCGTTCATCTGGCCGTACACCATCGCCACCTTGTCCAGGACGTTGGAGTCCTTCATTTCGTGGTAGAAGTCGTTGCCCTCACGGGTACGCTCACCCACGCCGGCGAACACGGACAGGCCGCTGTGCGCCTTGGCGATGTTGTTGATCAGCTCCATCATGTTGACGGTCTTGCCGACGCCGGCGCCGCCGAACAGGCCGACCTTGCCGCCCTTGGCGAACGGGCACATCAGGTCGATGACCTTGATGCCGGTTTCCAGCAGCTCGGTGGCCGGAGACTGGTCTTCATACGACGGGGCAGCGCGGTGGATTTCCCAGTTGTCGCTGGCAGCGACCGGGCCGGCTTCGTCGATCGGACGGCCCAGCACGTCCATGATGCGGCCCAGGGTGCCGGCGCCGACCGGCACCGAGATGCCGCGGCCGGTGTTGACGGCAACCAGGTTGCGCTTCAGGCCGTCGGTGGAACCGAGGGCGATGGTACGCACCACGCCGTCGCCCAGCTGCTGCTGGACTTCGAGGGTGATCTCGGTGTTTTCGACCTTCAGTGCGTCGTACACCTTCGGCACCGATTCACGCGGGAATTCGACGTCGACGACCGCGCCGATGATCTGAACGATCTTGCCCTGACTCATTGCTGCATCCTCTAATGTGTGCTTTGAACGAACGCGGTCAGACTGCTGCCGCGCCGCCGACGATTTCGGAGATTTCCTGGGTGATCGCTGCCTGGCGCGCCTTGTTGTAGACGAGCTGCAGAGTGCCGATCAGCTTGTTGGCGTTGTCGCTCGCCGCCTTCATCGCGACCATGCGTGCGGCATGCTCGGAGGCGACGTTTTCCAGCAGTGCCTGGTACACCAGCGACTCGATGTAACGCGTCATCACGTGCTCCAGCACGGTCGCGGCATCGGGTTCGTACAGGTAGTCCCAGTCGTGGTGAGCGACCTGCTTCTCGGCCGGCGGCAGCGGCAGCAGCTGATCGAAGCTGGCCTTCTGCACCATGGTGTTCACGAAGCGGTTGTAGACCAGGTACACGCGGTCGATCTTGCCTTCGGTGAAGGCGTCGAGCATGACCTTGATCACACCGATCAGCGATTCCAGCTTCGGCACGTCGCCGATGTGGGTCACGCTGCCGACCATGTTGACCTTCACGCGGCGGAAGAAGGTCGAAGCCTTCTGGCCGATGGTCACCAGGTCCACTTCGGCACCCTTGTCCTGCCATGCCTTGGCTTCGCCCAGCATCTTGCGGAACAGGTTGTTGTTCAGGCCGCCGGCCAGACCGCGATCGGAGGAGATCACGATGAAACCGACCCGCTTGACCTGCTCACGCTCGACCAGGAACGGATGCTGGTAGTCGGTGCTGGCCTGGGCCAGGTGACCGATCACCTGCTTCATCGCCTGCGCGTACGGACGCGAGGTCTTCATCCGATCCTGCGCCTTGCGGATCTTGGAGGCCGAGACCATTTCCAGGGCGCGCGTCACCTTGCGGGTGTTCTGCACGCTCTTGATCTTGGTTTTGATTTCGCGTCCGCTTGCCATCTCTTGTTTCCCGTGGCGCGGGGCTGATGCCCCGCGTTGTTCAACCGTTTGTCATCTGGTCCAGCGGAGCCTGGGGCTCCGCTCTACAGGACCGCGATTACCAGCTGCCGGTGGTCTTGAACTCGGCGATGCCCTTCTTGAAGGCACCTTCGATGTCGTTGTCCCAACCGCCGGTAGCGTTGACCTTGCTGACCAGCTCGCCCTGGGTGTTGGCGAAGTGGGCGTGCAGGCCTTCTTCGAACGCCAGCAGCTTGTTGACCGGCACGTCGTCGAGGTAACCCTCGTTGACGGCGTAGATCGACAGCGCCTGGTTGGCGATCGACATCGGCGCGTACTGCTTCTGCTTCATCAGCTCGGTGACGCGCTGGCCACGCTCCAGCTGCTTGCGGGTCGCTTCGTCCAGGTCCGAGGCGAACTGCGCGAAGGCAGCCAGTTCACGGTACTGGGCCAGCGAGATACGGATGCCGCCCGACAGCTTCTTGATGATCTTGGTCTGGGCCGAGCCACCGACGCGCGACACCGAGATACCGGCGTTCACGGCCGGGCGGATGCCGGCGTTGAACAGGTCGGTTTCCAGGAAGATCTGGCCGTCGGTGATCGAGATCACGTTGGTCGGAACGAAGGCGGACACGTCGCCGGCCTGGGTTTCGATGATCGGCAGCGCGGTCAGCGAACCGGTCTTGCCGGTGACCTTGCCTTCGGTGAACTTCTCGACGTATTCCTCGGACACACGGGCAGCGCGCTCGAGCAGACGGGAGTGCAGGTAGAACACGTCACCCGGGTAGGCTTCGCGGCCCGGCGGGCGCTTCAGCAGCAGCGAGATCTGGCGGTAGGCGACAGCCTGCTTGGACAGATCGTCGTACACGATCAGCGCGTCTTCGCCGCGGTCCATGAAGTACTCACCCATGGTGCAGCCCGAGTAGGCGCTGATGTACTGCATGGCAGCCGATTCGGAAGCGGTCGCGGCCACCACGATGGTGTGGGCCAGCGCGCCGTTCTCTTCCAGCTTGCGCACGATGTTGGCGATGGTCGACGCCTTCTGGCCGATCGCAACGTACACGCACTTGATGCCGGTGCCCTTCTGGTTGATCACGGCATCGATCGCCATGGCGGTCTTGCCGGTCTGGCGGTCACCGATGATCAGCTCGCGCTGGCCACGGCCGATCGGGATCATCGAGTCGACCGACTTGTAACCGGTCTGCACCGGCTGGTCGACCGACTTGCGCCAGATCACGCCCGGAGCAACGCGCTCCACCGGAGCGGTCAGGTCGGTGCCCAGCGGGCCCTTGCCGTCGATCGGCTCGCCCAGCGCGTTCACGACGCGACCCAGCAGTTCCGGACCGACCGGCACTTCCAGGATGCGGCCGGTGGTCTTGGCGACATCGCCTTCGCGCAGGTGCTCGTAGTCACCCAGGACCACGGCGCCGACCGAGTCGCGCTCCAGGTTCAGGGCCAGTGCGAAGGTGTTGTTCGGCAGTTCGATCATTTCGCCCTGCATCACGTCGGCCAGACCGAAGATGCGCACGATGCCGTCGGACACGCTGGTCACGGTGCCTTCGTTGCGCGATTCCGCGGCCAGCTTGACCTTCTCGATGCGGTTCTTGATCAGTTCGCTGATTTCGGAGGGGTTGAGCGTGGTTGCCATCGTCAAGTCCTAGTGCCGGCAGCGGGGCCGGACGTTAAATGAATTCAGTTAGCGAGCGCGGTCTGCAGACGGGCCAGCTTGCCCTTCAGCGAACCATCGATGACCACGTCGCCGGCGTCGATCACGGCGCCGCCGATCAGCGAGGCATCGACCGCGGTGGTCACGTCGACCTCGCGGTTGAAGCGCTTGCGCAGCGCGACCTTGATCGCGTCCAGTTCACCGGCCGACAGTTCGGCAGCCGAGGTGACGGTGGCCTTGACCACGTGCTCGGCTTCGGCGCGCAGGGCGTCGAACATGCCGGAGATTTCCGGCAGCAGCGGCAGGCGATGCGATTCGGCCAGGATGGCCAGGAAGCGCGAGTAGGTCTCGCCGTGGGACACCGGCGCCAGCAGGGCGACGGCGTCGTCACGACCCAGCTCCGGGTTGGCGAGCAGGGCCGCCACGCGCGGGTCGGCGGCGACGTGGGCGGAGAACGCCAGGGCGTCCGACCACGGCGCGAACGCGCCTTCGTCGCGCGCGGTCGCGAACGCGGCGCGGGCGTACGGGCGGGCAAGCGTGAGGGCCTGGCTCATCCTTAGATCTCCGAGGCCAGCTCGTCGAGCAGCGCCTTGTGGGCGTTGGCGTCGATTTCGCGCTTGAGCAGCTTTTCGGCACCGGTCACGGCCAGCGCGGACACCTGCTTGCGCAGATCTTCACGGGCACGGTTGGCGGCGGCGTCGATTTCAGCCTGGGCCAGTTCCTTCTGACGGGTGGCTTCGGTGATCGCTTCGTTGCGGGCAGCATCAACGATCTGGTTGGCACGCGCATGGGCCTGATCGATGATCTCGTTGGCCTTGGTGCGGGCTTCCTTCAGCGCTTCGTTGACCTTCTCCTGCGCCTGGGCCAGATCTTTCTGGCTGCGGTCGGCAGCAGCGAGGCCTTCAGCAATCTTCTGCTGGCGCTCTTCGATCGCGTTCATCAGCGGCGGCCAGATCTTGGTCGCGATGATCCAGATCAGACCAGCGAAGGCCAGCGCCTGCGCAAGAAGGGTGAAATTGATATTCATGGTTAGCTCGATCGCTGGTTTCGGGGTGGACGCGCCGCCGAAGCGGCACATCCGGCCTTCATCCGAAACCGGGTGCATCAGCACCCGGTCGTCTCAAACCGCTGTATCAGCCGGCCAGAGCCTTGGTGACGGCGCCAGCGAAGGCAGCCGACAGCGGGTTGGCGAAGGCCAGCAGCAGGCCAACGGCGACCGAGATGATGAACGCGGCGTCGATCAGGCCGGCGGTGATGAACATGCGGACCTGCAGGACCGGGATCAGTTCCGGCTGGCGGGCGGCCGACTCCAGGAACTTACCAGCCATGATGGCCAGACCCAGACCGGCGCCCAGCGCGGCCAGGCCGATCATGATGCCGACGGCAAGGGCGGTGGAGCTCTGAATCTGCGCGAAGTTGGTCAGGACGGCGAAGTACATGGTTATCTCCAGGAACTTAAGTTGCTAAGGGTGATGAAACGGATGAAGGTTGAAACGCGTTGAAGCTTGAAACTCAGTGAGCGTCTTCCGACAGGCTCAGGTACACGATCGACAGCATCATGAAGATGAAGGCCTGCAGCGGGATCACCAGCAGGTGGAACAGCATCCAGCCGAGGCCGAACACACCACCGGCAATGGCACCGAAGAAACCGGCACCACCCAGCACCCAGATCAGCAGGAACACGATTTCGCCGCCGAACATGTTGCCGAACAGTCGCATCGCCAGCGAGATCGGCTTGCTCAGCCACTCGACGATGTTGAGGATCAGGTTGAACGGCATCATCCACTTGCCGAACGGCGCCGTCAGGAATTCCTTGATGAAGCCGCCCAGGCCCTTCGACTTCAGTGCGAAGAACAGCATCAGGAAGAACACGCTGATGGCCATGCCCAGGGTGGCATTGACGTCAGCGGTCGGCACCGGCTTCCAGTAGTGCACGCCCGCCCATTCCAGCGGCTTGGCGATGAAATCGGCCGGGATCATCTTCAGCAGATTCATCAGCAGAATCCAGAAGAAGATGGTGATGGCGATCGGCGTGACCAGCTTGCTCTTGCCGTGGTAGGTGTCCTTGGCCTGGCGGTCGACGAACTCCAGGCAGATCTCGACGAAGGCCTGCCACTTGCCCGGCACGCCGGCGGTGGCCTTGCGGGTGCCCAGCCAGAACGCGACAACGATCACCAGGCCCAGCAGGACCGCAGTGAGGAAGGTATCGACGTGGATATGCCAGAACATACCCTCACCCTTGCCGACCGGCGCGGTCAGGTTGTGCAGGTGATGCTGGATGTAGCTGGTAGGGGTTAGAGCCTCGCCCGCCATGTGTCCGGAACCTTCAGTTAATTGAATTCTGTCAACGCCTGGCCATCGCCAGGACCTGGAACATCAAGCCGACGGCGATACCGGCCAACAGCGCCAATGCAGGCAGCTTGAAGACCAGGAACCCCACCAGCAGGACGCCGAAAACCACGACCCACTTGGCCACGATCGCAATGATCAGGCGAGCCATCGCCGATCCTGCGGCCACCGCACCGCCCCCCAGCGCCATCCTTGCCGCCACCCAGCCACCGGCCGAAATGGCCACACCGGACGCCAGCGCGCCGAGGGCATATTTCGGACCGACCAGCAGGAAGGCCAGGGCCAGGACAGCGACCGCGGCCAGCGGGTAGACCGCGGCGCGCAGCATCAGTCGCCGACCCGCATCAACGGAGTTCAGCACAGGACGTCCCGCGTGGTTGCAAGTGGAAGGCTGAGGCGGCTACAGCAGGGGGGGGCCTCATCGAGCCGCCAAATTATAGCAATGGGACAATTTGCGAGACAACCGCTGCCTGTTCATCCCGGGAAGCCGCAAGTTGCGGTAACGGTTACATTTTTGCGTACCACCCGGGGGACAATGACGTCCACATGATGCTGCACCGCAGTATTGAACTTTGGTCGCAGGCGAGGAACTTTCGCCGGATGCGCAGGTCCGATCTTTCGACCTGCCTGCAGCATCCTCGTCGGCTCCACCCCGCAGGTCCCACGATGGCCCCGAAGCCCGTCTCCGGGGCCATCTTTTTGCATCGCCGCGACAGCACTGAACCGTGCACATGCCGTGGACCATACGTTCACGGATGGTGGACGGGCCGGTCCGGCACAGTGGTCTTCATTCTGATGAACCACTGCAAGGACTCTTCGATGCGCCCCGTACCCACCCTGCTCGCTCTCTCCCTGATCGCCGCCGGCGCCTCGTTCGCCACCGCTGCCCACGCCGCCGAAGGCGACGACCGCTTTGCCCTGCGCTTGGGTGCGATGAACATCGACTCGGACAACACGCTCCGCGGCAAGACCAATGTCGCCGGGCAGGACATCGGCTTCTCAGAGGACTTCAAGCTGGGTGGCAAGGAGTGGGAGCCGCGCATTGACGGCATGTTCCGCATCAGCAACCGCCAGCGCCTGCTGTTCAACTATTTCAAGTACGACAAGGACCGCCGTGAGACCCTCGGCCAGGACATCTCCTTCGGTGACGTCAACGTGCCGTCCGGCAGCTTCGTCAAGGGCGAACTGAAGTACCAGGTGGCCAGCCTGGTCTATGACTACTCGGTGGTGGACACCGATACGTTCGACCTCGGCCTGCAGCTGGGTGCCGAGTACGCCAAGGTCAGCACCAAGGCCTACGCCGATCTGGGCACCGTGTACGAAGGCCAGTTCCTCAACGAGAAGACCGACGGCGTGGCGCCGGTGGTCGGTGCGCGATTGAGCTTCACCCCGTCCGAGAAGTGGATGATCACCCTGCAGGGCCAGTACCTCAACACGCGCTGGGGCAGCTTCGATGACTACAAGGGCGATCTGAGCCGCGCCAACGCCATCGTCGATTACCGCTTCACCAGGAACTTCGGTGTGTTCGCCGGCTACGACTGGTTCAAGCTCGATGCGGACAAGAAGGGCAGCGACGGCACCATCGGCCTGAAGCAGGAATTCAAGGGCCCGGTGGCCGGCGTCAGCTTCGTGTTCTGATCCCTCGTCCCTTCCACGCTCTCTCTCCTGGCGCGGCCTCCGGAACATCGGGGCCGCGTTTTTTGTGGCATCGTCGAGCAGAGAAGCAGGTTGGTCGAGCGCGGGGGGAGAGGGGCTTGCGTGCGAATGTCCCCCGGCGCCGGCCTACGGCCGACGCCTCTTTCCTTTACTTCGCACACAAGCCCCTCTCCCCCCGCGTATCAGGCATCCACGCGGCCTTTGCAGTGGCAGTGGCTCTACTTTCAGCAAGCCGAGCCGCTGCGAGCGGTGGCAGTTGCCGCAGATGCAAGCTGGGTCGAGCGCTGGAGGGAGCGGGGCTGCGTGCGAATGTCCCCCGGCGCCGGCCTGAGGCCGACGCCTCCTCCTTTACTTCGCACACAGCCCCACTCCCTCCGCGTGTCATGCATCCAGGCGGCCTGAGCACCGACTCTCGACTTTCCGCAAGCCGAGCCGCTGCGCGGGTGGCAGGCATTTGGACAAAGTAAAGGAGGAGGCGACCGCCGCAGGCGGGCGACGGGGGACATTTGTCCAAATGCCTGCCACCCGCGCTGCGGCCCGAACGCTCGCAATGAGAGTGATCGAGGCTCAACAAAAAAACCCCGGCAAATGCCGGGGCTTTTCATTTGGAACGGCGCAGGCGCCTTACTTCTTCTTCGGCATGTACAGATCGGTGATCGTGCCGTCGTAGATTTCCGAGGCCATCGCCACCGATTCGCTCAGCGTCGGGTGCGCATGGATGGTGTGGCCGATGTCTTCGGCTTCGGCACCCATCTCGATGGCCAGGCCGATCTCGGCCAGCAGGTCACCGGCATGCACGCCAACGATCGCGCCGCCGATGATGCGGTGGGTCTCCTCATCGAAGATCAGCTTGGTGAAGCCCTCGGTGCGACCGATGCCGATCGCGCGGCCGCTGGCGGCCCACGGGAACTTGGCCACGCCGACCTTCAGGCCCTTGGCCTTGGCTTCGGTCTCGGTCACGCCCACCCAGGCAATTTCCGGGTTGGTGTAGGCCACCGACGGAATCACCCGGGCCACCCACTCCTTCTTGTGGCCAGCGGCCACTTCGGCGGCCAGCTTGCCTTCGTGCGTGGCCTTGTGGGCCAGCATCGGGTTGCCGACGATGTCGCCGATGGCAAAGATGTGCGGCACGTTGGTGCGCATCTGGCGATCAACCGGGATGAAGCCACGCTCGGTGACCTGCACGCCGGCCTTCTCGGCATCGATCTTCTTGCCATTCGGCGAACGCCCGACGGCCACCAGCACACGGTCGAAAGTGCCCTGCGCCAGCGCCGGCGCCTGGCCTTCCTCGGCCGCCTCGAAGGTCACGGTGATGCCCTTGGCATCGGCAGTGACGCCCGAGGCCTTGGTCTTCAGGTGCACTTCGATGCCCTGCTTCTTCAGGCGGTCGGCCAGCGGCTTGACCAGGTCCTTGTCGGCGCCCGGCATCAGCTGGTCCATGAACTCGACCACGGTGACCTTGCTGCCCAGTGCGCTGTACACAGTGGCCATTTCCAGGCCGATGATGCCGCCGCCGACGACCAGCAGCGAGCCCGGCACTTCGGCCAGCTCCAGCGCGTCGGTGGAATCCATCACGCGCTTGTCGTCCCACGGGAAGTTCGGCAGCTTCACCGCCTGCGAACCCGCGGCGATGATGCACTTCTGGAAGCGCAGCAGCTGGGTGCTGCCGTCTGCGGCGGTGATCTCCAGTTCGTTGGCCGAGATGAACCTGCCGACGCCCTGCACATTGCGGACCTTGCGCTGCTTGGCCATGCCGGCCAGGCCCTTGGTCAGCTGGTTGACGACCTTTTCCTTGTACTGGCGCAGCTTGTCCAGGGTGATGGTCGGCTTGCCGAACTCGACGCCGAAATCGCCGGCGTGGGCCACTTCGTCGATCACCGCGGCGGCGTGCAGCAGCGCCTTGGACGGAATGCAACCGACGTTGAGGCAGACGCCGCCGAGGCTGGCGTAGCGCTCGACCAGCACCGTGTCCAGGCCGACGTCGGCGGCGCGGAAGGCGGCGGTGTAGCCGCCCGGGCCGGAGCCCAGCACGACCATTTCGCATTCGATGTCGGCCGGCTTGCCACTGGACAGCGCCGGCTTCGGTGCCACCGGCTCGGCCGGGGCGCGGTGCGAGGGGGTCACCGGCGGCTTGCTGGCCGGAGCGGCCGCAGCCGGAGCCGGCGCAGCGGCCTTGGCCGGGGCATCGGCGGTGCCTTCAGCGTCCAGCACCACGACCACGGCGCCTTCGGACAAGGTGTCGCCCAGCTTGACCTTGATCTCCTTGACCACGCCGGCCGCCGAGGACGGCACTTCCAGGGTGGCCTTGTCCGACTCCAGGGTCACCAGGCCCTGGTCCTTCTTCACCGTGTCGCCGACGGCGACCAACACTTCGATCACCGGAACATCGCTGTAATCGCCGATGTCGGGAACCTTGACTTCAATCGTGGCCATGGTGGTTTTCCTTGTGCCCGGCCGGCAGGGCCGGCGGGCTGTCACTGCATCTGTTCACGCGGCCGCGCCAGGGGCAGCGGCCGCACGGTGGGGGCGAAGCGATGCCTTACAGCAGCACGCGGCGCATGTCGGCCAGCACCTGCGACAGGTACGTGGTGAAGCGTGCGGCCAGGGCGCCGTCGATGACGCGGTGGTCGTAGCTCAGCGACAGCGGCAGCATCAGCTTCGGCGCGAACTCCTTGCCATTCCAGACCGGCTGGATGGAGGACTTGGACACGCCCAGGATGGCCACTTCCGGTGCATTGACGATCGGAGTGAACGCGGTGCCGCCAATGCCGCCCAGCGAGCTGATCGAGAAGCAGCCGCCGCTCATGTCGGCCGGGCCCAGCTTGCCGTCGCGCGCCTTCTTGGCCAGTTCGCCGGTTTCCTGCGCGATCTGCACCACGCCCTTCTTGTCCACGTCGCGGATGACCGGCACGACCAGGCCGTTCGGCGTATCGGCGGCAAAGCCGATGTGGAAGTACTTCTTCAGGGTCAGGTTTTCACCGCTGGCGTCGATCGAGGCGTTGAATTCCGGGAACTTCTTCAGCGCCGCGGCGCTGGCCTTGATCAGGAAGGCGAGCATGGTCAGCTTGATGCCGGCCTTCTCGTTTTCCTTGTTCAGCGCCACGCGCAGGCCTTCCAGGTCGGTGATGTCGGCCTGTTCGAACTGGGTGACGTGCGGGATCATCGCCCAGTTGCGGGCCAGGTTCGCGCCGGAGATCTTCTTGATGCGCGACAGCGGCTGCACTTCCGTCTCGCCGAACTTGCTGAAGTCGACCTTCGGCCACGGCAGCAGGTTCAGGCCACCGCCGGCAGCGACGGCAGCACCACCGGCAGCTGGCACACCACCGCTAAGCGCGGCCTTGACGAACTTCTGCACGTCACCCTTGGTGATGCGGCCCCCCTTCTCGGTGCCGTTGATCTGCAGCAGGTCCACGCCCAGCTCGCGGGCGAACACGCGCACCGCCGGGGTGGCGTACGGCACCTTGGCCGGCAGCACGCCATCGGCGTTGAACTGCACCGGCGGGCTGGACGGGGTGCCGGCCGAGGCGATCTCGCGCGCCGCCAGCTTGTCCGGCTGTGCCGGCACAGCGACCGGCTCGACCTTGGTGGCGGTCTCGGCGGCAGCCGGAGCAGCGGCAGCCGCCGCCTTGGTCGGTGCCGGCGCGGCAGCGCCTTCGGCTTCAATGATGGCAACCACGTCGCCCTGCGACAGGTTGTCGCCCACCTTGACCTTGATCTCCTTGACCACACCGGCCACAGACGACGGCACCTCCATGGTGGCCTTGTCGCTTTCCAGCGTGACCAGGCCCTGGTCCTTCTTGACCGTGTCGCCGACGGCGACCAGCACTTCGATGACCGGAATGCCGGCGTAGTCGCCGATGTCCGGCACCAGCGCTTCCACTGCGCCACCGCTGGCGGCCGGAGTGGCCGGAGCGGCCGCCGCAGCAGCGGCGGGGGCCGGCGCGCTCTGGGTGGCGGCAGCCGGGGCAGCGGACTTGGCCGGTGCCGGTGCGGCGGCGGCCGGCGCGGCGGCTTCGCCTTCGGCCACTTCGATCAGCGCCACGACCTTGCCTTCGGACAGGCTGTCGCCCACCTTGACCTTCAGTTCCTTGACCACGCCTGCCACCGAGGACGGCACTTCCATGGTCGCCTTGTCGCTTTCCAGCGTCACCAGGCCCTGGTCCTTCTTGACCGTGTCGCCGACGGCGACAAGCACCTCGATTACCGGGATATCGCTGTAGTCACCGATATCGGGGACAAGTGCTTCCTTGATTTCGGCCATGGGGATAACTCCGGCAATCTGGTGTAGGGAAACGTCTATTGTGCGGCCAGCGGGGTCCAGCGCCAACCGTTACAGGTGTTTTCAGTACGCACGCAGCCGGGACAGGCTGTTGCCCACGGGTCCCGGCCGCGACCAGTCGGTAGCGTATTGTCCGGACGATGTCCGCTTCATGTCGCCAGTGCGTCTGCAACCGGCTGCCAGGCCTGGCGCAGGCGCGGCAACGACCACGCCGCATTGGCCGGGCTGGTCGAGGGCAATGCAACCACCTGTGGCGGGGCCTCCAGCTGCGGCAGCACCCAGCGCTGGAACGCCTGCCATGATGCACCGCCATTGCAGCCGATCAGCGTCAGCTCAGGCAACGTGGCGATCAGTTCCGGCAGTGCATTGGCCACTTCCGTGCCACGCACGATGTCCGCATCCAGGCTGCCTCGGCGCTCGCAGCGACCGATCACATCCCACAGACCGATGCCCGCGGCATCCAATGCCTGCAGCCGCGCGGCGTAGGCCAGATCCGCCTCGAAACCACAGATGTCGGCCATCAGCGGCCAGAAGCGGTTGCGCGGATGGGCGTAATAGCGCTGCTCCTGCAGGGACGCCACGCCCGGCATCGAGCCCAGCAGCAGCACCCGGCACTCCAGGTTCACCTGCGCTTGCAGGCCAATGCACAACGTTGCTGTGCTCACATCTTCTCCAACTGCATGAATGTCCTCGAGCGCCAGAAACCCCATGAATAAAGGCATTCCGTACCCGTCGCTGAACAAGAAAAACTATTTTTTAACGTGCGTCGGATTCGATTCATGTTGGGGCGACTACGGTGTGCTCGCCCCGCAACCGGGGGCCCAAAACAAGAAACATTAGGAGATACCCCCATGCGCTCCATCCGTATCCTGAGTCTCGCCCTGCTGACCTCCGCCGCCTTCGCGCCGGCCGCTTTCGCCCAGGACAGCAGCAGCACCGACACCGCGTCGGGCAAGCATTTTGCCGTTGTTGGCGGCATCTCGCTGCTGGAACCGAAGAACGACCCGATCTCCGGCGTGAAGAAGACCGATGGTGGCCCGGCGCCGACCGTCAGCTTCAGCTACTACATCAACGACAACTGGGCCGTTGAGCTGTGGGGCGCCGCTGACAAGTTCGACAACAAGTTCAAGGGCCCGAACAACGCCCGCCTGGGCTCGGTCGAGCAGCAGCCGGTCGCGCTGAGCGGCCAGTACCACTTCGGCCAGGCTGACAACGTGTTCCGTCCGTTCGTGGGCGTCGGCTACTACCAGTCGAGCTTCAGCAACGAGAAGCTGGGCAACGGCGCTGACACCGACATCCGCTTCAAGGATGCCAAGGGCGTGATCGGCACCGTCGGCGTCGACATGAACATCAACTCCACCTGGTTCGCCCGTGCTGACGCCCGCTACATGCGCGCCCGCCCGGACATCAAGGTTGGCGGCGAGAAGATCGGCGAAGCCAAGATGGATCCGTGGACCGTCGGCTTCGGCATCGGCGCCCGCTTCTGATCCAGGCTGCACCCGCTTCACTGATGCAACGCGACGGGCCCTTCGGGGCCCGTCGTCGTTTCCGTCACCGGCGTTCCGCGTGTAGAGCCGAGCCCGCGCTCGGCTGCTTTTTTGTAGAGTCGAGCTTGCCCGGCTGACCCGAAAAGCAGCCGAGCATGGGCTCAGCTCTACACAAACAGGACGCGAAGACACGATGGACGACGTCGACCTGCTGGTGATCGGTGGCGGCATCAACGGTGCCGGCATCGCCCGTGACGCCAGCGGCCGCGGCCTGCGCGTGCTGCTGTGCGAGCAGCACGACCTGGCCGCGCATACCTCCAGCGCCAGCAGCAAGCTGATCCACGGCGGCCTGCGCTACCTGGAACAGGGCGAGCTCGGGCTGGTGCGCAAGGCGCTGGGCGAACGCGAGGTGGTACGCCGGCAGGCGCCCCATCTGGTCCATCCATTGCGCTTTGTGCTGCCGTGGGAACCCCATCTGCGCCCACGCTGGATGCTACGCGCGGGACTGTGGCTGTATGACCACCTGGGCCGTCGCAGCCCGGCATTTCCCGCCTCGCGCGCCCTGGACCTTCAGCGCGATCCGCTCGGCCCCTGGCTTTCCCCGGATCTGCGGCAGGCCTTCAGCTACGCCGACGCGCAGGTCGATGACGCGCGACTGGTGCTGCTCAACGCCCTGGATGCCGCGCAGCGGGGCGCACAGGTGCGTGTACGCAGCCGCTGCATCGACCTGCAGCCCTTACAGGGCCGGTGGCAGGCCGTGCTGGAATCCGCTGATGGCCAGCAGCAGGTGACCGCGCGCGCCGTCGCCAATGCGGCAGGGCCGTGGGCCGGCGGCCTGCTGGAACGGATGGAGGCACGCAGTGGCGGCCCCGCGCTGCGGCTGGTACAAGGCAGCCACATCGTCCTGCACCGGCCCTGGCCCGATGACAGCGCGTGCCTGCTGCAGCAACCCGATGGACGCGTGGTGTTCCTGTTGCCCTTCGCCCACGACCACCTGCTGGTTGGCACCACCGACACCGACTATCGCGGCGACCCGGCGCGCTGCAGCGTGCTGCCTTCAGAGGTGGCGTACCTGTGCGAAGCGGCCAATCGCTACCTGCATGAACCCATCGCGCCGGAAGATGTGGTCTGGCAGTTCGCCGGTGTCCGCCCGCTGCTGGCCGATCCCGATCCGCGCGCGGCAAGACTCAGCCGCGATTACCGCCTGCAGCTGCAGGTGGACCCGGCACCGGCGCTGCATGTGCTGGGCGGCAAGCTGACCACCTACCGGGTGCTGGCCGAGGAAGCGCTGGAGCTGCTGCGGCCCGCCCTGCCGCAGATGGGAGCGGCGTGGACGGCAAACGGAGACCCGCTGCCAGGCAGCGACTGGGGCGACGCCGCGCAGGCGGGCGCGCATCTGCAGGTATCGGCACCCTGGTTGCCCGCAGGTATCGCGCGACGCTGGGCCGGGGCCTATGGCAGTCGCAGCGCGGAACTGCTGCAGGGTGTACGGGGCCTGCACGATCTTGGCGAGGCGTTTGGCGGCGGCCTGCATGCCCGGGAAGTGGCCTTTCTGCGCGAGCAAGAGTGGGCGCGCACTGCCGAGGACGTGCTGTGGCGAAGGAGCAAGCTGGGGTTGCGGCTGGACGCTGCGCAGGTGACACGGCTGCAGGCGTGGATGGAACACTCCACTGTGTAGAGCCGAGCCATGCTCGGCTGCGTTGTGCAAATGCAGCCGAGCATGGCTCGGCTCTACAGAGAGAAAGGTAAGTTACCCTGACTGCTCTACCGGAGACGCTGCATGACGCCCCGCTACGTGCTGGCCATCGACCAGGGCACCACCAGTTCGCGCGCGATCCTGTTCGACCGTGCCGGCGACATCATCGGCAGCGCGCAGCGCGAGTTCGCGCAGATCTTCCCGCAACCCGGCTGGGTCGAGCATGACCCGCGCGAGATCCTTACCAGCGTCTATGCCACGCTGACCGAACTGCTCAGCCGCGGGCAGATCGACCCGCGTCATATCGCCGCACTGGGCATCACCAACCAGCGCGAAACCACCGTGGTCTGGGACCGTGCCACCGGCCAGCCGATCCACAACGCCATCGTCTGGCAATCGCGGCAGAGCCACGCCATCTGTGAACGCCTGAAGTCCGAAGGCCATGAAGCGCTGATCCGCGAGCGGACCGGCCTGCTGATCGATGCCTATTTCTCTGCGACCAAGGTGCGCTGGATCCTCGACCACGTGGAAGGTGCGCAGCAGCGCGCCGAACGTGGCGAGCTGCTGTTTGGCACCATCGACAGCTGGCTGGTGTGGAACCTCAGCGGCGGCCAGGCGCATGTGACCGACTACAGCAACGCGGCGCGCACGCTGTTGTTCAACATCCACACGCTGGACTGGGATGACGATCTGCTGGCCCTGCTCGACATCCCGCGCGCGATGCTGCCGCAGGTGCGCGACTCCAGTGCGGTGTACGCACACACCCGGCCGCAGTTCTTCTTCGACCACCCGATCCCGATCGCCGGCATCGCCGGTGACCAGCAGGCGGCACTGTTCGGCCAGGCCTGTTTCCAGCCGGGCATGGTCAAGAACACCTATGGCACCGGTTGCTTCATGTTGATGCATACCGGCGCGCAGGCGGTGCGGTCGCGCAACGGCCTGCTGACCACCATTGCCTGGGGCCTGGACGGGCGCGTGGAGTATGCGCTGGAAGGGTCGATCTTCATCGCCGGCTCGGTGGTGCAGTGGCTGCGCGACGGACTGCGCATGATCGAACGCGCCAGCGACAGCCAGGCACTGGCCGCGCAGGTGCCCGACAGCGGCGGCGCCTATCTGGTGCCGGCGTTTGTCGGCCTGGGTGCACCCTATTGGCGCAGTGATGTGCGCGGTGCGATGTTTGGATTGACCCGTGGCACGCGCAAGGCGCACTTCGTGCGCGCCGCGCTGGAAGCGATGGCCTACCAGACCCGCGACGTGCTCGATGCCATGCAGTCCGATGCCGGTATCGCGCTGACCGAACTGCGCGCCGATGGCGGTGCGATCGGCAACGACTTCCTGGCCAGCTTCCAGGCAGACATCCTCGGTGTGCCGCTGCTGCGGCCGCGGTTGACCGAAACCACCGCGCTCGGTGCGGCCTATCTGGCCGGCCTGGCCGTCGGGTTCTGGTCCAGCCGCGAACAGATCGCTGCACAGTGGGGCCTGGACCGGCGCTTCGAGCCACAGATGGAGGTGTCGCGGCGCGAGAAGCTGTATGCGGGATGGCAGCAGGCGGTTGCCGCCACCCTCGCCTTCCACGTCGATTGAAACTGCAATGCCCTGCCCTGCTGCGGCACGTGGAGTGACACGGTAGAGCCGAGCCATGCTCGGCTGCCGTTGGTGAAATGCCGGAAACAGCAGAGCCGAGCGTGGGCTCGGCTCTACAGGGAAGGCAGTGTCGACCAAGGTCGACACCCACCATTCAAATCAACAGATCAGCCGCAATCAGAACGCCGGCAGCACCGCGCCCTTGTACTTGGTCTCGATAAAGGCCTTCACCTGCGGGCTGGTCAGGGCCTTGGCCAGCTTCTGCACACGGGCGTCGTCCTTGTTGTCCGGGCGCGCGACCAGGAAGTTCACGTACGGCGAATCCTTGCTCTCGATCGCCAGCGCATCCTTGGTCGGGTTGAGGCCGGCGTCCAGCGCATAGTTGGTGTTGATCAGGGCCAGATCGACCTGGTCCAGCACGCGCGGCAGCATCGCCGAGTCCAGCTCGCGGAACTTCAGGTTCTTCGGGTTGGCGGTGATGTCACGCTGGGTCGACAGCGCGTTGGCCGGGTCCTTCAGTTCGATCACGCCGGCCTTGTGCAGCAGGATCAGCGCGCGGCTGTTGTTGCTCGGATCGTTCGGGATCACCACGTCGGCACCGTCGCGCAGCTCGGCCAGCGACTTGACCTTGCGCGAGTACGCACCGAACGGCTCGATGTGCACGCCGATCACCTTCACCAGGTCGGTCTTGCGGTCGCGGTTGTAGGCATCCAGGTACGGCTCGGTCTGGAAGTAGTTGGCGTCCACCTGCTTCTGCACCAGCTGGTCGTTGGGCTGCACGTAGTCGTTGAATACGCGCACGTCCAGGTCCACGCCTTCCTGCTTGAGGATCGGCTTGACCACCTCGAGGATCTCGGCATGCGGCACGGCCGTGGCGGCCACCACCAGCTTCTGCGAGGGCTCGCCGGACTTGCCGCAGGCGGTCAGGGCCAGCGCAGCGGCGAGCAGGGACAGCAACAGGGTCTTCTTCATGGGGGACGGGGTTCTCGGGGGGAGTGTCAGGATTTTTCGTAGTTGCTCAGGGCCAGCTCAAGCAGCGCCTTGGCCTGCTCGCGCAGCATGATCGGCTCGATGATCTCGGCATCCGAACCATAGTGCAGCACGTCCATCAGCAACTCTCGCGAGACGCTGTACGGCACCTTCAGTTCGTAGCGGCCATCGGCCAGGAAACGACCCTGCTGCTTGGAATGCCAGTGCTCGTCGGCCACCCAGCGCGCAGCCTTGGCGCTGAACAGGATGGTCGCCCAGCCCTTCGGGGCACCCGAAAAAATGCCATAGCTGGCGCCGAGCTGCTCGTCCAGCTCGCTGTCGGCGACATCGCGGGCGGCATTGTCGATTACCCGTGCCTTGTGGATGCGGTCCACCGCGAAACTGCGCAGCGCCTCGCGGTCGTGGTCCCAGGCATCCAGGTACCAGTTGTCGCGATAATGGGTCAGGCGCTGCGGCGAGACGGTGCGCTTGGTCGGCTCGTCGGTGGAGCGGGCGCGGTATTCGAACGCCAGCTGGCGGCGCTCCAGCACCGCCGAGGCCACGCTGCGGAAGCTGCCTTCGTCGAACTTGCGGCCACGGTGCGGAATCACCCGCACGCGGTCGACCGGCCAACTGGAAACACCGGCCTGCGCCGCCAGCAGGCTCTCGATGCGCTGCTGCAGCGGGGCCAGCACCGACGACAGCACGCCGCCGCCGGTACGCGCCAGCAGGTGCTGCGAGGCCAGCAGGGCATGCAGCTCCTCCGAGCTGAGCCACAGGCCGGGCAGCTCGAAGCGGTCGCTCTCGTCGGCCTGGTAGCGGAAGCCGGCCTCGCCGTCGCCCTCGATCGGTGCCATCAGCGCATCGCGCAGGAAGGCCAGGTCGCGATAGACGGTGGCACGGGAACAACCGAGCTTGTCCTGCAGGGTCGCCACCGTCACCGGATAGCGCGCGGACTTGAGCAGACGATGCAGGGCGGTGATGCGTTCGTATCGGTCCATACCCCCGATTATGTCCGAGTCGCGGGTCTTGTGTGGAACGTTTGGGCTATCGTGGTCGCCCCCACCCCATGGAATGCCCGATGCGCCGGTTGCCTGCCCTGTCCCTGCTGGCCTGCCTGCTGCTGGCCGCCTGCGATCGCGCGCCGGCGCCGGCGGGCCCCGAGGCCCCGGTACCCGCCGCCGATCCGGCACAGGCGGTGCTGGGCGCCAGCCAGCGTTTCGCCGCCCTGCGCAGCTTCCACGCCGAACTGGAGGTGCTGGGCGCGCCGCAGCGGGTACGCAGCGCCATGGACTTCGTTGCACCCGACCGTTTCCGGGTGGAGACCCCGGCCGGGCCGCAGACCATCATCGGCGACACCCTGTTCCTGCAGGCCGACGGTGCGATCCGCCAGGTGCCGGCCCCGCCCGGCCTGCTCGAGCAGTGGCGCAACCCGCTGCCGGCCGACGCCCTGCCCGCCGACCTGAAGGCCGAAGACCTCGGCAGCCAGGCGCTGGATGGGGTCGAGACCCGTCACTACCGGCTGCGCGGCAGCCAGCCCGGCGAACGCCTGGAGTACTGGGTGGATGCCCAGGGCCTGCCACGCCAGATCGTGCGCAGCGGCAGCAGCAATGGCCGCAGCTTCCAGCTGCGCCTGCGCTATTCGCGCTTCAACGACCCCGCATTGCGTGTCGATCTGCCCTGAATAGGCGATCGCGGCAACGTTCGCTGAAGCACGCTTTGGATCGATTCGGACCGCCATCACGCTTCCAGTATCATCACCGGCTGTTAACCGTTCCGGAGAAGCCTCGATGTCCCTGCGCGTGTCCCTGCTGATCCCCCTGCTGCTGTGTGCGCCGCTTGCATACGCGCAGGATGCCTCCGAACTGGCGGCGATGTCCTCGCCGTGGAGTGGCAGCGGCGGCGAGCTCGGCTTTGCCTCGGCACGCGGCAACAGCAGCACCGAGAGCTTCAACGGCCGCCTGCGCCTGCGCTACACCGACGGCGACTGGGTGCACAGCATGGACCTGTTCGGCCTGCGCTCCAGCTCCAAGGTGACCGAGACCAATGACGACGGCACCACCACCCGCCGCAGCAACACCACCGCCAACCGCTACACCGGCAGTGCGGGCAGCGCGCTGCAGCTGGGCGAGCACCGCCAGCTGACGGCCACGGTGCGTACCGAGCGCGACGACTTCGCCACCTACGACCGCCAGAGCTCGTTCGGTCTGGGTTACGGCACCCGCCTCTGGAACACCGAGCGCTTTTCGTTCGACGCGCAGATCGGCCCCGGCGTGCGCCGTACCCACAGCACCGAGGATGACCGCACCCGTACCGGCATGATCGGCCGTGGCCTGTTCGACCTGAAGTACTCGCTGACCGACAACACCGACCTGGTGAACACGCTGCTGGTCGAGTCCGGTTCGTACAACACCTTCGGCCAGAACGACTTCGGTGTCTCGGTGAGCATGAACGAGCACCTGGCGCTGAAGGCCGGCTGGCAGGCGCGTTACAACAGCGACGTCGCTGTCGACAAGCGCAAGACCGATACGCTGACCACGATGAACGTGGTCTACAAGTTCAAATAAGCAGAACGGGCGCCCAGGGCGCCCGTTCTTCTTCCGGTAGTGCCGGCCGCTGGCCGCGGCACTACCTGCGATGGCTCAGACGTTCAGCAGTTCGCCAGCACCATCGTCCAGCAGCAGCTTCGCCACCTGCTGGCCCAGCGCTTCCGGATCGCGGGCCGGACCCACCGCTTCGGCACGCACGGCGCGGCCATCACTGGCGCTGCCGACCAGGCCCTGCAGGTGCAGGTCGTCGCCCTGCCACTGCGCGATCGCCGCCACCGGCACGTGGCAGCTGCCATGCAGCGCGCGGTTCATGGCCCGCTCGGCTTCCACGCAGGCGCGCGTGGCGGCGTCATCAAGCGTGGCGAACAGCGCCATCAGGCGCGTGTTGCCTCCGTCGCACTCCACCGCCACCGCGCCCTGCGCCGGCGCCGGCAGCCACTGCGGCGGTTGCAGGCGCGCGACGATGCGCTCGCCCAGGCCCAGGCGCTCCAGGCCGGCCACCGCCAGCACGATGGCGTCGTAGCCACCGTTGTCGAGCTTGGCCAGGCGAGTATTGACGTTGCCGCGCAGGTCCAGCAGTTCCAGGTCCGGGCGCAGCGCGCGCAGCTGGGCCTGGCGGCGCAGCGACGAGGTGCCGACCCGCGCGCCGATCGGCAGCGCGTCCAGCGAGGCGTACAGGTTGGAGACGAAACCATCGGCCGGGTCGTGCCGGGTCAGCATCGCCGGCAGCGCGAAGGGCGCATCCAGTTCCATCGGCACATCCTTCAGCGAGTGCACGGCGCAGTCGGCCTCACCCCGCAGCATGGCCAGCTCCAGTTCCTTCAGGAACAGGCCCTTGCCACCGATGGCGGCCAGCGAGCGGTCCAGCACCTCGTCACCGCGGGTGCTCATCGGCACCAGTTCCACGTGCAGGCCGGGGTCGGCCTGGCGCAGGCGGTCGGCGACGTGTTCGCTCTGCCAGAGGGCGAGCGGGCTCTTGCGGGTAGCGATGCGGACAGTTTCCATCCGGTCATTATCGCGCCTTCGGCGCGGATACGGCCAACGGCGGAGCCCCTCGTGGCTGGTGCATCGGCTGGATCTATCGCGCTTGGCCGGGCGGGGTGGGTTCGCGGGGGACGCCGTGAATCCGTCCGTGGAGGCTTGGCCGCGGCATCCATGCCGCGGACACCCCCGCGAACCCACCCCACCCGGCCTTTGACAGGTTCCGTGTGCGCCAGCCACGGAAGATCAAAAAAAAAGAGTGCAGAAACAAAGGCAACAGCCGACGGCTTCCGGGGTCAGATCCCTTTTCCGCAGGAAAAGGGATCTGACCCCTCTTCCCCCCTCGATAACAACAATGCCTTTGCCGTCCGTCACCGGGAAATTCGCGAGGGTGAGGCGGGATGGGCGGGCGGGACCGTTGGCGCCATGGATGGCGCCATCGAGCCCCCATGGATGGGTTTACGGCGTGTCCCGCCCGCCCATCCCGCCTCACCCAACACGCAACAACACAGAGCCGACAACCCGCTGTTGCTGTTGCTGTTGCTGTTGATTTCGCAGCAGTCGCGGCCGCAGGCCGCGCGGAACACTCACAGATGCCGCAGTTCCTGCTTCAGCGTCGCCACGCACCGGCGGCTGACTTCCAGCGGCTGCTTGCCATGCCGCAATACCGCCTGCACCTGCCCGCCCGAGCCCCGACGCAGCTCCACCAGCTCGTGGCGTGCCACCAGGCAGTTGCGATGGATGCGGATGAAACGACTGGCGAACTCTTCTTCCAGCGACTTCAGCGATTCCTCGATCAGGTCCTCGCCGCGCGCGTGGTGCACCACCACGTACTTCTCCTCGGCCTGCAGGTAGTGGATATCGTCCAGCGGAATCAGGCGCAGGCTGCCGCGCAGGCGTGCGCACAGCACGCTGCGTGCCTGCTGCCCGCTGTGCTCCTGTGGCCGGCCACCGCGGCCGGCCAGGAACGTGCGCGCACGCGCGATCGCCGCCGCCAACCGTTCGGCACGCACTGGCTTCATCAGGTAGTCGATCGCTGCGGCCTCGAACGCCGACAGCGCATGCGCATCGTAGGCGGTGCAGAACACCACCGCTGGCCGGGGTTCGAAGCTGGCCAGATGGCGGGCCGCTTCCAGGCCATCCAGCCCGGGCATCGCGATATCCAGCAGGACCAGGTCCGGCTGCAGCTCCGCGCACGCATGCAGGGCCTGCTCACCGTTGCCGGCCTCGGCCACCACGTCCACGCCGTCCTGTGCCGCCAACAGGCTGCGCAGGCGCTCGCGCGCCAGCGGTTCGTCGTCGGCGATGACTACCCTCACGATCGTTCCCTCACTGGATCGGCACTGTCACCTGGCAGGCATAGTAGCCCTCGCTCCAGCCAGCCGTCATCCGCGCGGTGCTGCCGAAGCGCCAGGCCAGCCGATGGCCGATGCTGTGCTGGGCATGGCCGGCGCCGCGTGCCAGCGCCAGCCCCGGCGCCTGCGGATCGGGTGCCGGGTTGCGTACGCGGATCTGCAGTTCATTGCCCTCGCGCGCCAGCTGCAGTTCGATGGTGCCGCCGTCGGGCAGGCGCGAGATGCCATGCAGCACGGCATTTTCCACCAGCGGCTGCAGTACCAGCCTTGGCAAGGGCAGGTCCCATGGCAGCGGCTCGTCGCGCTGCCAACGCACCTGCAGGCGTTCGCCCAGGCGCAGCGATTCGATCGACAGGTAGCGCTCTGCCAGTTCGCATTCGTCGCGCAGGGTGGAATCGCCCTCGCCCGCCCCCAGCGCGGCACGGAACAGATCGGACAGGTCCAGCACCGCGCGCTCGGCGACTGCCGGGTCACGATGCAGCAGGCTGGCGATCAGGTTCATGCTGTTGAACAGGAAATGCGGGCGGATACGCGCCTGCAGCGCGTCGGCCTGCGCGCGCGCGTTGGCCTGCACCTGCGCGGCCCAGCGATCGCTTACGTAGAAGTAGCGCAGCGCCAGCGCGGCGATCAGCGCCGTAGTTGCCGCGCTGCCGAGGGTGAAACGCCAGAAGCTGATGCCACTGGCGAAGTTGTCGCCCAGCACCGCGTACAGCGCGTGCACGATGCCGGCGCAGACCACCGCGATCAGGGTGGCCAGCACGGTCGCCGCAATGGCGCCCAGCACCGGCGGCAGCCGCGACAGGGTCTGCCGCAGCATGCACAGGCTGGCGGTCACCGCCAGCGCCAGCCACAGCGCGAATCCGCTGGCCGACAGCAGTTCGCCGAAGGTCCAGTGACGGCTGCCGTCCGGCGCCAGCGCCAGTACCACCACCACCAGCTCGGCCAGGCCGAGCATCGCCGCCAGCCGTGGCAGGCGGCACAGTTCCGGCATCCACGGCGGTGTGCTGGCCGGCGACATGGCTCAGGCGGCGCCCAGGCGTTCCTGCAGCCAGTCACCCAGTGCCTGGATCTCCTCGGCACAGACCTGGTGAGCCATCGGGTAACTGTGCCACGCCACATCCAGGCCCAGCGTACGCAGCGCCTGCGCGCTGTGCGCGGCGACGGCCTGCGGGATCACCGGGTCGCCACTGCCATGGGCCATGAACACCGGCACCTGCACCGCGCCGTCAACACGCGTGGCGCTGTCGGCTTCGGGCAGATAGGTGGACAGCGCGATCAGGCCGGCCAGTGGCGCGGTACGCGAGAGCGCGGCCGTCAGGATGATCGCCCCACCCTGCGAGAAGCCTGCCAGGAAGATCTTCTCCGGCGCGATGCCGCGCTCGATCTCGCGCGCGATCAGTGCGTCCAGATGCACCACCGATTCCTGCACGCCGGCCATGTCGGCGCGCGAACGGAAGTCCATGCCCACGATGTCGTACCAGCCGCGCATCGGCACGCCGCTGTTGATCGTGATCGGCCGCACGGGTGCGTGCGGGAACACGAAGCGCAGCGCCGGCCAGTGCGGCCGCACCAGTTCCGGCACGATCGACGCGAAATCATGGCCGTCGGCGCCGAGGCCGTGCAACCAGATCACCGACCACTGCGGCGAGGCGCCGGTTTCCTGTTCCACCGTTTGCAGCATGATGCGGCTCCTTCAAGTTCGAGCCGCATTATGCCGCTGGCGCGGGGCAATCAGTACAGCGGCGGTTGCTCGGCCGCTTCCCGCCGCAGCTGCGCGGCGCGTACCAGCACCGGTGGCGGAATGTTCTCTTCCGGAATATCGAGCAGGCCGAGGCGATGCAGGAAAGCACCGGGGCCGCGCGAGGAGGTCAGCGCCACCACCGGAACGGCCAGAACCATGCCGATCACCACCGGCGCCATCCAGGCCGCCAGCGACGGCGATACCGCCCAGGCCAGCACGCCCATGAAGGCGCCGAACACACCCAAGCCACCGTAGCCACGGATCAACGCCATCCACGAGATGCCGCCGTCGTCACGCTGCTGCGCATCCCAGCCGGAATCGCGCCCGGACAACACTTCGGCCACGCCGCGCGACTGCACGTACATCACCACCGGCGCCATCAGCGCGGCGAGCACGGTTTCCACCAGCATCGATACGAAGGCACGGATCGGACCGCCACAACCGCGGCGGTCGACCGGGTCCAGCAGCATTGCCAGGTAGCCGAGCACCTTGGGCAGCAGCAGCACCGCCATGGTGGCGGCGAACAGGCGCACCACCTGCTCTTCATCCTGTGCGCGCCAGTACACGCTGGGCGACAGGTGCAGCAGGGCGTTGAAATCGATGCCTTCCTGGAACAGCGGGATGGCGATGCCGATCAGCATCAGCATGGCCCACATCGGTGCGGTGAAATAGTGGCCGATGCCGATCAGCATGTGCGTGCGGCTGATCCAGTGCAGCCCGCGGCTGCCGACCACCTTGCCGTGCTGCAGGTTGCCTTGGCACCAGCGACGGTCGCGCACCAGCAGGTCGGTCAGCGTCGGCGGGCCTTCCTCGTAACTGCCACCGAGGTAGGGCACCATGTGCGCGGCCCAGCCGCCACGACGCATCAGCGCCGCTTCGACGAAATCGTGGCTGAGCACGTGGCCGCCGAACGGCTTGCGCCCCGGCAGCGCCGGCAGGCCGGCGTGGTCGGCGAAGGCACGGGTACGGATGATGGCGTTGTGGCCCCAGTAATTGCTCTCGGCACCGTGCCACCAGGCCACGCCGCGGGCGATCACCGGCCCGTACACGCGGCCACCGAACTGCTGCATGCGCGCGAACAGGGTGCGGCCGCCGATCACCGACGGCAGGGTCTGGATCAGTCCGACGTCGGCGTTGTGTTCCATGCCGGCCACCAGGCGCACGATGCTGTCGCCGGTCATCAGGCTGTCGGCATCAAGGATCAGCATCTGCGGATAGGCACCGCCGAAGCGGCGGACCCAGTCAGCGATGTTGCCGGCCTTGCGCCCGCTGTTGTCACCACGTCGACGATAGAACAGGCGCGTCTGCCCCTCCGGCACACGCTCGCGCAGCTCGGCGAACACCTGTTCCTCGGCAGCGGCAATGTCCTCGCGGCGGGTGTCGCTGAGCACGAAGAAGTCGAAGCGGTCGAGCTGGCCGGTGGCCGCCACCGACTCGTAGATCGCCTGCAGGCCGGCCAGCAGGCGGCGCGGGTCTTCGTTGTAGGTCGGCATCAACAGCGCAGTACGGCTGTGCACGGCCGGCAACGGCTTGTCCGGGTCGATGCCGAGCCGATAGCCCCGGTCGAACACAGCGGTCAGGAAGCCGGCCAGGGCGCTGGCAAACGAGAGCGCGATCCAGGCAAACAGGCCGACGAACAGCACCAGCAGGCAGGCTTCGAGCACGCTGATGCCATTGGCCGACAGCACCCGCCACATCATCCGCGTAGCCACGGCGGTCATGCCGAGCGTGCCACCAAACAGGTACAGCCGGCGCAGGCCGATCAAGCGCGGCGAGGTGCGATGCCGCCGGACCTTCAGCGCGCCTTCGCGCAGGGTCTGTTCGGGCATCGGCAACGGCGATTCAGCGGGCAGCAGCGCCCAGCCGGCATCGAGCCGGGGCGTTCCTGCTTCCGCTTGGATGGTCTGCACCCCCATCGTCACTTACTCCGCGCCGTCGGCACGGCCGGCCATCCCGGCCGGGCTGCATGCACCAAGGTTCCCGGCGCGCTTTCCCGGCGCCCGCACTTGTCCTGGCTGTGTCGGCCTCACGCCGCACAGTCGATGTCTGTCACTACCGGAACCCACACGATCTCCAACGGGGCGGAATCGAAAATGCGGCCCAGTCTAGGGCCCAGAATGTAAGCCGGGTGCGAAGGTCTACACCGGGATTTGTCCCCATTCAGCAAATAGCAGGCGATCACGCCAGGGCATGGCCAGATGTCACTGCATCGCCCCCGGTACTGGATCGCAACAAACGCGAACGGTTATCATTTAATTAACCAGGCAGGTCACCGTCCTCCGCACGGCCGCGACCCACCCAGCTGCGCCGGTCCAGACCGCGCACCCGACGACCCACGGAAGGGGGGGGCTGCCTGCTGTCTGCCTGCGCCTGCTGCTTCCACCGGGTCACCCCACCTCCCATGGAAGCCGTCATGTCCCTGTCGTCCCGTTCCCGTTCCGCGCGCCTGCCGCGCACCCGCCTGGCCACCGCCTGCCTGCTGGCCCTGCCCGGCCTGGCCGCCGCAGAGGCCGCCGCCGATGCCTCCACCAAGGACCTGGATACCGTGGTGGTCACGGCTTCAGGCAGCCAGCAGTGGATCAAGGATGCCCCGGCCAGCATCAGCGTGATCAGTCGTGAGGACATCGAGCGCCAGCCGGTACCGGACCTGGCCGCCCTGCTCAGCCGCGTACCGGGCGTGACCGGCGGCCTCAGCGCCGTCGGCGAGCAGTCCAAGATCAAGCTGCGTGGCATGCCGTCCAACTACACGCTGGTGCTGGTGGACGGCAAGCGCATGGGCAGCTCGGCCTCGACCAACTATCGCCCCGACCTCGGCCGCCAGGACCTGAACTGGATCTCGCCGGACCAGATCGAGCGCATCGAAGTGGTGCGCGGGCCGATGTCGTCGCTGTATGGCTCCGATGCGATGGGCGGGGTGATCAACATCATCACCCGGCGCATCGGCGACGAATGGAACGGCAGCGCCACCCACAGCTACACCCGCCCGGCTGACGGCAAGCGCGGCGATACCCAGCAGATCGGCGCCACGTTCTCCGGACCGCTGGGCGAACGCTTCGGCCTGCGCATCGGTGCCAACAGCATGCGCCGTGATTCGGACCGCTCCAACGGCGGTGTCTACGGCAACGCCTATGCCGGCGAGAAGGACCGCAACGCCGATGCGTTGCTGCAGTGGAAGCTGAGCGACGCACAGGAACTGTCGCTGGAAGCCGGGCACGGCGTGCAGCAGGCCTTCATCGATGCGTCGCTGGAAAAGCAGGACGAAGGTGCGTGGGGTGCCAGTGAGCTCAAGCGCAGCTCGCTGGCGCTCAACCACGATGGCAAGTGGCGCTTCGGCAATTCGAAGATCAGTGCGTACTGGACCGAGTACAGGAACGACATCGGTGCTGCCGGCCGTTCCGAAGCGACCGATACGATCATCGAGGGCAGCCTGACCACGCCGTTCACCCTCGGCGTTGAACACCAGTTCGCCGTAGGCGGCCAATGGAAGCGGCAGGAGCTGACCAACACCGACACCATCGGCCGCGCGCCGATCGACTATGCCGGCAACGCGGTCAGCGGCTCCACTCTGGACGTGGACACCTGGGCGCTGTTTGCCGAGGACGAGCTGAAACTGCACCGCACCCTGGCCCTGACCGTGGGCGCGCGCCTGGACCATCACGAGCAGTTCGGCGGCCACGTCAGCCCGCGTGCGTACCTGGTCTGGCACCCTGCCGAACAATGGACGATCCGCGGTGGCGTCTCCAAGGGCTTCCGTGCGCCCAGCCTGACCGAGAACTCGGCCAGTGCCGCTACCCAGTCCGGGGGCCGCGGCTGCACCTCGCTGATTCCGCTGGGCTATACCCGCGGCGGGTGCTACATGGCCGGCAACCCGGACCTCGATCCGGAGACCAGCACCAATCGCGAGATCGGCATCAGCTTCGACAATGACCTGATCGATGTCGGCGTGACCTATTTCCACACCGACTTCCGGAACAAGATCGAGTACGCACCGCTGGGCCGGTTCAACGGCATCTGGTGGACGCGCATGAGCAACGTACAGCGCGCGCGCACTCGCGGCATGGAAGGCAACCTCAACGTCCGCTTCGGCGAGCAGTGGCGCTGGCGCACCTCGGCGACCTGGATGAAGGAAGCCAGGAACCTGACCACCGGCCGCAACCTGATCGATACACCGGAGTTCTCCGGCTATTCGTCGCTGGACTGGGCGCCCAGCACGGTGTTTTCCGGCAGCCTGTCGGCGCAGTACACCGGCAGGCAGACCGGCACCGCCACGACCTTCCTCAAGGCCTATACGCTGTATGACCTGACCGCGGCATGGAACGTCAACGAAGTGCTGACCCTGCGCGGTGGCGTCAGCAACCTGGCCGACAAGAAGCTGTATGCGGAAGGCTCCACCGACTACTTCGTCGCCGGGCGCAGCTACTTCCTGAGCATGACCGCGCGGTTCTGACCGGCGGCACGCGCCGTGATCGCGCTGGCGACATGCCAGCGCGATCGACGGTGTTGCGGGTTACTCGCGTTCCAGCGCGGCCGGTGCCGCATCCCGCGTGGCGGCCGTGCGCGCACGGTCCATCGCCACCGCCAGTTGCTGGCGTGCGAGCAGTTGTTGTGCCTGCACCACTTCAGGTGTCGGCAGGAGCACCGGTCCCGGTGCGTTTTCCGGTGTAGCAGCTGTGGTCATGCAACCTCCATGGACATCCCGCCGCCGCACGGGTTCAGCCGGGGCGGCAGCGGAACTGCGCACCCTATCCTAAAAACGAGGCGGGCGGGTGACGGCGCGGCGCTTGGCCGCAGGCGCGGGAACAAGGCAGGCGTCACATTCTTGACGCTAGCGCTTGGATCCTGAATAGGACTTGTCCTATCATGAAAACGTTTTCTCACAGGGATGTTTCCCAATGAATACCACCGACCTGTCCCAGTTCAGCCCGAAGTGGCAGTTCCGCTTCAACTTCTTCCGCCAGCACGGCGCCCCCAAGAACCCCGGCTTCAAGCAGGCCTGGAAGGCACTGTCCTTTGGTGACCGCCTGAAGATCAACCTGAACTTCTTCGCGTTGTTCTTCGGTGCCATCTACCTGCTGATTCTCGGCATGTGGCGCAAGGCACTGGTGGTGATCGGCATCAACATCGCGCTGGCCATCGTCAGCATGTTCCTGCCGGATGTCGTCGGGCGCATGCTGTTCATCGCCATGAACCTGCTGGTCGCCTCCAGCACCAACTACAGCTACTACCTGGAAAAGGTGGAAGGACGCGCCAGCTGGAATCCGTTTGAAGGAATGTTCTGAGCCATCAGACCTGCGCAGGATGCGCGGCAAGGATGCATGCGACGCCCGGCAGCCGCCGGGCGTCTTCGTTTCCGGCATCAGGCCGCGCGGCGGGCCATGCCCTCCGGCTCGGCCTGCAGGCGGAAGCGCGACACCGCCACTGCCAGCTGCTCGGCCTGCTCCTCCATCGCACGGGCGGCGGCACTGGCTTCCTCCACCAGCGCGGCGTTCTGCTGGGTGGTTTCGTCCATCTGCACTACGGTCTGGTTGACCTGCTCGATGCCGGCAGACTGTTCGCGCGACGCGGCCGAGATCTCGGCCATGATCTCGTTGACCCGGCCGACCTGACCGACGATGTCCTGCATGGTGCGCCCCGCACCATGCACCAGCTGCGCGCCGGCACCGACCTGGGCCACCGAGGCGTCGATCAGCTCCTTGATCTCCTTGGCAGCACCCGCCGAGCGCTGCGCCAGCGCCCGCACTTCACTGGCCACCACTGCGAAGCCACGGCCCTGTTCACCGGCGCGCGCCGCTTCCACTGCGGCGTTCAACGCCAGGATGTTGGTCTGGAACGCAATGCCATCGATCACCGAGATGATCTCGGCGATGCGCTGCGAAGACGCCTCGATCTGCTCCATGGTGTGCACCACCTGGCTGACCACCTGGCCGCCTTCGCTGGCCACGCCCGCTGCGGAACCGGCCAGCGTGTTTGCCTGCAGCGCATGGTCGGCGTTCTGGCGCACGGTGGAGGTCAGTTCTTCCATCGACGCGGCGGTTTCCTCCAGGTTGGCGGCCTGCTGCTCGGTGCGGCGCGACAGGTCACTGTTGCCGGCGGCGATCTCACCGGCGGCCAGGCGGATGCTGGCCGCCGACTGCTGGATCTGGCCGACGATCTGGGTCAGCTGCTGCACGGTGCTGTTGGCATCGTCGCGCATCACCGCAAACACGCCGTGGAAGTCGCCCTGCATGCGGGCACTGAGGTCACCGGCGGCGATCGCGCGCAGCAGCGTCGACAGTGCCGCCAGGTTGTGGTCGCTGACCTGCATCATTGTGTTCAGGGTCTCCACCATGCGGCGGAAATCATGTTCGAAGCGCAGTGCATCACCGCGCACGGCGAAGTCACCGGCGGCGGCGGCGGCGGCCAGTTGCTGGATCTGCTCGTTGATCGCGGCCAGGTTGCGCTTGGTGGTCGCCATTGCGGCAGTGAACACCGCCTTCTCGCCCGGCAGCACTTCCATGTCCACGCTGAGGTCGCCCACGGCATAGCGCTGCATCACTTCAACCAGGCGCTGGGTGACCGCGTTGCTGGAGGCCACCAGCTGGTTGCTGTCGGCCACCATGCGGCCGTACTCGCCCGGGAAGGCCGCAGCATCCATGCGATAGCTGAGTTCACCGGCATCGTGCCGGCGCGCCATTTCGGCCTGCGCAGCCATCACCGACTGCAACTGCCCACGCATGCCCTGCATTGCGTCCAGCAGGCGCCCCACTTCGTCGTTGCTGCGCGCCGGCAGCGTGCTGTCCAGCTTGCCGGCGGCGACATCACCGGCCACGCGTACCGCTTCGGCCAACGGGCGGATCGCCAGGCGGCGCAGCAGCACGTAGACGCCGGCGCTGAGGGTCAGCGCGGCGATCACGCCGACCAGCAGGGTCAGCCACAGCAGCTGGCGTGCCTCAGACACGATCACCGCATGCGGCATCACCACGCCCAGCGCGAAGCGTTGCGGGGCGTCGCCCACGCGCAGCGGCACATACACGCGTACGTTGCCGGCCGCGTCGGGGCTGAAGGCCTCGAACGGACGGTCGGCGGCGATGTCGGCCAGCATGCTGCGGGTCAGGGCATCGTTGCGCGGCTTGCCGATCTCGGCGGCATTGGCCGAGGCCAGCACCACGCCCTTGGGCGACAGCAGTTCGACGCGGCCAGCCCCCATCGGCTTCAGCGTTGACAGGTGCTTCTGCAGCGCTGCCAGCGAGAAGTCGACGGTGAACACGCCCAGGAATCTGCCGTTCTCGATGATCGGCGTGCTCAGGGTGCTCATGAGCACCTTCTGGCCGGCGATGTCATAGGCGTAAGGTTCGCTGACCTTGGGCAGCTTGTCGCGGCTGGGCACCATGTACCAGTCACCGGAACCGCTGGCAGTCTCGGTGTAGTCGGTCATCACCGACTGCTGCGGTTTGCCGTCTTGCCAGGCCCAGTAGCTCATGTAGCGGCCGGTGGCATCGTGTGCTTCGGAATTGACGAACTCCGCATCCTTGCCGTCGAAGGCATCGGCCTCCCACATGGTGCTCTTGCCCAGCCATTGAGGATGAGCACGCAGCTGTTCGCCGAGCACCGCCGCCAGGCTGGCGCGGTCGGGTATGTCACCACGGGCACGCTGGGCCAGCACGGCCTCGACCATGGCGTCATTGCTGGCGAAAGCCGTGCCCAGATCAGCCGCCACCTGGCGCGCCTCAGCGTTGGCCTCGCTGGTCATGGTCTGGCGCGAGGCGCTGATCAGACTGGCGCTGGCCTGCCGGTAGATCAGGAAGGCGGTCAGGCCGAAGCACAGCAGCGCGATCACGGCGGTGCCCAGCATCAACTTGTGGGCGATGCTGCCCGGGCGTTGGGCAGCGGCAGAGCGGGAAGAAGACATGGGAGGGTCCGCAAGGCAGTTCAGGACGACCGGCACCACGAGGGCACCGCGCAGGCGCGCGATCCGTCGCGCAGGCCACCGGCCGCCGGGGCGCGCCCGGCGCTGGAAGCGCACTGGGTTAGCGGCCGCCCGCCAACGAGGTTGAGGCGGTCGGCCTGCACATTCCTGAATCCGCTCAGGGTCGGCTCAACGCTCCCCCTCTGCGATGCCCTCACTCGGCCACGCGGTCCTTGATCCACTGTGCCCGCGGCAGTACCTCGATGCTGCCGACGGCATACTGCTGAAGCACGTCGTCGGGCCCGAAGCACGGTTTCCAGCCCAGCGCGCCGCGCAGGCGGGCACTGTCGTAGACACGGTCGATGCTCAATGGCAGCGGCCAGCCACGGCGTTCGAATTCGGCCAGCAGCTGTGGCGCGCGACGGGCCAGCACGCTACGCGGGTGGGTGGCCAGCTCCAGGCAGTCCTCGCGCCGGAACGGCGTCGGGGCACAGGCGAGGTAGCGCGCGAACCGGGCGCCTTCGTCGAGCAGCAGTGCAGCATGTGCGCTGGCCACATCGCGGGCGTCGATGCCGCGATGCAGGCGGAACATCGCCATCCGTTCGGGCGGTTCCGGGAAACACCGGCCCATGCGCAGCACGCGAACGCTGAAGCCCGGCGTGGCGGCGGCTTCGGCCAGGGTCTCTGCCTGCAGCTTGGTACGGTGGTAGATCGTGCGCGGCAGCGGCTCGGTGTCTTCGTCGATCCAACGGCAGCCACCGGCCACCACGGCATGGCCATACAACGCAGTGGTGCTGGTCAGCACGAAGCGCCGTGCACCGGCTTCGCGTGCCGCCTGCAGCAGGTGTGCGGTGGCCTCCACGTTGATCTGCTGGAACACCGCATCCGGCACCAGGCCGACATGCGGGGCATGCAGGGCCGCGGTATGGATGACCGCATCCACGCCCTGCACCGCGCGCGCGACGGCCTGCCGATCGCTGACATCGGCAATGATGCGCGTGGTGGCAAACGGACTGCGGTCCAGCCCCACCACTTCGTGGGCAGCCGCCAACGCACCGAAGATCGCGCGCCCGATGCGGCCGGAACTGCCGGTCAACAGAATCTTCATTGAGTCCATTCACTCGAAGCGCCCGGGAACTACCGGGATGCTTCGATTCTAGGCATGCAATCGCGCATCCGCGATAGGACAGCCATGCAATCGTGCGTTCATCTTGACGACTTCGCAGGCGCCAGCAGTTGCCGCGCGATGAACAGCGGATCGTCGCCGCCGGCCACATCAGGCCTCACGCCAGTACGTTCCCAGTTTCCACCGGTGCGCAGATTGATGGGTTGCCGGTCGGGAATACTGACCTGATAGCCATCGGGCAGCAGCACAGGATCACCAAACATATGCGCGGCACCGCCACTGCGCGTACCGACAATCCGCGCACGGCCCAGTGCCTGCAGCGAATAGGCGACAAACTCGGCCGCCGAACCGGTGCGGCGGTCGATCAGCACCACCAGCGGTTTCAGGTACGCAGGCAGGCTGGCAGGCGGCAGCGGGACCGGCGTGCGCCGGCCGCGCTGGTCCAGCTGCTGCACCGCGTCGATCTTCGCGTCCAGCAGCGTGCGTACCAGCAGGTCGGCACTTGCATCGTCGCCGCCCCCGTTCTGGCGCAGATCCAGCACCAGGCCATCGGTGTCGGCCAGCAGGGCAAGGGCCGCAGCGAACTTCGGGCGCGCCAGATCCAGCGGATAGAAGGTACTCAGGCGCAGGTAGCCAATGTTGCCCTCCATCACCCGCACCTCGCGCACGCCGGCACCATTGCCGCGGGCATCGGCGCGCCAGGCCATCAACCAATCGTCCTGGCCGGCCGCTGCGTCCACGCGTTCAACATGGAAGTGGCCATCGAACATGTCCAGATCCTGGTTCAGGCGTGCGCTGAACGCAACCGGATCCGAACAGCTGTCCGCATAGCGCTGCTGCACCGACCAGGTGCGCAGGGCATCGGCGATACGGGCGCCCTCCGCCTCGTCAAGGTACTGCGCCTGCACGGCGGTGGCCGCCGCGCGCAGCACTCCGTCCTGCGCCGGGCAGGCCCCTGCCAGCAACGCAACGAGCATCCAGGACACGGCCATCAACCACCTCCGCGTTGAAGATATATAAGCGCTTATATATCATCCCGGTCATGGATCTCCAACACGCCACGCTCGGCACGTTGCTGCGCGCCCTGCTCGACCAGCTGGACCCGGCGGTCGAGCAGGCCTACCGGGACCTGCAACTGGACTACCGGCCCCGCTACACACCGGTGCTGCGCACGCTGATGGCGCAGGGCCCCTGCCGGATCAAGGACCTGGCATCGGCCTGCGGGCTCAGCCATTCGGCGCTCAGCCAGACCGTGGCGGCGATGGTGCGCGATGGCTGGCTGCACGCGTCCAGCGGCGACGATGGTCGTGAACGCATCCTGCAGTTGAGCCCCCGCGCACAGCGCGCGATGCCTGCGCTGCAGGCGCAATGGCAGGCCACTGCCGTAGCGGCGCGCAGCCTCGATGCCGATCTGGGCCAGCCGCTGGAGCAGGTACTGCGCGACGCCCTTGCAGCGCTCGCACAGCGGCCCTTCGCGCAGCGCCTGCAGGACGCCCGCCGGCGCTGAAGCCTTACTGCTCTGCGGCCATTTCGATTTCGCTGGGGAAGGTCCAGCCGCCGTTGCCCAGGCGCAGCTCCATCGTGCGGCACTGCGCGGCCAAAGGGGCTGTATTGCCGAGCACGTACTCCTCTTCGGTCGAGCCCATCACGCCGGCCTGGGTGAAGGGTGTAGTTCGTCCTAGCCACTCAGGGCGATGCGCGCAGCGGCGTACCTGCGCCGTGAAAAGCAGTACGGTGCGGCGTGAAGGCAGCCGCACCGGTGCGGACACTCCGTTAGCCGGGCACCGGCAAGGATGAGCTTCCCTTCCATGCAACGGGAGCCTTCCCATGGCCGACCAGGACCACGGCACTTCCCATCGTGGCTTCGCCTCGATGGACCAGGACAAGCAGCGCGCGATCGCCGCAAAGGGAGGACGCGCCGCGCATGCGTCCGGCAATGCACACGAGTTCAGCCCGGCCGAGGCACGCGTGGCCGGCCGCAAGGGCGGCGAGGCGATCAGCCGCAACCGACAGCACATGGCAGCGATCGGCCGCGAAGGCGGGCACGCTCGCCACGCCAATGCACGGCAGCAGCGGCAAGCGGCCGAAGCGACGCCAACGAGGGACGGTTCACAACGCCAGCAGGGCTGACCGCGGCGCGTTCAGGCGCGCCTGGGCTGCCGGAGCAGCCCGGATGCCGCGAGCAGGGCCAGCACGCCGGTAGACGGTCATCGTCCCGCGCGCACCGTCAGGCGTGGCGAGGCACCATCCACCGCTCAGGCGTGGGCGAGGATGTTCAACAGCCGACCGAACGGATCGCGGACGAAGAAGCGCCGCACGCCCCAGGGTTCGTCGGCCGGGCCATATTCCAGCGCGATGCCGGCCGCGCGCATGCGCTGCAGCACGTCCTGCAGATTGTCCACTTCGATCGACAGGTCCGGCACCGGCGTGCCCGAGCCCCCTTCGCTGGCGAAGCTGACCTGCGCTTGCGCACTGCCCTGCCCGCCGTGGGTGACGATCCAACCATGGTCCATCACCACCGGCATGCCGAGCAGCTCGCCATAGAACGCAGCGGCACGTGAGGGATCGGGCGTGGCGATGTTGGCAACGACACGCTTGACGGCCATGTTCCACTCCACCAGGAAGAATGTGTCGAGACTGCCCGACCTTGCGCATGAACAGAAGAGCCCCGTCACGGACGGGGCCCGTCTTCAGCCGAGCATGGCTGGGCTTACACCGCGCCGCAGCGCTCCATGACACATCGATCGTATTCGTACTGGCATTCCATGGCATCACCACCACCGGACACACATGCCTGGTAAGCCTTCCAGCAGGGTAGATCGCAGGGCTGGACCGGTCCGGCCAGGGCCACCGAGCCGCTGCAGGCCAACGCGAACACAACACCGGCGATCACTTTCCCGAAAGTACGCATCGACATCGCTCCTTGATAAGCCCGGTGATCCCAGGCCGGGCCACCTTAGCGCTGCACACGGGACGCTGGGTGAAGGCCGATGCCGCTCGACTCAGCGGTGCAGCAACCCCAGCACACGCAGCTGCCCGGCCAGCTCATCAATGTTGCGCCACGGCAGGATCGGCGAATTGCCGCGCTCGTCCGGCGGGTTGTCCGGCAGCGCATCGGACCAGCCACCGGCCCCGACAAGCGGCAGCAGCGGCCGCTTGTGCAGCCAGGCCAGGCAAACCTCCGAGATCGTACCGGCGCGCCCGCCGATCACGATGCAGGCATCACCGGCCAGGGCCATGATCAGGTTGCGCGCATCGCCCATGCCACAGGGCACCACCACCGTGGCGGGCCAATCGGCTGCCGGCATGCCGCTTTCCGGGATCACGCTGAGCACTTGGCCACCGGCGGCTACCGCCTGCTCGGCAGCTACCCGCGTAGCGGCACTGCCACAGCCGCTGACCAGCGTGATGCCCTGCACGGCCAGGAAACGCCCTGCTTCAGCTGCGCGCTCGAACGCGTCGCTGCCAGGATCGGAACTACCCAATATCGCCAACTGTGGTTTACGCAATGCGTTACGCATGGACGGCTCCAAGGCCTCGGAAAGAAAGGTCGCGGTGCCCGGCCCGGCGGAACCACGTCATGCACCGATCACAAATCATTAACGCGTTCATAAAATTCCTTTCACATTGCTGGGGGATATCGCCACGCCTTGACGTTAACGGCCTTGATGTCCGTCAACCAAGGAAGTTGTCCGATGAATCACCCGCTGTACGGCCGTTCGTCCCGCTCCCTGTCGCACCGCCCGCTGGCGCTTGCCGTCGCCAGCTCGCTGCTGCTGGCCACCGCACTGCCAGCCATGGCCAGCGAATCACTCGAGGCCTGGCAGCGGCAGCGCCAGCTGCAGGCCGCGTGGGCGCAGCCCGCTGCCAGCACGGCACCCGCAGCGACAACCGCTGCGCCTGCCGCCAGCAGCACCGCCGTTCTTGGCAACCCGGGCGATCCCGCCAGCTGGCGCAGCGATGAATTCAACGCCGATTGGGGCCTGGCTGCGATGGGCGCGGATTACGCCTATGCACGCGGCCTGACCGGCAAGGGCGTACGCCTGGCGCTTTTCGATTCGGGCTCCGCGCTGGCGCATCCGGAGTTTGCAGGACGCAATACCTCCAGCATCACTATCGGTGCCCACTGCGCGACGCCGGGTGTGGTCGCGGGGACCGGTGCCTGCGGGCAGACCCGCGGCGAACAGCCCGGCTACAACTACTACGGCCTCGGTGCCGGCGTTCCGGCCGCACTCGCGGCACGCCTCATCGCGGCCGGCCAGCCCTATGGCTTCAGCTACGCCGACCACGGAACGCATGTACTTGGCACCATCGGCGCCAACCGCAATGGCACCGGCATGCATGGCGTGGCCTTTGGTGCGGATCTCACCGCCGCCCGCGTGTTCGGCGACACCTACTATGAGTGGCGCCTGGATCCGGACAACTACTATCGCCCGCGCGCGGTCTACCGCACCGATCCGGATGACGCCGCCACGCTGGACATGTATGCACAGATCCAGGCGCAGGGCGTGCGTGCCATCAACCACAGCTGGGGCATCTCCACGCGCAACATGACCGCCGCCGCGCTGGACCAGCAGTACGCCAACATCGGTGCCGACTACGGCGTGTACGGCAGCATCTACGCCAGCAATGGCGATACCCCGGGCTCCACCCTCATCCAGGTCTGGTCGGCTGGCAACGGCAGCGGCGCCGTCGCCGGCATCACGGCCGCCATGCCGCGCTGGAAGCCCGAACTGGAACCGTACTGGCTGGCCGTGGCCAACGTCCGCCGGCCCAACGCCGCTGCGGGCGAAACGGACTACGTGATCGATGGAAGTTCCAGCATCTGTGGCGTTGCCGCCAACTGGTGCATCTCGGCACCCGGCACCGACATCGTCAGCACCATCGTTTCCGGGGATATCCAGGGCCGCATCGAAAACACCTCCGCCTACGTGCGGCTGATCATCGACAGCGAGAACACCCAGTATGTCTATGGCACCAAGACGGGCACATCGATGGCGGCGCCGCACATCACCGGCGCGCTCGGCCTGCTGATGGAGCGCTTCCCCTATCTGGACAACGCCCAGGTCCGCGACGTGCTGCTGACCACCGCACGCGACCTGGGTGCAGCGGGCATCGATCCGATCTACGGCTGGGGCATGGTGGATCTGAAGAAGGCCATCGAAGGCTATGGCTCGCTGCGCGTGGACACCAACGTGGTGATGAACCAGAAAGCCGGCGGCCTGAAAGTCTGGGAAGGCGATGCCTGGGACAACTGGACCAACGACATCGGTGGCCCTGGCAAGCTGACCAAATCCGGTATCGGCTGGCTGCGCCTGAGCGGCAACAACAGCTTCAACGGCGCGGTACTGCAGGACGGTACGCTGGAATTGAACGGCGCCAACACGCTTGCATCGGCGGTCGAAGTACAGGGCGGCCAGTTGCTGCTCAACGGCAGCCTGGTCTCCACCGCACTGACCACTACCGGTGGCGTGAGCACGGTCAGCGCCAGCGGCGTGCTGAACAACAGCAACCTGGTGATCAACGGCGGCGTGGTGTCCTTCAACGGCACGCAGACCGGCGGCACCACCACGGTCGGCGCCAATGGCCTGCTGAAGGGCGTCGGCACGCTCGGCAATACCCGCGTGGACGGCCTCATCGCGCCGGGCAACTCGATCGGCACGCTGACCATCAACGGCAACTACGTGCAGGGCGCCACCGGCGTCTATGCCGCCGAGCTGGCCCCGGGTGGCCGCAGTGACCAGTTGCACGTGACCGGCACCGCCACCCTTGGCGGCACGCTGGTCGCGCTGCCGGAGCCGGGTGTGTACTACCTCGGCGAGCAGTTCAACTTCCTGCGTGCCGACGGAGGCATCAACGGCCAGTTCGCCAAAACCGACTTCAGCGCGTTCTCCCCATTCCTGCAGTTCAGCCTGGCCTACGGCACCAACGGCACGCGCATCGACGTCGCCCGTGGCGCTTCACTGACCACCGCCGCGCACACGCCCAACCAGCGTGCCGTGGCGGCCGCCGCCGACCTGCTGCCGATCGCCCAGGGCCTGCCCAAACCACTGACCCAGCTGTTCCCGCAGCAGGTTGGAGGCGTGCTCGATGGCCTCAGCGGCGAGCTGCATCCGGCCACGGCCATCGCCCTGGTCGAGGGCAGCCGCTACGTGCGCGATGCCGCGTTGTCACGCCGTGCCGGCGCCGCCGCACCCGGTAGCGACGTGGGTGACGCGACGGGTGCATGGGTGCAGGCCATCGGTGGCAACAGCAAGCTGGACGGTGACGTCAACACTGCCCGCACCGAAGCCAACAGCAACGGCCTGCTGGTCGGCATCGACCGCGAGTTCTCCGGCTGGCAGGTCGGCGTGCTGGCCGGTACGGGCCGCACCGACGTGAAGCAGCAGGAGCGTCGCGCCAAGTCGAAGATCGACAACACGCACTTCGGTGCCTACGCCAGCCACAACTGGGGCGGTTTCGGCCTGCGCGGTGGTGTGGCGTGGAGCAAGCACGAGGTGAAGAGCACGCGTGATGTCGCCTTCGCAGGCTTCAGCGACAGCCTGAGCGCGCGCTACGACGCCCGCACCCGCCAAGCCTTCATCGAAGCCGGCTACCGCTTCGGTGGGCCGGAAGCCGGGCTGGAGCCCTACCTGCAGGTCGCACGTGTCGAAGTGGACCTCAAGCGCGTCAACGAACGCGGTGGAGCAGCGGCACTGCAGGGCAAGGTGGACGATATCGGAACCACGATTGCCACTGCCGGTCTGCGCTTCGACAAGGGACTGAAGGCTTCGTTCCAGCAGGAGAGCTGGCTGCACCTGCGTGGTGGCGTCGGCTATCGCCGCGCTTCCGGTGATCGCAGCCAGGTCGCCAACCTGGCCTTCGCCAACGGAAGCGCGACGTTCGCGGTCAACGGCGCACCGATCGCCGACAACGCGGTGGTGGCCGAACTGGGCCTGTCGGCCTGGCTGACCGAGCGCCAGCAGCTGGAACTGGGCTACAACGGCCAGTACGGCAGTGAAAGCCGCGACCACAGTGCGAATGTGCGCTGGTCGGTGCGCTTCTAGTTCCCGTCACGTGTTCTCATGAAGGATTGGGCGGCCTGATGGCCGCCCTTTTTTTATCACCGGCCGAGGCTAGCGGCAGCCGCGCAACATCGCCGCGGCGACCAGGCTGGCCACTGGCAGCAACAGCCCATAGGCCACCAGCGGCCATACCGTATCGCCCGGCAGCAGCACCGTAGCCAGTGTTCCGAAGCAGGCCACGATCAGGCTCTGCATCGCGTAGTAGAGCGCCACCGCCATACCCGACGCATCGGCAAACTCACTCAACGCGCCGTTGGCAGCCACCGAAACCACCATCACCAGCCCCGCCGCGATGCCCCACATGGGCAGCACGACGCTGGCGAATGACAGTGGCAACTCCGCAGCGAGCGCCATCAACAACACACCCCCCACCATCACGCACAGGCCACGCACGAATGTGCCAGGCACCGCCCAGCGCGCGATGAACGTCTTCGCCATGCGCGACGTGAGGATCATCATCAGTGCCACCGTCGCGAACGCCAGGCTGAAGGTGATCTGGGAGTACTGCATGCGCTCGACCAGCACGCGCGGTGCGATCGAGAAGAACACGAAGAACGCGCCCATCGCGGCACTGAATCCCAGCGTGTAGACCCAGAAGGCACCACTGCGAAGAATTCTCTGCAGTGCCGGTCCAGCGTCTCTGCGCCCTGCGGGTCGGGTTTCCTGCCACAGGCGTTGCGCGCGCAGGACGGCGACCAGGCCAAGCACACCCAGCAGCACGAAGATCGCACGCCAGCCTGCTGCCGCAGCCACCAGTGCACCCAGCATCGGCCCCAGCGCCGGTACGAAGGCCAGCATCGAAGCGAACAGTCCATACAAGGACGCCCCCTGCGGTGTATCCGCGTATACGTCGCGGACCGTGGCAAATGTCGCTACCAGCGCTGCCGACGCGCCAATCGCCTGCACTGTGCGCCAGGCCAGGAAGAACCCGCTATTGCTGGACAGCGCCAGCGCGAACGAGGCAACGGTGAACAGCAGCGCCCCCAGCAACAGCACGGGGCGGCGCCCGATCCGGTCCGACAACGGGCCGAACAACAGTTGGCCGACGCCGAGCACCAGCAGGTAGATGCTCAGCGTCAATTGCACCCGCGCAGGCGATGTTCCCAACGCGCCGGGCATCAAGGGCACTACAGGCAGATAGATATCCATGGCCAGCGAGGCCAGGAGGTCGAACGGCGCCATCAGCGCAATGGCCGATGGCAGAGTATGGGCCCAACGCGGGGCCTGTCGATTGAACATGGGGAGTCTCCGCCCAGAGTGAGTCCGGCGGTGATCCATCCACTTCGCATGTATCGCAGGGATGTTCACCGCAACAACGTCTGCGTCGTTGTTGCGGCTCAGCGAACTGTCTGCGGACCGTTCCCGTTGTTCATGGTGCTCATTGTTGGCAGTGCGGAACCGGCAAGAGTGTAGCAGCGACCGATTCAGGGTGGCCGGGGCAGCGGTGCCGCCCCGGCCGCGGCGCCCCTGGGGAGTGGGACGCCGCTGATCGTCAGGCCGCCTTCATCGCATGCTTGCGCGCGCGCATCACGTTGTGGCACTCCTGCACTTCCGGCAACAGCTGGGTGACTTCCTGGCGTACCGCCGGCGGCAGCTCGTTGTCCTTCAGCACGTCCTTGAACGCGGCCAGCAGGCGGTCCTCCGATTCTTCCAGCTCGGCCACATAGCCGTAGTTGGTATCACCGAAGGCTGCACGCACCTTGCCGTAGAACTGCTGCATCGAGCCGACCACGGTGCCGTGCTCAGCCGGCTTGCCGCCGCTGGCGGCCACCGAGCCACTCAATGCGGCCACGATGCGACCCTTGACACCGGCAATGCGGGTGAACAGGGCCGACAGCTCGGCATCCTTCACCTTGGTCGCGGCCTCTTCATAGAACGACTTGCCGTCACGGGCGATCTCGATCAGGTCGTTGAGACGATGTTCGATGGTGGACTGGGTGCTCATGGCGTTGCTCCTGTATCGTCGTTTCGGGGGAGAAAAGCAGCCTCGACTGCGCTGCCTGTGGATCCACTCTGGACACGCTCGTGTGGTTCGCAGGTGAGCAACGATTGATACGTACATCACTTCACCCAACCCGCACTGACTTTTTCACGCGGCGGTGGCGCGTGGATCACATCGAGCGATCCTGGGCAGGGTCACCAAGGAACAAAGAGGATGATCAGCACGATCACCAAGACCGCAACGAGTGCTCCCATCAGCACGTTTCTCTGGCGCCAACTGGGCTTCGGTTTTCCGGGGGTATTCATGCCTGTTACCTGTCTCTGCGGATGACCCCGGCAGACTGATGTATCCAGGACAGTGCGTGCGTGCAGAACACGTGCAGGCAACGTGCAGGGCACCGCCCGCATGTCGATTCACGGCGCACTCGCTCGTCAGATCATCAAAGCCCTCCTTGACCGCGGACCGCTCCCATGCCTCCCATCCTCACCGCCTTCGCCACCTCCCCCGACCGCGGCCAGGGCCTGGCCCGTGACATGCGCGTGCGCTGGGCACTGGAGGAACTGGCCGTAGCCTATGACGTACAACTGCTCACCTTCACCGAAATGAAGCAGCCCGCGCACCTGGCACGGAATCCGTTCGGGCAGATTCCCACCTGGCAGGAGGGCGACCGGACCCTGTTCGAATCCGGCGCCATCGTCCTGCACCTGGCCGAACAGCACCCCGGCCTGCTGCCGCGCGATCCGGACGCCCGCATGCGCGCGATCATGTGGGTGTTCGCTGCGCTGAACACGGTGGAACCCCCCATCGTTGAGCGCTCCATGGCCTGGGTGCTGGAGCGCGAGCAGCCGTGGTACGCACAGCGGCTGCCGATGCTGGATGAGCGGGTTCGGGCGCGACTGGCGCAACTGTCGACATGGCTGGCCAAGGCGCCGTGGCTGGACGGCGATTTCAGCGTGGGCGACCTGATGATGGTCTCGGTGCTGCTGCGCCTGAAGAGCAGCGGGCTGCTCGACGAGTATCCGACGGTGGCCGCCTATGTGGCCCGCGCGACGCAGCGGCCCGCCTACCAGCGCGCCTTCGCCGCGCAGCTGGCGGTATTCCAGAACGGGTAGTTCCACGCCATGCGTGGAAACACTCAGCGCAAGCTGCGCCGGCAGGCGGCCTGCACCAGCATCAGCTGCGCCATCAGGATCAGCATTGCGCAGCCCGACAACAGCCAAGGGTCGATGTACCACTGCTCATTGAAACTGAAGTCGCCTGCGGAAATGCGTTTCCAACCGTTGAAGTGCTGCATCGCTGCGACCACGAACGCGAAGCCACCCGCTGTGTACGACAACCAGGGCACGATGAGGCTCCCCGGGCGCGCGAACAGCGTCAGCAGGCCGAGCACGCCGATGACCGTGCGCTGCACGCGGCAGTACGGGCAGACATAGGCCATCCCGCTCCATTCCACCGCCCAGGCCAGCAGGCTGACCAACATGCCCGCCACTGCGGCGGCGTGCAGGGCTTTCGGCGTGATCGTCATGCCACTCTCGTGTGCCATCCCGTGCTCCTTGGTTGAAAGACCCGGGCAGGGTAGCAGTGCTGCAGCGTCATCCCTTCTTGATGACGGTCCGCTTGCCGATGGTGCTGGTCCTGCCAGCGGTCGGCCTGGCCAAGCCAGGAATCAGGAAATCGGTGACCTTGTGGCCCATCGACACCTTGGACGCCAACCAGCGCGGCATGCGCCCGCGACCGGTCCAGGTCAGGCGCTTGTATTCCGGGTCGCGATACTTGGGCGCGACTTTGCCGGATTTACGGCGGACGGCTTTTCGGGCGGGCGCAGGTGTTTCCGAGGCTTGGCCGCCAAAGAGTTCTTCAAGGGTGTAGCCGGCTTCGGCGGCGGCGGCCTTCAGCATCCGCCGCACCGCACTGGCCGGACGGCGGCTGGAAATCAGCTGTTTCCGCCGTTCAGCGGCAACCACCAGGGCACCCAGCTCGCGAAGGCTGAGCGATTCAATATCGATCGTCATGCGGGAAAGGTCTACTGCAGCGCGGCAGCTGTCAAGGCGCCCTGCCCGGCGCGTAGACACGGGCTTCACCGCCGGTGGGCTCCGATCGCCTGCGTCGGCCATCTCCGAGGACCTCGACGTGAGCACTTCATCGCATTCGCTCGCCTACCTGCTTGCACGCATCCTGCTGATGGCCCTGTTCCTGGTCTCCGGGCTGGGCAAGCTCGGCGATCTCAGCGGTACCCAGGGCTACATGGAGGCAATGGGAGTACCCGGCATCCTGCTCTGGCCGACCATCGCGTTCGAAATCGGCAGCGGCCTGTGCATCCTGCTCGGCTTCCAGACCCGGCTGGTGGCGGTCGTGCTCGCAGGCTTCAGCCTGGTCACCGCTTTCATCTTCCACCACAACTTCGCCGACCAGACCCAGCAGATCATGTTCCTGAAGAACCTGGGCCTCGCCGGCGGCTTCCTGCTGCTGGCGTGCACCGGGGCGGGACGTTACAGCATCGATGGGCGTGGGCGGCGCGGATGAGCGCGCGGCATGCCGCCATCACCCCTGGCCCATGGGCGCGACGCGCCGCAGGCGCAGGTTGCGCCATGTCGGCTGGGAGCCGCGAAAATCCACCGCTTCGCCATCGCTGGTGAACAACAATCCTGGCTCCACCTCAGCAACCAGGCGGATGCCATCGATGTACAGCCAGCCGTGTCGTTGCTCCAGCACAACGAACATCGATGGTTTGCCCCATTGGTCAACGCGATAGCGTCCCAGCCAGGGTTGCCAATGGGGCGCCTGCGGCCCGGTGGGCCCATCGATGGGATCGTTCTGGTCCAGGCCATCCTCGCCGTTGCTGCATTCCAGGTACGCCGGCAGCATGTCCGTCGCCGCATGGTAACGGTACGTCGCAACCTCTCCATCGGTGTCCACAGTGAAAAGTTGATCGCCGTCGATGGCCGCAAAGCGGGTACCCTCGGCGTGCGCCCCTCGATGCAGTTGCAGCTCCCCGTTTCCGGCAACCCCGATCTTCGCCTTGCCGCTGCGCCCGATCCAGCTTCCCGCCATCTGCTGCATCTGGTCCTGGGTCAACCTGATCGGCGCCAGGCTTGATAGGGGCACACGCGGCTGACGGGGCCCGAAACGCGCCGACAACAGCTGATCGAGCAGACGCTCGCCGATGCCGTACCCCGCAGACGTCGCGCGATTGAACATCGCGGCAAATCCAGCGTTTGCCTGCCTGCAGTAGGTGAACACGCACCCGAATCCGAAGCCCCCGCCGCGGTGGTGCAGCAGCCGCACCGGTGTACTGCCGTAGAGGCGTTCGCTGCGCATGACACCGAGCCCGTAGTCGCCGCCCAGGCCGAAACCATGCATCTCGTCCCAGAGACGGGGCTCAAGCAGTTGCTGCGCACCGGATCGGCCGCCACCGAGCAGGAAGCCAAGATACTTCGCCATGTCGGCGGCACTGGTCCACACGCCTCCCGACACCACCAGCGGCGTCACCGGCGGTACCTGCGTATGGCCTTCCTGGGTTCCCAGTGCCCGCACCTTGCTTGCCAGGTAGACCGACGCATCGGCCGTACTGTCGTGCATTCCCAGCGGCTCGAAGATCCGGCGCTGCAGCCAGGCCGGATAGCTGATGCCCGCAACCTGCTCAAGGACATGACCGGCAAGGTCGAAGCCCAGGTTGGAGTAGCGATAGCGCGTACCCACCGGAAAGCGCAGCCATGTCTGCGAGATGCTGCGGACGTGCGCATCAAAGCCCGGCGACGCCGGTTCGTAGTTGTTGCCCAGTGGCGCCTCGTGCGTGAATCCCGCGCGATTGGCAAGCAGCAGGCGCAGGCTGATGCGCCCCTGTGGAGCATGCTCGAAGCGGCTGCGCACCGTGAACGACGGCAGATAGCGGGTAATGGGCGCGTCCAGATCAAGGATGCCGTCCTGCACGGCCAACAGCACCGCCACCGCCGCGAAGTTCTTCGAGGTGGACTGGATGCTGAACATCGTGCTGGCGTCTACGGGCACGCTGCCCTGGCCTGATACGTGACCGAAGCCTTCAGTCCAGCGCACCTGCCCGCCTTCGACCAGGCAGACGGCAACGGCACCGATGCCGCTGCCGTCCATGGCCGAGCGGATCACGCCGCGTTCCGCGTCGATCAGGCTCGCAGTGGTGACGGTTGGCTGCGTCACCGCAGCAACGCCGGTGGGCATGAGCGTGGCCGCCGGAACGGCAGCGGCGTTGGCCAGGAAGGTGCGACGACTGAGCGTACCAGGCATCAGATCACTCCACTTCAGGATGCCGCCATCTTCCCGCCAGCAGAAATGGCAGGCCATGTGTCATTCGGCACAGAGTGCGGTGATCGATGAAGCTGCACCTTCGCCGGCTGCGCAGGCCTCAGCCCGGAGGGTCCGGCAAGCGGATTCCCTGCGCCAAAACAAAGGCGCGGGACTCGCTCCAATAGGCCTGTGGCGGTTCCCGCAGCTCGGGTCGCGCCCAGTAGTCGTTGCCATGCAACGCGCTCATCACATGGCACCAGCCGTCACGCGGATCGTGAACCTGAAATCGCCCGCGATGATGGCGCGGATGATACGCGTAGTGACCAAGCGCCTCCTGGCGCGCTTCATCCGGCGAACGACCCGCCTGATGGACCAGCGTCCATGCACGCATGTGGCGTGCATGCGCGAGCGCGCCCAGGTACTCGTCCTCATCCAGCAGTGGCACCTGCTCACCGCGGGCCAGGCACAGTGCGTCCGATTCGGCTTCGTAGTCCAGCGACGGCTGCGCCAGTTCCGGGTGCTGCTGCCAATACCTTTCGCCCTTCATGTGCAGCATCGCCCAGTGCCAGGGCTCGTCGTGGAAGATCAGCGCGTACCCGTATTCGCGGCCGGGGCTCTGGTCGGGATAGCGCTTCCGTGCCTGTTCGAGCGCCTGCGCCTCGGGCACCTGGCCATGGTGGACCAGACACCAGGCGAACAGGTGCCGGCTGTCTTCGATTTCGGTGGTGAAGTCTTCCACCGGCGTTTCGGTGTTGGGCATGGTCGATCCCTGTGTGCGGATCAGATGGTACCGACGCTGCAGGGTGCGTGGGGGGCGGGGGCAATGAGATCTGCAACAAGTCGTGCGAGGTCGCGTGGGGGCCCATCACGATTCGAATCTGGAATCGACGGAGTATGGGACCTCTACAGCGCTTCCACGCGCCTCCACAGACCTTCCGGCCGTAGTCCACGCGGCTGATTCCCAGGCCCCGCGACCATCTTCGCTCATCTTTGTGCACCTCCTTCCGCTGACAAAAGGTCGCCGAGCGGTCGCCAATGGGCGCAATGAAGGGAATGCTCGGAGAGAACGGACTGGCCACCTTGCCGATCGGCAAACGGGCCTTGGATCCAGCGTCGCATGGTGTGGGCTGCCCGGATGTGCGGAAGCTCGCCGGCGGTGGGCTCAGGTTCCGCTGCAGATACACCAAGGCCAACGGTCAACGCGATCGCGTCGCGGCCGCACCACGAGGGAGGGCGCAACCTTCGCGGTGAGATCGCAACTGCGGCGGCCGCCGTCGGGCTAGCGAGAGAACAAGCCAATTGCTACCGCGGCACGGAATGGCCATTTTGCCACTCATGCGCTCGCCTTCCGAGGAAGGGTATTTGTCGCTTTACGTCCACCGATGCGTGATTGAGAACACCCAAGAGCCAAGCGTAGCCAGCTGCAACGAATTTCTGGTTGACAGTGAATTTCACCCCGCAATATGAAACCCCGGGAATCGAGAGGCAGGGGATCAGCGCCGAAATCAGTTATCACCACGGCCCGAGGTCCAGTCCATCGCAAAGCTCCGCCACGACAAGGGAAAAAGAATCAGGTGAAGATCAGTAGAAGTCTCACATATGGAATGTTCGTCATCGGCGTAGTCGCAACCATTTCCTGGTCGACCTGCAGACCATCCGATGTCACAGGAAGCAAAGGAGATGAGGTTCCTCCCAGTGAAAAAAGCACTTCGCCAACGCATGTCGCATCTGAATCAAGCATTCATCAATCCTTGCGTTCACCACACCAATCCATCGAATCAACAGTGGCTTTGGGTGGCAAGGCATTTCTGCTCAAGATCGAAACACCTCACTACGAAGGCGACGCCTCGGAATACATTGACAGGCGCATCACGGCTGCACGGGCGGGCGATGCCCAGTCGAGCTATGAGATCCATAACCGCATTGCCAGTTGCAAGCGAGCGCTTAACTCAGGTGATGCCGATGAGTACAAGGCCTACGCATCAGTGGGCCTGGGGGAGCAGTACTCAAGGAAAATCGATCAGGAGATTGACCACTGCCAAGGGCTGATAGGGCGAACGGAACTCGGAGATGAGAATTGGCTCTCTCTAGCTGCCGCCCAAGGGTCGGTCGAAGCGAGACTGATCTTCGCCAAAGACCCGAAAGCCATCATTGGAAACTTGACCGAAGCGCTCAAGGATCCGGAACGAATAACCAATTATCGAAGGGATGCGATTGATTATCTAAATGAGTCGGTTTCACAGGGAAGCGTCGACTCGATTGAAGCCCTTGCTGACATCCATGACCGAGGGATCATTGCCGATAAATCCCCTGAAAATAGCCTTGCATACTGGCTCGCATATCAGCGCGCGCACCCCAATAGCCAATCGACGGCATCCATTGCGAGACTCTCCAAACTGTTGCAGCCCAACCAGATAGAGCGATCCAACGAGATGTCTGAGGCTATATACAGATCCTGCTGCTTGTAACCCAACAGAAGTTTCCTACTCACCCAACATGGCGCACGATGAAAGCAATTATTTCGAAGAAATGGTTGATTGCAACCTCCCTGGTTGTCGCAATTGCTGCCCTTCCCGTGGCTTATGCGATTTGGCCCTTTGATCCTGCCCCCACCGTCTTTGGCCCAGTCAGCTGTGGTACGTGTCAGTTGCAGGCTCGAATTCCAGACAATGCCACGAAGGCGTTCCTGAATAGATACAGAGATGTAACAAACCAGCAGAGAAAGGGGGGATTCGAATTCTCAATTCAGGCAGGTTCCAAAGTCATCGTCTGCAACGCGACGCACTGCGCTACCTACGAGTTGACAGACAGCAATGACTGGAATGGAACCAACCAGGAGCCCATCACGCGTCCACCCTCCAGTCGCGGCGGCGCTGGCGCCGGCAGCGGAGGAGGTAGCGGTGGCACGGGCGGAGCCAATCTGGGTGGAGGCTGCCACGGCAACTGCGGAGGCAGCGGCAGCGGAAGGGTAACGGTCAAACCGATTACTCCTATTCGCCCGAGGTAGCTTTGGAAACGCAGAACAGATCAGGCAAGCGGGATCACCACGTCCCGCAAGTAGGGGGGGGGCATAGGCAATGGGTGTGCGCGCAGTGCACTACATCACCCTACCAAATGCTCGCAATCACCACTTTTGCCACTCAAGATCCCGCTGCTCGCGCCAGCCATCTGGCTCGCGTTCTAGTTCGTAGAGATCAAAGCTCGACCGACACCCATTGATGAGGAGCGCGTTCCGCTCATCCAACTGCGGTTCGACTAGCCTAGCGAAACTCCGGTCCTCGGTCACCGATACGACCAGACGATACTTTGGCCGCACCGTCCTGGTCCAAGCAAGCATCCGCTGCAAGTGACTCCAGAACGGGGCGAGCGTTGCTACCTCATGATGATCCAAGCATGAAGGTTGGGGTGCACACGCTTCCTGCCAGAATAATTGCCCTTGTCTCGAGAAGAGCACCGCCGATACTCGCCTCTCCATTCCAGCAACATGATCTACACCAGATGCCCAGTCCACCGTCCATCACCGACATCAGCTCAGATATGAAGCGGAACTGCTCATGATCCCAAGTCGCTCGAATGCTCAACTTGCGGCAACCTTACTTCGCAGTCCTATCAACGTTTTCCTCTTGCCCCCATAGCTCGCCCCTTCCAACTAAACGAACAATCTAACACTGCGCGAAATCTCCCAGATTCGCTATCAGGTGGGGGTTCCGACCCGTGCATCACAAGACGCTGTGCTAGATTCGGGACAGTGTTCCTGGCGCGAGAGGTACCTTCATGGATGCATGGCTCAACAAATGCGCTACTTCATTAAGGCGCGGAGATCGGAGTCACCTCCGGCTTGCAGCGTATCGCTGCCTCTCAATAGCCGTTTCAGCGTTGATACTGTCAGCGTGTTCGAGCGGTGCCTCACCAACCCCATCGCATAAATCTAATCAAAGACAGTCCGTCAAATCAGGGAGTGAAATTGGTATGGAGCGATTCAAGAACGACATCGAGCGCCTGTCTAGTGTACGTTTTGATGATGTCGACGCGTTAAATGAACAGCTCCACACGCATCTGGGAGAGCCGACACGCCAGGACGTGATGGACGAACGGATCGCAGAACACGGAATGTTGGGCGACCTTGAGGTCCGGAACATCAGGCTGAGAAGTGCTGCTGACGATCCTGCACTCGCGAACCTGATCTTTGAGATCGCACCACCAAGCATTGCGCTCAAGGAAATCATCTGGGAAAACTCGACCAAACATCCACCTCGGCCTGACGCGCCTGGCTCTCGCCCTTACTGGTCTGCGCAGGTGAACGATGCAAAGGTCGTGCTCGGACTCGATTCCGATAACGTGACGCTGACCTACATATCGATCAGTCAGCGCTGATCCCTGTTATTGCGAAGGAGCCGGAGCATGGAGCGTACTGAAGAATCTGGACTGCCACAGCCGCAGGAGGGAGGCCGCCCAGGAGCCACACGGCGTCCCGCATCGCCATTGGACGACCCCTCCTTGGCGCCGCTTCTAGCAAAATCCCCAACACTTCAGGCGGGCCTCACCCAGGCGAGGCGTGAAGGTATCGTTATCCAATGGGGGGCAGCCGGTGAAGGCACTTATCTTATACCCGGCGTCAAGATCGTTATTGACGAGAATGCGATTGGGCAAGGCTCAAGGATCGCAAGTTCTCTTGCTCATGAAGTTGGGCACCATCTCTTCACCGAACCCGAAAATCGAACTTCTAAGCAAGCCTATGTGAACAGCGAGCTGCGAGGAGAAGCCGCCGCGACTCTCAGCAATGTCCAGGTCCAGCGTGAGATCGTTGCAGCTGGCGGTCCAGATATTGGCGTTTCCGGCACAGGTAATCGTCCACAACAATACGGAACCATTGCGGCGGAACTCCAGGCCGGACGGATCAACCGTAACCAAGCACTTGGGCAGATCGCTGAGGTGTTCAAGACAGAGGCGCCGTCTGTTGGTCCTCATGCGACATACGAACTCTACTATGGCGACTACTACGATCGGGAAATAGCACCCACGCAACGGCGGCGTAGGCCAGATCCAGAATTTGACGCCGAGCGCATTGCGGTTGCGGGAAGAGTCGGTTCGGACAGCGACGACTCGCCCTCACGGCAGCGAGCATCCTCCTCAGCCCCTGAACTCGGCGATGCTGACCGCTCTCTCTACATGCAGATTAGGGCAGGTGTGGAACGCCTGGACGCAGAGCATGGGAAACCCTGGGACGAGTCGAGTCAGCGCATGTCTGCAAGCTTGCTGGTACTGGCGAAGGAGCAGGGCCTTTCACGGGTTGACCATGTTGTCTTGAACAACCCGACAGAGAACCTAGCTCGAGGTGAGAGGGTCTTCATAGTCGAGGGAGCAATGGACGATCCCGCCCATCGTCGAGGCCATATGAATACGATGGATGCGCTTCGCGCACCGGAGGCGGAATCGCTCCATCGCGCTGATGCGTTGAGCCAATCACAAGCAGCGAGCCTTGAACAACAACCGGCACAGCAGGCACATACGCGAGACGGGCCATCGTTCTCGAGATAAAGCCGTCACTGTGCTATCGGCGCCATTCATTCCACCGCCTTGGCCCAAAAGTGAGCGCCCACGCTGCAGCTCGGGCGCTCTCGAATCATCATGCGGTCGCCTCCAGTTCGAAGGGTTCGAAGCGGATCACGTCCTGGCCCAGCCACTCGTTAATAGCTGCCATGCGCGTCTGCAGCGGCGCCAGTTCCATCGCCGCCCACACGCCCGCCGCGTCGCGGATCGACCCAAGCCCGCCACTGTTCTGCGGCACGATACCCAGAAGCTGCGGTGGCACCCGGAGCACCGCCGACATGTCATCGCGGGTCACACTCTTGATCCCGGTGAACTCATCTCGGACCGCCACCTCACTGACCGGGATCACCTGCAAGCCGTCCTTCTTCCCATTGGGCGAGTGCACGAACAGGTTCTTGAAATTGCCCGGCCCGCGCGACTGCCGCAGCGCGTCGCGCAACGCGTCCACGTCCAAGCCCTCGGGTTGAGGGTCGGTCATGTAGAGGATGTAGCCGGCGTGCGAACCGTTGTTGTAATACTTCCGGCGGAATAGCGTGGCCGACTCGTTCAGCAGCGCGGCCTGTACGGCTGGCATCCACTCCGGCAGGCCGTAGATCTCCTGATCAGCATCTGCCTCTCGCAGCTGGAACACCTCACCGGCGGGAAACTCATGCTCTACCCGTCCGGCACGCACCGGGAAGAACTCACCGGGCTGCACGCCACGGCGCACGTACTGCGCCAGCGGCACCGCCAGACTGTGCGCGGCTCCTGACATGGGGCGGCGACGCTCGACATACCCCATGCCGAAGGTGGTGTAGTCCAGCGCCAGCTGCGAGAACGCCTCACGGCTCAGCAGCCGGTGCTGTCGGAACGTGCGCACCAGCATGTTGCGTTTGAATGTCAGGCCGCTGTGCAGGTACGGGTTGGAGCGCGTTGTGCGCGACAGCCCTTGCAGATCCACCGGTGGCTCGAAGTAGCGGCCATTGCGCCAGCATTCGAGGTAGTCGAGGAAGCCGCGTGATTCCAGCACAGGGCTGGCCTCGCCAAAGGTGAAGGCTTCGATACTCACCGGCGGCGCGGCGATGGCGCTCTGGTCGGTGTCGGTCATCAGAAAATCTCCATGGTGCCGCGCGCAGCCCGTCCGCCTTCCAGCGGCTCGCTCTGCAGCGCGTGCGTGAGTGCCCAAGCCAAGTCAGCATGGCCGGTGGTACGCGAGCGCCCGGCGGTGTAGGTCACCTGGCGCCCGCTCGGGGTGATGGTTTTCTGGATCGCCAGCAGTGACTGCGTGAGGTCGATACAGCCGGCGTCGTATTCCAGCCGTTCGTCATTGATTACGTCATAGGCTTTCAGCACCAGCCGCGCTTTCACCTCGGGCGAATAGTTGAAGACAGTCACGCCGGGGAAGAACTGGCGCACCAGCTGAGCAACGCCGGTGCCCATGCCGGTCGCATCCACGCCGATGTAGGTCACCCAATAGCGCTTGGTGATCTGCTCGATGAACGCCGCCTGGTCTTTGAACTCCATGCCCTTGAACTGGTGGCGTTCCAGCACGCGGAACTTGCCCCCAGGCACCAGCGGCGGGGCCACAACCACGATGCCCGCGCTGTCGCCGGTCTCAGCCGGGTCGTAGCCGATCCACACGGCGCGGTCGCCGTAGGGCCGGACGGCAAACGGCTTGTGGTCGTCCGCCCATTCGACCCAGCTATCGACCTGGCAGGGCTGCAGCATCGTGAGCGGGAACACACTGGCGCTGTCGTCCACGAACTCGCACATCAGCAGGTTGGCGAACTCCTCGGCGCTGTAGTCACGGCGCAGTTCCTCGATATCGAACAGGTCACAGCCACGGTCCGCCGCGTCCAGCACGGTCACGATCTGGCGCCAGATGGCGTCCTCGCAGGGCCTGCCACCCATCAGGCGCGCATGGCTCACGTCCAACACCGAGGGCAACCGTGGCGACAAGCAGGATGCGGCCGGGCACAATCGCCCACCACTACGGGCCGCTACGATCACGACTTGCCAGTCGTGAAACCACCTCGCAAGCGTTGAGTTTTCCCGCGAATTTTCCCGCCGGCACAAAAAAGGCACTTGGGCGTAAGCCTAAGTGCCTGTTTTTTTTATGGTGGGCCCACCAGGATTCGAACCTGGAACCAAGGGATTATGAGTCCCCTGCTCTAACCGTTGAGCTATAGGCCCTGCGCAGCGCCACAGTGTAGTGGAGGCCGCCCACGATCGGCTACCCGGCAGCAGCAAGAGCCTCAGCAACGCGCCCCAACCGCTTCTCCGCCGCTTCCGCAAACCACATCTGCCGCCGCAGATGTGCCTGGAACAGCGCCACCGTCCGCCTGGCCTCTTCCAGTCCCTTCTGGTTGCCGCCGCTGAAGCCGGCAAGCAACCCAGCTTCAGGCAGCGTCAGCAGCGCATACGTCGTCCGACGTGCAAACCCCAACGGATCCTCACACTCATCCCGCATCACCTCATCCCAGTTCAGCAGCGGCGGGAAATCGATTTGCACGGGCTCAGGCATATCGTGCTCCACATCATTCATGGCGTGACTCCAGATGCATGACGAATCAGTGCCGCAGGCCGCATGTGATGTACGTGACCTGCTGCGCGCTTGCATCAGCGCCGATGAAGATCGGCCTGCCTACGCGATGTGTTGAGCATCTGCACGGTCAGCGTGCGACCGCCGCGGGACGTAATCAAATGGCAGATGCGACATCGTCAGGATCCGACCGGCATGGCCGGGAGCTACTAAAGAAAAACCCCGCACCAGGCGGGGTTTCTCTCAACGCTTCAACAGCCGCTGGCTATCAATCGATATCCAGGAAGCTGCGCAGCTGCTCCGAACGGCTCGGGTGACGCAGCTTGCGCAGGGCCTTCGCTTCGATCTGGCGGATGCGCTCGCGGGTCACGTCGAACTGCTTGCCGACCTCTTCCAGCGTGTGGTCGGTGTTCATGTCGATGCCGAAGCGCATGCGCAGCACCTTGGCTTCCCTCGGGGTGAGGCCGGCCAGCACGTCGCGAACGGTTTCGGACAAGTTGATGTTGGTGGTGTTCTCGATCGGGGACTCCACGTTGGTGTCCTCGATGAAGTCGCCCAGATGGGAATCCTCGTCGTCGCCGATCGGGGTTTCCATCGAGATCGGCTCCTTGGCGATCTTCATCACCTTGCGGATCTTGTCTTCCGGCATGTCCATTTCCTTGGCCAGCTCCTCCGGCGTAGCCTCGCGGCCATACTGCTGGAGCATCTGGCGGGAAATGCGGTTCAACTTGTTGATCGTCTCGATCATGTGCACCGGAATACGGATGGTGCGCGCCTGGTCGGCGATCGAGCGGGTGATCGCCTGGCGGATCCACCAGGTGGCGTAGGTCGAGAACTTGTAGCCGCGGCGGTACTCGAACTTGTCCACGGCCTTCATCAGGCCGATGTTGCCTTCCTGGATCAGGTCGAGGAACTGCAGGCCACGGTTGGTGTACTTCTTGGCAATCGAGATCACCAGGCGCAGGTTGGCCTCGACCATTTCCTTCTTGGCCTTGCGCGCCTTGGCTTCACCGTAGGCCATGGCACGGCTGATTTCCTTCAGCTCTTCCAGGTCCAGCTGGGTCAGCTTCTCGATGTCGATCGTCGCCTGCTGTTCGGCGATGATCTGGTCCTTCACTTCGCGCAGGGCCGACGACCACTTCTGCTTGCGCTTCAGTGCGTCTTCCACCCACTCCAGGTTGGTCTGGTTGCCTTCCCAGGAACGGATGAAGTCCTTGCGCGGCATGCGCGCGGTGACGGTGGCCAGGTTCAGCACACGGCGCTCATGCGACTTGATGTCGGCCATCGTGTCGCGCAGCTGCTTGGTCAGCACGTCGGTCAGCGGCAGCGGCAGCTTCAGGGTGACGAACACCGCCGACATCTCTTCGCGCAGGCGCGGCAGGTTCTTCTTGTCGCCCTTGGTCGCGGCCTTCTTGAAAGCGTTGAAGGCATCGCTCAGTGCCTGCATGCGCGCGGCGACTTCCTCCGGATCCGGACCGGTCGGTGCGGCTTCTTCATCGCCACCGTCGACATCGTCGTCCTCGTCCTCGTCGCCTTCGGCGTCCGCATCGGCGCTGTCATCGGCAATGACCGCCGGCGGTGCCGGCTCTTCGTCGACCAGGTCGTTGAAGCCGACGATCACTTCGGCCAGGCGCTTCTTGCCTTCCTTGTGGGCTTCGTAGTCGTTCAGCAGCGACTCGACCGAAACCGGGAACTGACCCAGGGCGGCCTGGACCTGCGAAAGGCCTTCCTCGATGCGCTTGGCGATGGCGATTTCGCCTTCGCGGGTCAGCAGCTCGACGGTGCCCATTTCGCGCATGTACATGCGCACCGGGTCGGTGGTACGGCCACCTTCGGTGTCGAGCGCGCTCAGCGCGGCGGCAGCTTCTTCAGCCGCAGTGTCATCGACTTCGCGGTTGCCGGTGTTGCCATCGTTGAGAAGCAGGGTTTCCACATCCGGCGCAACTTCATGGACATCAATGCCCATGCCGTTGATCATGCCGATGATGTCTTCGATCTGTTCCGGGTCGACCATGTCGTCCGGCAGATGGTCATTGACTTCGGCGTAGGTCAGGTAGCCCTGTTCCAGGCCCTTGCTGATCAGTTGCTTGATTTCGGATTGGGCAGGACGTTCGTTGGCCATGTAGTGCTCGCGCCACCGGCTAGGGAGAAATAGGGAACGTAGCATTATACCAGCCCGGGGCCCCGCCTGCCGGGCGGTGGTCCCGCAGGCTCAGGGCCTGAGAAGGAAGGTCACGGGACCGTCATTGACCAGGCTGACGACCATATGGGCACCAAATCGGCCCGTTTCCACCCCGGGCGCGTGATTTTCACGACAGATCTCGACAAATCGATTGAACCCGCGTTCAGCCTCGTCCGGCGGTGCGGCGGTCGTGAAACTGGGGCGCATGCCCGAACGGGTATCGGCGGCCAGGGTGAACTGGCTGACCAGCAGCAGGCCGCCGCCGGTGTCGCGCAGCGACCGGTTCATCTTCCCGGCCTCGTCGGCGAACACCCGGTAGCCCAGCAGGCGCTCGGCCATCCGTCGCAGCTGGGCCTCGGTATCGCCCGGTTCCATGCCGACCAGGGCCAGCAGGCCGGGGCCGATCTGCCCCACCACTTCCTGGTCGACGTGGACGGCGGCCTGGCTGACGCGCTGGATCAGGACGAGCATCGTGGGCTTCCAATGAACAGGGCCGGCCACGATAGCAGCGCCCTTGGCTAAACTGGCGCCGATGAATCCGCAACGCAAAGCCCGGCTGGTCTACCGCGCCACCACCCTGTTCGCCCGCCTGCCCTGGCCAGTGCTGCGGGGATTCGCGCATGCCCTGGCGTGGACGTGGGTCCGTCTCAACGCTCGCGAGAGCCGCGTCACCCGTCGCAACCTGGAACTGGCCTACCCGGAACTGGACGGTCCGGCGCGCGACCGCCTGCACCGCGAGCTGCTACGCTCCACCGCCCTGCAGGCCATCGAGACGCTGCGGCTGTGGAGCCAGAGGCCCGCCGACAACCTGCGCCTGCACCTGAAGCAGCGCCACGGCGAAGCCCTGTACGACGCGGCGCTGGCCAGCGGCAAGGGCGTGATCGTGGCCGCACCCCACTTCGGCAACTGGGAGCTGCTGAACCAGTGGCTGGCCTCGCGCGGGCACATCGCCATCGTCTACAAGCCACCGGAGGACGAGGCCAGCGACGCCTTCCTGCAGCTGGTGCGGGGCGGCCAGAACGTGCAGCAGGTGCGCGCCGAGGGCCCCGCCGTGCGCCAGCTGTTCAAGGTGCTCAAGGACGGCGGTGCCACCGGCATCCTGCCCGACCAGCAACCCAAGGCCGGCGACGGCGTGTTCGTGCCGTTCTTCGGCGTGCAGGCACTGACCATGACCCTGGTCAACCGGCTGGCCGAGCGCACCGGCGCCACCGTGCTGTATGGCTGGTGCGAGCGCATCGGGCCGGACATGGAATTCGCCCTGCACATCGAGCCGACCGACCCGGCCGTGGCCGACCCGGACCCGCAGGTGGCGGCCACAGCGCTCAACGCCGGCATCGAGCGCATCGCCCGCCGCGACCCGACGCAGTACCAGTGGACCTACAAGCGCTATACGCTGCGGCCACCGGGCAGCGGCGAGGAAGACCCGTACGCGACCGAAGAGCATCCGCACTGACGGTCGCACCACGCGGGCCCGTCCGGCCCCTGCGACCGGCGGCCGCACCACGTTGAATACGACGCCGTCGCCCCCATAGAGACTGCGATGTCCGCCTCCCCCGGTCCTGCCATGCCTGCTGCCTCTTCCCTGTTCGGCGACCCCGCCGCGATCCGCTGCGAACGCGCGGTGGCCGAACTGCGTGCCGGTCGCCCGGTACTGCTCCACGATGGCCAGGGCCAGCGCCTGGCGGTGATTGCACTGGACAGCGCCACTGCCAGCAGCTTTGCCACGTTCGCCGCTGCCGCGCGCGAGCGCCACTACCTGTTCCTGACCGCCACCCGCGCCCGCGTGCTCGGCGTGGAAGCACCGGAAGGCGCGCGCCTGCCGCTGGCCGGCATTGACTTCGATACCCTGCCCTCGCTGGGTTACCTGCGCGAGCCCGGCCCCATGCCCGACGACTGGGCGGCCGGCGACGCCTTCGATGCCGGCGCGGTGGAGCTGGCCCGCCTGGGCCTGCTGCTGCCGGCGATGGTCGCGGTGCGCCTGGACGTGGATGACCACACGTTCGACGGTGCCGCCGAGGTGGCCCTGTGCGACCTGGCCGAAGGCGCAGCACATGCGGCCCACGACTACGAACTGGTGGCGCGTTCGCCGGTACCGCTGCGCGACGTCGGCATGACCACCTTCGCGGTGTTCCGCGGCGGCGTGGCCCAGCGCGACCAGGTCGCGATCATCGTCGGCGAACCGGACCTGTCGTCGGTGGTACCGGTACGCGTGCACTCCTCGTGCCTGACCGGCGACCTGTTCGGCTCGCTCAAGTGCGACTGCGGCGACCAGCTGCGGCGCGGGCTGCGCAAGCTGAAGGAACTGGGCGGTGGCGTGCTGCTGTACCTGGACCAGGAAGGCCGCGGCACCGGCATCGCCGCCAAGATGCGCGCCTATGGCTACCAGCACGACGGCCTGGACACCATCGACGCCGATGCGCAGCTGGGCTTCGGTGCCGACGAACGCCGCTACGGCAGTGCGGTGGCGATGCTGCATGGCCTGGGCATTTCGCGCGTGGCTCTGCTCAGCAACAACCCGACCAAGGCACAGCGCCTGCGCAATGCCGGCATCGAGGTGCTGGACTGCATTCCGGTCACCGGCGAGATCACCGCCGAAAACGAACACTACCTGCGCACCAAGGCCGATCGTGCTGGCCACCTGCTGGATGTCGATGCGCTGATCCAGGCTGCCCAGTAACGCAGCCGACCTGCTACCGTCTGCGCGGTGCGGCCACCGCCGCCGCCGCTCGCCCTGCCACCTGACGGAGCCCGCGTGACCGACGTCGCCCCTATCGCCCCGACCACCGAAGCCTGGCAATCGCTGCCGCAACGTGCCGCCCGCCTGGCCGCACTGGAAGGCGCCTTCGGCGGACTGTTCGTACCGGGTCTGCCACTGGCCGCAGCTGCCTGGTTCTTCGATCTGCCCGGCGGCCTGTGGACTGCCGCCCTGGGGCTGCTGATCGGCATCCTCTTCGGCGCCTGGCTCGGCCGCCGGCGACTGACCCGCACCCGCTGGCGCCTGGATGACCAGGGCCTGGGCCTGCGCCGCGACCTGATGTGGCAGCTGGAAACCCGCATTCCCATATCGCGCGTACAGCACCTGGACCTGCGCCGGGGCCCGTTGGAGCGCCGTGCCGGCCTGGCCACGCTGATCGTGCACACTGCCGGCACCCGCATGAGCGCGGTCACCGTCAACGGCCTGGATGAAGCCGACGCCGAGCGCCTGCGCGACACCCTCTCGCACCAGCTCGACCAGGACGCCGACGCCCTGTGAGCCTGCCGCCGCCCCTGCCCGCATCGCTGCCTGCCGGTGGCGAGGACCATCGCCTGCACCCGTGGTCGTGGTTGTTCGTGCTGCTGATGCAGCTGCGACACTACTTCCTGCCGCTGGTCGCGCTGCTGGTGTTCGGCCAGCGTGGCGAGCGCGACCCGATGTGGGCGCAGTTGATTCCACTGTCGGCGATCGCGGCACTGGTGCTGGTCTCGGTGCTGCAGTACCTCAGCTACCGCTACCGCATCGGCAGCGATGCCATCACCGTGCGCAGCGGGCTGCTGGCGCGCAACCGCCGTGAGATCCCGTTCGCCCGCATCCACAACGTGGAAGTGCGGCAGAACCCGTTGCACCGGCTGTTCGGTGTGGCCGAGCTGCGCCTGGAATCGGCCGGCGGCGTGCGGCCGGAAGCCGAGATGCGGGTACTGAGGCTGGACCAGGCGCTGGCGCTGGAACGGCTGGTGCGCCAGCGTGGGCAGGCACCGCAGCCCGCCGGCGTCGTCGCCACGCCCTCGATCACCGGGACCGACACCGAACAGGTGCTGCTGCGCCTGTCGAGCTGGGACGTGGTGCGCATGGGCCTGCTCTCCAACCGCGGATGGGCACTGGCGATCGCCGCCTTCGGCGTGCTGTTCCAGACCGTGCCGCGGCCGGTGATGGACGCGGCCATCCAGCGTGGCGGCAGGGAGGCCTTCGGCTACGCAAGCCACCTGCATCCCGGCGTGGCCGGCGCCTTCCTGCTGCTGGCCGCAGCCCTGCTGCTGGGCTGGCTGGCGCTGCGGGCGTTGTCGGTGGTGCTGACCCTGCTGCGCTATCACGGCTTCACTCTCAGCGAGCAGGATCGCCGGCTGACCGTCTCGGCTGGCCTGGTCAGCCGAACCCGCAGCAGTGTCGCGCGTCGCCGCATCCAGGCCTGGACGCTGCACGAAACCACCCTGCATCGCTGGTTCGGCCTGCGCCAGCTGCGCATCGACAGCGCCGCCGGCGGCCCTTCGCGGGACCAGGACCGCGCCCTGCGCGAGCTGGCACCGCTGGCCCCGGCAATGCGCTGCGAGCAGTTGGTGCAGCACCTGCTGCCTCAACTGCAGTGGCCACCGGCGCAGTGGCAGTCCATTCCACAGCGTGGCTGGTGGCGGCTGTGCCTGGGCGCGCTGCTGCTGGTTCCCCTGCTGGCCGCCGCCGCGTACTGGCGCTGGGGATCATGGGGCCTGATCGTGCTGGCCTGGCTGCCGCTGGCGCTGCTGGTGGCCCACCGGCAGATGGCGCGCATGGGCTGGTATCTGGATGACCACTACGTCGCCGTGCGCGGCGGCTGGTGGAAGCGCTGGTGGCGCTGGGCCGAGCTGGACAAGGTGCAGGGCCTGCGCCTGCTGCGCTCGCCACTGGACAAGCTGCTGGGCACCAGCAGCCTGCAGCTGGATACCGCCGGCGCGCATGGCGATGTGGCATTGATCCTGCACTACCTGCCGCAGGCGCAGGCGCAACAGGTGATGGATCAACTGGCGGCCGCGCTGGCGCGGCGCAAGCTGCGCTGGTAGGTAGTGCCGGGCGCTGGCCGGCAACCGCAGACATCCCCGAGGTTGCCGGCCAGCGGCCGGCACTACCGCGGCCGGGGGCCGCGCATCCACGCATGGCGTGGATCTACTGTAGAGCCGAGCCCACGCTCGGCTTACCGCTGCGACGGCCCCCAATACCCCAGGTCCTTGCGGATCTGCAGGTCGCGTACCCAGCTGCCGAACGGCTTGCGCCGCAGCACGCCCATTTCACCGGACAGGAAATCCTCGGTAGCCGCAATCACGCGCTCGCTGGACAGGCCATCGCGGTACGGATGGATGGCATCGGCGTAGCGCACGATCTCCGCCTGCAGCGCGGCGTCGGGATGCAGCGCGCGCTGCAGCATCGCCGGCAGCTGCACCGGGTCGTCGAAGTCGATCATGTGCGGCTTGGGCACCCGGTTGCGGAAGGTCACCACCGGCTTGTGCTGGACGATGAACTCCGAAACGATCGAGGACGTATCGGACAACAGCACATCGGCGGCGCGCTGTGCGGCCATCACCTGCTCCGGCTCGATGAAGCGTGCATTGGCACCGGCCAGCGCGCGGTAGCGTTCGAACAATTCCGGTGGGCACTTCGGGTGCAGGGTCAGCAGCCAGTAGCGGTTGCCCTCGGCGATGTCGGCAGCAATCTGCGCATGCAGGTGCGGGGCTGCGCTCAGGCGTTCGGTGAAGGTCGAACCGAACAGGATCACCGGGCGTCCTCCAGCGGCGGCGCGCAGCGCGGCGCTCTCGCCACCATCGTCGCGGAACAGCGGATCCAGCTTCGGCCAGCCGGTCTCGGCCACCGCGAAGTGGCCCTGCAGGGCCGCGATCTCACGGAACGGCCCGGTGGTGGCCGGCCCCTGCGTGCAGTACAGGTCGAACATGCCGCGCACCCGGAAGTGGCCGCGCGCACTGTCCCGCTTCTCCACGTTGAAGCCATGGAACAGCTGCACCTTGGCTCCCGAAAGGAAGGTCGGCACCCAGTTGGCGGCGCTGAACACCGCTCGCGGCCGCATTGCCAGCGCCTGCTTGAGGCCGATGTTGGGCACGCCCGGCAGCTGGCTGCCGGCCGCGCCGCCCTCGAACCAGGCCGCCACCTCCTGCCCGGAGACGTGCAAGGCCTGCGCCAACGGGGCGAGAATAGGCAGCGCATAGCGCTCCGTCGCAAACAACAGGTACCCGGCCATCATGTCCTCCACGACCGCTCCCATCGAACGGCCTCGCATCTCGGCCTGCATTATCGCGTTCAACGAGGCCGGCCGCATCGGCGACTGCCTGGCCTCGCTGGCCTTCTGCGATGAGATCGTCATCGTGGACTCCTACTCCACCGATGCCACCGTGGCCATCGCCGAGGCCGCAGGCGCCCGCGTGCTGCAGCGCCCGTTCGACGGCTTCCGCAGCCAGAAGGCGTACTGCGTCGAGCAGGCCGGCCACGACTGGGTACTGTGCCTGGACGCCGATGAGCGGATCAGCCCGGAACTGCGTGCGGCCATCGAACAGGCCCGCGACGGTGGCTTCGCCGGCCATGCCGGCTATCGCTTCGCACGCCTGTCGGAGTACTTCGGCAAGTTCCTGCGCCATGGCAATGCCTACCCGGACCGGGTGATGCGCCTGTTCGACCGCCGCCGTGGCGGCTGGCGCGGCAAGCGCGAGATCCACGAGGCCGCCAGCGTCGATGGCAGTGTGGGTACCCTGCGCGGCGACCTGGTCCACTATCCCTACCGCTCCTTGCAGCAGCAGCTGGCCAAGACCGAGAAGTACGCGCGGATGATGGCCGAGCACGAGTTCGCGCGCGGTAAACGGGCCACGCTGGGCAAGCTGGTGCTGGCACCGGCCTGGCGGTTCTGGCGCGGCTTCGTGTTCCGTGGCGGCTTCCGCGACGGCTGGCATGGCCTGGTCTACGCTTATGTGCGCGCCAACTACGTGCGCCAGAAGACCATCATGCTGTGGATGCTGGGCAACGGCCAGGCCGTGGCCGACCCGCCGAACCCCTGATCGCCGGGCCCTGCCCGGCGCGCCGATGCGTCACGCCCCGGTGACTGCCCGGTGGCGCGCGCCTTCGACGATCGACAGGCCGGTCAGCAGGCCGACCAGGGTCACATAGAAACTGGCCGTCATCTGGTGCGCGAACATCGACTGGGTCAGGCCGCACAGCGCATAGGTGATCACCAGCATGATGCCGGCTGCGGCCGGCCCCCGGAAGGTCGTCCGTCCGCTGCGGCGATGAAGCCGCACGAACACCCCTAGCGGGATGCCATACACCGCCAGCAACAGCAGCAGGCCCGGTACGCCCTGGGTCGCTGCCCATTCGGCAACATCGTTGTGTGCATGCCCCAGGTGGCAACGCAACTCTTCCGGATTCTCACGGCAGACCGGCACGCGCAGCATCGCGCTGTCGAAATGCCCGATGCCAACGCCCACCAGCGGGTGATCGAGGAAGGTCTCCCAGGCCACCTGCAGGCGTTCCACGCGGGCACCGGCGGAAGAATCACTGTCGCCCAGTTCCATCCGCTGCACGTCACTGTGAAGCTCGCTCAGGCGCACCTGGTGACGCAGCTCCGGTACCGACAGCAGCAGGGTCGCACCGATCGCCAGCATGCCGGCCAGCACCGACAGGCGCGCCGCACCGGTGCGCCAGCGCAGGCTCAGTGCCAGCACCACCAGCAGCGCCAGGAGGGCGGCGAACACGCCGCGGCTGCCGGTCAGCACGATGGTGCCGCAGCCGGCGGCCATGCCGAGGATCACCAGCGACCAGCGCCGCGACGGGCGACAGAACACCAGCAGCACCATCAACACCATCACGATGTCGGCCAGCACGATGGCGTTGGTGAACAACTCTGCGCGCGCGGCGCCACCCAGCACCTGCCACAGCGACATCGCGAAGGTGGCGAGCAGGCCTGTCAATGATCCGTACCAGAGCCACCGCAGGTTGGGACGCAGCGCGCAGACCCAGAGCGCGATCCACGGGATCACCACGAATCGCGAGCGGTTGTCGACGTCACGCAGGCCCTGCTCGAACAACACCACCGACAGTACGCCGAGCGCCAGCACCGCCAGCATCAGCCAGGCCAGCACTTTCACCGGCTGACCGGCCATGCCGCGCGCGCGCCACAGCAGCTCCGGCGCCAGCAGCGTGCTGAGCAGCAGCAGCAGGCCATACGGCAGCAGGTTGATCGGCACGGTCAGCACCAGTGCCGGCAGGCAGAACAGGCCCAGCTGGGCCAGGCCGCGGGCCACCCCGTGACGCCCGCCGGCGGGAACGCCCAGCGGGTCGCCGGCCAAGGGGTTCAGGTTGTCCGGTGAAGCTGGCACGTCGGGAAGTATCGCTGCAATCTGCGGGAAGAACGGGAAGGACCAACGGGGGCCGTCCCAGCCTGCTGTTTTACTGCCTTTGGGCCCGCTTGGGCAGACTGGACAAGCCGGAATCGTGGTGGCTAGTCATGTTCCTGCAAACGCCGTTCACGTTCGCGCTCCTCTGCAGTGACCACGCAGGGCACCTTCACCGCTGCTGCCGGCACCAGCCACCAGCGCCGCCGGTTGGCCACGCCGGCCAGTTCAGAACGGTTGCGGTCGACGCACGACAGCATCGCGTATTCGTGCACCAGCAACCAGCGGCGTCCGGGCGCCAGCCGCTGCCAGCGCGTGGCCGCAATCAGCTGCTCGTCCCAGTCCGTCTCGAAACCGAAGGTCGCTGCAGGACGGTCGGCCAGCAGCAGATGCTGCTCCTTCCAGGCCACCAGCCCCAATTCGGCATCCGGGCCCAGACGGCTACCAACCGTGCGCATCAGGCCGCGGGCGGAACTGGAATCGTTCAGCAGCGGATAGCCGACCAGGCTGTACAGCACCCAGACCATCCCCAGGGTCGACACCAGCGCCAGATGCCGGCGACGGCCGCAGGCCAGCAGGCTCAATCCGCCCCACACGCCCATCGCCAGGATCGTCCAGGCCAGTGCGTCGACAGCGCCGGGCGCCAGCCCGCGGCTGTGGGTCAGGCGCAGCTCGAAGGCCGGCTCGCCCAGCACCGCCATCGCACCGGCCAGGGCCAGGCCCAGTGACAGCAGGCCGGTGAACACCCCCACCACGGCCTGAACGTCGAGCCGCCTCAGCAATCCAGGCAACAGCGGCGCCAGCACCAGGCAGAACATCGGCAGCGCCGGCAGGATGTACACATCGCGCTTGCCGGCCGGAATCGAGAAGAACAGCACCACCATCAGCCACCAGGCCAGCGGCAGCAGGTAGCGCGGGTCGCGACGGCGCAGCCGGCGGCGCCACGCCGGAATCGCCCAGGGCAGGGCCAGGAACGCCGGGATCCACATCAGCGGCATCGTCGCCAGGAAGTACCAGGCGGGCTGGTGGTGATCCCAGGAATGGGCGTAGCGCCGCGCCGTCTGCTGGAACAGGATGTCGTCCATGTAGGCCCGGTACTCGTCCGAGCCGGTGGCAAAGCCGGCCAGCAGCATCGGCGCCAGCCACAACGACACCGCCAGCAGGAAGGCCAGCGGCGCCAGCCAGAAACGCGTGTCGCGCGCATGCAGTCCCACCCGTGGCCACTGCAGCGCCGCGGCGATCGCCGCAGGCACGAGCATCAGCAGCGCCAGCATCCCCACGCCCTTGGTGATCACGCCGATGCCAGCAAAGAACCAGCCCAGCCACCACCAGCGCCAGCTGGGTCCCAGCAGAAGGTGGCGCAGCAGGCCGTAGTTGGCCAGGGTGATGAACAGCAGCAGCAGTGGGTCGATCTGCGCCTTCTTCGCCTGGAAGGTGAACTGCAGCGCGAACAGCAGCGCCCAGCCGGCGTACAGCCCCACCCGCCGCGTCCACAGGCGTCGCCCCAGGTCGACCACGCACCACAGCGTGCCCAGGGCCGCCAGCAGCGACGGCAGCAGGAAAGCGACGCGCCACTGCCCGACCAGGCTGTACAGCGTGGCCTGCCACCACATCAGCATCGGCGGCTTGTCCGAGTACAGCTCGGTGCCGCGATGCGGGAACAGCCACTGCCCGCTGTCGAACATCTGCTTGGCCACCAGCGCGAAGCGCGGTTCGTCCGACGGCCACGGATCACGAAGGCCCAGCCCGGCCCCCAGCACCAGCAGGGCCATCACCACGAACAACCACGTCTCGCGCGACGCGCGGGATTTCAGCATGGGACTCGGAACGTCAGCGGGGTCAGGCTGTTTTTAGCAGACGCGCGTAAAAGAAACCGTCAGCATCGTTGTCACCCGGCAGGCGCTGGCGCGCAATCCCCTCGCAATCGAGGCCGAATGTGTCATCCAGAGGCTGTGCCGCTGCGTCCGGATGCCACTTCAGGAAGGCTCGCACCTGATCGACGTTCTCGGCGCGCAGGATCGAACAGGTGGCGTACAGCAGCACGCCTCCCGGGCGCAGCATCGACCAGCAGGCCTCCAGCAGGCGGGCCTGCACGCCGACCAGCGCATCGATGTCCTCGGCGCGGCGGTGGAACATCACGTCCGGCTGGCGGCGGATCACGCCGGTGGCCGAGCACGGGGCATCCAGCAGGATGGCGTCGAACGGCGTGCCGTCCCACCAGGCCCCGGGATCGCTGGCATCGGCCACCCGGGTCTGCGCGCCCTCGCCCACACCGGTGCGGGTGTAGGTATCGCGGGCGCGCGCGAGGCGACGCGCATCGATATCGAGCGCCAGCAGGCGCAGACTGGGGTCACGTTCCAGCAGGTGCGCCGACTTGCCACCGGGCGCCGCACAGGCGTCCAGCACGCGGGCGCCGGTCGCGGGCGCCAGCGCGTCGGCTGCGCATTGCGCCGACAGGTCCTGTACCGACAGTGCACCGTCGGCAAAACCCGGCAGCTGGTTCACCGCAACGGGGGCTGCCAGGCGCAATGCATCGGCGCAGAGCGCGCTGGGTTCGGCGGCAATGCCCGCCTCGGCCAGTGCCGCCAGTGCCTTGTCACGGCCACCGTGCTGGCGGTTGGCACGCAGCCACAACGGTGCCGGTTGCAGGCTGGCGCTGAAAATCGCGTCGGCCTGTGCCGGCCAATCGCGCTCCACCGCATCGGCCAGCCATTCCGGGAAGGCATCGCGCGCCGGCTGCTCCGGGAAACCTTCGCGCTGCGCGCGGCGCAGGATCGCATTGACCAGGCCGGCCTGGCGCTCACGGCCCAGCGCACGCGCGGCATCGACCGTGGCCGACAGCGCCGCATGCGCCGGCAGTTCCAGCACGTCCAGCTGGGCGAAGCCCACCATCAACAGGGTGCGCAGGTCGGCGTCGCGCGCCGACAGCGGCTTCTGCATCCACGACTGCAAGGCAGCGTCATAGGTACTGCGGCGACGCAGGACCGCAAAGCACAGCGCTTCCAGCAGGGCACGATCGCGGCTGTCGGCCAGCTTCGGCAGCGCCCAGGCCAGTTCGGCCTTCAATGAACGGCCCCGGGTGAACACCTGTGCCAGCACACGCGCGGCCAGCATGCGCGTGGCCGCGCCCGGCGCCGCCTTGGCCACGGAGAAATCGTTCTGCTTCGACACCGCTTATGCTCCCACGCGCAGATCACGGCGGGCGTTGAGGTAGTCGGCGGCGGTGATCGCCTTGCCGCCTTCGCGCTGCAGCGTACGCAAGCGCAGTGCGCCCTGGCCACAGGCGATGTCGATGCCATCGCGGCTGGCCGCCAGCACCGTGCCCGGCGCTTGGCCGTGGGCCTCATCCAGCGCCACTGCGCCATGGATGCGCACGCGTTCGCCAGCCAGCGTCGCTTCGGCGATCGGCCACGGATTGAAGGCACGCACGGTACGCGCCAGCACATCGGCGCCCTGCGCCCAGTCCAGACGGGCTTCGGCCTTGTCCAGCTTGTGCGCATAGGTCACGCCCTGCTCCGGCTGCGGCCGCGCGATCGGCTTGATGCCGGCCCGCAGCAGGCCCAGGCCGTCGGACAGGACCTGTGCACCCAGCTCGGCCAGCTTGTCATGCAGCTGACCACCGGTATCGGTGGCAGCGATCGGCAGTTCCTGGTGCAGCAGCACCGGGCCGGTATCCAGGCCCGCTTCCATCTGCATCAGGCACACACCGGTCTTTGCGTCACCGGCCTGGATCGCGCGCTGGATCGGCGCAGCACCGCGCCAGCGTGGCAGCAGCGAGGCATGCACGTTCCAGCAGCCGTGGGTCGGGATCGCCAGTACCGCCTTGGGCAGGAGCAGGCCGTAGGCCACCACCACCATCAGGTCCGGCTGCAGGTCGCGCAGCTGCTGCTGTGCAGCCTCGTCCTTCAGTGATTCGGGCTGGTAGACCGGAATGCCACGGGCCACGGCCTCGAGCTTGACCGGCGACGGTGCCAGGCCACGGCCACGGCCGGCCGGCCGGTCAGGCTGGGTATAGACGGCCACGACCTCGTGGTGGCGCGCCGCGGCGCGCAGCGACGACACCGCGAATTCCGGCGTACCGGCAAAGACAATCCTCATGGCTACCCCACTTGCAGGATGGATTCGTGCAGGAAAGAAAACGGCGCCGTCGGCCGGCGCCGTGCAGCCCGCGCGCGTCGCGCAGGCACGGGCCACCCGAAGGGCGGCCCGGATGGGCGATCACGCCACGTGCTTGCGCTGCTTGGCCAGCTTCTTGCGGACCATCTCGCGCTTGAGCGGCGACAGGTAGTCGATGAACAGCTTGCCGTCCAGGTGGTCCATCTCGTGCTGGATGCAGGTGGCCAGCACTTCACCGGCCTCCAGCTGCTGTTCCTGGCCGTTGCGGTCCAGGTACTTCACGGTGATGGTGTCGGCGCGGGTGACGTCGGCGAAGATGCCCGGGACCGACAGGCAGCCCTCCTGGTACACCCGGCCCCCGTCCCTGGCGACGATTTCCGGGTTGATGAACACATGCGGTTCATTCTTTTCTTCGCTGACATCGATGACCATGAAGCGCTTGTGCACGTCCACCTGGGTGGCCGCCAGGCCGATGCCCGGGGCGTCGTACATGGTCTGGAACATGTTGTCGATCAGTTCCTGGAAGGCCGGCGTGGTGACTTCGGCGGCGTCGATCAACGCAGCCTTGGTACGCAGGCGCGGATCGGGGAACTCGAGAATGGGGAGAAGGGCCATGGCTGTTTCCGGATAGGGGGCCGGCACGCCGGCATACGTCGCAGATTCTAGCTCCAACGCTTGCCTTGCGCCCCGGTTTCTGGACTATAGTGCGCGGACCTGTTGGGGAATCAGGGCTTCACACCTATGTTGCTTCGTTTTCGTACGGTCGTCGCCGCGGCGATGCTGACCGTGGCTGCCTATGCTACCGCCGTGGAAGTGAATGGCGGGCACCCGGACACCTATGTGGTCCGAAAAGGGGATACGTTGTGGGATATCGCCGCACGTTTCCTGCAGAAGCCTTGGCTGTGGCCGGAGATCTGGCAAGCCAATCCGCAGATCGCCAACCCGCACCTGATCTATCCAGGTGACGTGCTGAGCCTGGCCTACCTGGACCGGGTGACCGTATCCCAGGCCGGCCCGCGCCAGGAGGCCCCGATCGACGCCATTCCGCTGGCCCAGGTCGAGCCGTTCCTGAAGCAGCTGAGCGTTGTCGACAGCATCAAGCAGCTGCCCTACGTGGTCGGCCTGGAGGACAGCCGCCTGCGCGTGTCCGGCGGTGACACCGTCTACGTGCGCCTGGCCGATGCCCAGGTGGGCCAGCGCTGGGCCGTGGTACGCCCGACCGTGCGGTACGCCCAGCCCAAGCCGACCGAAGACCTGACCGCCAATGGCGACGTGACCCCGGGCAGCGGCAACCTGTGGAAGGCCTACAACGCGCCCAACGCCCGCCGTGGCGTGCTCGGCTACGAGCTGGCCCAGGTCGCTACCGGCACCATCACCCAGATTGCCGGCGGCAAGGTCGAGGCCTCCACGCTGGTGCTGGACAAGAACGACGGCGGCCGCGAAGTGCGCGCCGGTGACCGCCTGGTGCCGGTCGAAGCCAAGCCGTACGACCTGCAGTTCATCCCTCATGTACCCGCTGCCGGTGTCGAGGGTGTGGACGTGCGCGTGCTGGCCGTCACCGACATGTTCAACGCCGGTGGCCCGCGCGACGTGATCGCGATCTCGGCCGGCCGTGCCCAGGGCGTGGACAACGGTACCGTGTTCTCGCTGTGGCGCCCGGGCCGCCATGTGGCGCACCGCATGAAGTACCCGGGCTCCTCGCGCATGGACGACTCGCTCAGCACCGGCGCGGGCCGGGTCTCGCTGCCGGACGAGTATGCCGCGCACGCGATGGTGTTCCGTACCTTCGACAACGTCAGCTACGCGCTGGTGATGCAGGGCGTGAAGCCGGTGCAGGTGGGTTACAACGCGCTGCACCCGGACGCAAAGTAACCGTTGCCGGGCGTGCCGGCCGCTGCCCGGCAGGCGTCTGCGGGAAAACCTGACGATCACATGCGAAGGCGCCCTAGGGCGCCTTTGTTGCGTGCGGCCGATAGTGGGGGATGACCACGCATGCATATGAGGCGCTGCTGCGCCTGTTGATGGCGGGAGGCGCACTGGCGCCACGACGGGCCCTGCTGCAGGCCGCGGGCGGTGCGCAAGCCGCCATCGCGCAAGGCCCGGCGAACTGGCGCGCGCACGGCTGCACGCCGGAGCAATGCGCCGCGCTGGAACGTCCCGACGCCCGGGCGTGTGCATCCGCCCTGCGCTGGCTGGAACAGGACAACCATCACCTGCTGCCCTGCACCGATCCGGCCTTTCCACCCTCGTTGCTGGAGGTGCCCAACCCGCCGCTGGCGCTGTTCGTCGCCGGAGACCCCAGCCTGGCCTGGCGCCCGTCGGTGGCGCTGGTCGGCAGCCGTTCCCCCACCCCGGGCGGGCGCGCACTGGCCGCGCGTTTTGCCGGCTGTTTCGTCGAGGCGGGCCTGGCGGTGACCAGCGGCCTGGCCGCAGGCATCGATGCGGCTGCGCACCAGGCCACGCTGGAGGCCGGTGGCTGCACCGTGGCGGTGATCGGCACGGGCCCTGACCGCGCCTATCCGGACAGCCACGCCCGGCTGCAGGCGCGCATCGCCGCCGAGGGCGTGGTGCTCAGTGAGTACCTGCCGGGTACGGCGGCCCGCCCAGGCCACTTCCCCGCGCGCAACCGGCTGGTAGCCGGGCTGGCGCTGGCCACCGTGGTGGTCGAGGCCGCGCAGCGATCGGGAGCGCTGATCACCGCGCGCCTGGCCGCCGAGGCAGGCCGCGAGGTCTGTGCCCTGCCCGGATCGGTGCTCAACCCGCGCGCGGCGGGCTGCCACCGCCTGATCCGCGAGGGCGCGGCGCTGGTCGAGCGCCCCGAGGAGGTTCTGGAACTGCTCGCCCCCGCCCTTCGCCAGCAGCTGCCGGGCTTGCAATCGCGGCTGGTCACCCCCACTGAACAGGCACTGCCGGCCCTCCTGCCGGCGCGCTGGGCCGACGACCCTGACTACCAGTGCTTGTGGCGAGCCCTGGACCACAACCCAAGCGGTATGGATTCACTGATCACGCGCTGTGGATTGACGGCGTCCCAGGTGTCCTCCATGCTGCTTGCCATGGAACTGGCGGGAATCGTGGTGTGCGTACACGGCCGCTACTGTCGAACTCCCTAGTTTCTTCACCTCCACAGCGTCGCGCGACGCAGGCCGAGGGGCAATGAAAGAGAGCATCCTGGATGTACTGCTGTACCTGTTTGAACACTATTTCAGCGAAGATGCGGACCTGATCCGTGACCGCGATTCGCTGCAGAACGGCCTGATCCAGGCCGGTTTCAGCCCCACCGAGATCAACAAGGCGTTCGACTGGCTCGATGCCCTGGCCGCCCAGCGGCCGAGCGTGGCCCAGGCGCGGGTCGACGGCCCCGTGCGCATCTACCATGGCCCCGAGCTGGACAAGCTGGATGTGGAATGCCGCGGCTTCCTGCTGTACCTGGAACAGCACGGCATCCTCGACGCCGACCAGCGCGAGCTGGTGCTGGACCGGGCGATGGCCCTGGACCAGGACGAACTGGACCTGGACGACCTGAAATGGGTCGTGCTGATGGTGCTGTTCAACCAGCCCGGCTCCGAAGCGGCCTATGCCTGGATGGAGACGCAGATGTTCATGGACGAGCCAGAACCCCTTCACTGACCGTACACTTGGGGGCATAGCGCATTCAGGAGCGTCCCCGTGAGCGAGTGGTTCCATGCAGAAGGCAACCGGCAGCAAGGCCCGCTGCCGGCGGAACAGTTGGTCGAGTTGTTCCGAAACAACCAGATCTCCCTGGACACCCTGGTCTGGCGCGACGGCCTGCCGCAATGGCAGCCGTTGCGTACCGTGGTCGACGAGCTGGGCCTGATCGTGCCGGCACTGGACGTTGCTGCGCCGGCCCAGCAACCCGAGCCGGAACCGGAACCGGTGGCCCCCCCTCCGCCGCAGCCGCCTGTGCTGCCGCCGTCCACGCCCTATGCCACCCAAGCGGCAGCCGGGGTTCTGCCACCGCCGAAGAAGAAGCTCTCCGGTTGCGCCCTGACCGCGATCATCGGCGGCGGCCTGCTGCTGGTACTGGTACCGATCATGGCCATCCTCGCGGCGATCGCCCTGCCCGCATACAACGACTACACCGTGCGTGCCAGGATCGCGACCGCGGTCAATGCCCTGCAGCCGCTGAAACAGCAGGTGCAGCACTTCGCCGACGATGAAGGCCGCTGCCCCGGCGCCAACGATGCCGGTTTCCCGGCCCCGGGTGACTTCACCCAGGCCGGCCTGTCGGCGGTGAACATCGGCCGCTTCAACAACGGTCACTGTGGCATCGAAGCAACGCTGGCCGTGCCCGGCAAGAGCCTCGATGGCGACCTGCTGTGGCTGGAATATGATCGCGACAGCGGCCGCTGGGAATGCAGCGGTGAAAGCGACGACAAGTACCTGCCGACGTCGTGCCGCGGCTGAGCCACGCGCACGGCAGCACCTCCAAGGACGATCCAACAGGGAACATGCAATGACTGAGTGGTACTACGCCGTAGGACAGCAACGCCAGGGCCCGCTGTCGGTCCAGGAGATCCGCCAGCGCTTCCAGCGCGGCGAACTGAACCTGGACACCCTGGTCTGGCGCGAAGGCATGGCCCAGTGGGCTGCACTGCGCCAGGTGGTCGATGAACTGGGCCTGCAGACGCTGGCCGACGCCAGCACCGCCACTGCCAGTGGCGGCTTCGACCTGCGCAGCGACTACGCCGCCATCGACAACGGCACTGCGCCGCTGCCTGGCACGGGCGCGCTCAGCAGCTCGCCCTACAACGCCCCGGCCGCCGCCGCTGCCGGTGGCGCGCGGCCGGTGATCGGCGGCGAGGTGGTCTACGCCGGCTTCTGGAAGCGCGTCGCGGCCTACATGATCGACTACTTCGTGCTGGCCGTGCCGGGCGGCATCATCGGCGCCATCATCGGCGTGGTGCTTGGCGCCAGCATGGGCGCGGTGGGCAGTGGCGAAACCTCCATCGAAATCGTCGCGCAGCTGGCCAGCGCGCTGATCAACATGGCCATCGGCGTGGCCTACTACACCTGGTTCCATTCCTCGCAGGGCGGCGCCACGCTGGGCAAGATGGCGGTCGGCATCAAGGTCGTGCGCAGCAACGGTGACCGCCTGACCCGTGGCCGCGCCTTCGGTCGCTACTGGGCCATGCTGCTGAGCAGCTTCACCCTGGGCATCGGCTTCCTGATGGCCGCCTTCACCGAGCGCAAGCAGGGCCTGCACGACATGATCTGCGACACCCTGGTGGTCGACCGCTGGGCCTACACCGACCAGCCGCAGCTGCAGCGCCATGAGCTGGGTACGGTCACCATCGTGATCCTGGTACTGACCGGCCTGCTGACGGTCGCGGGCCTGGTGCTGCTGGTGGCTGCGGTCGGCTTCATCGCCAAGATGGCCTCATGAACGGCCATCCTCACGTCTGGCTGCTTGACAGGGGCTGGCCGGGCGTGATTCCTCTAATAAGGTGAAACCTGAACGCCCGGCACACTACCGGGCGTTCAGCGTATTGATTTGTCCGTGGCCGCTTCACTAATGCGGCCGTTTGCTCCACCCTAGCGGCCCCTTCCCTGCGGCTCGCCCCACAGACACTGCTGCCATGCCCAAGCACCTGCTCATCGTCGAATCGCCGGCCAAGGCCAAGACGATCAACAAATACCTCGGCAAGGACTACACCGTCCTGGCCTCGTATGGGCATGTGCGTGACCTGATTCCGAAGGAAGGCGCGGTCGACCCGGACAACGGGTTCGCCATGCACTACGACGTGATCGACAAGAACGAGAAGCATGTCGATGCGATCGCGAAGGCCGCCAAGGGCGCCGACGACATCCTGCTGGCAACCGACCCGGATCGCGAGGGTGAAGCGATCAGCTGGCATATCGCCGAGATCCTGAAGGAACGCGGGCTGGTCAAGGACAAGCCGATGCAGCGCGTGGTGTTCACCGAGATCACCCCGCGCGCCATCAAGGAAGCGATCAGCCAGCCGCGCGCGATCGCCAGCGACCTCGTCGACGCCCAGCAGGCCCGCCGCGCGCTGGACTACCTGGTCGGCTTCAACCTGTCGCCGGTGCTCTGGCGCAAGGTGCAGCGCGGCCTGTCCGCCGGCCGCGTGCAGAGCCCGGCGCTGCGCATGATCGTCGAGCGCGAGGAAGAGATCGAAGCCTTCATCGCCCGCGAGTACTGGTCGATCGCTGCCGAGTGCGCGCACCCGTCCCAGCACTTCAATGCCAAGCTGGTCAAGCTGGACGGGCAGAAGTTCGAGCAGTTCACCGTCACCGATGGCGACACCGCTGAAGCGGCGCGCATGCGCATCCAGCAGGCCGCGCAGGGTTCGCTGCACGTCACCGACGTGGCCAGCAAGGAGCGCAAGCGCCGCCCGGCGCCGCCGTTCACCACCTCCACCCTGCAGCAGGAAGCCTCGCGCAAGCTCGGCTTCACCACCCGCAAGACCATGCAGGTGGCGCAGAAGCTGTATGAGGGCGTGGCCATCGGCGACGAAGGCACCGTCGGCCTGATTTCGTACATGCGTACCGACTCGGTGAACCTGTCGCAGGACGCGCTGGCGGAAATCCGCGACGTGATCGCCCGCGACTACGGCATCGCCTCGCTGCCGGACCAGCCCAACACCTACCAGACCAAGTCGAAGAACGCCCAGGAAGCGCACGAAGCGGTGCGCCCGACCTCGGCCCTGCGCACGCCGTCGCAGGTCGCCCGCTTCCTTACCGACGACGAGCGGCGCCTGTACGAGCTGATCTGGAAGCGTGCGGTGGCCTGCCAGATGATCCCGGCCACGCTCAACACCGTCAGCGTCGACCTGTCGGCCGGCAGCGAACACGTGTTCCGCGCCAGCGGCACCACCGTGGTCGTGCCCGGCTTCCTGGCCGTGTACGAGGAAGGCAAGGACAACAAGAGCGCCGAGGACGAAGATGAGGGCCGCAAGCTGCCCGCGATGAAGCCGGGCGACCGCATCCCGCTGGAACGCATCCTGGCCGAACAGCATTTCACCCAGCCACCGCCGCGCTACACCGAAGCGGCGCTGGTGAAGGCGCTGGAAGAGTACGGCATCGGCCGTCCCTCGACCTACGCCTCGATCATCCAGACCCTGCTGTTCCGCAAGTATGTGGAAATGGAAGGCCGCAGCTTCCGCCCGTCCGACGTGGGCCGCGCGGTGTCCAAGTTCCTGTCCAGCCACTTCACCCAGTACGTGGATTACGACTTCACCGCCAGGCTTGAGGACGAGCTCGATGCCGTCTCGCGCGGTGAGGAAGAATGGATCCCGCTGATGGCCCGTTTCTGGGAGCCGTTCAAGGAACTGGTCGAAGACAAGAAGGAATCGGTCGACCGCGCCGAGGCCAGTGGTGCGCGCGAGCTCGGCACCGACCCCAAGACCGGCAAGCCGGTCAGCGTGCGGCTGGGTCGTTTCGGGCCGTATGCTGCCATCGGCAGCACCGCCGAGGACGCCGAGGAAAAGCCGAAGTTCGCCTCATTGCGCCCCGGCCAGTCGATGCACACCATCTCGTTGGAAGACGCGCTGGAACTGTTCCTGATGCCGCGCGCGCTGGGCGAGGACAATGGTGAGCCGGTCAGCGTCGGCATCGGCCGCTTCGGCCCGTTCGCCAAGCGCGGCAGCACCTACGCCTCGCTGAAGAAGGAAGATGACCCGTACACCATCGACCTGGCCCGCGCCGTATTCCTGATCGAAGAGAAGGAAGAGATCGCGCGCAACCGGATCATCAAGGAGTTCGAGGGCAGCGACATCCAGGTGCTGAACGGCCGCTTCGGCCCGTACATCAGCGATGGAAAGATGAACGGCAAGATCCCCAAGGATCGCGAGCCGTCATCGCTGACCCTGGCCGAAGTGCAACAGCTGATGGAAGAAACCGGCAAGCCGGTGCGCAAGGGCTTCGGCGCCAAGAAAGCCGCCGCGAAGAAGGCGCCGGCCAAGAAGGCTGCAGTGAAGAAGGAAGCAGCGCCGAAGAAGGCCACGGCCAGGAAAGTGCCGGCCAAGAAGGCGGTGAAGAAAGCTGCCGCAAAGAAGGCACCGGCGAAGAAGGCTGTCAAGAAGACCGCTGCAAAGAAGTAGATCCACGCGATGCGCGGATGAGGGGTAGTGCCGGCCGCTGGCCGGCAACACCTGGAAGCCTCGGATGCCGGCCAGCGGCCGGCACTACCGAGCGGGCGCGTTCCACCCCTTCTGCACGCAGCGGGGGGATAATGGAGGCCCACGCCGGGCCGGTCGCCGTCATGAAAGAACTCACCCTGAACTCTGCTGTCGCCACGCTCCGCGCCGGTGGCGTGATTGCCTATCCGACCGAAGCGGTCTGGGGCCTGGGCTGCGATCCGTCACATGAAGCCGCGGTGCACGCGGTGCTGCGGCTGAAGCAGCGCCCGATCGAAAAGGGCATGATCCTGGTCGCCGCCGAACTGTCGCAGCTGGAGGGCTGGGTCCGCCTGCAGGCATTGCCCGACGCCCGCCAGCGCGCGGTGCTGGCCAGCTGGCCGGGCGCCAACACCTGGATCCTGCCGGCTGGTCCGCACGCGCAGCCCTGGGTCACCGGCGAACACAGCGGTATCGCGGTGCGCATCAGCGCCCACCCGCTGGTCGCCGCCCTGTGCCGCGCCTGGGGTGGCCCGCTGGTCTCCACCAGCGCCAACCTGGCCGGTGAACCACCGGCCCGCAGCCGTGCCGAGCTCGATCCGCGCCTGCTGCGCCTGCTCGATGGCCTCCTCGACGGCGAGACCGGCGGCCTGGCCCAGCCAACCCCGATCCGCGACGCGCTAAGCGGCAACGTGCTGCGCTCCTGAACCGACGATTGCACTGCCGCGGACAATCACGCACCCTGCCGCCATGAACCTGCTGCGCACCGCCCTGGGCCTGTGCCTGTTGCTGCCATGGACCGCACCCGCCGCCGAGGACGTGCGCGTGTACCGCTGTGTCGCCAGCAACGGCGCCGTGGCCCTGCAGGACAAGCCATGCAGCAGTGGCCGGCAGGAAGTGCGTGACCTGCAGCGCCCGCGCGACCCGGCCCCCCGGGTGGTGCGCAGCGACGCGGCACCCGCCCGGCCGGACGAGGTTCCGGTGATGCGTGATCGTGAGGTCCGCCACGTCTACCTCCAGCCACCACAACCGTTGTACGAGTGCGTAAGCGACGACGGTCGCCGCTACACCAGCGACAACAACGAGGGCAATCCGCGCTGGGTGCCGTTGTGGACCAGCGTCTGGCTCCCGCATGGGCACCACGGCCCGGTCCATCCCGGCCCACGCCCCGCCTTCGGCACGCCGGTCGCCCCCCCCATCGGTGAAGGAACCGGCTACCGGCCGCCAGCGGTAGGTGTCGGTGTACAGGTTCCGGCCGGCAGCGTGCTGGTCCGCGACAGCTGCCACGCGCTGCCGCCACAGGAAGTCTGCGCGCGCCTGCGCGACCGCCGCTGGGAACTGGACCGCCGCTACAACAGCGCGCTGCAGAGTGAACGCACCGCCATCAGCAACGAACAGCGTGGCATCGACGCGCGCCTGTCGCGCGACTGCGAACGCTGAGCGCAGCACCTGCCGTGGCATGTACGCTGTGCGCATGAAGAACCTGATCTGGCTGGCCCTGGGCCTGTTCGCCGGCAACGCAGTGGCCGACGACGGGGTGATCTACCGCTGCACCTCCAGCAACAGCGATGTGCCCACCCTGCAACGTACGCCCTGCCCTGGCGGCAGCAAGCAGCAGGTGGTGCGGATTCCGGCCGCTGCCAGTGCGTCGCCCACGCCGGCCCCTGTGCCGTCGCCACCCGAACCGGCGGCGGCGGGTATGCCGCCGGCTTCCGCGCCCAGCCCCCGCCGCCCCGGCGAAGGACGCACGATCATGGAAGCCGGCATGGTCGAACGCGAAGGCGGCGATCTGATACTCGACAGTGCATCGCTGCCACGCCAGGCCGATGCCGCGCCGGACAGCAATGCGCCGCCGAAGCCGCCGCTGCCGCCCATCTTCCAGTGCACCGACAGCCAGGGCGGTGGCTACCTGCACGAATACGAGGCTGCCCCCGGCCGCTGCGAACTGATGACCGTGCAGGGCCTGGGCGGCGCCACACCGGTCAACGCTGCAGGCTGCGAAGTGGTGCGCGACCGCTGCGAGGAACTGCCGGACGCGCAGCGCTGCAGCAGCTGGCAGCAACGCTTCCGCGACGCACGTGGCCGCGAGCGGTTCGCCTCGCCGGAGAACCGCGACAAGGCCCGGGGCGAACGCGAACGGTTGCAGGGCGTGCTGGAGGCCAGCAACTGCCCGGTACCGGGGTGACTGCCATGCGGTAGTGCCGGCCGCTGGCCGGCAATCGCAGGATCTTCAAAAATGGTTCCAGTTGCCGGCCAGCGGCCGGCACTATCCGCTGGAAGATCAGAACCCGTAGCGCAGGAAACCACCATCCACGGCGATGCACTCGCCGGTGACATAGCTGGCCGCCGGCAGGCACAGGAAGCCTACCGCGGCAGCCACTTCCTCCGGCTCGCCGATACGACGCATCGGCGTGCGATTGATGACTTCCTCGTAGTAGTCCGGGTCCGACAACGGACCGGACGTGCGCCGCGTGCGGATGTACCAGGGCGCCACCGCGTTGACCCGGATGCCATCCTCCGCCCACTCGACGGCCAGGTTGCGCGTCATCTGGTGCATCGCGGCCTTGGTCATGCCATAGACCACGCCACTGCGTACGTGGGTCAGGCCGGACACGCTGCCGACGTTGACGATGGACGACGACGCATGCCGCGCCAACAGCGGATGCGCGTAGCGCGACAGCTCGAAGGCCGAGAACAGGTTGGTCTCGAAGATCTTGCGCCATTCGTCCTCGGAATACTCCGTGGCCGCCTTGGTGACGTTGCCACCGGCGTTGTTGACCAGGATGTGCAGGCCATCGCTGTGGTCTTCCACCCAGTCCAGGATCTGCCGGCGGTCCTCGTCATCGGAGACATCGGCAGCCAGCGCGTGCACCTGGTGCTGCGGATACACGTCCAGCAGTTCGTCGCGCGCCGTCTCCAGCATATCGATGTCACGGCCCACGATCATCAGGTCGGCACCGAGGCCGGCCAGTTCGTGCGCGATGGCCAGGCCGATGCCGGCGCTGGCGCCCGTAATCAGGGCAGTCTGGCCGTCCAGGCGCCACCGTTGCTGGGTCATGTGTCCTCCGGGGCCGCGCCCGCTGTGTTTCGATGCCGCAAGGATACGCGCTCACGGCAGGGCGTTGCCGGAGATGCGACACTGCGCGAACGCCCACCGCGGAGTACCGCCATGCGCATCCTGATCCTGTTCTTGTCCCTGCTGGCCATCGTGCAGCTGGTGGCCTGCCAGCGTCCGCCGACGCCGAACCCGGAGAAGCCACCGGTACCCAAAGCGATGTCGCATGCGATGCAGGAGCCGCTGGACCGCGCCAAGGGCGCGCAGAAGGCCGTGGATGAAGCCGCCGCACGCGAGCGCAAGGCCGAGGCCGACGCGGCGCGATGACGAGTGGCCTATGGGGTCAGAGCCCTTTGCGAAGCCAAGGGATCAGACCCCATGAACGAGAACGCCCGGCCAAGGCCGGACGTTTCGCTGTCCAGTAGTTCCACGCCCTGCGTGGATGGCTTCCGTCAGAACCCGCAGAAGCAGTAAGCAAGCGCCTTCACCGGTGCGCCATTGCCCTTCTCGCGGGCCGCGTTCTCGACGAAGCGCAGCTGCGTGTCCACTTCCGGCATCGTGCGTGCCAGCATCATCCGCGCCATGCCCGAATCGGACAGCATCCAGGCACCGGCGCGGCTGCCGGCGAAACCGCTGACGAACTGTGCGAACGGCGTGGCCGCCTTCTCGATGTAGCGCACGCGATAAGCGTCGGCCTTGCCCAGCTTGGCACGGCTGGCAGCGTCGGCCACGGCATCCTTCAGGCCACCGAAGGCATCGACCAGGCCGCGTTCCTTGGCCTGCGCACCGCTCCACACGCGGCCGCGAGCCACCTCGTCCACCGCCTCGACCGGCTTCTTGCGGGCGTCGGCGACGCGGCCGGTGAAGTCGGCGTAGCCCTTGTTGATCACCGACTGGATGACCTGTCCCACGGCCGGGTCCATCGGGCGGGTGACATCGAATGCACCGGCGAAACGGGTGGTGCCGACACCATCGGTGTGCACGCCGATCTTGTCCAGCGCGCGGCTGAAGTTCGGCACCATGCCGAAGATGCCGATCGAACCGGTGATGGTCGACGGATCGGCGTAGATGCGATCGGCATTCATGCTGATCCAGTAGCCACCGGAGGCAGCCAGGTCGCCCATCGACACCACCACCGGCTTGCCGGCAGCCTGCAGCGCCACCACTTCACGGCGGATCTGCTCGGAGGCGAACACCTCGCCGCCCGGCGAATCGACGCGCAGCACCACGGCCTTCACGTTGTCGTCGTCGCGCGCGGCGCGCAACAGCGCTGAGGTCGACTCGCCGCCGATGCGGCCGGCCGGCAGGTCGCCACCGCTGATCTCGCCGGCAGCCACCACCACGGCCACCTGCGGACGCGAGTCCACCGGGTTGCGGCGCGCGTCGAGCAGGGCCAGGTAACGCCCGAAGTCGACGTTGCGGAAACCACCGTCGGCGTCTTCGTCGGCCACGCCGCGCTCGATCATCAGATCCTCGAACTCCTCGCGGGTCTTCAGCGCGGTCACCAGCTTCTGCTGCAGCGCGAACTTGGCCAGGTCGCCACCGGCGGCGGCAATGCCTTCCGGCAGCGTGTCGATGCCGGCAGCCAGCTGCGCCGGATCCAGGCGGCGCGCCTTGGCGATGTCGCCCAGATAGCGCTGCCACACATCGTTCATCCAGAACAGGTCGGCTTCCTTGGAGGCCGGCGACGCGGCGTCGAGCACGTACGGTTCGGCCGCGGACTTGTACTCGCCCACCTTGAACAGGTGCACGTCCACGCCCAGCTTGTCCTGCAGGCCGGTGCGGAAGTACTGGCGGTAGCGGCCGAGGCCTTCGAGCACGACCGAACCCATCGGGTCCAGGTAGACCTCGTCGGCCTGCGCGGCCAGCAGGTACTGCGACTGGCCCATGCTCTCGCTGTAGGCCACCAGCTGCTTGCCGGAGGCACGCAGATCCTGCAGCGCGGCGGCCACTTCGCGCAGCGAAGCGAAGCCGGACGGCTGCAGCTTGTCCAGCTCCAGCACCACGCGCTCGATCTTCTTGTCGTCCTTGGCCGACTCGATCACCCGCAGCAGATCGCGCAGCTGGATCTCTTCGGCACCGTTGTCACCCACTGCCTTGGCCAGTGCGCGGCTGACCGGATCGGCACTGAACTGCTCGACCAGGCGGCCCTCCGGCGCGATCACCAGGGTGGTGCGGTCCTGCAGCGACTTGCTGGCACCGGCGCCCATGCCGGCGGCGATGACGAACATCACCAGCAGCAGGAACAGCAGGCCGAAGAACACCAGGTTGAGGATCAACCGGCGGGTGAAGTTCATGACGTCCCACAGCCCGATGAAGAAACTGGCGACGGGGTTGCGACGCGCCGGGGGCAGCGGGGGCACGGGTTGATTCATGGAACGCTCCGGATGGCTTCTTGCCGTGGTACCAGCATAGCCGGTGCCGCGTGATGCAGCATCGGACACAAGTCAGGGGATCGCCCGTCACGGGTGAACGTGGCGGGCACGAAGATCAGGACAGCGCGGACTGCCCGATGCGCTGGCTGCTGCGGCGCAGGCGCCAGCCCATCAGGATGGCAGCGGCAGTCAGGCCGACGATCAGGCCGATCCACATGCCCTGCGGGCCCATGCCCAGCCCCAGGCCGAGCCCGGCGCCGAGCGGCATGCCCAGGCCCCAGTACGCGAACATGGCGATGAACATCGGCACGCGGGTGTCCTTGAGGCCGCGCAGCGCGCCCGCCGACAGCACCTGGATGCCGTCCGGGAACTGGAAGGTGGCCGCGTACAGCAGCAGGGTCGAGGCCAGGCCGGCCACTGCCAGGTCGTTGGTGTACACACCGACGATGGCATCGTGGCCGAACAGCAGCACCGCCGCTGACAACGTCTGCGTGCCCATGATGATCGCGTAGCCGGCCCAGGCCGCACGCCGCACGCCGAAGCCGTCACCACGGCCGACCGCATGGCCGACGCGCACGGTGGTGGCCTCGGCCACGCCCATCGGGATCATGAAGCACAGCTGCGCGACGTTGATCGCGATCTGGTGTGCCGCCGCTTCATTGGCGCCCAGCCGGCCGATCAGCAAGGCGGTGACGATGAACAGGCCGCCTTCCATCAGCACGGTGATGCCGATCGGCAGGCCGGTGCGCAGCAACTCCCAGATCGCCTTCCAGCGCGGTCCCTCGAAGTGCGAGAACAGCTGCAGATGGGCGAAGCGCTTGGTCCGCCACAGATACAGGGCGAATGCGGTTGCCTGCAGCCACATCATCACCGCCGAAGCGATGCCCAGGCCCTCGGCCCCCAACTCCGGGAAGCCGAGTTTGCCATTGGCCAGCACGTAGCCCATCGGTGCCAGCACCAGCAGGCCACCGAAGCCGAGCAGCATGGTCGGCAACGTCCAGTGCATGCCCTCGCTGAGATAACGCATGCAGAAGTACAGGGTCAGCGCCGGGCCACCCCAGCGCACCGCATGCAGGAACGCGGTCGCCCCCGGCACGATGTCCGGCGCGATGCCGAAGGCCGGCAGCAGCGGCGGCACCACGGTGAGGAAGGTGAACATGATCAGCCCCAGCCCCAGCGCCAGCCACAGTGCCTGGCGGAACAGCGGGCCGATCTCGCGCTCGCGGCCGGCGCCGTGCAGCTGCGACACCGAAGCGGTGAGCGAGATCAGGGTGCCGATCGGAATCAACATCGGCAGCCACAACAGCGCCGTACCGATGGTGACTGCGGCAAGGGTCGCCGTAGCGTGGTGGCCGGCAATCACGTTGTCGACGAAGGAGATCAGACCGGTGGACACATGGCCCAGCACGAGCGGCAGGGCGAGCAGACCGGTGGCGCCGACTTCCTTGCTGAAGCGCGGCGTGGAGGTTGCAGTAGACATAAGGTGCTTGACGCGAACTGCGGTTGCGCGCGAAGGGCACAGGCACCGGGTTGCGGGCGCTCATCTTACGCGGGCGGCGCCTGCATTCCCATGACATGGCGTGAATGCTGGGTTTCAGCCGCCCCACACAAAAAAGGGGACGGAGGGGATTAAGTCGTATCAGGCCCGTTAGTGCCGGATGCGACTTAATCCCCTCCGTCCCCTTTTCTACTGGCCGGCCTGGCGCTTCAGCCAGCTGTCGCGCTCGGCGGCGGGCACGGCGAGGAAGGCGCTGCGTACCGTGTCGCGTTCCTGCGGCGGCGTGCGCTGCGCGACCAGGGCCAGCTGGGCCAGCTGCGCCGGGTTGAGCTGGCGCAGCACGGCCAGCGCGGTCTCGCGTTGCTCCGGTGGCACGAATCCGAACAGTCCGTGCAGCTTGGGGAATTCCAGGCCCAGCTGCGGGCCCAGCCGCCATCCGTCGCGGAACGCCTGATCCTGCGCCTGGAATTGCTGCCGCATGCGCTGCTGTTGATCGGCCGGCAGCGAATTGAAGCGCGCAGCCGCCTGACGGATGCGCTCGCGCTCTGCTTCCGGCAATGCGCGCCAGGCGGCGTAGTCGGCACGGCGCTGTCGCTGCTGCTGCGTATCCAGCTGGGCGAATTCCGCAGGTGCTGTTGCAGCGGCCGACGCCGGCGTGGCCGGCGAACTGCCCGGAACTGGTGGCGGCAACGGCACACTCAACGGCTGCGGTGCGGCGGACAGCGACAGCGGCAGGGCCAGCAGCAGGCTGGCGAGCACGGACTTATTCATCGGCGGCAGCCGTTTCCAGCGTGGCACTGGCCGGCTCCGGCCGGCTCGGCTTGGCTTGCGATTCATCCACCGGCAGCGGGCCGCCCGCGGCAATCCACGCGTACAGGTCGGCATCGGCGACCAGCGGGTAGTCGCGGTCTGCCAGCATCGCTGCGTCATCATTGGCTTGCGCCTGGCCCGCGTCCGGTGTGGCGTCGACCTTGCTCGGTGGCAGGGCTTCCACGGTCACCGGACCGGCTTCGCCCACCACGCCCTCCGGCAAGGGTGCATCGCTGCCGAACGAATGTCCCTGCAGGTAGCGCCAACCCAGCGCCGCGGCCAGCAGCACCGCCACGGTCGCCAACAGGATCAGCGGACCGCGCCAGCGCGGCTTGGCACTCGCCCGACGGCGCTTGGCGTTGGCGGCCGCACGCTCGTCCCGCTGCGGTGCGCGCCAGCTGGAGGCCGGTGCTTCATTGTGGGTGGTGGGTGCGGCCGGCTGCTGCAGTTGCTGCAGGCGCGCGGCCGGCAGGTCACGGACACGCGCCTGTACCTGCTCGGCCAACTGGCGCCAGGCCACGGCATCGGGCCGGCCCTGGGCGTCACGCGGGCAGGCATCGGCCAGCAGGTGCTGGTAGCCGGCCTCGTCCTGGTCGAGCACGCGCATGGCGATGCCCTCGTCCAGGCTGCCGCCCACCCGCAGCAGCAGCGCCAGTCGTGGAAGTGGCGGCATCGCGCCCAACGCGGCCAACGACGGCGCCCACTGCCCGCCCGCCGGCTCGCGCAGCGCCTGGCGCTGGCCCAGCAGGGTCCAGAAGCGGGTCGGCCATTGCGCCATCGGCAGGTCGCTGGCGACCGCCGCAAACGCGCGCATCACTGCCACCAGGGTCTGCTCGGCACGCGCGGCATCGCCGCACTGCAGTTCAGCCACCACCAGGGCGCGGCGTTCGACGCCACGCAGGAACGCCGACAGCGCGCCGGCCGCGGTCGAGGAAACAGGGGCGGGCACAGCCGTCATCGGTCACTCCAAAGGTCTGCCGGCATGATAGCGGCAGCCCATCGGCACCCGTAGGACTTGCGCCCACAGGCACTTCGTGCTGCAGGTTGTGCACAGCACCACGCTCCCCGCGCGGGAAATTGCGGCATGCAGCTGAATTCACTCTGTTTCAGCAATGTTTCACACTCAAGTTGTTGATTTTGAATGCCTTTCAAGTGTGGCGATTTTTTGACCAACACAAGCGTGAGCTCGTCGCCATCGGCCTCCTGGGTTGCCGTCGACCGGTAACGCACAACGTTATCCACAGAACATGTGGATAAGACTGAATCTCCAATGGACACCGATATTTAGGTGACATTTATGATTCAGCGGTCGTCGCCCGGGCACGTCTCCCCTGCCATTCGCGCGCGCATGGCCCGTTACACTGGCCCGATGCTTTCGCCCATTCCGACCCTGCAGGTCGCCCTGCCCGTCCCCCTGCCGCGCCTGTTCGACTACCTGTCGCCGGAGGGCGATGGCCCCACGGCCGCGGTCGGCTGCCGCCTGAAGGTGCCGTTCGGCAACCGCGAGCTGGTCGGCGTGGTGGCTGGCCACGGCCAGACCGACGACGGCCAGGGACTGCGCCAGGCGCTGGCCTGGTGCGACCGGCAGCCGCTGCTGCAGGGCGAACTCTGGCAGAGCCTGCAGTGGCTGGCGCGCTACACCCATGCGCCGCTGGGTGAGGTGCTGAGCACCGCCCTGCCCGGACCGCTGCGCCATGGCGAGGCCCTGCCCGACACACATCACTGGGGTTGGCAGCTGACCACCGAAGGCCACGCCCAGCGCGAAAAGCTGCGCGCCGGCAGCCGTCCGCGGCAGCTGGCCGAGCTGCTGGCCGGAGCGATCGTGGATGAGGACGTGCTCGGCGAACGCATGGCCGACTGGCGCACCGCTGCACGCAGCCTGGCCAAGCGCGCGCTGGCCGAGCGCGTGGCGATGACGGTGGCACCGCAGCATGCGCAGCCGCTGCCCGGCCCCACGCTCAACCCGGACCAGGCCGGGGCGGTGGCTGCGATCAACGCTGCCGACGGCTTTCAGCCGTTCCTGCTGGACGGCGTGACCGGCAGCGGCAAGACCGAGGTCTACCTGCAGGCGATCATCCATTGCCTGGCGCAGGGCAGGCAGGCGCTGGTACTGGTGCCGGAAATCGGCCTGACCCCGCAGACCCTGGCACGTTTCCGCGGCCGCCTGGGCATCGCCGTGCACGCCTTGCATTCGGGGTTGAACGACAACGAGCGCGCGCGCGTCTGGGCGGCCGCCTCGCGTGGCGAAGCACGGGTCATCGTCGGCACCCGCTCGGCGGTGTTCACGCCATTGCCGCAGGCTGGCCTGCTGATCGTCGACGAGGAACACGACGGCAGCTACAAGCAACAGGACGGCATCCGTTACCACGCGCGCGATTTCGCCCTGGTCCGGGCCAAGGCACTGGGCATTCCGGTGCTGCTCGGCAGTGCCACCCCTTCGCTGGAAACGCTGCATAACGCCTACGCCGGGCGCTACACGCACCTGCGCCTGAAGCAGCGCGCCGGCGATGCACGGCCACCGCGCGTGCGCATCCTCGATGTACGCAAGCGGCCGCTGCACGATGGCCTCTCGGCCGATGTGCTGGCCGGCATCGGCGAACACCTGCAGCGTGGCCAGCAGGTGCTGGTGTTCAAGAACCGCCGCGGCTATGCACCGGTGCTGCTGTGCCACGACTGCGGCTGGACCGCGCCGTGCCAGCGCTGCGATGCGCCGATGACCGTGCATGGTGGCGGCCGACGCCTGCAGTGCCACCACTGTGGCGCGCGCCAACCGGCGCCGTTGGCATGCCCGGCCTGCGGCAGCCTGGCGCTGCAGCCGCAGGGCATCGGCACCGAACGCCTGGAAGAACACCTCACCGCCGCCTTCGCCGATTTCCCGGTGGTGCGCATCGACCGTGGCACCACCTCACGCCGCGATGCGCTGGAACAGCAGCTGGCGAAACTGGGCGACCAGCCCGGCATCCTGGTCGGCACGCAGATCCTGGCCAAGGGCCACGACCTGCCGAAGCTGACCCTGGTGGTGGTGGTCGGCATCGACGAAGGCCTGTTCTCCGCTGACTTCCGCGCCAGTGAGAAACTCGCGCAGCAGCTGATCCAGGTGGCCGGTCGCGCCGGGCGTGCACGTGACCCCGGCGAGGTCTGGCTGCAGACCCATCACCCGGGTCACCCGCTGCTGGAAACCCTGGTGAGCGGTGGCTACCACCCGTTCGCGCAGGCCGAGTTGAACCAGCGGCAAGCCGCAGGGTTCCCCCCGTTCGCGCACCTGGCGTTGATGCGCGCCGAAGCGCAGCAGGTGGAGCATGCCAATGCGTTCCTGCTGGCTGCGCGGCAGCTGCTGGGCGAGCAGAACGTGGTGGAGGCGTACGGCCCGATGCCAGCGCCGATGCCGCGGCGCGCGGGCTACCAGCGCACACAGCTGCTGCTGTCGGCGCCGCAGCGGCCACCCTTGCATGGCGTGCTCGCGCAGCTGGTGCCGCAGCTTTATGCGCTGCCGGAAGCGCGCAAGGTGCGCTGGTCGCTGGATGTGGATCCAACGGACCTGTATTGATCCCGTAGAGCACTGCCGAGCATGGCTCGGCACTACCTTAGAGCCGAGCCGTGCTCGGCTGCGTTTCAGTACCGGGCAGTGCTTACGTCAGCGGCGACATCACGCCGCGCTGGTAGGCCGGCCGCTCGCGCAGGCGCGCATACCAATCCGCCAGGTGCGGAAGCTCCGGTCGCTGGATCGGCAGTTCGAACCAGGCATAGACCAGCGAGCCCAGCGGGATGTCGCCCATCGCGAACGTCTCGCCCGACAGCCACGGCTGCCTGGCCAGGGTGGCGTCGGCCATCGCCAGGTAGTCACCGGCGCGCACGATGGCGGCATTGATCCGCGCTTCGTCGCGGTCGGCCGGCGCGGTGCGCATGATGCCCCAGACCAGGTCGCTGTACAGCGGCGCCATCCGCGAAGTGCTCCAGTCCATCCACTTCTCGGCCTGGGCGCGTTCCATCGGGTCCTCGGCGTACAGGGTGCCCAGCGCGTAGCGGGCGCTCAGGTAGCGCACGATGGCGTTCGATTCCCACAGCGGCAGGCCGTGGTCTTCGATCACCGGCACCAGGCCGTTGGGATTCATCGCCTGGTACTCCGGCGTCTGCGTGCCGCCGTGGCTGCCACCGACCTCGATGGATTCGTACGGCAGGCCGATTTCCTCAGCACACCACAGCACCTTGCGGACGTTGCTGGAATTGCGGCGGCCCCAGATCTTCAACATGCGGGTTTCCTTTGCTGGCAATGCGAGCGGCAACGATACGCCTGATCGTTACGGGTGTGTGCGTGCCGGATGCGGGATCTTGCGTCTGTAGCATGCCGGCCAGCGGCCGGCACTACCGGTTCTTTTGCCGGCACTACCGGTTCTTTTTTGGCAGCGCGCGCACGTAGGAGGACTTGCCATCCTTCTTCAGCTCGAACAGGCCGATCGCCGCCAGCAGGTCGCTGAGCTTGCCGTAGCCATAGTTGCGCGGATCGAACGAAGCCTGGTTGCCGATCTGGCTGCCGACCGGGCCGAGGTGCGACCAGCCATCCTCACCCTCGGCCGCGGACACCGCACGGCGCAGCATCTTCACCAGCCGGGTGTCACTGCGCATTTCCGCACCGCTCTTGCGCGGACGCGCATCGTCGTTGGCCACCGGCTCGTTCGAGGCCTGCTCGCTGGACGCCTGTTCGGCATCCGGCACGCTGGCATGGGTCTGGCCCAGTGCCTCCAGGTAGGTGAACTTCGAGCACGCATTGACGAATGGCTCGGGCGTCTTCTTCTCGCCGAAGCCATATACCTTCACGCCATCGGTCAGCAGGCGCATCACCATCGGGGTGAAGTCCGCATCGCTGGAGACGATGGCGAAGCCATCAAGGTTGCGCGCGTACAGCAGATCCATGGCATCGATCACCATCGCCATGTCCGAAGCGTTCTTGCCCTTGCTGTAGGCGAACTGCTGGATCGGGCGGATCGCATACTCATGCAGCACCGCTTCCCACCCCTTCAGTCGCGGGCTCTTCCAGTTGCCGTAGGCACGGCGCACGTTGGCCACGCCGTAGCGGGCGACTTCCGCCAGGACCTCGTCGATCTTCGAGGCCGGCGCATTGTCAGCGTCGATCAACAGGGCGATGCGCTTTTCCGGTTCGCTCATGGGCTCCTCACGGGCCGTTGCCTGAACCCGAGTATCGCCGATCCGGGCCGGCGCTGACGTGACAGGTGGCCGCCGTGCGAAGATGCCAGGCGCTTCCCCCGATGCCCCCACTGGAGTGAGTCGATGAGTCGCGAACGCGTTCCCCACCTGGTCGTTGTCGGCGGCGGTTTTGCCGGTCTCTGGGCCACCCGTGCCCTGGCCCGCGAGCGCATACGCATCACCCTGGTCGATCGCCGCAACCATCACCTGTTCCAGCCGCTGTTGTACCAGGTGGCCACCGCCGGCCTGTCCGCGCCGGATATCGCCGCACCGCTGCGCCACATCCTCGGCCACCAGCGCAATGTGGAAGTCCGCCTCGGCGAAGTGGTGGCCATCGACAAGCAGGCGCGGCAGATCCGCATGGCCGATGGCAGCACGCTGGACTACGACAGCCTGCTGCTGGCCACCGGCGCCACCCACGCCTACTTCGGCAACGATCAGTGGGCCGATGATGCGCCCGGCCTGAAGACGCTGGACGATGCCATCGCGCTGCGCCGCAAGCTGCTGCTGGCGTTCGAACGCGCCGAGGCTGAACCGGATCCGGCGAAGAAGGCGGCGTGGCTGAGTTTCGCCATCGTCGGTGGTGGTCCCACCGGTGTCGAACTGGCCGGCACCCTGGCCGAGATCGCGCGCCACACGCTGCGCAACGAATTCCGCCACATCGACCCGGCCAGCGCCAGGGTGCGGCTGGTCGAGGCTGGGCCCCGCGTGCTGTCCTCGTTCCCGGATGTGCTTTCGCTGAAGGCGCGCCGCCAACTGGAAAAGCTGGGGGTGGAAGTGCTGACCGGTACCCCGGTGAGCGACATCGACAGCCAGGGCTTCAAGCTCGGCGAACAGTTCGTACCGGCGCGCACCGTGGTCTGGGCCGCCGGCGTGGCCGCTTCACCGCTGGCGCGCACGCTGGACGTGCCACTGGACCGCGCCGGACGCGTGCCGGTGCAACCGGACCTGACCCTGCCCGGTCACCCGGAGCTGTTCGTGGCCGGCGACCTGGCCGCACTGAGCCAAGCCGACGGCAAGCCGGTACCCGGGGTGGCACCGGCCGCCAAGCAGATGGGCAAGTACGTGGCCGAGGTGATCCGCGCGCGCCTGCACGGCAAGCCCGAGCCCGGCCCGTTCAAGTACGCCGACTACGGCAACCTGGCCACCATCGGCCGCATGGCCGCGATCGTGCACCTGGGCCGGCTGCAGCTTTCCGGCGTGCTGGCCTGGTGGTTCTGGCTGGCCGCGCACGTGTTCTTCCTGATCGGCTTCCGCAACCGCATCGTGGTGCTGCTGAACTGGGCAGTCGCGTACTGGAGCTACCAGCGCAGTGCGCGGATCATCTTCGGTGATGATCAGGATGACCGGCGGCCGAGGCGGTAGGGCTGCACGCAACGGGGTCGGATCCCTTTCCACAGGAAAGGGCTCTGACCCGGTCAACACCCTCCACGCATGGCGTGGATCTACTGGTTCATCGGGCCACCGGACACCCGCCGTTTCGACCAGGTCCGGCAGAAGTCCTCCTTCCTCGCGGTGTCGGCAATCTGCGCGGCACTCCAATGCCGGGTGATCCAGATCGTCAGTGCGGTACTGCTGAGATGCCAGCGCAGCATGCCGCGCTGCGGTTGCCGCCACAGGTAGCGCCGGGCAATCCAGAAGGCCTCCCGCTCCACTTCAGGCACCTTCTTCATCGCGTCCTTGTCGAAGAACTGGGCGGTAAAGCGCCAGGGGTTCATCGGCTGGTATCCCGCCCGTGGCTCGCTGCTACACGCAGCCACACCACTGGGCGCACGGTCGGCCGGCTTCGGCCGACCGCCTGCCAATGCCAGCCCGAGCAGGTACAGCAGGCCAGGCAGCAGCGCGATGCCGGCGACCAGCACGACGACGGAGATCCATGCTTTGCCGGCGGCACGCATCGCTCACTGTGCCTTCGGCTTTGGATACCACAACGCGTTGACGATGACCCAGCGCTGGTCGAAGCGCCCCATGTGGAAGTAATCGACGAACCAGGGGGTCTCCAGCCGCACCGAGGCCGCGTTGCCGGTCACGTCCAGCACCGTGCAGAGACGATCCCATTGATCCTTCGGGGTCTTCAACGCGCCCTGCTTCGTCAGCGAGACCAGTTCTTCCTTCGACATCCGGCGCAGGCCCAGGCGTTCGTCGGGTGTATCGCCGAGCACAGCGCGCTTGGCCAGGTCCGGATGCAGGGAGCGGGCGACGCGCTGCGGGTCGGCCTCCAGCTGGCCGTCGACGTAGTCGTGGCAGGTGGCTTCGATGGCCGCGAGGGTGGCCGGGTCGGCGGCAGGGCTCGTTGCTGCGGAAAGAGCGAACAGCAGGGCGATCGTGGACATCCGGGTCTCCAGCTCTGGGCGCGGGGCGATCATCGCATGGGCCGGGTAGCCCATCCACGCGTGGCGTGGATCTACAGGACCGGCGCCTGCAGCCAGGCCAGCTTGCGTTCGCGGGGCTGCTGCTTGAGTTGCCACTCGGCGCGTGAGGCGGCGGCCCGGTCCGGGTATTCGCGCACGGCCAGCACGCGCAGCGGTGGCCGGGCCCGGGTGTAGCGCGCGCCCTTGCCGGCCTGGTGGGCGGCGAAACGCGCGTCCACGTCGGTGCTGATGCCGGCGTAATAGCTGCCATCGCGGCATTCGAGCAGGTACAGGAACCACGGGCGGGCGGAAGGGGCCATGCCTGGATTATGCCGTGCTGCACTGCAGCGGATATACTGGCGCCCGAATGCAGGAGAGAGGCGCCGCGCTGGCGCCCGCCGAAGGCGCAGGCTCCCATGATCGCTCAGGCCGGTGGGCTGGAATCCCACCAACCATGCATTCGACTCGCCGAGCTGGAGAGAGGTCACCGGGCATGCCCGGGACGATCCGCCGAAGGGGCACGCGGCCAACGCCGCTGAACTCTCAGGCAAAAGGACAGCGGGAGCGGCACCGGTCATCGTCATCCCGTCATTGCGCAGGCAGTGGTGGCAGTTGCGCATGGCCGGCCCCACCGCGCCCGGAGCCTGTTCCATGCTGCTGTCCATCATCTACCTGATTGCCATTTCCGCCGAAGCCATGACCGGTGCACTGTCTGCCGGCCGCCGCCGCATGGACCTGTTCGGTGTGGTCATGATCGCCTGTGTCACTGCCCTCGGTGGTGGATCACTGCGCGACATCCTGCTCGGCCACTACCCGCTGGGCTGGGTGAAGCATCCCGAGTACCTGGGGTTCACCGTATGCGCGGCGCTGATCGCCACTTGGGTGGCACGCTGGATGCACCACTTCCGCCGCACCTTCCTGGCACTCGACGGACTGGGCCTGATCGCCTTCACCCTGATCGGCTGCTCGATCGCGCGGGAAGCCGGCCATGCGATGCCGATCGTGCTGATCGCCGGCATGCTGACCGGGGCGTTCGGCGGCGTGCTGCGCGACATCCTCTGCAACGAGGTGCCGCTGATCTTCCAGAAGGAGCTGTACGCGATCATCGCGCTGCTGACCGGCGCGGCGTATCTGTTGCTGCTGCAGTGGGGCGTGGCCGACGCCACCGCGATCCTGTGCTGCCTCGGCGGCGGCTTCGCGCTGCGCCTGATGGCGATCCACTACCGCTGGGAAATGCCGAAGTTCGTGTACCACGACGAAGTGCATTGAGGTTCGCGTTCGCCTGGGGTTCCATGCTGGGCGCGGATCGACTGCACCACCCCGGCGATGTACCTGGCGCTGTCGCTCATGCGCAGCGCCAGGCGCATCGCCGGTGCAGATGGGCCGGTCTCCAACTCCGGCCGGCCCTGATCGCGGCCGCACCCCCGCAGGCGCTGGCCGCCATCCACACACGTGCCGCCATCAGGCGGCTTCATTCACGCCGCTTCGGACACCTTCACTTCACGACGGGCACGCACGGCCGCAGCCAGTCGCTCCAGCACGGTCACGGTGGTGTCCCAGTCGATGCAGCCATCGGTGATGCTCTGCCCGTAGACCAGCGGCTGGCCTTCCACCAGTTCCTGGCGGCCCCCGACCAGATGGCTCTCGATCATCACGCCCACGATGCGCTGTTCGCCGTCTTCCATCTGAGCGGCGATGTCGTCGATCACCTTCGGCTGGTTCTCGGGGTTCTTCAGGCTGTTGGCATGGCTGGCATCGATCATCAGGCGCGCCGGCAGCTTGGCCTTGGCCAGCACCTGGCAGGCCTCAGCCACGCTGCCAGCGTCGTAGTTCGGTTGCTTGCCACCGCGCAGGATCACATGGCAATCCGGGTTGCCGGTGGTCGACACGATGGCAGTGCCACCCTGCTTGGTGACCGACAGGAAATGATGCGGGTTGGATGCCGCACCCACCGCGTCGGCGGCGATCTTCACGTTGCCATCGGTGCCGTTCTTGAAGCCGACGGGGCACGACAGCCCCGAAGCCAGCTCGCGATGCACCTGGCTTTCGGTGGTGCGTGCGCCGATCGCGCCCCATGCCACTAGGTCGGCGATGTACTGCGGCGAGATCACATCGAGGAATTCAACACCGGCCGGCAGGCCGAGCTTGTTGATGTCGCGCAGGAGGCCACGGGCGACGCGCAGGCCCTTGTCGATCCTGAAGCTGCCGTCCAGGTCCGGGTCGTTGATCAGGCCCTTCCAGCCCACCGTGGTGCGCGGCTTCTCGAAGTACACGCGCATGACGATTTCCAGCTCGCCAGCCAGCGCGTCGCGCAGCGGCTTCAGGCGCTGGGCGTACTCGATGGCGGCCTTCGGGTCGTGGATCGAGCACGGGCCCACCACCACCGCCAGGCGGTCGTCACGGCCGTGCAGGATCTGGTGCAGGGCCGCGCGCGAGGCGCTGACGGTGTCGGAAGCCTCATCGTCACAGGGCAGCATCGCCAGCAGCTGGGCGGGCGGTGTCAGCGGTTCGATGGTGCGGATACGCAGGTCGTCGGTGTGCGGGGGCATTGCAGGAGATCTCCGGAACGTTGGGGGTCCCCAGCGTGGCGGCATGAAAAAAGCCGCCAGGTTCGCTGGCGGCTTTCGGGAATGCGTCTGAAGCTTTCTTCAGGGTGAGCGCAGTCCTTCCTCCGCCAGTGGCTTCGGAAAGTAATACCAGTAAAAGCGGGTGGCGGCTGCGTTCATGGGATCTATTGATAGCACAGCTTTTGCGCAGTGCAAAATGTTTCATCCGCAACTGGGCGCGCGGTTCAGTGATGCGCCTGACCGCGCAGCCCACGCGGTGGCCGCCGTGCAAGGTCGCTCATCTTCCATGCACTTCCACGTCCAGCAGCAGGCCTTCGTGGATGTCGGCCCAGCGCTCCAGCACGCGGTCCAGCTCCTGCCGGGCCTCGTCCAGCTGCTCGGGATTGAGCAGGGAACGGGTGGTGTAGAGATCGGACACCAGCCGGCGCAGTACCGCTTCCGGGATGGCCACCGAGGGCCCTTCCATCTGCGGCAGCTGCAGTGCCGGCGTATCGCCCTGCGGGCCGTACAGCGTTACCTGGAGCGTGCTCTGCATGATCAACTTCCCTGCGGATGGACATGGGCAATGTCCTGTTTACCGCGTCCGGGTGACAGACGCATGTGCCGTGCGCCTCCGGAGGCGCTGTTACAAGGTGGCCAGAGCGGTGTAGAGCTCGATGAGGGTGTAGGACATGGAAGGCCTTCCTTGAGGTTGATGAGGTTGCCGGCCAGCGGCCGGCACTACCGCAACGAGCGCATGGCGCGTTTGCGGATGTAGGCATTGGCATCGCCAGGGTGCTGCTGTTGCCATCGTGCGCACAGCTCACGCAGCCACTGCGGTTGAGTCTTGCCGGCATCGTTGAGCCAGTTCCCGACCGAGTCCTGCACGTAGCGCTCCGGGTCGTTGGCCATTGCTTCCAGCATCGGCAACGCGAGTTCTGGATGCTGCTTGAACAGCGCGATATGCGTGGACCACACGCCTCGTGGGCGCAGCGCTTCGCAGGCGAAGCGGCGCAGGTAAGGCGATGCTTCCTGCGTCCACACCTGCAGGTACTCAAGCGCCTGCAACGGTGCGGCAACGATGTCGCTGCGCAGCGCCAGCCATGCCCATTCGCGCACGCCGAAGTGCGGGTCGTCAGCCAGCGGACGCATCGCCCGCAGCTTGGCCGGCAGCGCCGCGCCGGCATCGCTGCCAATCAGGTAGCAGGCCCAGCCACGCACGGTGTCTGATGCGTGTGCCTGCCAGTGCGCGGGATCACCCTGGCCGGCTTCGTGCAGCAACCGCGCCGCCAGCGCCATGCGCTGGGTGATGCCCTTGCCGGAGGCGTCGCGCATACGTTGCAGCGCTTCCGGCTCGAGCACAGGTGCCACCCCCTGCAACAGCGCGGCGAAATCCACTGCCAGGCATTCGGCCAGATGCGTGGCAGCGGCACCACCGCTGTTGAGTGCACGCAGCCGTTCCGCGGGAATGGGCGTGCTCATGCGGCGGCTTCCCGCCCGGTGTCCGTGTGCTGCCAGACCTTGTGCAGCAGTTGTGACAGCTGCTGCCGTTCATCAGCATCCAGGCCGTTGAACAGGCCGCTGATCCATTGAGTGTGCCGCTCGAACAGCGACTCGGCCAAACGCTTGCCCGGTGCGGTCAACACGATCTGCAGACGACGGCCATCCTCGTCATCGCTGCGACGCTGCAGCAGGCCTTCGCGCTGCAGGCCATCGAGCAGGCCGCTGATGGTGGCCCGGGTCACGCCAGCGCGCTCGGCCAGCGCGTGCGGCGCCAGTGCGCCGCCGGCCCCGTGCAGCAGGAACAGCACGATGAAGCGACCCTCGCTGAGCCCGTGCGGTGCCAACCGTGCAGCGCAGTCGCGATCGATCGACGAGGACAACGAGAGCAGCTGGAAGCACAGGCGCAGCTGCGCGATGTTGGCGTGGCCGCGCCGCTGCGCTTCCTCCAGCAACGCCTGATGCTTGGCTTCGATCATCCTTTCCTCACTTCATGATTAGGCGCCTAATCATATGGAGGGGTGGCCAGTGGAAGCAAATCGGAGTTGACTCAGGAAGTGCGTCCCAGCAGCAGCCGCGCGATCAGCCCCCCGCCCTCGCGGTGCAACAGCTGAAGTTCGCCCGCGTGGCGCTTCGCCACGTTGGCAGCCACGGCCAGTCCAAGTCCGGCGCCCCCGGTGGCGCGGCTACGCGAGCCCTCGCTGCGCTGGAACGGTTGCAGCAGGCGTGCGCGATCGATCTCGGCGATGCCAGGGCCGCGGTCCATCACGTCCAGCTGCACTCCATCACCCGCCGTGGCGACCCACAGCTCCACGGCGCCCGCGTAGCGCTCGGCGTTGTCGATGAGATTGTCGACCGCGCGCCGGAGCAGCAGCGCATCGCCATGCCACGGCAACGTATCCGGGCCCTGAAGGGAAATGTCGACCCCGCGCAGCAGCGCCGCCTGCACGCAGTCCTCCAGCAGCGCTGAAAGATCCAGCATCCGCATCTGCAACGGCTGCAGCTCACCGCGTGCGTAGTCGAGCACCTGCTCGATCATCGTATCCATGCGCTCGATGTCTGCCACCATCCTGGCGGCCTGTGGCGCGGGAGCGAACTCCGCGCGCAGGCGCAGGCCGGTCAAGGGCGTGCGCAGGTCATGCGCCACGGCCGCCAGCATATGCGTCATGTCCCGTGCCTGGGCGCGCAGACGTTCGCGACCGGTGCTGATCGCTGTGGCCAGTACCTGCACTTCGCGTGGACCGTCATCAGGCAATGGCGTTTCGGCCTGCAGGTCGACCCGTGCGCTGGCTTCAGCCAGGCGTCGCAGCGGGCGCCCCAACCGGATCGACGCCCACGCCGCCAGAGGGGCCAGCAGGATCGCACCGCCCAGCAGGGCGAGCATCACCTGGCGGCGCCAGGCCGCCAGGTCACTGTGGTCGCTGCCGACCACCCGCCATCGGCCATCGGCTTGCCGCATCCCCAGTTCGAACGGCGGCCACTGCATGGCGGTCAGCAACGCGGCCTGCGATTTCAGCACGCCAGCACGAGCGGAGGCGTCCAGTACCGCGCCACCCTCGATGACCTGCACATCGGGCGCCCTGCCCTGCCCCGTCCACACCAGGCGTACATTTCTGGCCGGCAGGTCCATCTGCAGCGCCGCCAACTGGGTGAGCCAGTCACTGGCGCTGCCCCGGGGTGGCGCGTCCTGCGTCGACATATGCAATCCCAGTGGCGCCGGCGCCTGTTCCCCACGCAGCACCTGCATCGCATGGTCCAGCCGCATCGGTGGCGGCGCGGGCCGGGGCATCCACCCCACTACCGCAACGCTGACCAGGGTTGCCAGCAGCAGGCTGGCCAAGGCCAGCATCGCGATCCAGCGGGTGGTTGACCACCGGCTGCTCACAACACCCCTACCTCCGCGTTGAAGCGGTACCCTTCGCCACGCAGTGTCTGCACAAGGGCTTCAGCGCCGGACGCGGCCTGCCCGAGCTTGCGGCGCAGGCGGCTGATCGCAAGATCGACGGCACGGTCCACGCTGTCGCTGGCTTCGCCGCGACTCAACTGCAGCAGCTGTTCGCGCGCCAGCACCCGCCCGGGACGTTCAGCCAGTGCCAGCAGCAGAGAGAATTCACCGCGGCTCAGCACCAGTTCGGCGCCATCCGGCGCGAACAGGCGACGCTGGTCAGGCAGCAATCGCCAGCCATCAAACCGCAGCTCGCTGACCACCTGTGCGCGCAGCTTGTCCTGCCTGCGCAGCAGCGCGCGTACCCGCGCCAACAGCTCGCGCGGGTCAAACGGCTTGGCCAGGTAGTCGTCCGCGCCCATCTCCAGGCCGATCACGCGATCCGGCGCGGCCCCCATCGCCGACAGCATCAGGATCGGGATCGCCCGCGCCTGCAGCCGGCGGCATACCGACAGGCCATCCTCACCGGGCATCATCCAGTCGAGGATGATCAGGTCAGGACGTTCAACCTGCAGCAACACGTCCAGCGCTGTTGCATCCGCCGCCACACGCACCTGGTAGCCGTGCAGCAGCAGGTGGTCGGCGATGGCGTCACGAATGCTGGCATCGTCATCGACGACGATGACGCGGATGGGAGTGTTCATTGCCTCAGTATCCCGCACCTGTGTATCAGGACGGTATCAATGCCGATATCGCGGTGATACGCCGCTGCGCGCCAATGGCCGCCCACGATCACTGCGGAGTCTCCCCTTGCGCCTGTTCCTGCTGCCCCTGTTCGCCATCCCCTTGCCGGCGCTCGCCTCCGATGCCGCCGAGCACGTCCTGCCGATGTGGATGCAGGGCGGTCATCCGGCAGTGGCCGTCTCGCTGGACGGGCGTTCAGAGCCGCTGCGCTTCGTGGTCGACAGTGCCGCCGGGGCAACCCTGGTCGATGCACGCGTAGTGCGGCGCTACGGTTTGCAGGATGCGGAAGCGGCAGTGTCGCAGGCCCAGGGCGCGAGCGCGAAGGCGGCGCAGTTGCAGCGCATGCGCAGCACAGCGTGGCAGCTGGGCAGCTGGCAATTGAAGGCCAGCGGCATGCAGGTCGACCTGTCATCGCTGGCGAAGGGCGATGATCCGGCCATTGACGGCTTGATCGGCAACGACCTGACCGGGCGCTGGGACACTCGTTGGGACTTCGGCCGCAATCAACTGGCGCTGTGGACACCCGGCGGCTTGGACCTGGAAGGGCCGGGTTGCCAACCCAATGCGCTGCCCGGCCGCGATGACGGCCTGCGCCAGTTCGGCTTCATCTCGCTTGCCTTGGGTACGCCCGGCGTGGATGCCATCGCCGTGGTCGACACCGGTGCCGCGCAGACCGTCCTCAACGCCGAAGCAGCCCGCGCACTGGGCCTGCGCACCGACGGCAGCGATGCTCGGGTGCGTGCACGTGAAGAGGGCACCGAGGGGCTGGGTGGCGGTGCGCAGGCAACCTGGCTGTACACCCTGCCCGGCATGACCGGCGGCAACTGGCAGCACCCGCCGATGGAGGTCCGGATCAGCGAACTGCCGGTGTTCAGGGCGATCGGCCTGGAGGCGCGACCGGCCTTAATCCTCGGTGCCGACGCGATGCGCGGTGGCCAGGTGGACATCGGTGCGGGTGCCGCGCGGATCTGCCTGCGCCGACCCGGCTGACATCCGGCGCATGACGGCGGGAGCTGGCAGGCGTAGCATCGCGCCACGTCCCGCCAGGAGTTCCACGCATGCGCCGTGCTGTCCTGCTGTTGCTGACGCTGCTCCCGCCGGCCGTGCTGGCCGCGCCGCCGCTACCCTCGCCCGCGCGCATCGATGCCGAAGCACAGCGGCTGATGCAGGCGGCGCATGCGCGCGGGATGGCGCTGGCGGTGATCGATGGCGGCAAGGTGGTACACGTGGCCGCCTACGGCGAACGCAACGCCGCAGGCGAGCCACTGCGCACCGATACCGTGATGTACGCCGCCTCGCTGACCAAGATGGCGTTCGGCCACCTGGTCGCACAGCTTGCCCAGGACGCGCGGATCGAGCTGGACGCCAGCATCGCCACGGCGCTGGACAAGCCGCTGCCGGACTACCCGCCAGAGCCGAAGAAGTACGCCGACTACAGCGTACTGGCCGATGATGCGCGCTGGCGCCAGCTCACCCCGCGCCTGCTGCTCAACCATTCCAGTGGCTTCGCCAACTTCGGCTTTCTCGAACCGGATGGCCGCCTGAAGTTCCACTTCGATCCGGGCAGTCGTTATGGGTATTCCGGCGAAGGGCTGATCCTGTTGCAGTTCGTGATCGAGCGTGGACGGCTGGGCCAGGACGTGGGTGCATTGATGCAGCGGCAGGTATTCGACCGCTTCGGCATGGTCCGCACCAGCATGATGTGGCGTGAGGATTTCGCCGCCAACCTGGCCGATGGCTGGACAGCGGAAGGCACGGCCGAGCCGCACGATGAACGCAGCCGCGTGCGTGCGGCCGGTTCGATGGATACCACCATCGCCGACATGGCGCGCTTCGCCGCCGGCTATGTCCGCGGCGATGGGCTGTCGCCTGCAATGCGCAGGGAACTGGTGCGGCCGCAGCTGCCGATCACCACCGCCAGCCAGTTCCCCACGCTGCAGCCGGAGCTGCCCGTGGCGCAGCAACGCAAGGATCTGGCCGCGGGTTTGGGCGTGGTGACGTTCCGCGGCCCGCAGGGCGCAGGTTTCTACAAGGGCGGCCACGACGATGCGGTCGGCAACACGCTGGTGTGCATCGAACGGCACAAACGCTGCGTGGTGATTCTGGGCAACGATGTACGGGCGGAAGCTGCGTTCCCGGCACTGGTGGCATTCGTACTGGGCGATACCGGCGTGCCGTGGCAGTGGGAGTATGGCGCGGCGAAGGCATTCGTCGAATGAGGGTGCGATGACGCCTGCATGGCGAACGCGGCTGGGAGAGGAGCATCCACGCCAAGCGTGGATGGCACTCTTCAACGCGCCTGCTCGAAGAACATCAGGTATACCAGCCGGCCATTCTCCGGTCGATCACCGAACGCTGGCCCGGCGGTGTGCCAGAACCAGGGCCGCAGCAGCACCAGCCGGTTGAAGCGCATCGGAATGCGCATGGTCATTTCCCACTGGCTGTCGTCGTTGCTGTCGCGCTCGATGATGTCGCGATGCATGTCGCCGCCGTTGGCGTAGCCCAATGCGGCCAGCTCCGCCGCGTCCAGGGCCATGCGCTCGGTGCCGGTACGGCGATGGCGGAAGAACTCGGTGCCGCCCTCGCAGTGCTCCGGTGCACTCAGGTAGAGAATGCCCGACCAGTGCGAGTGGTCGGCGTGTACCTTGGCGCGGCCGATGTCGCCGGCGAGGGTAAGGCGGAACTTGCCGTGCGACTGCAGCGGGTTGACCGGCCGCAGCGGTTCGTTGACCAGTCGCGAGACCGCACCGGACAGTCCCTCCAACTCCAGCCGCTGCTGTGAATTGCGGCCGGGGAATGCGCCCTCCTGGACGGGATAGTCCAGGCCCAGTGCCGCCTGGCGCAACCCCTGCGCATCGGCGGGAGAAAGGAAGTCGTCAACGACGATGAACGAGGTAGGCATGGTTACCGAGCGTAGCGATGCACTGCGGCGACGGCAACCGGGCAACGAAAAACCCCGCCTTGCGGCGGGGTTCTTCTTTACATCACATCGGGAAGGCGTGCCGACCGAGGCCGGCAACGACCGCCGGAGGCGTGGACTTAGAAGTCCATGCCGCCCATGCCGCCCATGCCACCCATGCCACCAGCGCCGCCCATGGCCGGCTCGTCCTTCTTCGGAGCTTCGGCAACCATGGCTTCGGTGGTGATCATCAGGCCGGCGATCGAGGCCGCGTTCTGCAGGGCCGAACGGGTCACCTTGGTCGGGTCCAGGATGCCGAACTGCAGCATGTCGCCGAACTCGCCGGTGGCCGCGTTGTAGCCGAAGCTGCCGGTGCCTTCCTTGACCTTGTTGATGATGACCGACGGCTCGTCGCCAGCGTTGGCCACGATCTCGCGCAGCGGGGCTTCCATCGCACGCAGGGCAATCTGGATGCCGTGGTTCTGGTCTTCGTTGGCACCCTTCAGGCCGGCCAGCGCGGTGATCGCGCGGACCAGGGCAACGCCGCCGCCCGGGACCACGCCTTCTTCAACGGCTGCACGGGTGGCGTGCAGGGCGTCGTCGACGCGATCCTTCTTTTCCTTCATTTCGATTTCGGTCGAGGCGCCGACCTTGATCACCGCAACGCCGCCGGCCAGCTTGGCCACGCGTTCCTGCAGCTTCTCGCGATCGTAATCCGAGGAGGTGTCCTGGATCTGGGTCTTGATCTGCGCCACGCGTGCATCAACGTTGGCCTTGTCGCCGACGCCGTCGATGATGGTGGTGTTCTCCTTGGAGACCTGCACCTTCTTGGCGCGGCCCAGGTCCTTGATGGTGGCCTTTTCCAGCGACAGGCCGACTTCTTCGGAGATCACGGTGCCGCCGGTCAGCACGGCCATGTCTTCCAGCATCGCCTTGCGACGGTCGCCGAAGCCCGGGGCCTTGACGGCCACGACCTTGACGATGCCACGGATGGTGTTGACCACCAGGGTCGCCAGCGCTTCGCCTTCAACTTCCTCGGCCACGATCAGCAGCGGCTTGCCGGCCTTGGCGACGCCTTCCAGCACCGGCAGCAGGTCACGGACGTTGGAGATCTTCTTGTCGTGCAGCAGGATGAACGGGTCATCCAGGTCAGCGGTCTGCGACTGCTGGTTGTTGATGAAGTACGGCGACAGGTAGCCGCGGTCGAACTGCATGCCCTTGACCACGTCCAGCTCGTTGTCCAGGCCCGAGCCTTCTTCAACGGTGATGACGCCTTCCTTGCCGACTTCCTTCATCGCGTCAGCGATGATCTGGCCGATCGACTCATCCGAGTTGGCCGAGATGGTACCGACCTGGGCAATCGCCTTGTCGTCGGCGGTCGGCTTGGAGATGTTCTTCAGCTCGGCGACGGCAGCCGAAACGGCCTTGTCGATACCGCGCTTGAGGTCCATCGGATTCATGCCGGCGGCAACGGCCTTGGCGCCTTCGCGGATCAGGGCCTGGGCCAGCACGGTGGCGGTGGTGGTGCCGTCGCCGGCATCGTCGTTGGTGCGCGACGCGACTTCCTTCACCATCTGCGCGCCCATGTTCTCGAACTTGTCAGCCAGTTCGATTTCCTTGGCGACGGAGACGCCGTCCTTGGTGATGGTCGGGGCGCCGAAGCTCTTTTCCAGCACGACGTTGCGGCCCTTCGGGCCCAGGGTGGCCTTGACGGCATTGGCGAGAACATTGACGCCGCGCACCATGCGCGAACGGGCGTCTTCACCGAAACGAATATCCTTGGCAGCCATTGCATTTACCTCATTGGTAGCGCCGGACGAGGCCCGGCGGCTGGGAGTTTGGGATCAGGTTGAAACAGGTCGCGCCGAAGCTCAGCCGATGACGGCGAGCACGTCGTCTTCGCGCAGGACCTTGTATTCGACGCCTTCGCTCTTGTACGAGCTGCCGGCGTACTGGCCGTAGATGACCTTGTCGCCGACCTTCAGCGACGGCGCGCGCACGTTGCCGTTGTCCAGCGGCTTGCCCGGGCCGACGGCCACGACCTCACCCTTGGTGGACTTTTCCTTGGCCGAGTCGGGGATGACGATGCCACCGGCGGAGATTTCGTCGGCTTCGATCGGCTTGACCACAACGCGGTCGTGCAGCGGCTTGATGCTCATAGGAGACCTCTTAAGTGATTGATTGGTCTAAAAAAGTCCGGCGATGTTAGCACTCACCCCAGGCGAGTGCCAGAACCGCACGTGAAGAAACCCGACAACGTCGGGAGCAGGGCAGAGATGGAGCCCTGCCGCCCCCTTTCAAGGGCGGAATGAAAAAATTTTTTCGCCCGCGCGCCTCGGCCAGGGCGTCGGTCCAGATCAATTTCGGTGACAAGCGTCGCACTGTCAGATATCTGACGTTCATTTACGACAAAGTGTCACTGGATCGGCCTTAGGCTCGGTCAGGCATTCCCAATCACAAGGAGTAGTCGATGCGATTGCTGTCCCCGCTTGCCGCCGCCTGCCTGCTGGCGCTGGCCGCTGCGCCGGTCCAGGCCGAGGTCTTCATCAATGAACTGCACTACGACGACAGCACCGCCGCCGGTGACGTCGGCGAAGCGATCGAGGTCGTAGCCACTGCCGGTGAGGACCTGTCCGGCTACCGCCTGTACCTCTACAACGGCAGCAACCCGTCGGCCGCCACCGTCTACGCCAACAATCCGGTCCCGGCCGGCACCGCCGCCGGCTGCGGCAGCGCCACCATCGCCGTGGTCAACTATCCGACCAACGGCCTCCAGAATGGTCCGAACGACGGCATCGCCCTGGTCGATGCCAGCGGCAAGGTGGTCCAGTTCCTCAGCTACGAGGGCGCCATCACCGCCTCCGGTGGCCCTGCCGCGGGCATGACCAGCCAGAACATCCCGGTGGCCGAAAGCAACAGCACCGCGCCGGGCACCTCGCTGCAGCTGACCGGCAGCGGCAGCCAGTACGCCCACTTCACCTGGGCCGAATCGGCCGGCCAGACGTTCGGCAGCTGCAACAACGGCCAGACCTTCAGCGGCGGCGGCACGCCAGGCCCTAACACGCCGCCGTCAGTCTCCACCACCACCCCGGCGCAGGGCAGCAGCACCTTCCCGGCTGCCGCCGACCTGGAAGTGGTGTTCAGCGAGACGGTGAACCTGGCCAGTGGCGCCTTCGCCCTGAGCTGCGGCACCTCCGGCACCGTGCCGCTGACCTTCCCGGCCAGCGGCCGCAGCGTGAAGCTGTCCACCAACACCGCGCTGGTGGCCGGTGAAGCCTGCCGCTTCGACATCCGCGCTGCGCGCATCACCGACCTGCAGGGCGCGCATCCGGCCGCCGACAGCCGCATCGCCTTCACCGTGGCCAGCACCGGCGGCAATCCGGACCCGGGCAACCCGGGCGTGCCGGCCGGCTACTACTCCAGGGTCAACACCAGCAGCCCCAGCCAGCTGCGCTGCTCGCTGCACGCCACCATCAAGGGCCATACCGCCTACCCGTACAGCGGCTCGGGCACCAGCACCTGGACCATCCTGGAAATCGCCGACGAGGATCCGAACAACCCGAACCGCATCCTCGATGCGTACCGCAACCGCAGCTACGCCAAGGTCAGTGATCGTGCGGGCACCGGCAGCGGCCTGACCTACAACCGCGAGCACACTTGGCCGAACTCGCTGGGCTTTGCCACCACCACCGGTGACAAGGGCCTGCCCTACGCGCCGTACACCGACACCCACATGCTGTACCTGACCGACGCGCAGTGGAACGCCGACCGTGGCAACAAGCCGTTCGCCAAGTGCGATGCCAGCTGCGGCGAGCGTGCCACCGAAGCCAACAATGGGCAGGGCGGCGGCAGCGGTGGCTACCCGGGCAATTCCAACTGGGTGCGCACGCCGGACGGCAACACCGGCACCTTCGAGGTGTGGGGCAAGCGCAAGGGCGACATGGCGCGTGCGGTGATGTACATGGCGATCCGCTATGAGGGCGGCAAGGATGCGGCCACCGGTCAGTCCGAGCCGGACCTGGAGCTGACCGACGACCGCAGCAAGATCGTCAAGACCAGCAGTTCGCCGGCCTACATGGGCCTGCTGTCGACGCTGATCGACTGGCACCTGTCCGATCCGCCGGATGATGCCGAGCGTGCCCGCAATGACGTGGTCTACAGCTTCCAGGGCAATCGCAACCCGTTCATCGACCACCCCGAGTGGGCGACCCCGGCCCTGTTCACCTCGGCCAAGCCAGCCACCTGCCAGCTGGCCAACTGACCGCGCAACGCAGCGGTCCACTGCCGCCGCCGGGCCCTGACCCGGCGGCGGCCCTATACTCGGCGGTCATGCCGATCGTCGATCCCGTCCTGCTGCTGTTGACCACCTGCCCGGACCGGGCCAGTGCAGAGCGCATTGCGCACGCGCTGGTCGGCGAGCGCCTGGCCGCGTGCGTGACCCGCCTTGATGGCGCGCAGTCCACCTACCGCTGGCAGGGCGAGGTGACCACCGATGCCGAGCTGCAGCTGCTGGTAAAGACCACCGCGAGCCGCATCGATGACGCAATCGCCCGGATCGTCGAACTGCATCCGTATGAACTCCCGGAGTGCATCGCGGTCGAAACCCGGGCCGGCCTGCCGGCGTATCTGGACTGGATCCGGGCACAGACCCGGGAGGACACTGATTGAAGACTCTGTTTGCGCGTGGCGCTGCCTTGTGCGCCCTGTTGTGGCTCTCGCTGCCCGCCTTGGCCCTGGATGAGAAGGACCTGCTGCCGGTGGACCAGGCGTTCGCGCTGACCGCCACGGCCCCCGAACGGGGCCAGGTGCAACTGCAGTTCAAGATCGCACCGGGCTACTACCTGTATCGCCACCGCACCAGCGTCAAGGCGGATCCGGCATTCAATGCCGGCACGCTGCAGATGCCCAAGGGTGACAGGCACCACGATGATTTCTTCGGCGAGGTCGAAACCTATCGGGAGCGCCTGCAGGCCACCCTGCCCGGCACGCCGACGGACGCCGCCGGCACCATCAGCCTGGAAGTCCGCTACCAGGGCTGCGCCGATGCCGGCGTCTGCTACCCGCCGCAGAAGCGCGTGGTGCAGGTCACCCTGCCGGGTGCCGGTGCGGCGGCCGCGGTGCCTGCCGCGCGTACCGGTGCCGCCAGTCCGTTCAACAACCCGCTGGCCGGTGCCGGCAACAGCGGTGGCCTGCGCCTGCCGGGCGCGGCCAACAACAGCCAGGCGCTGCCGCTGCCGTCGGAACAGGCGTTCGGCTTCGATGCCATCGCCAGCGACGGCAACACCCTGCTGCTGCGCTTCAGCCCGGCACCCGGCTACTACCTGTACCGCGACCGCACTTCGCTGAAGCTGGAAGGCAGCGCCGGCGTGCTCGCCGACAAGCCGCGCTGGCCGGCCGCGCAGTCGCATCGCGACGAGCACTTCGGCGATGTCTCGGTGTACTTCAACCAGGTGGAAGTGCCGCTGCCGCTGCGCCGCACTGTTACTGATGCGGTCGACAGCACCCTGGTGGTGACCTTCCAGGGCTGCCAGACCGATGGTATCTGCTACCCGCCGATGACCCGTCGGGTGAAGCTGTCGATTCCGGCCGGCAAGCTCACCGCCGGCACCGGCCAGGCGCCAGTGCGCGAGGAAGCCGTCAATGCGCTGCACGCTGCCGGTGCGCCGCGTGAATCCGCCAATGGCGTACCGCTGCGCCTGCTGCCGACCGTACCCAACGACGGCAACGCCACTCCCGCCGCCACGGGCGGCCAGGGCGCAGGCAACGCGTTCGCCACCGACGCGCGTGGTGACAATGCGCTTCGCACGCGTCCGCCGGCGACCACCCCGAACCCGGACCGTTCGTTCGTCTGGGTGCTGCTGCTGGCGCTGGCCGGTGGACTGGTGCTGAACCTGATGCCCTGCGTGCTGCCGATCCTGTCGCTGAAGGTGCTGAGCCTGGCGCAGAGCGGCGAAAGCCCGCAGCGCGCCCGCAGCCACGCGCTCTGGTACACGTTGGGCGTGCTGGTCGCGTTCGCCGTGATCGGCGCATTGATGGTCAGCCTGCGCGCGATCGGCAACGCCGTCGGCATCGGCTTCCAGTTGCAGCACCCGGGCGTGGTGGCGGCACTGGCCTACATCATGTTCGCGGTGGGCCTGAGCCTGTCCGGCGTGTTCACCCTCGGCGGCGGCATCGGCAACCTTGGCCAGTCGCTGGCCAGCCGCAGCGGCCCGGCCGGTGACTTCTTCACCGGTGCGCTGGCCTGCGTGGTCGGCAGTGCCTGCGTCGGCCCGTTCATGGGCGGTGCGATCGCCTACGCCTTCATTGCCCCGCCGCTGAAGGCGATGACCGTGTTCCTGTTCCTCGGCCTGGGCCTGGCGCTGCCGTTCCTGCTGATCGGCTTCGTGCCAGCGCTGGCACGCCGCCTGCCCAAGCCCGGCCCGTGGATGGAAACGCTCAAGCACGTGCTGGCCTTCCCGATGTACGCCACTGCGCTGTGGCTGCTGTGGGTGCTGGGCAAGCAGCGCGGCGTGGACGGCATGGCGCTGGTGCTGGGTGGCCTGCTGCTGTTTGCGTTCGGCCTGTGGCTGTTTGAACGCAACCGCTGGACCGGCTCGCGTGCGGGGACCCTGCTCGGCGTGCTGCTGGCGATCGGTGCACTGGTTCCGGCCTGGGGCGTGACCCAGCTGGCACCGCCGGCGAGGGCCGCACAGGCCGCCAGCGACAACGTGGTCGAGTATTCGCCGCAGCTGCTGGACCGCCTGCGCGCCGACAACCGCGTGGTGTTCGTCAACATGACCGCCGACTGGTGCGTGAGCTGCAAGGCCAACGAACGTGCGGTGCTGTCACGGCCGGAGTTCAAGGAACTGCTCAAGCGCACCAATGCGGTGTACATGCGCGGTGACTACACCAACGTCGACCCGCAGATCACCACGTTCCTGGAAGAGCACAAGGCGGTGGGCGTACCGCTGTACGTGGTGTACGGCCCCGGCGCGCCGCCGACCGTGCTGCCGACCCTGCTGACCCAGGCGGTGGTCGAGGAAGCGCTGCTGCGCACCGCACGATGAAGTGGCAACGGCCAGCGCTGCTGTGGACAGCGGTGCTGGCCGCCGGCCTCGGCCTGTGGGCCGGGCACCGCCTGGCCCCCGGCCCATCATCACCTGCCGCGCCAGCGACGGCTTCCAGGGCGACGGCCATGAAGCCCACGCTGCAGGTGGGCGATCAGTTGCCCGCGCTGACACTGCCGGACCTGGCGGGACAGCCATTGGTCCTGCGCGATCGCTTTGCCGGCCGGCCGCTGCTGATCAACGTCTGGGCCAGCTGGTGTGCGCCCTGCGTGGAAGAGATGCCCGAACTGGCGCGCTTCGCCGGTGCCCAGGGCGACAACGGTGTGCAGGTGCTGGGTCTGGCGCTGGACACCACGGACGACGTGCGCGGTTTCCTGCAGCAGGTGCCAGTGGACTACCCGATCGTGATCGAGACACCGGGCCCGCGCGATGCCAGCGTGCAGCTCGGCAACGCGCAAGGCCTGCTGCCCTACAGCGTGTTGTTCGATGCGCAGGGGCGAATGGTAAAAGCGAAGCTGGGACCGTTCGCCCACGGCGAGATCGACAGCTGGGTGAAGTGAGGGTGTTTTTTGCAGGGCTTGCAGCCCTGCACCCGGCTCAATGCAACGCCAACAGCCAAAGCGGGCATTCCGCGGGTTGGCGGGGCGATGTCGGAGTGGGGGGACGCTGCATGTACGTCCCCGTAAGCTTGGCAGCCGCTTGCTCGTGTGCGCTGTCCTGCGCACACGTCAAGACCGGGGTTGGGCGTCCTGCCCAACCCGCCCGAGGCATGCCTCGGGCCCATGCGGCTGACACCCCGCACTCCGACACCGCCCCACCTCTGACAGATCTTCGCGGCTGTTGGTAGGTGTCGACCTTGGTCGACACATCTGTCAGATATCGATATTCAGAACGGAATCAGACCCCGTGCCGACCAACGGTCGGCACCCACCAAAGCAGAACGCCGTTCCGACAGATCGCAGGAAACTGTCGAAGGCGGGGTGGCTCCGGTTGAGGGGGTGTCCGCGGCATGGATGCCGTGACCAAGGCTACAGGGACGTACTTGCGCCGTCCCCCGCAACCGCCCCCCCCCGCCTCCTCACAGGAAACCCGCTGTTGCTTCGGCTGTTGCTTCTGAGGTTGCCGGCCAGCGGCCGGCACTACCGCGGGTGCCGGGTGCCGCCCGGCCGGTACCTCCAGCTTGACCGCAGCCGGGGCGCCACGGAGAATTACGCGACTAATTCTCATTTGCTGTTGCGCAGGATGCGGGCGGCAGCCTCCCGGGCCCCTCTCCTTCGATGTTCAAGAACGTCCTGTTCCAACTGCACTGGCTGCTGGGCATCACCGCAGGTGCCGTCCTGGCCGTGATGGGCCTCAGCGGCGCCGTGCTGTCCTTCGAGGACGAGCTGCTGCGCGCTGCCAATCCCGGCTTTGCCGAGATCGCCGAGCACCATGCCGACGGGCAGCCTCCCCTTGCACTCAGTGAACTGGTGCCGCTGCTGCAGGCCGGCAGCGAACGCCCCCTGCAACGCCTGCGTATCGATGCCACCGGACAGCGGCCGTCGGTCGCGCGCTTTGCCGGCGGCAAGGACCACTGGGTGTACTTCGACCCGTACAGCGGTGAGCGCTTCAGCGCCCTGCGCGGCCAGGCGTTCTTTGACTTCGTCGAGGACCTGCATCGCCACCTTGCCGCGGGCGAACGCGGCAAGTGGATCACCGGCAGCTGTGCCATCGCCCTGCTGTTCTTCACCCTGTCCGGCCTCTACCTGCGCTGGCCACGACGCTGGTGGCACTGGCGCAGCTGGCTGGCAGTGGAGTGGAAACGCAGCGGGCGCGGCTTCCTGTGGAGCCTGCACTCGGTAGTCGGCACCTGGGTGCTGCTGATCTACCTGATGAGTGCGCTGACCGGCCTGTGGTGGTCGTTCGACGGGTATCGCAGTGCGGCCAGCACGCTGCTGGGCGTCCCACCGGCGGCCAAGCACCAGGTTGCCACCGATGCGTCGCTGGACCTGCACCGCATTGAAGCCACGCTGTACGCGCTGCCGGGCGTGCGCGCCGGCTTCATTGACCTGCGCCTGCCGGAGAAGCCCGGGCAGGCGCTGAACGTGCGGGTGATGGCCGGTGATCCGTCGCAGCGCGGCGGCCACCACGATCGTGCGCATGACCTGCTGCAGCTCGATCCGGCCAGCGGTGCGGTTCTCGATGCCCGCCCGTACGCACGCCAGGGCGCGGGCGGACAGCTGGCCACCAGCGTGTTCGCGCTGCATTCGGGCAGCTACTTCGGTGTACCCGGGCGCGTGGTGGTGATGCTCAGCAGCCTGGGCATGAGCCTGTTCTTCATCACCGGCTGGATGCTGTACCTGGACCGCCGCCGCAGCCAGCGTGCCGCGCGCGGGCTGCGCCAGGCGCTACCGATGCCGGCCAGCGACGCCGGCAACGCAGCGTGGCTGGTGGTGCATGCCAGCCAGAGCGGACTGGGCGAACAGCTGGCGTGGCGCGCGGCGGCCCAGCTGCAGGCGGCCGGCCATGCGGTGCAGGTGCTGCCGCTGGCGCGCATCGATGCCGCGCTCCTGCTGCGTGCATCGAGCGCGCTGTTCGTGCTGAGCACCTTCGGCGACGGCGAGCCGCCCGATGCCGCCCGGCGCGCAGCGCGGCAGTTGCTTGCACAAGCGCTGGACCTTTCGGGCCTGCAGTTCGGCCTGCTCGCGCTGGGTGACCGCCAGTACCCGCACTACTGCGGCTTCGGCCGCCGGGTCGATGGCTGGTTGATCGGAAACGGCGCGCGTGCACTGTTCGAGCGCGTCGACGTCGATGCCGCCTCGGTCCCGGCGCTGCGCCGGTGGCAGCAGGAGCTGGGTGCGCTCACCGGCATCGTCACCGATGACAGCGTGCTGCCTGCGGCTACGCAGATGCATGAGTGGCGCCTGCTCGGCCGCGACCGCCTCAACCCTGGCAGCGTCGGCGGAGCCATCTGGCGTATCCGTCTTGCCGCACCGGCCGACGTGCAGTGGCAGGCGGGTGACATCCTGCACATCGCGCCCCGCCACAATGCCCAGCACGCCGGTGCCGTGTTGAAGGCGCATGGGCTGGATCCGCTGCAGCCCCTGCTGGTCGATGGCCATCCGCGCACGCTGCTGGCGCTGGCCAGTGAACGCGAGCTGCCCGAGGCCGATGCTGCGCTGGCGGTGCAGGATGCCTGCCTGTGGCTGGCCGAGCTGCCGCTGCTGCCCAGTCGCGAGTATTCGATCGCCTCCTGCACGGATGATGGCATGGTGGAGCTGGTGGTGCGGCTGGTGCATGACGCCTCCGGTCGAGCCGGGTTGGGCTCGGGCTGGCTGTCGTTGCATGCGCCGATCGATGCCGGCATCGTCGCCCGCGTGCATCGCAACCCCGGTTTCCATCGCGTCATTGGCGCGCCGATGGTGCTGATCGGCAACGGCACCGGCATCGCCGGGCTGCGCAGCCTGTTGCGCGAAGCCGTCCGTGCAGGCGAACACGGGCACTGGCTGTTGTTCGGCGAACGCCAGCGTGCACACGATTTCCTGTTCGCCGACGAGATCGAAGCGTGGCAGGCCGATGGCCATCTCGCCCGGGTGGACCTGGCGTTCTCGCGCGATGGCGACGGCGGTTATGTGCAGGATCGCCTGCAGGCGGCCACCGGAACGCTGCGCGACTGGATACAGCGCGGTGCGGTGATCCATGTCTGTGGGTCGTTGCAGGGCATGGCCGAGGGCGTGGACCAGGTGCTGCGAACCGCGCTGGGTGATGAAGCGGTGGAAACGCTGCTGGAAAACGGGCGCTACCGCCGCGACGTGTATTGATTCCTGCCGCCGAACGCTGGTGTGAGCCGAGCATGGGCTCGGCTCTACAGTGTTCCTGCAGCCGATGTAGCGCCGAGCCTACGCTCGGCTGACCAGGCCGCCGCGGCGCGCGCCTGCGGCATCGACTGCAACCGGAACGCGCCCACCGCGTCGGCCAGGGCACGCACCTGGACCTGCATCTGCGCCGTGGAGGCACCGGCCTCTTCCACCAGGCTGGCGTTGCGTTGGGTACTGGCTTCCATCTGCACGATGGTCTGGTTCACCTGTGCGATGCCGGCATGCTGGTCCTGCGACGCACTGCGGATACCCGCCAGCAGCTCGGCCAGCTGCTGCACGCTGCCGACGATCTCGCCCATCGTGATGCCGGCCTGTTCGGCCTGCTGGTTGCCCTGTCCCACACGCGCCACCGAATCCTCGATCAGGCCCTTGATCTGCTTGGCCGCCTCTGCGCTGCGTTGTGCAAGCAGGCGCACTTCCGCGGCCACCACGGCGAAACTGCGGCCCTGCTCACCGGCACGCGCCGCTTCCACCGCAGCATTCAGCGCCAGGATGTTGGTCTGGAAGGCGATGCCGTCGATCAGCTGGGTGATGTCGCCGATGCGGCGTGATGCCTCGCTGATGCCCTGCATGGTCGCCACCACCTGACCGACAGCCTCGCCGCCGCGCTGCGCCACCGCAGCCGCACCCTTGACCAGCGCGTCGGCACGGCCTGCGGCATCAGCATTGCGACCGACCGTATCGGTCAGTTCGTGCATGGAAGCGGCGGTCTCTTCCAGGTTCGCGGCCTGCTGCTCGGTGCGCTGTGACAGATCTTGATGACCGGCAACGATCTCGCCAACGCCGGTATCGATACTGGAGGTGGCGTGCTGGATGCGGGTGACGATGCGGCCCAGCTGAGCGACCGTCGCGTTGGCATCATCGCGCATGCGCGCGAACACGCCCTGCAGCTCACCCTCCATGCGCACACTGAGGTCACCACGGGCCAGCGCGGCCAGCAATGCCTGCAGGTCGCCGAGGTTGGTTTCAAACGTCGCCAGCAGGCGGTTGATGCTGGTCGACAACGTGCGCACGAAGCCCTGCTTGCCCTCCAGCGCGATGCGACCGTGCAGGTCGCCGTGTGCTGCAGCATCGACCAGCGCAGCGACCTCGGTTTCCAGCAGGGTCTCCAGCGCACGACTGCGCCATTCCACCGCTACGCCGAGGAATTGCCCTTCATCGATGACGGGGTTGGCAATCAGCTGGTAACGCGTGCCAGCATGGCCGATCTCGCGCTCTTCGCGCTGGCGCACGCCGGCCAGGCTGGCCAACGCCGGATGCAGGCGTACCGCGTCGCTGCCCACCAGCGCTTCGTTCCGCAGGTCAAGCAGCTGCAGCAGTGCCGGGTTGGCGTAGGCGACCTGCCCTTCCGCATCGATCACCATCAAACCGGTCTGCGCACTGTCCAATGCCTGGCGCACCCGGGTGTTGCCGCGCGCCACGGCACGCTCGGTCTCGATACGCGCGCGCAGGCGCTGCTGCATGTCGACCAGGCGCTGCGCCAGCTGGCCGATCTCGTCGTTGGCGTTGTAGACGCGCAGGGTGGTGTCCAGGCGGTCGTCGGCGATGTCGCTGGCGAAGTGCAGGGTGTCCTGGATCGGCTGGCGCACTGCACGCAGCACCAGCACGAGGCTGGTGATCAGCACACCGGCGACCAGCAGCACGGTCAATGCAAACAGCACGCTCATCGTGCGCGCACCAGCCTGCTGGCGGGTCTGGGCACGGGCCAGTGCCGCGGCTTGTGCCTGCTGGAATGCGGCCAGCGCAGGCGCTACGCCCGCAGCGGTATCCAGCAGCGACTGCGCTTCCACATCCAGGCCGACACGGGCAGCGGTATACCCCAGCAATGCGGTCTGATACGCCTCCATTCCGGTGCGCAGGGTGTCCTGCGCATCCGCGGGCAGGCCCGCCAGCGCGAGATCGAACGGCAGCTTTTCTTCGCTGGCGCGGTCGGCGTGGGTGGAATCACCGTCGAGCAGCAGCAGTGCCTCCTGCCGCCGCATCTTCTGCAGGGACAACGCCAGCGCATCCCGCTGCTGCGCATCCACCTGCCCCTGCAGCGTGTCTGCAGCCTGTTGCAGCTGCGCGGCGAGGCCGGCCTCACCACGGCCCATCTCGTCGACCCGTTCGAACAGGGCGGCAACACCCTGCGAGAACGCGCCTGCAGCTTCGGTCAGCGCCTGCAGGGCCTTGCGCCGGCCTGCATCCATCGGCATCGTGCGCAGCGCCCGCAGATCGTCCTGCAGCGCCTTTTGCGTGGCAAGCAGCTGCGCGCGGTCGGCATCATCGAAACTGCGTGCATACTGGATCTGCAGGCGGCGCGCTTCGGCCACCCGCGTGGCCAGGCGCGCGGCGAGGTCACTGCCGCGCTGGTAGCTGGCCTGGCTGCGCGCAGCCTGCGTGCTGGCATGCCCGGTCCAGGCGTAGACGGCTGCGATTGCGACCAGTCCCAGGCCACAGACCCACAAGGTCGCCTTGAGCTTGTTGGCTACGCTCAGCCGATGCGGTTGCAGCCACAGCAGCAGGCCGGAGGACGCCGGGCGCAGCGCCGCAAGCCGCGTGCGCAGGGACCGGAGGTGGGGGACAACGGCCGACATGACAGGCTCCAGGTAGAGGGACGCACCTGTATCGGCCGTATGCGAAGAAACTTTAGGTCCAATCTTCTTCCTCGCGGATCCGATCTCGCTTCTTGTACCGGCAACAAGCGACGATGCGATGACAGAGAACATCTCCATTTCTCATCTCCTGAGAATCCCGACTGATAGAACTACGTTTCACACAATTACCTCGGAGCAACTGCAGCCATGCTCATCAGCACGGTACTGAGTCAGATTCAGACGCTTGGCATCCCTGTCGGGATCGGTACTGTCATAGTGGTCCTCGCAACCATCGTGCGCTGGTTCTTCGGACCTCCTATGGACAGCTTCCACCGCTGGAGAGAGTCAAAGCATCGGGATCGCGAGTACTTGCTGAAGATCGCGGATCATTCAGAGGATGATCTGGAAGCAAGCTGGGTAAAGGAGTCCACATTGCAGGAGGCATTTCGAGGGCGCTATGGCCTCCTGGTCGGGCGCGAGGAGCGCCGGGCCTACTTCAGCCTCATGCGCTGCTACTCGCCAAGCATCAAATGGCGCCATATCAGGGGCATAAGTACACTGGCACGGCGCAGCATGGATGGCACCAGCATTGAATTTCACATGCCCAAGCGAGAGCGCCGCTGGCGATACGCTGCCGGTGCTACTGGCATGATCTTCTATCTGTTCGGCAGCATGCTTTGGGTTGAAGGCCTGCTTTCCGCCATGCATGGCTCTTGGGCGGGAATCGTTCTGGGGGTTCCGGTCGCAGTACTTGGCGCTTTCACAACGCGCGTATCCCTGTTCCCTCTGCAGAGCTACGATGCAATTGGGAAAGTTATCCAGCCTAACGAGCGTAATGAGTTTCTTTTGATCCCAATCCCCGAGGCAAAAAACCAGAGCCCCTCCTCTCTCAAGCCGGCATCAATTGACGCTATGCCGCGCCGCCGCGCTTGACCTCAACCCCGGTTGGGGGAGCACAGTGGACGTTCCTCCCCGCCCGGTGCCGCCATGACGACGCTCGATGTCCCCCGCTACCTGCAGCGCCTGCAGCTGGATGCACCGCCACCGCGGACGCTGGCCGGCCTGACCCTGCTGCAGCAGCGCCACAACGCAGTGCTGCCGTTCGAGACCCTCAGCTGCCTGCTGCGCGATGCGGTACCGATCGACCTGGACAGCGTGCAGCGCAAGCTGCTGGACGAGCGCCGTGGCGGGTACTGCTTCGAACTCAATGGGGGCCTGCTGTCGCTGCTGCAGGCGCTGGGCTTCGATGCGCAGCCATTGACCGCGCGCGTGCTGCTGGCTGCCCAGGACGGCGAACTGACCGCACGGACCCACCTGCTGCTGCGCGTGCAGGTGGACGGCGATGACTGGCTGGTGGATGCCGGTTTCGGCAGCCTGACCCCGACCGTGCCGCTGCGGCTGCATGATCCGCAGCCGCAGGCCACGCCGCACGAACGCTATCTGCTGCAGCGGCTGCCTGGCGAGGGGGATTTCGTGCTGTACGCCGAATCCGGTGACGGCTGGCGGGCGATGTACCGTTTCGACCTGCACGTGCCCGCACCGATCGACAACGTGGTGGGCAACTGGTACGTGTGCACCCATCCCGACTCCAGCTTCCCTGGCCAACTGCGCGCGTCGCTGACCGGGCCGGACTGGCGACGCACCATCGGCAGCGGCAACTACACCGAGTACCGCCCCGGCCAGGCACCGGACAAGCGTCCGCTGCACGATGTTGCCGACGTGCGCGACGTGCTGCAGCAACGCTTCGGCATGCAGTTGCCCGAAGACCCGCGGCTCGATCCGGCGATCAACGACTGGCTGCAGCGCTCACGCGCCGCGACCTTGTAGAGCCGAGCCCATGCCCGGCTGAGCTTGGGCGGCTGGGTCAACAGCAGCCGAGCATGGGCTCGGCTCTACGGAACCGTGCGCGCCTGCAACGCAATCCGGTTGCCTTCACTTTCGCAGATCTCGGCCACGCTCCAGGCTCACCTCCAAGTCCATGCCCACACCTGCGGCCTCGTCGGCAAACGGAAGGTAGGCCATCCTGCAGTCGTGCAGCATGACACTCCTTGCAGGGCAGCGCTGGCATGCTGGGTGCCCCTTTTCTCGCGGAGTCCTGCATGTCCCTGGCCGATCACCAAAGTGCGCTGGCACCGCAGGGCTTCCTGCGCGTGGCGATCAACCTGGGCAACCCGGTGCTGGCGCAGGGCGATGCGCACTCGCCGCGCGGACCGTCGGTGGAGCTGGCCGCGATATTGGCGCAGCGCCTGGGTGTGCAGGCACGCTTCACCTGTCACGATGCCGCAGCCTCGGTGGTCGCTGCGGCAGGCGAAGACGGCTGGGATCTGGCCTTCCTGGCCATCGATCCGGCACGTGCCGACCGCATCGCCTTCAGTGCTCCGTACGTGGAGATCGAAGGCACCTATCTGGTGCGCGAGGACAGTCCCGCGCAGCAGGTGACCGACCTCGACCGCGAGGGGCTGCGCATCGCGGTGGGCCGCGGTGCAGCCTACGATCTGTTTCTCAGCCGCGAACTGCGCCACGCCACGATCGAACGGGCCGAGACGTCGGCGGCTGCGATCACCCTGTTCGATCTGCAGCGCCTGGATGCCGCCGCCGGCGTGCGCCAGCCGCTGCAAGCATGGGCGCGGGCGCATCCCGGCCACCGCGTGCTGGCTGACCGTTTCACCGCGATCCAGCAGGCGGTGGCGGCGCCGGCATCCCGCCCCGCCGACGCGCTGCAGGCGCTGTTCGAAGAAGTGGAGGCGATCAAGGCCGGCTCGCTGCTGGAGGAGGCATTCGCGCGCGCCGGGCAGGCGGTCACGCTGGTGCGATGAGTGTAGCGTCCGCCATGTGCCGCACGTGTTCGGCAGCCTGCGCGTGCAGCCAGTCGCGGAAGGCAAGAAAGCCGCGGTGGCGGGCCGAACGCTGCGGGTAGACCAGCCAATGCGGCCAGGCGGTTTTCAGGCGCAGGTTGGACAGCGCAACCAGTTGGCCGGAATCCAGCAACAAGCGCGCCCGCGTCACCCGCCCCAGCGCCACGCCCACCCCGTCCAGCGCCGCACGGTGGTGTGCCTCCGAATCATCCAGCACCGCTACGAAGCGCGACGGCGGGGTCTGCCCGCTCAACGCGAACCAGGCCCCCCACGCGCCATCGGGGTCCCCCAGCAGTGGCCACTGGTTCAGTGGCACCCGGTCGATCCCTCCCATGCGTTCGATCAGCGCCGGGCTCGCCATTGGCAGCAGCCACTCGTCGAACAGCGGCTCAACCACCAGGCCCGGCCACTGCCCGCTGCCCAGCCGCAGCGCGGCGTCGAACTGGCGCTGCCGCTCGAAATCAATCAGGCGCTCACTCGACTGCAGGTTGATCTCGATCTGTGGGTGCTCAGCCACGAAATGCCCCAGGCGCGGCACCAGCCACGCCGACGCCATCGACGGCACCGCACTGATCGTCAGCACGTGCTCGGCGCGGGCCGCATAGGGCTGGAAGGCTTCGTTGATCGCATCCAGATGCGGGCCGACCTGGTCGAGCAGGCGCTGCCCCTCCAGGGTGAGGGCGACGCCACGCGGTTGGCGGACCAGCAGTGGCTGCCCGAGCCGCTCTTCCAGCTGGCGCATCTGATGGCTGAGCGCACTGACGGTCAGGTTCATCGATGCCGCTGCCCGTGACAGGTTGCCCAGCCGCGCGGCGGCCACGAAACCCTGCAGGGCATGAAGGGGCGGACGGGACATCAGGCTTGAATTCCTCTCAAGGCATGCTTGCGGAAATGTCGCTTTTTGCCCGCCCATGCTGCCCGTATCGTGCAATCCACTCAAGTGGAGGCACGCTCATGAACATCTTCGGCAGCCTGTTGTTCCTGCACGGCCATGTGGCCAACGCCGAGCTGGCACGCCAGCTGGCCAGCCCGTCCACCACCGCCCCTGCGTGCGCGGCGCAACCGGCCACGCCGGTTCAGCAGCCGGGGACCCGTTGAACGCGGCTCAACCTGTATACCAGCGTTGGACGTATTCAGGCAGCCAGGGCATTGGATCGATACCCAGTGCCCGGCAACCGTCGAGCGTGTCACGCAGCACGCCCTCACCGGGGCCACCGGGAATCCGCAGGCCTTCTTCTTCCGGAAGCTGCACCACGGCCCAGTCGTGCAGCCGGTCCATGCGCAGGCGCATCGCCGCCTGCAGCCATGCCTTCAGCGGGTAACAGCGATAGCCTTGTTCACCCAACGCAGCAATTGCGAGCGACAAGGCCTGGTTGGCACCACGTACCCATTCAGTACGACCCCCAGCCTTGTGCTGGATCGTCATCGGTGCCGGTGCGCGGTGCGCCTTGAACGGCGAACGCAGCTGCAGCTCCAGATCACGTGCATCACGCTCGCCCTCCGCTTCCACCAGCGCACCGGCATCGAGGTCGAAGAACTCGAACCAGCGCCGATGCAATGCGCTGATGCGTCCGAGCGGATCACGTGAAAAGCCGATCTTCGCGTAGTCCTCCCACGCACACGGGAAGACGTAGGTAAAGACACGACCGTCGATGCGGATATCCGATTGCATGTGCGCAGGCTGCCTCCACCTCAGCCCGGGCGCAACCGGGCGCTTCCGTGCACGCTGCAGCGCTCCGGCAGTGCGGCTTCGTGCAGCCGGCACGAACTATTCTTGCTGACTGTCGCTGCCATCTCCGCCCGCCATGCCGTCTGCTGCGCCCGCCCCCCTACCGATTTCGTCCATCACCCTGGAAGCGGCAACCTCTGCGGTGATTCACCAGCACAACGCTGAAACCGCGCGGCAACCGGCATCGCTGACCAAGCTGATGACCGCCTACGCCGCCTATGCGTGCGTCGAAGAGAACGGACGCTCGTGGGACGACCCGGTCACCATCGCCGCCGACGATGTGCATGCCGTGGCCGATGATGAAACGCGCATGGGCCTGGTGCCCGGCGAGGCAATCACCCTGGCGCGCCTGCTGGAAGGGTTGATGGTGGTGTCCGGCAATGACGCTGCATTGGCGATCGCGCGCCACCTGGACGGATCGCAGGCCGCATTCCTGGAACGCATGAACCGGCACGCACGCCAGCTCGGGCTGCGCAGCACCTGGTTTGCCAGCGTGTCCGGCATCACCACACCGCACCATGTCTCCAGCGCGCGCGACATGGCGGTGCTGGCCGCCCGCCTGTTGAACGATCATCCGCAGATCCTGGCGATCACCGCGCAGCGCGCGTTCGCCCATGGCAGCTTCAACCGCAGCAACCAGAACGCCCTGCTCGGCGAAGACGGCGTGGACGGCTTGAAGACCGGCTACACCCAGGCCGCAGGCTTCTGCCTGGCCGCCACCGCGTGCCGGCCAGTACCCGGGCGGGACCAGCCGGTACGGCTGATCACCGTGGTGTTGGGCTCTGCAAGCCGCGACGCGCGCGACGCACTGGTGCGCGACCAGTTGGCCGCGGGATTCGCCGCCCTGGCCGGCGGCTGACCGCGCGTGCGGCTCAGCGCCGCTTGACCGTCGCCACGATCAGCCGCTGCAGCTCGGCCACGGCACCGGCCTTGTCCAGCGCGCCGGCAGCCACACCCTCTGAAAGGGCTTCAGCCGCACCGAGGATGGCCCAGCGCCCGGCCAGCGACACCGTGCCGTCGGCCGCGAACGGGCCCAGCCAGACCTGGCAGTTGTCGATGAAATCCTGCTGGTAGCGCCGCCGCACCTCATGCAGTTCCGGCGCCCCCACCAGCGCGGCGAGGATGCCTTGCACTTCACTGCCCTGGCTGAGGACGCAGTCGATGTAGCCGGAGGCGATAGCCGCCGCCCGATCGACCAGTTGCGCCCGGGCGCGACCGATACGCTCGTGGAAGACCACGGTCTGGCGTCCGTCATAGTCATCGTAGAGCGCCGCCAGCAAGCCATTGCGGGTCACGAAGTGATCATAGGCCACAGGCTTGGTCACGCCCGCCGCTTCGGCCAGCCGCCCCAGCGTCAACGCTCCGGTACCTTCTTCGCGGACCAGTGCCCAGGCCACATCCAGCAACTGGCGGGTGCGTTGCTCCCGGGTCATTCGGCGGCGCGTGGGGGTGGCGTTGGCGGGCATCGGCGGAGCACGGCGATCAGCGCATCGGAACACCAATTTTACGGCCGATCGCCAGCGCGGTCTGCAGATGCGCTTCAGCGGCACCGGTATCGGCGTCCAACAGCAGGTGGGACGACAGCACGCGCGCGCCGCAATAGTCGAAGATGCCCATGTCGATCTGGGTCCTCATTGCCGCGTCGTAGCCACGACGTTCGACCATGGCTGCGTCGGCGCCGCCCAAGCCGACCAGATGCACATTCAGGCGCTGCAGCTTCTTCACCAGCCTGCCCTGCGCATCCTGTGCGTAGGCCCAGTCGTTGGTGAACACACGGTCGATCCAGCCTTTCAGCAGCGCCGGGAACGACCACCAGTACAACGGGAACACCAGCACCAGCGTATCGGTGGCATCCAGCCGCGCGTGCTCGGCAGCGACATCGGCCGGTACCGCGCCGGTGCTGCGGAACAACGCCTGGTCCTGCGGGTTGAAGCGCGGATCGAAGCCTTCGGCCATCAGGTCGGCATAGGCCACGGTGTTGCCGGTGTCGGCCGCGGCAATGGCATCACCGATGCGACGCGCCATCGCGTGGGTCAGCGAACCGGGCTCAGGGTGGGCGATGACAATGAGGCTGTGCATGGAGATCTCCAGGAATCGATACTTACTAATGGTAAGTAGCGATTCCGGGGAAACCAGCGCCACCGGTGGGACGCTGTTTTCGCGTCCAACGTATAGTGCAACGATGCCCTGTGGGACATCCGGACATGGATCGACGCCTGCCCCTGGCGATACTGACGCTGCTGCTGTCGCTGTTGCTGCCATCCGCCTTCGCGGGTGAACTCAGTCCCAGTGACGCGAAGGCCCTGCGCGAAGATGTGCGCGCCCTGATGACTGCCTACGCCCGCGGCGACGCGGACTTCCTCATCGAGCGTACGCATCCCAGCCTCAAGCGGCTGGCCGGCGGCGATGAGGCCTTCCAGGCGATCACCCGCGATGCGTTGAAGAAGCAGCACAGCGGCGGCGTGGTGGTCATCAGCGAGGACGTCGGTGTGCCGACCCGGACCTATGCGGCCGGGGAGGAAGAAGTCTGCTTCGTGCCACGCCAATCCCTGGTACGGGTGCGTGAAACCCCGATGCGCAGCACCACGTTCATGGTGGCCGTGCGCCGCATTGGCGGTTCCGGGTGGACATATCTGGACGGCACGGGGCTGCAGGACAATCCACGCCTGCTTCGCCAACTGCTGCCAGCGTTGGAACCCGGCGTGATCCTGCCCAAGCGGGAGATCGAGGCGTTGTAGTCGCCGGCCCTTCCCGCCATGCAGGGCGCGGGGCTACTGGAACAACGCGTTCAAGGCCGCCCCGGACGCCGCCTGCTGCAGGCCATCGAAGCGTCCGTCCTGCACGATCGGCTGGGTCGCCTGCATCAGTCCAGCCCACGCGGCACGCGCCAGCGCACCGCCCAGGCTGACCCGGCGAACGCCAAGTGCGGCGATGTCCTGCAGGCTCAGTGCTGTGGGGCCAGCGACCAGCAGGTTCACCGGCTTGGAGCCCGCGGCGGCGACCACCGCACTGATCTGCTCGCGCGTACTGATGCCCGGTGCATACAGCACATCGGCTCCGGCCTCGGCATAGGCACGCAGGCGCCGCAGGGTGTCCTGCAGATCCGGTACGCCCACGAAGAAGTTCTCCGCTCGCCCGACCAGCAGCACGTCGCCGCCCGCGCGGTCGATGGCCGCACGCGCCGCGCGCAATCGCTCGACCGCCTGCTCGATGGGCCTCAGTGGTGCATCGGCCAGGCCGCTGGCGTCCTCGATCGACAACGCCGCGATGCCGGTATCGAGCGCCGCGGTCACCGCCTCCTCCACCGCCTGTGGCGTAGCGCCGAAACCATCACCGAAGTCGGCATTCAATGGCAACGGGGTCGCCGCCGCCATCAGTCGCAGGTGCTCCAGCGTGGCCTGCAGCGATACCGCGCCGTCCGGCCGCCCCTCACTCCAGGCGCAGCCGGCACTGGTCGTGGCCAAGGCCTGGAAGCCCTGCCGTTGCAGATAGCGCGCACTGCCGACGTCCCACGGATTGGGCAGCACGAAGCATCCTGCTGCATGCAACTGGCGGAAGCTGGCGCGCTTGCGCAGGGTGTCGGCATCAGGCGAGGCCATGGCGGGCTCCGGGGCGGCAAACCTGCACCCTAGCCCGCCGTTCGGTCGCGCTCAAGGCGACGAAGGCAGCCGTGCATGAAGTGATGCCGGCTGCTTATTGGACGCCACCGGCAGCCGTGCCCGAGCGTGGACGCCTGCCCCCCCAATGCCGCCACGGAGCACCTCATGCACCCGGACCCGCAGCCCCTCATCGACCCGGGCGACGATGACGCCCACTGGGCCGACGTGCTTTCGCCCGCCCGCCGGCGCCTGATCGCGTCGGCCGGCCTGGCCGCCGGCGGCCTGGCCAGCGCGTCCACCGCCACCGCCGCCGCGCGCGTCGGCAGCGCCGTGAACACCACCGAACCCGGGCGACCCGGCTTCCGCGCCATGGTTCCGCCAGCGTCCAAGGGCCGCAGCCCCTGGGGCCAGGCCACGGCCAGCGAACCGACCCCGCGCCCGGCCAGCGTGCGCCCCGGCGAGGCCACGTTGCCCACCGCCCCGCGCGCCTACACCGACATCAAGAGCTACCACGCCCATATCTATTTCGATGAGGACAGCTTCGAGAAGGCAGCCCTGCTGCGGCGCTGGGCCGCCGAGCGCTTCCCGGTGGAGCTGGGCAACTGGAACCTGGAGCCGCGTGGCCCGCACGTCACCCCCTCTTTCTACTTCGGCTTCACCAACGACCTGCTGCCGGTGCTGGTGCCCTGGCTGCAGCTCAACAGCCTGGGGCTGACCATCCTGATCCACCCCAATACCGGCGACGGTCGCGCCGATCACCTGTACTACGCGTTGTGGGTGAACCGCGCTCAGCCGGTGAACGCCTACAACTGGCCGGCGCCGCAGCCGGGGGAACAGGAGCCGTTGGAGGAGGTATTCCCGAACGTGGTGCCGACGGTACCGTTGGAGACCTGAGCGATCAGCTGACAGGCAACTCCCTGGTAAGGGCACAGCGGCTGCGCCCTACGCCTCCTCATCCACGCAGGTGCGGCTCTGCCGATGAGCGGCCCGGGCGTGATCGTCGGCCTACGTGCTCGCAACCACCGCAAGCACGCCGTTCAGCGCGCCTTGATCCAGCGCCCGCCGTACGGCGACAAGCCCTGCAGCGAATTTCAAACGGACGATTGAAACGCTGCAAACTTCGCCGAACTGGACAGCATCCGCCGGTTCCGCCAGACTGCCGCCCTTTCCCGTCTTCCGGATCCCATGGCGAAGCTGCTGGTCCTGCACGGCCCCAACCTCAACCTGCTCGGCACCCGCGAGCCGGAGGTGTACGGCCACACCACGCTGGCCGACATCGACCAAGCCCTGGCCGCGCAGGCATCCGCTGCCGGGCACGCCGTGGAGAGCCTGCAGTCCAATGCCGAGCATGTGCTGGTCGACCGCGTGCAGGCTGTGCGCAACGACGGAACCGCTTTCATCCTGATCAACCCCGCCGCCTTCACCCACACCTCGGTGGCCCTGCGCGATGCGCTGGCAGCGGTGGCGGTGCCGTTCATCGAGATCCATCTGTCCAACCCGCATACCCGCGAACCCTTCCGCCAGCACAGCTACTTCAGTGACAAGGCGGTGGGCGTGGTGTGCGGCTTCGGTGCCGACAGCTACCGCTACGCGATGGACGCGGCGCTGCTGCGCGTATCCGCCACCTGATTGTCGACCCGGGCGCCCACGGCGCTCTCCTCACCTAGATAGAAACCAAAGAGGCCCTCATGGATCTGCGCAAAATCAAGAAGCTGATCGACCTGCTGGAAGAGTCGAACCTGGCTGAAATCGAAATCAAGGAAGGCGAAGAGTCGGTGCGCCTGTCGCGCGCTCCGGTCGCTGGTTATGCCGCGCCGGTCGCAGCTCCGGTGTACGCCGCCCCGGCGGCGCCGGCGGCGCAGGCGATGCCGATGCAGTCGCCGACCGAAGCGTCCACCGGCGGCACCGCCAAGCCGGGCCCGGCGCTGCCGGAAGGCCATGTGCTGCGCTCGCCGATGGTCGGCACGTTCTATGCCTCGTCCGCCCCGGACAAGCCGGCCTTCGTCACCGTGGGCCAGCAGGTCAAGGAAGGCGAAACCCTGGCCATCATCGAAGCGATGAAGATGTTCAACCCGATCGAAGCCGACACCTCCGGCACCATCGTCGCCATCCTCGGCGAGAACGGCCAGCCGGTGGAGTTCGACCAGCCGCTGTTCGTGATCGGCTGAGGGGCGCGCCATGCTCGACAAAGTCGTCATCGCCAACCGAGGGGAGATCGCGCTGCGCATTCTGCGCGCGTGCCACACCCTCGGCATCCGCACGGTGGCCGTGCATTCCACGGTCGACCGCAACCTCAAGCACGTGGCCATGGCCGACGAGTCGGTCTGCATCGGTCCGGCGCCGTCGCCGCAGAGCTACCTCAACATCCCGGCACTGATCGCCGCCGCTGAAGTCACCGACGCCCAGGCCATCCACCCGGGCTACGGCTTCCTGTCGGAGAACGCCGACTTCGCCGAGCGCGTGGAAGAGTCGGGCTTCATCTTCATCGGCCCCAAGGCTGACACCATCCGCATGATGGGTGACAAGGTCGAAGCCATCCGCGCGATGAAGGCCGCTGGCGTGCCGTGCGTGCCCGGCTCGGGCGGCCCGCTGGGCGACGACATCGTCGCCAACACCAAGATCGCCCGTGAGATCGGTTATCCGGTCATCATCAAGGCGGCCGGCGGCGGTGGTGGCCGTGGCATGCGCGTCGTGCACGCCGAAGCTTCGCTGAAGACCTCGATCGAAACCACCAAGAGCGAGGCCAAGGCCGCGTTCGGCAATGGCGAGGTCTACATGGAGAAGTTCCTGGAGAACCCGCGCCACGTGGAGATCCAGGTGCTGGCCGACGGCCAGGGCAACGCCATCCACCTCGGCGAACGCGACTGCTCGATGCAGCGCCGCCACCAGAAGGTGGTGGAAGAAGCACCGGCACCGGGCATCACCGCCGAACAGCGCGAGCAGATCGGCAAGGTGTGCGTGGAAGCCTGCATCCGCATCGGTTATCGCGGCGCCGGCACCTTCGAGTTCCTGTACGAGGACGGCCGCTTCTACTTCATCGAAATGAACACCCGCATCCAGGTGGAGCATCCGGTCACCGAAATGGTCACCGGCATCGACCTGGTGGCCGAGCAGCTGAAGATCGCCGCTGGCCAGAAGCTGTCGATCAAGCAGAGCGACGTGGTGCTGACCGGCCATGCCATCGAATGCCGCATCAACGCCGAAGACGCTGAGACCTTCGTGCCGAGCCCGGGCACCATCACCGGCTTCCATCCGCCGGGGGGCCCCGGCGTGCGCGTGGATACCCATATCTACAGTGGCTATCGCGTGCCGTCCAACTACGACTCGATGATCGGCAAGCTGATCGTGCACGGCCCGGACCGCGAAACCGCCATCGCCCGCATGCGGGTGGCGCTGAGCGAGATGGTGGTCGATGGCATCAAGACCAACATCGCCCTGCAGCAGCGGATCATGCGCGACAAGGGCTTCCAGGCCGGTGGACAGAACATCCACTACCTGGAAAAGCGCCTTGCCGAGCGCAAGAACAAGCCGATCGCGCTGACCTGATCGTCAGCCGATGCTGGACAAGGAAAGGGCGGGGATATCCCCGCCCTTTTCTGTTTTCCTTCCGGCAGCGCCGAGCCGTTCCCGGCTTGCGGGCGAGTGCAGCCGAGCATGGCTCGGCTCTACTGATGCTGCTTCAGCGCGCGTCCGCCGCCGTCGCCGGAATCTGCGAATTGGCCAGCGGCCGCACGCCATTGGGCGAGGCTGGATCGACGATCACCATGGTCTCGGTCGAGCCATCCGGCCACACTACCTGGAAGGTGCTGCCAGCCGGCAGTGAAGCGAACGGCATGCCCGTCTGCGCGCGATAGACCGCAGCGACCTGGCTGGCGCCGGCGCGGCGCACGTCTTCCTGCGCCTTCACCGTGGTCAGTTCCACCTTCGACAGATGCCGGTACCGATCCTCGTAGGTATCGATCATCAGCAGGCCGACCGCACCGGCAGAGTAGGCCACGAACAGCGCCACCCAGAACCAGAACTTGGCCCCATGCAGGAATCGACGGTAATTCATCGCCCGTCCCTCTTTCCAATCAATCGCTTGATCCATTCCTTCATTTTCCCAGCACCTTGCCGCGATACCGCAGCGTCATACACGAAATCCCGGAAATCCTGCGCTCCATCCTGCGAACAGATCCCTCCGTTCGCACAAAAACTGTTGACCAGCACGCTGTCCGCTCCACACGGTAGACCGAGTTCGCAGGCCGCAAGCCGCCATGCAAGCTCACTGAGCTGTTCGCCCGCCACCAGGCCGTCGAGTGCGCTGTCACCGGCGGCACGCACGCCCATGCCCGGCGCGATCGCCATATAGGCCTCCGGATCACGCGAAGTGCGCACGCGCTCGACCAGGTCGCGGCGGTACTCGGCACTGTCATGCAACGGCTCACCCTCGGCGAACAGCGATGCTTCTGCGGCCAGATTGCCCTGCGCGGCCGCCTTGCGGCGTTCGGCCAGCACCAGCGCAGCGCCCAGCTTGTCGCCCGGAACGAAGCCGCCACACCGCTGCGCCACGCGCTCGCGGGCCTCGATCATCGCCGGCGCCGCGGTCAGGCCCAACCCGCTCAACACGTTGTTGTCCAAGCGGTAGCCACCCGGATCGAGCGCGTACTGCGCGCAATAGTCATACACGCGGCTGAGCATCCAGCGCGCTTCATGGTTGCCGGTATCGGCCTGTACGCGCAGGCGCTGGGCGAAGGCATACAGATCGCTGGCGTCTTCGATGTCGGCGCGGAGGTCCAGCGGCAGGCCCGACGGCAGCGTGTTGCCGCGCTCGACGGTGGCCAGCCGGCGCGCCAGGGCTTCCGGCACCACCGGCAACGCCGCTCCGCTGTCGCGGCTGGGCACGACGGTCGGCAGGTCCGGCGACGGTGATGCCACGCCCGCCGCATGGCCGCTGGCCCGGTACCCGGCCACGCCCAGCACGGCCACCGCCGGCAGCACGAGCAACCAGGTTTTCAGGGTCGGGGCGAAGGCCATCGGCGGCGGTGAGCGTTCACGGCGCACAGGAAAGTGCCGAGTTTAGCAAGGCCCGGCAGGCCTGTCTGAACTGCCCCCGTTCATCTCAAGATGGCATCTCACGCGATACGGAGACGCTCCGATGGTCTAGCATGGCCCCCTTTCCCGTGATTGCCCCCACCGCCATGCCGTTCCTGGAACTGACCCTGCGCTGCACCGAAGCCACCCAGCCCCGCTATGAAAATGCGCTGGAGGACGTCGGCGCACTGGCTGTGACCCTGCTCGATGCCGAAGCCGACACCAGCAACGAACAGGCCATCCTCGAACCCGGCGTGGGTGAAACGCCGCTGTGGGACACCCTGGTGCTGAGCGCACTGTTCCCCGCCGACAGCAATGCGCTTTTGCTGCTGGCCGCGCTGGAATCGTTCGATCCGGAACTGGACTGGAGCAACGGCAGCTTCCGCGCCGTCGAGGATGAAGACTGGGAACGCGCCTGGCTGGACCAGTTCCAGCCGATGGATTTCGGCAGCCGTACCTGGATCGTGCCGTGGAACCATGAACTGCCGGACGCCGCGCAGGCCGCCGATGCCGCCGTGGTGCGGCTGGACCCGGGCCTGGCCTTCGGCTCGGGCACCCACCCGACCACCGCCCTGTGCCTGCGCTGGCTGGACCAGCTGGCCGTGGACGGCCAGTTGCAGGGCCAGCGCGTGCTCGACTTCGGCTGCGGCTCGGGCATCCTCGCCCTGGCCGCGCTGAAGCTGGGTGCCGCCGAAGCGGTCGGCGTGGACAACGATCCACAGGCGCTGGTCGCCACCGCCGACAATGCCGAGCGCAACGGCGAGCAGGCGCGCATGCACGTGTACCTGCCGCAGGACGAACCGGTCGCCACCTACCCGATCGTGGTCGCCAACATCCTTGCCTCGGCACTGGACGCGTTGGCCGAGCTGCTGGCCGCGCGCGTCGCTGCCGGCGGCCGCATCGCCCTGTCCGGCATCCTGCATGGCCAGGAAGGCGAACTGCTGCAGCGCTACGCCGCGTGGTTCGACGACCTGCAGGCGACCCAGGATGGCGACTGGATGCGCATCACCGGCATACGCCGCGCCTGATCGTGATTGAATGACCGCTGGATCCGAGCCCGCACCCTGAGCATGTCCGAGCCGAACCCGCCGCGCCGCCCCTTGGCCACCTTCCTGCGCCCCACGTCGGAAGGCGAGGCTGCACCTGCGACCGATTCACGCACGCCCGACCCGGCGATGCAGGACATCCCGCCAGCCCAAGCCCGCGCCCCCCTCGAAGCGGCGCTGCCACCGATGGCGGAAACGCGACCGAGCGATGACATCGTCAACCCCGACGAAGCGGCCGTGATCGAACCCGTCCTTGCCGTTCCGGCCCCGCAGGCCGTGGCTGGGGATGCACCCAGTTTCCTGGGCACCTCGCGGCCACGCGCACTGCCGACGCCACGCTGGCACTGGGGGCTGGTCGCCGGACTGGCACTGCTGCTGGTCCTGCAGAGCGTGCTGGCCGATCGAGCGCGACTGGCCGCCGACGCCGGCAACCGCGCCTGGCTGGGCGCACTGTGCGGCGTATTGCGCTGCAACCTGCCGGCCTGGCATGAACCCACCGCGTTCACCATGACCAGCCGCGAGATCCGCCCCGTGCCGGGCCAGGCCGGCGTACTGCAGGTGCAGGCCAGCATCCGCAACGATGCGCGCTGGGCACAGGCCTGGCCGGATCTGCGCCTGTCGCTGTCCGATGCCGATGGCCGGGTGATCGGCAGCGGCGTGTTCGCACCGGCGCAGTACCTCGGCGAGAACCCCGGCGCGGCCGTGCTGGAACCTGGCCAGAGTGCACGCATTGCGTTCCGCGTGCAGGAACCCGCCGCATCCACCGTCGCATTCACCTTCGACTTCCTCTAAGCAGGATAGAGGCGACCAGCCGTGGCAGGTCGGGCACGCTCGCGCTAGACTGGCCGCCACCACCTCGTCCGGCCGCGCGCTCCGCGCGCACGGGCCAACCGAATCGGGAATCCCCTTGAACGCTGTCCTCTCTCGTCCTGACAACAGTCGTGGCGCTCCCCGGCCACCGCTGCGTGAACACGTCGCCCAGTCCGTGCGCCGCTACCTGCGTGACCTTGATGGCTGCGACGCGGACGATGTCTACGAGATCGTGCTGCGCGAGATGGAAATCCCGCTGTTCGTGGAAGTGCTCAACCACTGCGAAGGCAACCAGAGCCGTGCCGCGGCGATGCTGGGCATCCACCGCGCCACCCTGCGCAAGAAGCTGAAGGAATACGGCATCAGCGCGTAAGCGCGCGTGGGTCGTGCCGGCCGCTGGCCGGCAATCCCATGAACGATGGCAGGACCGGTGGATCCACGCCATGCGTGGACCGAAGCCCGGCAGAATCAGCCGCCTCCGCCCGCCTTCCAGTAGTACCTCACCACATGGAAGAACACGGGCGCGGCGAAGCACACCGAATCCAGCCGGTCGAGCATGCCGCCATGGCCCTCGATCATGTGGCCCCAGTCCTTGATGCCACGGTCGCGCTTGATCGCCGACATCACCAGGCCGCCCCAGAACCCCATCAGGTTGATCAGCAGCGACAGGCCGAACGCCTGCAGCGGCGTGAACGGGGTGATCCACCACAGCGCCGCTCCCAGCGCGCTGGCACTCAGCACGCCGCCCACGAAGCCCTCCACCGTCTTCGACGGCGACAGCTTCGGGGCGATCAGGTGCCGGCCCAGCAGCTTGCCCCAGATGTACTGCAGTACATCCGAGGACTGCACCACGATCACCAGGAAGGCAAACAGCAGCACATTGCGCGCCGGGTCATGGCCAGGTACGTGCAGGTTGAGCAGCAGCGGCACGTGCGAGATGCAGAACACGCAGATCATCAGCCCCCACTGCACCTTCGCGGTGCGCTCCAGGTAGTGCGTGGTGTCACCACCGATGGTCGACAGGATCGGCAGGAACAGGAACGCGTAGACCGGAATCAGCAGCGTGTACATGCCGTACCAGTCGATCCACACCAGGTAGTACTGCCACGGCAGCACGATGTAGAACGCGGCCAGCAGCGCGTAGTAGTCGCCCGAGCGGGTCGGTGCCAGAGTGATGAACTCGCGCAGCGCGAACAGCGAGATGATCGCAAACAGTACGATCACCCCCGCGCGACCAAAGAACAGCGCCAGCCCGACCACGATCGCCATCACCCACCAGGCGCGGATGCGCGACACCAGGTTGGCGATCACTGCACTGGGCTGCCCACGCTGCCGCCAGCGCAGGGTCTCGGCCACCAGCGTGGCCAGCACCAGCACCGCGCCGACGCCGGCAAACAGCAGGCCGGTCTGCTGGCCCACGCTGCGCGCGGCCAGGTCACCGGACACGTCCATCAGATAGCTCATGCGCGCCCTCCATTCGGCGCCAGGTCCAGCAGCGCCTGCCGGCTGCGGGCCAGGAATGCGGCCTTGTCCTCGTCGGCCTGCAGCCGCAGCGGCGTGCCGAACGTGGCCGTGCACAGCAGCGGCAGCGGCAGGAACCGGCCCTTCGGCATCACCCGCTTCAGGTTGTCGATCCACACCGGCACGAACTCAAGCTCCGGTCGTTGCCGCGCCAGGTGGTAGATGCCACTCTTGAACGGCAGCAGCGGCTCATCGCCCACATTGCGCGTGCCTTCCGGGAACAGGATCAGCGAGCACTCTTCGTCGACCGCATCGCGCAGCACCTGCAACGGGTCCTGCTGGCGATGCCCGGCCTCACGCTCTACCAGTACACCGTTGAATACCGCATCGATCAGGTAGCGGCGCAGGCCGTCGCGCTGCCAGTATTCGGCGGCGGCCACCGGGCGTACCTGTCGCCGCAGCGCGGGCGGCATCGACGACCAGATCAGCACGAAGTCACCATGGCTGGCGTGGTTGCCGTAGTACACGCGGCGCTCGCTGGACGGCGCACAGCCGATCCACAGCGCACGGGCGCCGGTCACCACGTGGATCGCGCCACTGCAGGCGCGTGCAATCAGTTCGGCGAACATCGGTCCCTCCCGTTCACGTCTGCGGCCACACTACGGCCAGTACCAGTAGTGCGGCCTGCACTGCCGTCAGCAGGTACTGGCGCAGCAGCAGCCGGCGCATGCCGGCCCAACGCACGTCCCAGCCGCGCAGCGGCGCATCGGCCGGTGTGCGGCGCAGGCCACTGTCCTGCAGCAGCTGGTCGGTACGGCGTGCAGCGGCTTCGCCATCCAGGCCTTCATCGCGCAACAGCTGCAGCAGGCTCGCGTCCAGCCCGACCCGCCATGCATGGTAGGCCTGCATGAGCCCAGCGCCCACACTGAGCAGCAACAGCCCGGCGGCGATCATCGCCAGCCCCGGTTCGATGCCCAGCAGCAGCAGCGCCACCAGCAGCAGCCCCAGTGACAGCAGTGCGGGCCAGCGTCCCTGGCGCAGCAGCAACTGCATGGTCGCCAGATCGGGAACGGCACTCATGCGCGCCCTCCAGCCGCTGCGGTGATGGCTTGCAGATGCTCCGGGCCCAGCACGATGCCGGGGCGTGCCGCACGCACGATGGCGACCGCCGCCTCGACTTCCACGGCACGGCCCGTGCGCAGCAGCCACGTCGCCACGCTGGCGGCACTGCGTGAGTAACCCAATGCGCAGCACACCAGCAGCGGTCCCTGTACCCGCAGCCGTTCGATGGCCTCGGCGGCCTCGCGCAACTGGTGCGGCGTGGGCACCACCAGATCCAGCATCGGCACGCTGGCATACGCCGCGCCCGGCGCGCGGCAGGACAGCTCGGCGCAGGCATCGATCACGCCCACCAAAGGTGCCGGCAATACCGTGCAGGGAATCCGGCCCAGCCACACGCCGTCCAGCACCGGCACCGGCTGCGGCGCACGCCGTGTCCACAGCCGCGAGTTGATCCAGGCGGCGCCCAAGTACGGTGCCAGCAGCCAGCGTGCCGCCATGGTCAGGCGACCATCGGCGCGCTTCTGGAACACCGCCGTACCCAGACCGGCATACGCCAGCGCCACCAGCAGCAGCGACACCACCGGCCACAGCAGCCACAACGCCGTACCCCGCAGCAGGACCACCGGCACCAGCAGCACAGCGGCCCCCAGCAGGTACAGCGCAGCCAATCGCCACCGCTTGGCATGCCGCACGATGCGCCAGGCACGCAGCGGTGGCGTGCCCTGCTCCGGCCACAACCACACGCACAGCCAGCCGGCCAGCAGGCCGGTCGGGATGTCGATGAAATGATGCTGGAACGTGGTCAGCACCGAGACGCCGATCAGCAGCGCCCACACATGCAGTACCCAGCGCCAGGCACCGTGCAGGTACTGCGCGAACTTCACCCACAGCACGATCAGAAGCACGATGTGCAGCGATGGCGCCTGGTTGAACGGCTTGTCGAAACCCAGCAGCACATCGAACAGCCAGCCGAACACGCCACCGATCTCCGGCCGCTCGAAACTGAAGCGCAGCGGCCACAGCAGGAAACAGGTCACCGCGATCAGCTGTGCACTGAACAGCCGCAATGCGTGCCGGTCCAGTTCGAGGCGCTGCCGGCACAGGAAGAACGAGACCGCGTAGAACAGGTCGATTGACCAGTACGGCACGATCGTCCATGGCACGAACGGAATCTGCGTTTCCCAGCCGAACGCCATCACCGGCAGTTCGGCGTGGCGGCCGGCCATCCAGTTGGCGAAGCCGTAGCTGGCAAAGAAGAACGGGCCCAGCAGGGCCAGCCACAGCAGCGCGCGCCGCCAGGGGCGCCCCGCCGTGGCAAGCGGAGTTGCAGCCAGCGTCGCCATCACGCGGTCCGGCGTGCCAGCGACACAGTGAAGATGCCGAAGTCATCGATGCGCTGCGTCACTTTCTCGAACCCGGCCAGGCGCACCAGTTCATCCATTTCCTGCTGGGTGCGGCGGCGCATCACCCAAGCAGCGCCACCACGATGACTGGTCAGCGCGCGGGCGATGAACTCCAGCTGCGGGTGCCAGGGCTGGCCGGTGTAGGCCAGGTAGCCACCCATCGGCACCGTTGCGGCGATGCCCTGCAGCGAGCGCAGCACGGCGTCGTTGTCGGGGAACAGTTCGTACAGGCCCGATACCACCGCCAGCGTCGGCGCCGGGTCGACCTGCGCCAGCTGCACCGGATCGAACGCATCGCCCTGTTCGAAACGGGCGATGTCGGACGCACCGAGGCGCTCGATCAACGCCTGGCCCTGGGTCACGTTCAGACCGCTGAAGTCGCGCAGCACGATGCGCTCGGCGCGTTGCTCGCCCTGGCCCAGCGCTTCCAGTACATAACGGCCATGGCCAGCGGCCACGTCCAGCACGCGCACCGGCATGCCCTGCCCACGCAGGCGCTGGGCGGCATCGCGCAGCAGTTCCTGCAGGTGCCGACCGCGAATGCGGATGCCGCGCCAGCCGATCGCATCCAGGTAGTTGCGGTCGACCAGGCGACCCAACGGGCCTTTGCCACGTGCTTCGTCGCGATAGATGTAGTCCAGCGTGCTGCCCGAGTCGAAACCGGTCTGCAGGCCCAGTGCAATGCCTTCGGACAGTCTGCCGCCAAAGCGCAGGCCACCGCGCACCACGCGCCAGCGAAGATCGGCCAGGCTGTTGCGCTCGGGCGGCCAGGCCAGGATTTCAGACTCTTCAAATGTCGGCCCATGGCGGTGCGCATCGCGGCGCGACAGCTCGCGCAACGGCTCGGCGAAACGCGCCTGGATGAAGCTGCGGATGCGCGCCAGTGCCGGTGCCCGATCACGCTCGCCCAGCGTGTCGTGGAAGAAGCCCGGCAGATGCACGCGCTCCTTGATCGGGCTGGACAGGCGCTCGTAGAAGCGGTCCTGCGGGCCACGGTGCACGACGAAGTCCGAGCCGGACACCAGCAGCTGCACCGGCACGCTGATCGCCTGCGCATCGGCGACGATGCGATCGGCCGCCTCGTACAGGCCCAGCAGCACCCGCACCGAGATTGGCCGGGTGATCAGTGGATCGGTGCGGTAGCTTTCCACCCGCGCCGGATCGTGGGTCAGCCATTGCGGCTTGACGTAACTGTTGACGAAGAAGTTGCCGCGCAGCTTCTGCATCAAGGCCAGGCCCGGGCGTGCGAACGGCACGTACAGCTTCACCTTGAACGCCGGCGAGGCCATCACCAGCGCGCGCAGGCGTGGCGCGTAGTCGTGCACCCAGGTGGCGGCGACCACGGCACCCACGCTCTGCGCGATCACCACGATGTCTTCCACCGCGATGCCATGCTCGGCGCCGATGTGGGCGATGAAGCTGTCCAGGTCGCGCACCAGCGCCGGAAAGCCCGGTGCATCGCCACGCGCGCCCGGCGAACGGCCATTGCCGCGCGCATCCCAGGCGAAGAAGGCGGTGTCAGGCAGGTCCAGCTCATCGACCAGATGGGTAACACGCCCGGAGTGCTCGTGCCCGCGGTGCAGCAGCACGATGGCCCGGGTGGCCGGGGTGGCGGTGGTGCCGGCCCAGTACCGGTAGAACAGCGGTACCTGGTCGAAGCTGTGGAATTCCCGTTCCTGCGCCTGACGCATGCAATCTCCTGATTGTCTTTTTCTATCTGCTTGATTAATTTGGCGAAACTGCGGTTTCCCGCAGTCCGCGACGGACCCGGTTGATCATCGTCAGCACGCACAGCACCGCCATGGCCGCGGCCACGCCCGTGACCGTCATCGCGCCAACCCACTCAAACGCCAGCAGCAGGCCCAGCGCACCGATCACGAAGGCGCGGTCGCTCTTGCCCATCGGACCGTCATAGCGGCGGCTGGCGCCGACCATCAGCCCCAGCACGCCGGCGTATTCGCTCAGCGCCGCGGTCCAGGCCAGCAGCCACAGCGGCTCCGGGCGCACGCCCGGCACGCTGAGCAGGCTCAGGTACAGCGCCGCATCGGCGATCACATCGCACAATTCATTCAGATAGGCACCCAGCCGCGACTGCTGGCCGAATTCGCGGGCCAGCATGCCGTCCACCGCGTTGAGCGCCATACGCAGCAGCATCCACAGCGGCAGCAGCAGGTACAGCCACGGCTGGGCCGGCGCGCAGCACCAGACGGCGCCGGCCACCAGCAGCGAGACCACGGCAGCGACCACGGTCACCGCATTGGCGGTGATCCCCACGCGGTACAGGCCGCGTACGGCCGGACGCAGGAGGTCCTGAAAACGTCCTTTCAATGCATAGATCGACACGATCCGAACCCGCTGATCCTTGGCAGTTCCCGCACAGCCTACCCGATTGGGGCAGCGCGCCCCATCGAATTGATTGCGGCCCCCCCGGCCAGACGGTGCTGAAGGCGGCCACAGGCCATCGGTGCGGGTTGATTACCACCACCAGCGCCCGCCACCGGCCCCCACCGCCTACAATATCGGCCCCGCTCCGCTGCCGATTCCGTCCCATGACTGCTGATCTGTTGCCCGTCCGCCGGGCCCTCCTCTCCGTTTCCGACAAGACCGGTCTGGTCGAGCTGGCCACTGCGCTGGCGGCACGCGGCGTGGAGCTGCTGTCCACCGGCGGCACCGCCAAGGCGATCCGCGAGGCGGGCCTGGCGGTGAAGGACGTGGCCGAGGTCACCGGTTTCCCGGAAATGATGGACGGCCGGGTCAAGACCCTGCACCCGATGGTGCACGGCGGCCTGCTGGGCCGCTCCGGCCTGGATGACGCGGTGATGGCCGAGCACGGCATCGGCGCCATCGACCTGCTGGTGCTGAACCTGTACCCGTTCGAATCGGTCACCGCCAAGGCCGACTGCACCCTGGCCGACGCGGTCGAGAACATCGACATCGGCGGCCCGGCCATGCTGCGTTCGGCGGCCAAGAACTTCGCCCGCGTGGCAGTGGCCACCGACCCGTCGCAGTACCCCGAGCTGCTGGCCTCGCTGGAGGCCAACAGCGGCCAGCTGACGGCTGCCACCCGCTTCGCGTTCTCGGTGGCCGCGTTCAACCGCGTCGCCCAGTACGATGCGGCGATCAGCAACTACCTGTCGGCGGTCACCGCCACCGACGCCGCCGTGCCGGCCCGTGCCGAATACCCGGCGCAGATGAACTCCACCTTCGTGAAGGTGAGGGACCTGCGCTACGGCGAGAACCCGCACCAGAGCGGCGCGTTCTACCGCGACCTGTACCCGGTCCCGGGCACGCTGGCCACCTTCCAGCAGCTGCAGGGCAAGGAGCTGAGCTACAACAACCTGGCCGATGCCGATGCGGCGTGGGAATGCGTGCGCCAGTTCGATGCGCCGGCCTGCGTCATCGTCAAGCACGCCAACCCGTGCGGCGTGGCCGTCGGCGCCGGCAACGGCGATGCCTACGAGCTGGCCTACGCCACCGACCCGACCAGCGCCTTCGGCGGCATCATCGCCTTCAACACGCCGCTGGACGCCGCCACCGCCAAGGTGATCCTGGACCGCCAGTTCGTGGAGGTGCTGATTGCCCCGGACTACGAGCCGGCCGCGCTGGAGTACGCGCAGAAGAAGGCCAACGTACGCGTGCTGCGCATCCCGCATGGCGACGGTCTGAACAACTTCGACAGCAAGCGCGTCGGCTCGGGCCTGCTGCTGCAGTCGTCAGACAACCGCGGCATGACCCGCGACGAGCTGAAGGTGGTCAGCAAGCTGGCGCCGACCGACAAGCAGTTCACCGACCTGCTGTTTGCCTGGAAGGTGGCCAAGTTCGTGAAGTCCAACGCGATCGTCTACGCCAAGGACAACCGCACCATCGGTGTCGGCGCCGGCCAGATGAGCCGCGTGTACTCGGCCCGCATCGCCGGCATCAAGGCCGCCGACGCGAACCTGGTGGTCGAGGGTTCGGTGATGGCCTCCGATGCGTTCTTCCCGTTCCGCGACGGCATCGATGCCGCCGCTGCCGCCGGCATCAAGGCGGTTATCCAGCCGGGCGGTTCGATGCGCGATGCCGAAGTGATCGCCGCCGCCGACGAACATGGCCTGGCCATGGTGTTCACCGGCGTGCGCCACTTCCGCCACTGATCCGCATCACCAAGCCGGGCCCTGCCCGGCTTTTCTTTTCCGTATCCGAGAACCCTGTCCCATGAAGATCCTCGTCATCGGCTCCGGCGGCCGCGAACACGCCCTGGCATGGAAGCTGGCCCAGTCCTCCCGTGTCACCGACGTGATCGTGGCGCCCGGCAACGCCGGTACCACCAGCGAAGACAAGTGCCGCAACGTGGCGGTGAAGGTGACCGATATCGACGGCCTGCTGGCGCTGGCCCAGGCTGAAGGCGTGGCGTTGACCGTGGTCGGCCCGGAAGTACCGCTGGTGGCCGGTGTGGTCGACCGCTTCCGCGCCGCCGGCCTGCGCATCTTCGGGCCGACCGCCGCCGCCGCGCAGCTGGAAGGCAGCAAGGCCTACGCCAAGGACTTCCTGGCCCGCCACAACATCCCCACCGCGTTCTATGCCGTGCACACCGACGTGGACGCTGCCCTGGCCTACATCCGCGAGAAGGGTGCACCGATCGTGGTCAAGGCCGATGGCCTGGCCGCCGGCAAGGGCGTGATCGTCGCAATGACGTTGGCCGAGGCCGAAGACGCGGTGCGTGACATGCTCTCCGGCAACGCGTTCGGCGATGCCGGCGCCCGCGTGGTGATCGAGGAATTCCTCGATGGCGAGGAAGCCAGCTTCATTTCGATGGTGGACGGCGTGCATGCGCTGCCGATGGCCACCTCGCAGGACCACAAGCGCGTCGGCGACGGCGACACCGGCCCCAACACGGGTGGCATGGGCGCGTACTCGCCAGCGCCGGTAGTGACGCCGGAGGTGCATGCACGCGTGATGCGCGAAGTGGTGAACCCGACCGTGCAGGGCATGATCGCCGACGGCATCCCGTTCACCGGTTTCCTCTACGCCGGCCTGATGATCGATGCCAGCGGCGCGCCGAAGGTAATTGAATTCAACGTGCGCTTCGGCGATCCGGAAACCCAGCCGGTGATGCTGCGCCTGCAGTCGGACCTGGTCGAGCTGGTGGAAGCGGCGATTGATGGCCGCCTGGACCAGGTAGAAGCGCAGTGGGATGCGCGCCCGTCACTGGGCGTGGTGCTGGCCGCGAAGCCCTACCCGGAAGCGCCGATCACCGGTGACGTGATTTCCGGCCTGGGCGACGTGCCGGCCAGCGCCAAGGTGTTCCATGCCGGTACGGCATTGGATGCGCAGGGCCAGGTGGTCAGTGCCGGTGGCCGCGTGCTGTGCGTGGCCGCACTGGGCGACAGCGTGCGCGACGCACAGGCCAATGCCTATGCCGGCGTGGCCAAGGTGACCTGGGCCAACGCGTTCCACCGCACCGACATCGGCTGGCGCGCGATCGCACGCGAGGGCTGAGGCCGCGCCGCGGCCACGCATGGCGTGGCTCTACTGACACTGGGTAGATCCACGCCATGCGTGGATGGGAACGCCACCAAAAAGGAAAGGCCCGGCAATGCCGGGCCTTTTCCTGGCTTCAACGCCATCCCGCCTTACGCGGTGAACAGCGCCTTCATCTTCTTCAGCGCGTTCGCCTCGACCTGGCGGATGCGCTCGGCGGACACGCCGTACTCGTCGGCCAGCTCCTGCAGCGTCACCTTGCTGTCGGCATCCAGCCAGCGACGACGGATGATGTCGCGCGAACGCGCATCCAGTTCGGCCAGGCCTTCGCGCAGCAGCTGCATCTGGTTGTCTTCGCTGTCCTCGCGCTCGTAGGCCATCGACGGGTCTTCGTCATCGGCAACCAGGAACGCAGCCGGCGACGGCGGGGCGTGCTCGTTGTCCTCGTCGGTCGGCGCATCGAAACCGATATCGCGACCGGACAGGCGCGATTCCATTTCCATGACCTCGCGCTCGGACACGTTCAGGTCCTTGGCCACCGCGCTGACTTCCGCCGCGTTCATCCAGCCCAGGCGCGTCTTCGACTTGCGCAGGTTGAAGAACAGCTTGCGCTGCGCCTTGGTGGTGGCGACCTTCACGATGCGCCAGTTCTTCAGGATGAACTCGTGCATTTCGGCACGGATCCAGTGCACGGCGAAGGAGACCAGGCGCACGCCCATGTCCGGGTCGAAGCGCTTGACCGCCTTCATCAGGCCGATGTTGCCTTCCTGGATCAGGTCGCCCAGCGCGAGGCCGTAGCCGTTGTAGCCGCGGGCCACGTGCACCACGAAGCGCAGGTGCGAATGCACCAGCTCGCGGGCGGCGTCCAGATCGTTGCCGTCGCGGAAGCGACGGGCCAGGTCCTGTTCGTCATCGACCGACAGCACCGGGATCTGGTGCACGGCACCGATGTAGGCGTCCAGCGAACCGAGCGCACTGGGAATCGGGAGATTGTTTGCCACAAGGGCAGTAGAGGTGTTCTGGCTCATAGGCACCCATCTTAGCAGTCCGGGATTTGGACTGCTAAAGGAGGAAAAAGTTCCAGCATCCTATTGATGCAACACTGGTCCCAAACAGAGCCCTACCGTAGCGCGATTTGATGACAGTGGCGAGCATGCTTTTCGGGATTCACAATCCCTTGGAATTCAAGCAATTACCTGGCAGAAACCTGCCGATTTCAGTCAAGCGGAGCTGAACGGGCCGTTCTGAAGGCCCATTCAGGCCCGGAGACGTTGCCCGATGTTCAGGCCCAGCAGCCCGCCGGTGCTCAGAGCGCCGAACGCGGCGGCAGCGACCAGTCGATCGGGGCCTGGCCGCGGCGCTGCAGGTACTCGTTGGCCATCGAGAAATGCCGGCAGCCGAGGAAGCCACGATGGGCCGACAGCGGCGACGGGTGCGGCGACTTCAGCACGCGATGGCGACGGGTGTCGATGACCTTGCCCTTCTGCTGCGCATAGGCGCCCCACAGCAGGAACACCAGGCCTTCGCGTTCGCGGTTGAGCACGTCCACCACGTGATCGGTGAAGCCCTCCCAGCCACGCCCCTGGTGGGCACCAGCCTTGCCCTCTTCCACCGTCAGCACGGCATTGAGCAGCAGCACCCCACGTTGCGCCCACGGAATCAGGCAGCCGTGGTCCGGGCGCGGGATGCCGAGATCGCTCTCGATCTCCTTGTAGATGTTCAGCAGCGACGGCGGCACCGGCACGCCCGGCGGCACCGAGAAACTCAGGCCATGCGCCTGGCCGCGGCCGTGGTACGGGTCCTGCCCGAGGATCACCACCTTCACCTGCTCGAACGGCGTGGCGTCGAACGCGGCGAAGATCTGCGGGCCGGGCGGGAACACCGCCGCGCCACTGGCCTTGCGCTGGCGCAGGAAGCTGGACAGCTCGCGCATCTGCGGCTGCAGCAGGTAATCGCCGACATGCTGCTTCCAGCTCGGTTCCAGCTGGATCGTCGGGGTGTCGGCTACTTCATCCATCATCGGATCAGGGGTCCATCGTTCAATCGGGCCAGGCGCAGCTGGAACAACACCTTGGTGACCAGCAGCCGCTCTTCGATCGGCTTGAGCACCAGGTCATTGGCACCGGACTGCAGCAGCCCGGTCTGGTTGTGCGGGTTGCCATCACCGGTCATCACCAGCACCGGCAGGCGGCGCTTGCCGTAACCGAAGTCCACGCGCACGCGCTGCACCACGTCGCGCCCGCTCAGTTCGCCCTTCAGGGTGACATCGGTCAGCACCAGGTCGATGCGGTGGCGGCTGCGGCCCAGCGACTCGGCAGTGAGCAGGGTGAATGCCTCTTCGGCGCTGACCACGTGCAGTACGTTCAACTGCTGGCGCTCGAGCATGCGCTTGGTGGCCTCGGCCACCACGCGGCTGTCTTCGATATAGAGGATGGTGGCGCCGGGGATGGTCTGCGGCTGCACATAGCCACGGATGAAGGTCGCCAGTGCCTCATGGCCCAGCGCCTTGTCGAAATAGTCGGTGACGTACTCGGTGAAGCGTCGCTGCTCCAGGTGCTGCTGGGCATCGCCGGACACAACGATCACCGGCACATAGGCCTGGCCGGCGGCTTCGCGCACCATCCGCGCCAGCGCCAGGCCGTCGCCATCGCGCAGGGTCAGCGAGGTCGTCACCAGGTCCACCGGGCCCTGCGCCAGCGCCTGCTGCGCATCCTCGATGCTGTCGCAGCCGATCACCTCCACGCCCGGCAGGTCACGCTGCAGGACATCGGCGATCAGTTTGCGGACCAGCTTCGAACCATCGACCACCATCACCCGCGTCGCGGGCCCTTCAAGGTGCTTCAGCGCTTGCGGTTGCATGCCGGTCTCAGGTGTCGGTCGGACGGGTCTGGCGGAGGAAGTGGCCGGTCACCAGCCAGGCGCCCAGCCAGCCCAGCAGCAGCGTGCCGACCAGGACCAGGCCGCCGTGCAGCAGGTCCAGGCCATGCAGCACGAACGGGCTGCCGTAGCTGCGCGAGAGTTCGGCCAGCGGCACGCGCAGGGCGGCACCGGCGGCGCCGATCAGGGCCAGCGCTACCGCGCCGGCGCCCAGCCCGTACCACGCGCCCAGGTACAGGAACGGGCGGCGGATGAAGCCATCGCTCGCGCCGAGCAGCTGCAGCACGCCGATCTCTTCGCGACGGGCCTGGATGTCAAGGCGCACGGTGTTGCCGACCACCAGCGCGGCGCCCACGCCGAGCAGCACCGACAGCACCTGCACCAGACGTGCACCGAACGCCAGCCAGGCGTCCAGGCGCTGGCGCCACAGCGCATCGTGCTGCACCAGATCGGCCTCGGGCAGGCTTTCCAGCGCGCGCGCCAGGCGTGCGTCGTCCTTGCCCTGGCCCGGGGTGATCACCAGCAGCGAGGGCAACGGATTGTCGTTGAGCGCATCGATCGCCTCACCGAGGCCGGCATCACGCAGTTCCTGCAGGCCCTGCTCGGGTGTGCGCACATTCACTTCGGCCACGTCATCGCGGTCGCGCAGCTGGCCGGCCAGGCGAAGCGCACCGGGACCATCGATGTTGCCCTTCAGGAACACGTTGATGTCGCGCGACTGCTGCACGCTGCCGGCGAACTGCTTGAGGTTGTCCAGCGCGATCGACAGCCCCAGCGGCAACGCCAGGGCCAGCGCCATGACCATCACGGTCAGCAGGGTCGCCCACGGCTTGCGGCAGGCGCGGCCCAGGCTGAACACCACGCTGTGCACGTGGTGCTGGAACCAGACGCCCACGCGCGACGGGGCGGCGGCTTCGCTGTTTTCGTTCTTCGCCATCGGTTACTCCGCCAGGTCCTGCGGCGAGATGTCATCCACCAGCCGGCCGTGGTCGAGGATCAATACGCGCTTGCGCATGCGGCGCAGCAGCGGCAGGTCGTGGCTGACCACCAGCACGCTGGTGCCGCGCGAGGGCAGCTCGGCGAACAGGGCCATGATCTCCGCTGCCAGGGTCGGGTCGAGATTGCCGGTCGGCTCATCGGCCACCAGCAGCTTGGGCTCGCCGACGATGGCGCGGGCGATGCCGACGCGCTGCTGCTCGCCGGCCGACAGCTGCGAGGGCAGTGCCTTCTCACGATGGCCCAGGCCCATGCGCTCGAGCACTGAACGCACGCGCTTGTTGATGTCGCCACGGCGGGTACCACGCAGGATCAGCGGCAGCGCCACGTTCTCGGCAATCGAGCGGTCCATCAGCAGGCGGTGGTCCTGGTAGACCGCCCCCACCGCGCGTCGGTGGCGCGGCACGTCGCCGCCGCGCACCTTCAGCAGGTTGCGCTCGTCGAACACCACCGCGCCACGGCTGGGCCGCTCGTCCAGGTGGATCAACTTGAGCAGCGTACTTTTACCCGCACCGGAATGGCCGGTGACGAACAGCATCTCGCCCGGCGCGACCTCGAAGCTGACATCGGTCAGTGCCTCGTGGCCACCGGCGTACTGTTTGCTGACATTGTCGAAGCGCAGGACACTCATGCCCCGATTATGCAGGACCGGCGCGACGGCGTGGAGATGGTCACGGGATCGGTAGTGCCGGCCGCTGGCCGGCACGCCCATGAAGCCACCCGACCAACGGTCGGGTGCTACAGGATCAGTTGCCCGACAGCATCCGCCGGATCTTGCGGCCGATGCGGGTCAGGAACGAATCGCCGGTATCGGCGGCGGTACGCACCGGCTTGGCCACCACCTGCACCGGGGTCACCGGGCTCGCGCCGTTGCCGGCGTTGGCCTGCACGCCCTCGGCACCCTCGACCGGACGGCCATGGCGACGACGACGGCGCTTGCGCGGCTTGTGTTCACCATCCACGGCACCTTCCGGTGCGCCTTCGGCGCGCGGCGGGCGCGGCGGACGCGGGGCCTGGGCAGCGGCGCCTTCAGCACCGGCGACCGGGGCCGCAGCCCCCTGCTCGCCTTCCACGCGCGGCTTGCGCGGGCCGCGCGAACGGCGTTCGCCGCTGCGCTCGCCGTCACGGCCACCACGACCACCACCACTGCCGGAACGACCGCCACTGCGGCCACCACCCCGACGCTCTTCCTCGGCGGCGCGGGCTTCGCGCGCTTCACGGAAGATCTGGCCGACGCTTTCGTTGTCCTCGCCTTCCTCGCCTGCAGCCGGGGCCGGGCGTTCCGGGCGCGGCAGCGGGGTCAGCAGTTCCTTGGTGACCGGCTCGGAGGGAATCTTCTGCTCGATGTAGGCCTCGATGTCCGGCAGGCCCATCGCGTAGCGTTCGCAGGCGAAGCTGATCGCATCACCTTCTTCACCCAGGCGCGCGGTACGGCCGATGCGGTGCACGTAGTCTTCGGCATCGAACGGCAGGTCGTAGTTGTAGACGTACTTGATGCCGTCGATGTGCAGGCCGCGCGCGGCGACGTCGGTGGCCACCAGGATTTCCAGCTGGCCCTTCTGGAAGCGGTTGAGCAGGCTCTCGCGCTTCTTCTGCGGCACGTCGCCGGACAGCACGCCGACACGGTAGCCGGCCTTTTCCAGCGAGCGGGCAACGCGCTCGACGAACACCTTGGTGTTGACGAACACCATGGTCCGCGCGCCTTCGCTGCGCGACAGCAGGCCCAGCAGCAGCGGGATCTTCTCGTCGTCGGCCGGGAAGTAGATGCGCTGGCGCACGCGGGCAGCGGTGATGGTCTCGGCTTCGACCACCAGCTTCTGCGGCTCGTTCATGTGCTCGTAGGCCAGCTCCAGCACGCGATGGCTGAGGGTGGCGCTGAACAGCAGGGTCTGGCGGATGGTGCGTTCCGGCATGCGGCGCAGCAGGAAGCGGATGTCCTTGATGAAGCCCAGATCGAACATGCGGTCGGCTTCGTCCAGCACGCAGATCTCGCAGGCATGCAGCGAAACCACCTTGTGCTGCTTGACGTAGTCGATCAGGCGGCCCGGGGTGGCGATGATCACGTCCACGCCCTGCTGCAGCAGCTCGCGCTGCTTGTCGTAATCCACGCCACCGTAGACCAGCGCGAAACGCAGGCCCAGGTCGGAACCGAACTTCACCGCATCCTTGTGGATCTGGATGGCCAGTTCGCGGGTCGGGGCGAGGATCAGGGCGCGGGGGTCTTCCGGCTTGCGGTCGGCCAGCGCCGGACGGGTCAGCAGGCGGTTCACGACAGCGACCAGGAAGGCCAGGGTCTTGCCGGTACCGGTCTGGGCCTGGCCGGCAACATCACCACCGGGCAGCGCGACCGGCAGGGTCAGCGCCTGGATCGGGGTGCATCGGGTGAATCCGGCTCCTTCAAGGCCGGCCTGCAGGGCCGGGTGCAGCTCGAAGGAGGAGAAGGTCAAATCGGTCAGCGGTTTGTCGCTCATGAGTCCGTCTTGGTATGGCCGCCGGCCCTTGGGGCGGCTGGCACTTCAGCGTCTAGGGGAACCGTCGCAAACTGCGGCCCCTGCGGCGGGTTGGCAGGCCGGGACCCCTCGGTCCGTGCGCCGCACAATGTCCCAGTTTAACGCACTCGGGCAGGCAAACCGGAATGCGACGTCTCATGGCATCCAGAGACGTGACCTTCACCCAGCCACACCGGACTTGAACGGCCTGCACGGAGGCGCTGGTGTCGCCCACTGCCAGCCCCATCTTCAGGAAGACAGTGAAATCCGACACATACCGGCCATCGAAGCGATCACGATACGCTGGGTTCCAGACGGCGCCTGTCCCTGCCCCGCGATAGGGGTACACTGCCGGCCGTGAGCGTCCAGGCATCCCGCCGAACGCACCGCGGCAGTGCGCCGCGAGGCAACGACGAGGGTCGCGCCACCGGGCAAGGCCCAGTTCACCCACCTCCGGCATGGCCGGGTGCAATCCAAGACGAGAAACCAAGATGAGCGACAAGGTTGTACATGTCGGCGACGCCGACTTTGATAGCGCAGTGCTGAATTCCAAGGAACCGGTGCTGGTCGATTTCTGGGCCGAGTGGTGTGGCCCCTGCAAGATGATCGCCCCGGCGCTGGACGAGCTGGCCGATGCCTACCAGGGCCGCGCCAAGATCGCCAAGGTCAACGTTGACCACAACCGTGCGCTGGCCGCGAAGTACCACGTGCGTTCGATTCCGTACCTGGTCGTGTTCAAGGATGGCGAGAAGGTCGGCGAGCAGATCGGTGCGGTGGGCAAGGCCCAGCTGGCCGGCCTGCTGGACAAGGCCTTGGCCTGATCCTGCCGGTCTCCGGCAGCCGCCGAGCGCGGCTGCCGGCGGGCGCACCACGCCCATGATGAATGCTGTTCCCGGCGACCCTTGCATGGCGCCGCAGGCCGATGATAGTGTCGGCATATCCGGCCGCGTTCGCGTGCCGCACCCTCTGGACGCAGTTTCTTCCAGACCCATTCCCAACGTTCGCCGCCCCAGCCGGGCGCTCGCACCGTCAAGCGAGGAATAACGCTCTTGTCCGATAACACTTCCGAAACCGGCAGCGCTGATGCGCCCGCCGAAAAGCGCGTGCGCAAGCCCCGCGTGAGCAAGGCCGCCGCCCCGGCAGCCGCAGAAACCAGCGCCGCTCCGGCGCAGCCGACCCTGCCGCTGGCCGCCGCGCCCGAAGCACCGGCGCCGGCCGCAGCACCTGCGCCGAGCGCGCCCGCCGCCGAGGCCCCTGCCAGCAGTGGCGGTGGCGAGGGTGGCGAGGGCCGCGAATCCGGCCAGCCGCGGCAGCAGAATCACCAGGGGGGTGGCCAGAACCAGGGCCAGAACCCGTACAACCAGAACGGCCAGCAGGGCCAGGGGCAAGGTCAGGGCAACCGCCGCGACCGCTTCCGCAACCGCCGCGACCGTGACCGCAACAACCGCTTCCGCGACGATGGCATGTCCAATGACGGCGGCGAACAGCAGCCGTTCGTGCCGCGCCCGCACGCCAACGTGCCCGAGGGCTTCCCGGTGTACTCGCTGAGCGACCTCAAGCGCATGCCGGCACAGAAGCTGCTGGAAATCGCCGAGCAGCTGCAGATCTCCGAAGGCGTGGCCCGTGCCCGCAAGCAGGACGTGATCTTCGCCCTGCTGAAGGTGCTGACCCGCCACGGTGACGGCGTCGCCGCCGATGGTGTGCTGGAAATCCTGCCGGATGGCTTCGGTTTCCTGCGCGCGGCCGAAGCCAGCTACCTGGCCGGCCCTGACGACACCTACATCTCGCCCAGCCAGATCCGCCGCTTCAACCTGCGCACCGGCGACCACATCTCCGGCCGCATCCGCTTCCCGAAGGACGGCGAGCGCTACTTCGCGCTGAACATCGTCGACACCATCAACGGCGAGCCGATCGAAGCGTCGAAGAACAAGGTGCTGTTCGAGAACCTGACCGCACTGTTCCCGCGCCGCCGCTTCACCCTTGAGCGTGGCAACGGTTCGTCGGAAGACATCACCGGCCGCATCCTCGACCTGATGGCGCCGCAGGGCAAGGGCCAGCGCTCGCTCATCGTGTCGCAGCCCAAGGCCGGCAAGACGATGATGATGCAGCAGGTCGCCACCGCCATCACCACCAACCATCCGGACGTGCACCTGATCGTGCTGCTGATCGACGAGCGCCCGGAAGAAGTGACCGAAATGCAGCGCACCGTGCGCGGCGAGGTCATCAGCTCGACCTTCGACGAGCCGGCCGCGCGCCACGTGCAGGTGGCCGAAATGGTCATCGAGCGCGCCAAGCGCCTGGTCGAGCACAAGAAGGATGTGGTGATCCTGCTCGACTCGATCACCCGCCTGGCCCGCGCCTACAACAACGTGGTGCCGAGCTCGGGCAAGGTGCTGACCGGTGGTGTGGACGCCAACGCCCTGCACCGCCCGAAGCGCTTCTTCGGTGCCGCGCGCAACGTGGAAGAAGGCGGCAGCCTGACCATCATCGCCACCGCGCTGGTCGACACCGGCTCGAAGATGGACGAGGTGATCTACGAAGAGTTCAAGGGCACCGGCAACAGCGAAGTGCACCTGAGCCGTCGTATCGCTGAAAAGCGCGTGTTCCCGGCCATCGACATCAACCGTTCCGGTACCCGCCGCGAAGACCTGCTGATCGAACCGGAACTGCTGCAGAAGATCTGGATCCTGCGCAAGCTGCTGCATCCGATGGATGAAATGGCCGCGATGGAATTCCTGCTCGACAAGATGAAGAACACCAAGTCCAACGACGAGTTCTTCGGTTCGATGAAGCGCTGATCCGCGCCATTGCATCGAAAAGAACCTGCCGCCCGCTGCGGCAGGTTTTTTTTTGCCTGCAGGGCGACCTGCTTCACTTTGCCGCCGCTGACTTTTGGCGATAATTCGCCCCATACCCTGCCCGGCCCCAAGGGCGTGGCCACCGATTCCCGCTGTCGCCCCTTCCGGAGAACCGGTCGGGTCCAGCCTCCTGCCGGATCCGTCGACGCATGCGAACGCTGTCCCCCCGCCTCAACCTGGGCAAGCTGATCCTCGCCCTGGCCCTGCTCAGCGCCATCATTGCCCTGGCCAATACCCTGCTGGCCAGTTACCGCGTGCAGCGCGACCAGCTGGTCGGCAACACGCTGGAGGCCAACCGCGTCTATGCCACCAAGCTGGCCGAGACCACCCAGAACTTCCTGCTGGCCGCGCAGCAGGAGCTGGCCTACGCCGCCACCCGGCTCGGCCAGAATGATCTCGATCCGGCACAGGCCCAGGATGAAGCCAGCCGGCTGCAGCTGCAGACCAACAGCTTCAACTCCTCGCTGGTGGTCGACGCCGACGGCCTGGTGATCGCCACCTCGCCGCAGACCCTGCAGCTGCAGGGCGAGATCCTGCACAGCGCCGGCAACAACGCCGCACTGGCCGCGCGCCAGCCGATGATCAGCGATCCCTACCAGTCGACCACCGGCAAGCTGCTGGTCTCGCTGTCGCACCCGATCTTCGATCGCCAGGGCCGCTATCGCGGCTACGTCAGCGGCACCCTCTACCTGCGCCAGCGCAGTGCGCTGCACACGCTGCTGGGCAAGCACTACTACCGCGACGGCTCGTACCTGTACGTGGTGGACCGCAATGGCCGCCTGCTGTACCACGCCGATGGCAAGCGGGTCGGCGACTACGTGGTCGGCAACCCGGCGGTGAAGGCAGTCGTGCGCGGTGAACGCGGTGCGCAGCAGGTCCGCAACAACCTGGGCGTATCGATGCTGGCTGGCTATGCACCGGTGCCGGCCACCGGCTGGGGCATCATCGCCCAGCGGCCGACCGAGGCCACGCTGCAGCCATTGTCACGGTTGATGACCGCGGTGATCTGGAATGCGATCCCGCTCGGCCTGCTGTCACTGCTGGTCACCTGGTGGTTCGCCCGTCGCATCTCGATGCCGCTGTGGCAGCTGGCGCGAAACGTGCAGGGTGGCGAGGACACCGGCAACGCGATCAGCCACGTCAGCGGCATCCGCGCCTGGTACTTCGAGGTGGCCCAGCTCAAGCAGGCGGTGCTGCACAGCTTCAACGCGCTGCAGGACCGCATCGGCACGCTCAGCCGCGCCAACCGTACCGATCCGCTGACCGGCCTGCTCAATCGCCGCGGCCTGCAGCAGGCGCTGGATGCGCTGCAGGTGCAGGGCATTCCGTTCGCGATCCTGGCGCTGGACATCGATCGCTTCAAATCGATCAACGACAGCCACGGCCATGACGTCGGTGACGCCGCCATCGTCCATATCGCCGACCAGATGCGCCGCTACTCGCGCGACAGCGACATCCTCTGCCGCGCCGGCGGCGAGGAATTCCTGCTGCTGTTGCCGGGCATCAGCACCGACTCGGCGCGCCAAGCTGGCGAGCGCCTGCGCCAGCACATCGCCGATCACCCGTTCGAGCCGGTCGGCACCATCACCGTGTCACTGGGCGTGGCCCACTTCCCCAGCTTCCATGTCGATGCCGAGCAGGCGCTGCGGCTGGCCGACAAGGCCCTGTACATGGCCAAGGAACAGGGCCGCAACCGGGTGGTGGTCTACCCGTACGCGGACTGAAAAGCGGCCGGCCTGGCCGACCGCTTCACCGCGCCGGGCTCAGCGCTGCGCCAACGGTGTCAGCAGGCGCAGGCCGCGCTGGGTGCCATCGACCATGTACACGCCCCCGGCCGGCAGCAGATCACTGCCCGCCTGTTCGACGGCATCCGGCCTGCGCCACGGTGCGGCCTGGCGCGGGCCGGGGATGTAGGCACGCCAGCGGCCATAGCGCTCCGGCTGGGCATTGCCGTTGCTGCCGGTGTCGCTGTTCAGGGCGAAGTTCACCGGCACGCGCACGGTCCAGAAGTCGCGCGTGCTGTTCTCGCCGGTGGTCGGCGGGATGAAGGTCCACTTGCGCGCGCCGCTGATGCTGGCCTTGGCGAGCAGGTCACGCATCTTGGCCAGGGTCCGCTCCGGCGCGACCACGGTCATGTTCACCTGTTCGGCAATGACGTCGGCCACGGTCCCATCGCGGGCTACCTTGACCAGCAGCAGCACATCACCCTGCCCACCACTGCGGAAGACATCCTCGGGGTAGCGCGGTGGCGGCATGCTCTTCCGGGTCACCGAATCGGTAGCCTTCGGGTCATACTCACTGAAGTCGACACTGGTCATGCTGACCTGGTAGCTGCCGTCCTCCTGCTGCTTGCCACGCAGGCGCACCCGCAGTGGTGCGTGGACCGCCACCGGCTTGCCATCGCGCAGCGTCGGCTCGAACTGCCAGCCACGGATGGTGCCCTCCACGAATGAGGCGATACCCGGTGCGAGCATCGCCTGCTGGTCCAGGACCAGCGCGCTGACCGAACCATCGGCCGCCACGTCGATACTGCCCGACAGCGCCATGCTCATCTCGGCGGTGGCACGCACGGCGCGCGCGTTCTGGGCGACGGCCTCGGCTGGCAGCAGGGGGGCACCGGCGGAGAACGCCAGGGCCAGGGCAAGGAACAGGGGGGAACGCATCATTGCCGGATCCGTGGTGATGAAGTGAGCACCGAGCGTACCGCAGTCCTGACCGGACCGGCACGTGCTTCACGCCACGCCGTTCAGGCCAGGCGATGGGCCGCCGCGTAGGGCGGCGTATCCGGATAGTTCCCCTCGGCGAAGCGCGCCTGCAGGTCCTGCCACCACGCCGGATCGAACAGGTGCCGGTAGTGCTCCCTCACCGCCGCCAGTTCGCTGGCGGGCAGGCCCATGAACGGGCCGAAGCGCTCGGGAAACACGTCGCGTGGACCGACATGGAACCAGGGTTCATCGGCCATGGCTTCCTCCGGCGTACGCGGCTGCGGCCAGGCGCGGAACACGCAGTCGCTGACCAGGCACAGCTCGTCGTAGTCGTAGAACACGGCCCGGCCATGCCGCGATACGCCGAAGTTCTTCGGCAGCATGTCGCCGGGGAAGATGTTGTTGCGCGCCATGTCGGTGATCGCCTGCGCGTAGTCGAGTACCGCTGCGCGCACCGCCTCGCCCCCCTGCTCGCGCAGGTACAGGTTCAATGGACGGAAGCGACGCTGTACGTAGCAAAGTGCGACTTCCACATGGTCGCCATCGACCCGCACGGTCTGCGCGCATTGCTGCAGCAGCTCCTCCAGCAAGGCCGGCGCGAAGCGGTCGCGCGGGAAGCGCAGGTGGCGATACGGCTGCGCATCTAGCAGGCGGCCGACGCGGTCGAGGTTGAACACCAGCGCGTACTTCTCTTCCACCTGCTGCCGCGACATCGCCTTGGGCCACGCGAAGCGGTCGCGGATCAGCTTGAACACCAGCGGATAGCTGGGCAGGGTGAACACTGCCATGACCATGCCAGGTGTGCCTTCGGCGGGCACCAGCCGCTCCTGCGGATGCTCGTTGAAGTGGCGGAAGAAGGTCCGGTAGCGCTCGGTCTTGCCCTGCTTGGCACGGCCCAGAACGGTGTAGATCTCATCGATGGGCTTGCTTGGCAGCAGGCTGCGCAGGAACACCACCGCATCGCCCACCGTGGCGAGGTCGGCCTGGAAATAACTGCGCGACACGCCGAACAGGTGGGCGACGTCGCGGCGCCGGGTGAGCACCGCGTCGGCACGCAAGCCACGCTCATCGTTGACCAGCGCGATCACGCAGGGTGAGAAGCGGTGCTCGCCGAACACGCGGCCCACCAGGTAGGCACGGCGCTCGCGATAGAACACGGTGTCCAGCAGCTCGATGCTGCGCACCGGCGTATCGCCCCAGTGGGCCAGATCATCCTGCAGGCGCACGGCGATGGCCGCCGCGCAGCGCAACTGGTGCGCATACGGAATGTCGAAGCGGTAATCGGCCAACACGCGCTGCAGGGCCTCCACCGGCCGCGTCGGTGAAACCGCGTAGGTATGCCGCGCGACCGGATGGGTGATCGCATCGGACGGCTCGACGTCAAAGGCGATAAACTCCAGCGCCGGATCCACGCCACGGGTGGAGAACAAGCGCCGCGACAGGGTGTTGTAGAACGTCTTGTACAGTTCGGCGTCGATCAGCCCCCGCAGCAATTCGCTGTAGCGTGCATGCACCTGCAGCCACAGTGCGCGCTCCCCGATCGCTTCGCCGGCAAGGCGCCGCAGTGCATCCATCTGTTCGGCAATGCACAGGTCGTACAACGCGATGCGCTCGACTGCATCCCGGCGTGCGCCCGCCCAGTCGCGCTGCTCGAAACGCTGCCGCGCGCGGGCGGTGATCGCCGCAAAGCGGGCGTGGTACTGCTCGAAGCCAGCGTGGATGGCACCAGCGATGCGCGACGCCAGCTCGGCATCGATATCAGGCTCGGACATGCAGGACTCAGCCGGGAGGACCGGCTTCACCATACGCTGGCGTGTGCAATGGCGTCGAGTGCGAAGGTAGTGCCGGCCGCTGGCCGGCAGCACCTGGACCGTCGATGGATCGATGCAGACGCCGGCCAGCGGCCGGCACTACCGGCTCAGATCGCCAGTTCGGCCTCTACGTCCTGCACCTTGCGTCGGGCCAGTGCAAGGTTGGACTTGGTCCGGTCCAGCACGATGTAGAAGAACAGGCCCTTCTTCTTCGCGACCGGTCGCATGATGTGGTACGCCTTGCCCAGCGAGATCAGGATATCCTCGATGCTGTCATTGAGGTTCAACGAGGCAGCGGTCTTCATCTTGGCCCGGATCACTTCGGTGTTGCCGGCGGCGGCCACTTCCATGTCCATGCCGGCACCGGCTTCGCCCAGCAGCATGCCGCTTTCGTAGTCGACCAGCGCCACTGCCTGCGCGCCGTCGATGCCCATCAGTGCGTTCAACGATTCATTCAATCCAGCCACGTCGCACCCCTTGTCGATGTTGGTTCGAGCCCCTCGTTCCCCTGCGGCCGGGCTCACGATCCGCCGAGTTCGGCCAGGATCGCCTGGCCACATTCCCTGCTCTGCCACAGCACCTGCCCGATCACGCTGCGCTGGTCGCAGGCCGCCATCAGCAGCAGCGGCGCACGCCCTTCGGCCTGGATCGCCAGCATCAGCACCTTCCCGCCCATCGCTTCCAGCATCAGCGTCTGCAGATCGCCCAGCACCAGTTCGCGCCCCACCGCTGCGGCCAACGCCAGCATCGCGCTGGTCATCGCCGCCAGCCGTTCGCCGCGCCCGTCGGCACCGGCACTGACCAGGGCAAAGCCATCGACGCTGGCCAGCACCACCGTGCGCACGCCTTCCACCCGCTGCTGCAGGTCCTGCAGCAGCGGCTGCAGGCGCTCACGCTGGCCCGCGTCGGGCAGTACCGCCATCTGCCCGTCACCCATGCGCAGCCACCAGTGCGTGCGCTTCCATTTCGCTCATCAGTACATCCATCAGCAGCAGTCCCTGTTCGCGGTCACGGGCATCGACGGCCAGCAACGGCAGTGGCTGGTCGTCAAGGCAGGCGTGCGTGGCCCAGTCATCCAGCGCCGCCTGTGGTGCCTGGTCCAGGTGGCTGACGGCCACGACCAGTGCCAGGGATGATGCGAACGGCTGCAGCACCTGCAGGTAGTCCTGCAGCTCGCTGGCAATGCCGGCGCGCCGTGCGTCCAGCAGCAGCACCGCGCCCCGTGCACCCTGCAGCAGGATCGGCCACAGGAAATCGAAACGCTGCTGGCCGGGCGTTCCGTACAGACGCAGGCGTTCTCCGTTGGGCAGGTCGATGTCTGCATAGTCCAGCGCGACGGTGGTGGAGGCCTTGTCGGCACCGAGGCGATCACTGTTGGCCACATCGGTGTCGACTACCGCGCCGGCCGCGATGCTGCGCACCAGCGTCGACTTGCCGCTGCCCATGCCGCCCAGCACCACCACCTTGTGCTCACGCATTGCGCTCACTCCCGCGCAAGTGCCGCCACAGGCGGGCAAGCAGTCCGTTGTCGGTGCGGGTGCCACCGGTCGCCATCATCGGCGTCGCCGGGGCGGCCTGCAGCTGCGCGTAGCCACACAGGTAGGCCGCGTGGATGAAATCGCGAACGGCCGCCGCCGGCAGCTCAAGCAGCATCGCGCATTCTTCAACCGTGCACGCGCGCTTGAGCAGCAACGAGCAAAGGCGGAATCCATCGTGGTCGTGTCCCAGTACGCGGAAATCCGGCCAGCGCAGCAGCTTCACCGAAGCGCCGCGCAGGCGTTCGTCCAGTGCCTGCCAGTGGCGGCTGCGTTGCGCCCATTGCCACAACAGCGGCCGCAGCGGCTGGCGTGTTCGCTCACCAGCCAGCGCCTGCAGGCGCATTGGCGTCAGTGCATCCAGCTGCAGGCGTTCGAAAGCATCGGCCAGGCGCTCCACCAGCGCGCTCGCGGGTTCCTGCAACAGCACGGCCTGGTCGTGCTCCAGATCCATCAGCAGCAAAGGCTCGCCCGCATCACTCAACAGTGCCTGGCCATGGCGCAGCGGCAACCGCTCGCGCAGCAGGCGGGTAATGGCGTGTGCGCCATCGGCCAGACGTATCAGCGCGGGTGCGGGCATGGCCAGGGGCTCCGGTGCCAACTGCATGCGACGCAGCGCGCGGCCGATGGCACCGTCGTCGAGAACATCCTGGTGTCCGTCGCCGTCGCGCAGTTGGCCGCCGTTGTCCTCGATCCAGCATTGCAGGCGCGGTCGCTGCTGGCGCATGCGCTGGGCCGCGTTGCGCAGTGCCGGGGTATCGCGGATGACCAGCAGGTCGCAATCGTCCAGGTCCCGGCTGCGGCGGACCTGGCCGTCCGGCAGTGCCGACGCCAGGCGCAGCCGTTGCAGCAGGGCCTGCTCGCCCTGGATATCGGTTCCCACTACCAGCACGCGTGCCATCCGTGTCCCCGGGCGACCACCTCCCCGGTGGTCTCGCGTCGCCAAGGCTAGGATATAGCCGACGAAGACCGTCGTGATCGACTACTCAGATTGAAGGCGGTTGCACGCCCCCTTCTGTCGGTTCTGCGACAGCCATCGCGGGCAAGTTTCATGCCCCGTTGACGGCAGTCCGACAGCTGACGGATGTCACGGTTTCATCGCCTGGGGTCAGATCCCTTTTGCGCGCAAAAGGGATCTGACCCCCCACGGCCCCGGAAAAAGAAAACCCGCGCCGAAGCGCGGGTTTCCATGTTGCAGCAGGCGAACGGCGCAGGATCAGCCGCGCAGCTGCTCCAGCGCGGCGTTGAAGGTCGCGCTCGGGCGCATTGCCTTGCTGGCCTTGGCCGGGTCCGGGCGGTAGTAGCCACCGATGTCCACGGCCTTGCCCTGCACCGCGATCAGCTCGTCGACGATCTTCTGCTCGTTGTCGGTCAGCGCCTTGGCCAGCGGGGCGAAGCGTGCCTTCAGTGCAGCATCCTCGTCCTGCGCGGCCAGGGCCTGCGCCCAGTACAACGCGATGTAGAAGTGGCTGCCACGGTTGTCGATGCCGCCGAGCTTGCGCGACGGCGACTTGTCGTTGTCCAGGAACTGGCCGTTGGCTTCGTCCAGCGCCTTGGCCAGCACGCGGGCGGCGGCGTTGTCATAGCGGTTGCCCAGGTGTTCCAGCGACGCGGCCAGGGCCAGGAACTCACCCAGCGAATCCCAGCGCAGGTAGTCCTCTTCGACGAACTGCTGCACGTGCTTCGGGGCCGAACCACCGGCGCCGGTCTCGAACAGGCCACCACCGGCCATCAGCGGCACGATCGACAGCATCTTGGCGCTGGTGCCCAGCTCCATGATCGGGAACAGGTCGGTCAGGTAGTCGCGCAGCACGTTGCCGGTCACCGAGATGGTGTCCTCGCCCTTGCGGATGCGGTCCAGCGAGAACGCGGTCGCTTCCACCGGCGGCAGGATGCGGATGTCCAGGCCGTTGGTGTCGTGGTCCTTCAGATACTGCTCGACCTTGGCGATGACCTGCGCGTCGTGGGCGCGGGCGGCATCCAGCCAGAACACGGCCGGGGTGCTGCTCAGGCGGGCACGCTCGACGGCCAGCTTGACCCAGTCCTGGATCGGCGCGTCCTTGGTCTGGCACATGCGCCAGATGTCACCGGCTTCCACGGCGTGCTCGAACACCACGGTGCCGGCATCGTCGGTGACCTTGACCACGCCATCGGCAGCGATCTGGAAGGTCTTGTCGTGCGAGCCGTACTCCTCGGCCTTCTGTGCCATCAGGCCGACGTTGGGCACCGAACCCATGGTGGCCGGGTCGAAGGCGCCGTGCGCCTTGCAGTCGTCGATGACGGCCTGGTACACGCCGGCGTAGCAGCGGTCCGGAATGACGGCCTTGGTGTCCTGCAGCTTGCCTTCGGCGTTCCACATCTTGCCGGAGTCGCGGATCATCGCCGGCATCGAGGCGTCGACGATGACGTCGCTCGGCACGTGCAGGTTGGTGATGCCCTTGTCCGAGTTGACCATGGCCACGCCCGGGCGCTGTGCGTACTCGGCAGCCAGGTCGGCTTCGATCGCAGCACGGGTGGCTTCCGGCAGCGACGGCAGGCGCGCAGCCAGGTCACCGATGCCGTTGTTGGCGTCGAAACCGGCCTGCTTGAGTACGTCGGCGTGCTTGGCCAGCACGTCCTTGTAGAACTCATTGACCGCCACGCCGAACATGATCGGGTCGGAGACCTTCATCATGGTCGCCTTCAGGTGCAGCGAGAACAGCACGCCCTGGGCCTTGGCATCGGCGATCTGCTCACCGAGGAACGCGGCCAGTGCCTTGCGGCTCATCACGGCGGCGTCGACGATCTCGCCGGCCTTGACCGCGGTCTTTTCCTTCAGCACGACGGCGCTGCCGTCCTTGCCGTGGAAGGTGATCTTCAGCGAACCGGCGTTGGCCAGGGTGGCCGACTTTTCGCTGCCGTAGAAATCGCCGGCGGCCATGTGCGCGACGTGCGACTTCGAATCGGCCGACCAGGCGCCCATGCGGTGCGGGTGCTTGCGCGCGTAGTTCTTCACCGACAGCGGTGCACGGCGGTCGGAGTTGCCTTCGCGCAGCACCGGGTTCACCGCGCTGCCCTTGACCTTGTCGTAGCGCGCCTTGTAGTCGCGCTGCTGGTCGTCGGCCGGGGTTTCCGGGTAATCCGGCAGCGGGTAGCCCTGGTCCTGCAGTTCCTTGATGGCCGCCTTCAGCTGCGGCACCGAGGCGGAAATGTTCGGCAGCTTGATGATGTTGGCGTCCGGGGTGGTCGCCAGCTGGCCCAGCTCGGCCAGGTCGTCGCTGACCTTCTGCGCGTCGGACAGCAGTTCCGGGAACTGCGACAGGATGCGGCCGGACAGCGAGATGTCACGGGTTTCCACCACGATGCCGGCCGTGGCGGTGTAGGCGTCAACGATCGGCAGCAGCGACTGGGTGGCCAGGAACGGTGCTTCGTCGGTCAGCGTGTAGAGGATCTTGGACATGGGGGACTTGGACTCTGTAGCAATGCTCAGGGGAAGGCCGGCGCCAGCGCCGGGCCACGTGCAACCGTGTCGCGCGCGAGGCGGGGCCCCACGCTTTCCCCCGTCGCCGTCAGGGTGGGCGCGCGGCGGGGAAACCCCTGCATTGTCGCGTTTTCAGTCGCGCGGGGCAAAGCCACGCCATACGCGGCGGTACTGGATGCCGGCAACGCTGTGATCCATCGACGCCTGGATGAAGCCAACCATCGCCCAACAAAAAAGGACGCAGCCTCGCGGCTGCGTCCATCGTGAGCCCTGCCGGGAGAGAGTCGGCTGGACTTACTTGACCTCGAACTCCTGCGGCGTTCCGGCCGCCTTGCCATCGACGGTGACTTCGGCGCGGTACTTGCCGGCCGGCCAGCCCTTTGCATTCTTGAAGGTGACGTTGGTGGTTTCCGCACCGCTGGTGTTCAGCGTGGCATTCTGTTCGCCGGCCACCTGGCCGTCCTGGTAGGTCAGCTTCGCGCCAACGGCGACGTTGTTGGCAGCACCGTCGGTCTTGACCGAGACGATGATGTCGTCCTTCGGCGCGAACAAAGCCGTCGTCGCAACCGACTTGTCGGCGGCTGCGGTCTTGCCGACCGTGACCGACGAGACGCTGACAGCAGCGGCTTCGGCCATCGGCGGCGGCGCGCCGGTCATCGGGGCCGGTGCTGCCGGTTCGGCCGGAGCAGTCGCTGCCGGAGCGGCATTGTTGTCGGTCGACTCTTCTTTCTTCTTGCAACCGACCAGGGCGACGCTGCCCAGCAGGGCGGCGATCAGGGCGGTCTGGAGCGGGGTGGTCTTGATCATTCGGGGTTCCTCCCAGGGATTGTTGGACGGCACTCTGGCCGGCTTACTTCGGCGGCAGTTTCAGGGTCTGGCCCGGGAAGATCTTGTCCGGGTCATCAAGCACATCGCGGTTGGCTTCGAAGATCTTCTTCCAGGCATTGGCGTCGCCCAGATGCTGCTTGGCGATCTTCGACAGCGAGTCACCCTTCTGCACGGTATAGGTGCCGCCGCTGACAACGTCTGCGGTGCTGTCCACCGAAGCGCTGACGCCGGAGAAGTCCGCCTTCGGTGCCTGTTCGGCGGTACTGTCGACGCTGCTGCTGACGCCGGAGAAATCGGCTTTCTTCTCGGTACTCATCCACAACTCCCGTCTGCATGACTACGTAACTGGCACGGTGCCATGGCGGTTGTTAAATGGGGATGGTGCAGATGTGAAGCCGCCCCCGGGGCGGCTGAACAATCGGGGGAATGGACGCCCGGTAGTGCCGTCCGCTGGCCGGCTGTGCCACGGGATCCGGCCTTGGCCGATTGCCGGCCAGCGGCCGGCACTACCCGTAACCGCCTGCGAACCATGGTAGTGCCGTCCGCTGGCCGGCGCTCGCCGGGCATGGCCCGGCACAAGGGGGTAACCGACTGCGGCGGTTACTGCCGCAGCTCGCGGTAGGTCGCAGCCGGGGCGGCGATGCCGGGGCTGGCACGCCAGGGGTTGATGTCCAGGCCACCACGGCGGGTGTAGCGAGCCTCCACTTCCAGCCAGTGCGGCCGGCAGCGCGCGGACACCTCGCTGAAGATCCGCTCAACGCACTGCTCGTGGAACTCCGCATGCTCGCGATAGCTGACCAGATAGCGCAGCAGGCCGGCGCGGTCGATCTTCGGCCCACGGTAACGCAGGCTGACCGTGGCCCAGTCCGGCTGGCCGGTGACCGGGCAGTTGGACTTCAGCAACGCCGAAACCAGGGTCTCCTCCACCACCTCGCCCGCATCGGCGGCAAGGAAGTCGGCCTGCGGCGGGCCGTAGCAATCGATCTCCACGTCCAGCCCGTCGATGGATTCGCCGAGCGGCGTCTCTCGCAGCTCCGGCAGGCCGAACTCGACCTGGACCGGCGCACCGGCGCAGGCCGACAGATCCGCCACCAGGCGCTCGCGCAGTGCCTCGGCGCTGTCGACGCGGGTGCTGTTGAGGGAGTTGAGGTACAGCTTGAACGACTTCGATTCGATCAACTGCGGCGAGGTGCACGGCACCTGCACGGTGGCGACGGCCACCTGCGGCTTGCCGCGCGGATCGAGCCAGCTCAGCTCGAAGGCATGCCAGCGGTCGTGGCCGACGAACGGCAGCGCGGCGTCATCGAGGCCGATCTCGACGCGGGCACCGCTACGGGGGATCGGGAACAGCAGGCCGGGATCGTACTGCGACGGGTAACTGACCTCGCGACCGAGGCTGGAATCCTGTGGGGTGTTCATGGTGGGCATTGTATCGCGCGGAGGGCGGGCCTTCGGCCGGCCGGCCAACGGCGGAGCCCCCTCCGTGGTGGGGTGTTGGGTCGTCGAAAGCCTGGATTCCCGGGAGTGGGCCGGGCGGATGGGGCTGGCGGGGACGCCGTGAATCCGTCCCTGGAGGCTTAGCCGCGCCATCCATGGCGCGGATACCCCGCCAGCCCCACCCGCCCGGCCCCCCGACACATTTCTGCCGCCGATCCACCACGGGAAAGATCAGAAAATCAAAATCCGATCCTTCGGACATTTTCGATGTCTGCCATCCACGCATGGCGTGGATCTACCGGCAAGCCACGGGATCGGGTCTGGAGGAAAGCCCCCTGAGTCAGGGGGCGGCCGCGAAGCGGCAGGGGTCTGGAAGCTGGTAAGGGGGGCCCACCGTTCGCGCAGCGAACTGTGGGAGCGACAGCGCGCATGCGATGTCGCGTACCCAGGGCTGCAAGCCCTGCCGGTAACCCTTACCCCGCAGGAGTGCCGGCACCGTGCAGGTAATCCAGGCTCACCTGCAGCAACGCCCGCAGTCCCACATCCAGTGCCTTCTCATCCAGCAGGAACTTCGGCGAATGGTTGGCCGGCGCCGTCGCCGGGTCGATGCCCACGCTGGTGGACCCGACGAAGAAGAACATGCCCGGCACTTCCTTCGCGTACAGCGAGAAATCCTCCGCACCCATCTGCAACGGCGGCTCGTACACATTGTCCTTGCCGACCACCGCCTGCAGGCTCGGCAGCATCTTCGCGGTCAGCGCCGGGTCGTTCACCGTGGCCGGGTTGCCCTCCGATTCGTAGATGTCGGTCACCGCCTTCGCACCGTGCGCGGCGGCCGTGTGCTCGGCCACGTTGCGCAGGTCGGCAAAGATCTGCTGGCGCATGCCTTCGTCGAAGGTGCGGATGGTGCCGACCATCTCCACTTCATCGGGAATGATGTTGTAGCGGATGCCGCCGTTGATCGCGCCGAAGGTCAGCACCGCCGGTTGCTTGGACAGGTTGGCGCGGCGGCTGACGATGGTCTGTGCGGTGCCGACCAGATCGGCGGTGGCGACGATCGGGTCAACACCGTTCCACGGTGCCGAGCCATGCGTCTGGCGACCGATCACCTTGATCCCGAAGCGATCCGAGGCGGCCATCAATGGGCCGCCGCGCACCGCGATCTGGCCGGCCTGCACGCTGGAGAACACATGCAGGCCGAACACGGCCTCCGGCTTGAAATCGGCAAACAGCCCTTCCTTCAGCATCAGTGCCGCACCGCCCTCTTCCGGCGGCGGCGCGCCTTCCTCGGCCGGCTGGAAGATCAGCATCACCTGGCCCGGCAGGTCCTTCTTCATTGATACCAGCGCTTCGGCCACGCCCAGCAGCGTCGCGGTGTGCGCGTCGTGGCCACAGGCATGCATCACGCCCACGGTCTGCCCGCGGTACTGGTCGGTGGCCTTGGAGGCGAACGGCAGGCCGGTCTGCTCGGTCACCGGCAGCGCGTCCATGTCCGCGCGCAACGCGATCTTCGGACCCGGCTTGCCGCCTTCGATGATCGCCACCACGCCGTGGTGGGCGATGCCGGTCTTCGGCTTCAGGCCCATCGCACGCAGGCGCTTGGCGACCTCGGCCGAGGTGCGCGCCTCGCGGTTGGACAGCTCCGGGTGCTGGTGGAAATCACGGCGCCATTCGACCACCCGGGCCTGCAGCCGCTGCGCGGCGGCGGTCACTTCCGGGCGTTGCCCGTCCTGGGCATGGGCAAGCGCCGGCAGGGCCAGCAGCAGGGCGGACAGCAGCAGCGAACGGCGCATCGCAATCTCCACAGCAAGAGGGTTCCAGCTGAATGTAGGGCAACACCGGCGCCACGGGAACCTCCGGCGCCGCATCCGGTCTTAGCGCCCGTCCCATCCGTCATGCAGGAAACGTGATGTGGCACAGGTATGCTTTGCGCATTGTCCCGGCGTCCCGTCCGGTCCAGCCCTCTCGGAGTCCTCGTAATGTCACGTGTTTGGAAGATCGTGCTGCTGGTCGTGGCGATCCTGGTGCTGGCCGTGGTCGGCCTGCGCGTCATCGGCGGGGGCAAGGACAAGGCTGGAAAACCTGCTGCGGGCGCGCGCCAGGGCGGCGAAGATCCGAATGCCGGTCCAGTGCCGGTGACCGTGGTGGAGGCCATGCGCCAGGACGTGCCGGTGTATGCCAGCGCGCTGGGTACGGTGACCGCGATGAACACCGTCACTGTCAGCCCGCAGGTCGGCGGCCAGCTGATGAGCCTGAATTTCCGTGAAGGCCAGGAAGTGAAGCAGGGTGATGTGCTGGCGGTGATCGATCCGCGCACCGCCCAGGCCAGCTACGACCAGGCCGCGGCAGCCAAGCGCCAGAACGAGGCCCTGCTGGCCACCGCGCGCTCCAACTACCAGCGCTCGAACGCGCCGGAGTATCGCCAGTACGTCGCCAAGACCGATCTGGATACACAGCGAAACCAAGTGGCACAGTACGAAAGCGCCGTGGCCGCCAACGAGGCCAGCATGCGCTCGGCGCAGGTGCAGCTGCAGTACACCCGGGTCACCGCGCCGATCTCAGGCATCGCCGGCATCCGTGCGGTCGACGCCGGCAACGTGGTCAGCGCCGGTACCGCGCTGGTCACGCTGACCCAGATCCATCCGATCCACGTGCTGTTCAACCTGCCCGAGCGCCAGCTCGGCGATGTGCGCCAGGCGCAGGCCGCCGGCACGGTGCCCGTGGCGGCGCTGGACCGCGCCGATTCGCACGTGCTGTCCGGCGACGGCAAGCTCGATGTGGTCGACAACCTGATCAGTGCCGACAGCGGCACGTTCAAGGCGCGCGCCGTATTCGACAACACCGACAACGGCCTGTGGCCGGGCCAGTTCGTCAACGTGCGCATGCAGCTGCGCACCATCGGCGGCGGCGTGGTCATTCCGACCCAGGCGGTGCTGCGTGGCCCGGACGGCGAGTACGTCTATGTCGTGCAGGGCGACAACACGGTGAAGATGCAGACCGTGCGCAGCGGCGTGGAAGTGGGCGACAGCCAGGTGCAGATCGCCGAAGGCCTCAAGGGCGGCGAGCGGGTGGTCAGCGAAGGCCAGTTCCGCCTGAAGCCGGGCAGCAAGGTCACCGCGCTGAAGCCGGGCGAGACCCCGGCCGCGCCGACCGAGGCCGAACTGAAGGCGGCCGAACAGAAGAACGCGGGCGGCGGTGGCCGTCGCGGTGGTGGCCCGCGCTGAGCGCAGGCCACGGTTCTCCCTCGCGCCGGCGGACCCGCCGGCGCCGACATTGAAGTGCCAGCAAGGATCAGTCCGTGGGCTTTTCGACGATCTTCATCCGCCGCCCGATCGCCACCTCGCTGTTGATGGCGGGCCTGTTGCTGCTGGGCATCCTCGGTTACCGCAAGCTGCCGGTGTCGGCGCTGCCGGAAATCGATGCGCCCAGCCTGGTGGTCACCACCCAGTACCCCGGCGCCAATGCCACCACCATGGCCTCGCTGGTCACCACCCCGCTGGAGCGCCAGTTCGGGCAGATCTCCGGGTTGGAACTGATGACGTCGGACTCGTCGGCCGGGTTGTCGACGATCATCCTGCAGTTCTCGATGGACCGCGACATCGACATCGCCGCGCAGGACGTGCAGGCGGCGATCCGCCAGGCCACCCTGCCCTCGTCGCTGCCCTACCAGCCGGTCTACAACCGGGTGAATCCGGCCGACGCGGCCATCGTCACCCTGAAGCTGACCTCTGACACGCGCCCGCTGCGCGACGTCAACAACTACGCCGATTCCATCCTGGCCCAGCGCCTGTCGCAGGTGCAGGGCGTGGGCCTGGTCTCGATTGCCGGCAACGTGCGGCCCGCCGTGCGCATCCAGGTCAATCCGGCGCAGCTGTCGAACATGGGGCTGACCCTGGAACAGCTGCGCAGCGCGCTGACCCAGGCCAACGTCAATGCGCCCAAGGGCTCGTTGAACGGCAAGACCCAGTCCTACAGCATCGGCACCAACGACCAGCTGGCCAGCGCCGCCGAGTACCGCGACACCATCATCAGCTACAAGAATGGCCGCCCGGTGCGGCTGTCGGACGTGGCCGAGGTGATCGATGGCGTGGAGAACGACCAGTTGGCCGCCTGGGCCGATGGCAAGCCGGCGGTGCTGCTGGAAGTGCGCCGCCAGCCGGGCGCCAACATCGTGCAGACCGTTGAGCGCATCCGCGCGATCCTGCCGCAGCTGCAGGGCGTGCTGCCGGCCGACGTGCACCTGGAAATCTTCAACGATCGCACCGAGACCATCCGCGCCTCGGTGCATGAGGTGCAGTTCACCCTGATCCTCACCATCGGCCTGGTGGTGGCGGTGATCTTCGTGTTCCTGCGCCGCCTGTGGGCCACGATCATCCCGTCGGTGGCAGTACCGCTCTCGCTGGCCGGTACCTTCGCGGTGATGGCCTTCGCCGGCATGTCGCTGGACAACCTCTCGCTGATGGCGCTGGTGGTGGCCACCGGCTTCGTGGTCGACGATGCGATCGTGATGATCGAGAACATCGTGCGCTACATCGAGCAGGGCAAGAGCGGCAAGGAAGCGGCCGAGATCGGCGCACGCCAGATCGGCTTCACCGTGCTGTCGCTGACGGTCTCGCTGGTGGCGGTGTTCCTGCCGCTGCTGCTGATGCCCGGCGTCACCGGCCGCCTGTTCCACGAGTTCGCGTGGGTGCTGAGCATCGCCGTGGTGCTGTCGATGCTGATCTCGCTGACGCTCACCCCGATGATGTGCGCCTACCTGCTCAAGCCCGACGCCCTGCCCGAGGGCGAGGACGCGCATGAGCGCGCGGCAGCGGCCGGCAAGCAGAACCTGTGGACGCGCACCGTCGGCCTCTACGAGCACAGCCTGGACTGGGTGCTGGGCCACCAGCGCCTGACCCTGGCCGTGGCCGGTGGCGCGCTGGTGCTGACCGTGCTGCTGTACGTGCTGATCCCCAAGGGCCTGCTGCCCGAACAGGACACCGGCCTGATCACCGGCGTGGTGCAGGCCGACCAGAACATCGCCTTCCCGCAGATGGAGCAGCGCACCAGGCAGGTGGCCGAAGCGCTGCGCCAGGACCCGGATGTGACCGGCGTGTCGGCCTTCATTGGCGCGGGCAGCATGAATCCCACGCTCAACCAGGGCCAGCTGTCGATCGTGCTGAAGGAACGCGGCGAGCGCGATGGCCTGGATGAGATCCTGCCGCGCCTGCAGAAGGCGGTGGCGGGCATTCCGGGCGTGGCGCTGTACCTGAAGCCGGTACAGGACGTGACCCTGGATACCCGCGTGGCCGCCACCGAGTACCAGTACTCGCTGTCGGACGTGGATTCGGCGACGGTGGCGACCCAGGCCACGCGCCTGACCGAAGCGCTGCGCAAGCGCCCGGAACTGGCCGACGTCGACAACAACCTGTCCAACCAGGGCCGCGCCCTGGAGCTGAACATCGACCGCGACAAGGCCAGCGTGCTGGGCGTGCCGATGCAGACCATCGACGACACGCTCTACGATGCGTTCGGCCAGCGCCAGATCTCGACCATCTTCACCGAGCTCAACCAGTATCGCGTGGTGCTGGAAGTGGCACCGGAGTTCCGCACCAGCACCGCGCTGATGGAACAGCTGGCGGTCGCCTCCAACGGCGCCGGCGCATTGACCGGCACCAATGCCACCAGCTTCGGCCAGGTCACCTCCTCCAACTCGTCCACCGCCACCGGCATCGGCGCGCAGAACACCGGCATCACCGTCGGCGCCGGCAACATCATTCCGCTGTCGGCGCTGGCCGAAGGCAAGGTGAGCAGCGCACCGCTGGTGGTCAGCCACCAGCAGCAGCTGCCGGCGGTGACGGTGTCGTTCAACGTGGCGCCGGGCTATTCGCTGTCCGAAGCGGTGCGAGCGATCCAGGAGACCAAGGACAGCCTGGACATGCCGGCACACCTGCATGCCGAATTCATCGGCAAGGCCGCTGAATTCACCGGCAGCCAGACCGATGTGGTGTGGCTGCTGCTGGCCTCGCTGGTGGTGATCTACATCGTGCTGGGCGTGCTCTACGAGAGCTACATCCACCCGATCACGATCATCTCCACCCTGCCGCCGGCCGGTGTCGGCGCGCTGCTGGCGCTGATGCTGTGCGGGCTGAGCCTGTCGGTGGATGGCATCGTCGGCATCGTGCTGCTTATCGGCATCGTCAAGAAGAACGGCATCATGATGGTCGACTTCGCCATCGAAGCCCGCCGCGCCGGCGCCAACGCGCACGAGGCGATCCGCCGCGCCTGCCTGCTGCGCTTCCGCCCGATCATGATGACCACCGCCGCGGCCATGCTTGGCGCGCTGCCGCTGGCGCTGGGCACCGGCATCGGTTCGGAGCTGCGCCGCCCGCTGGGTATCGCCATCGTTGGCGGCCTGCTGCTGTCGCAGTTGGTGACCCTGTACACCACGCCGGTGATCTACCTGTACATGGAGCGCTTCTCCGAGTGGCTGGCGCGCCGCCGCGAACAGCGTGCGCTGCGCGACGGTTCGCTGCAGGAGCCGCAGGCATGATCCACGCCCCGCTGCCGTGGGGGGCCGCACGATGAACCTGTCCGGCCCCTTCATCCGCCGCCCGATCGGCACCGCACTGCTGGCCATCGGCTTGTTCATGGTCGGCCTGATCTGCTACCTGCGCCTGGGCGTATCGGCGCTGCCGAACATCGAGATCCCGGTGATCTTCGTGCATGCCAGCCAGTCCGGCGCCGACGCGGCGACCATGGCCTCGACGGTCACCGCGCCGCTGGAACGCCATCTCGGCCAGCTGCCGGGCATCGATCGCATGCGCTCGTCGAGCTCGGAAGGCAGCTCGCTGGTGTTCATGATCTTCCAGAGCGGCCACAACATCGATTCGGCGGCACTGGATGTACAAACGGCGATCAACTCGGCTCAGGCCGACCTGCCCTCGGGCATGGGCTCGCCGATGTACCAGAAGGCGAACCCGAACGACGACCCGGTGATCGCCATCGCGCTGACCTCGCAGACGCAGTCGGCCGACGAGCTCTACAACGTGGCCGACTCGCTGCTGGCGCAGCGCATCCGCCAGATCAGCGGCGTCGCCTCGGTCGACATCGCTGGCGCGTCGACGCCTGCGGTGCGCGTGGATGTCAACCTGCGCCTGATGAACGCGTTGGGCCTGACCGCCGATGACCTGCGCAACGCAGTGCGCGCGGCCAACGTGACCTCGCCCACCGGCTTCCTCAGCGATGGCAACACCACCACGGCGATCATCGCCAACGACTCGGTGGCGCGCGCCGCCGACTTCGCCGACCTGGTGGTCAAGACCCAGGGCGACGGCCGGGTGATCCGGCTGAAGGACATCGCCAACGTCTACGACGGCCAGCAGGATGCCTACCAGGCGGCGTGGTTCGACCACAAGCCGGCGGTGGTGATGTACGTGTTCACCCGCGCCGGCGCCAACATCGTGGAGACCGTAGACCGGGTCAAGGCGCAGATCCCGGCCCTGCGCGACTACCTGCAGCCGGGCACCACGATGACGCCGTACTTCGACCGTACGCCGACCATCCGTTCGTCGCTGCATGAAGTGCAGGTCACCCTGCTGATCAGCCTGGCGATGGTGGTGCTGACCATGGCGCTGTTCCTGCGCCGGCTGGCCCCCACCCTGATCGCGGCGGTGACCGTGCCGCTGTCGCTGGCCGGCGCCGCGCTGGTGATGTACGTGATGGGCTTCACCCTGAACAATCTGAGCCTGCTGGCGCTGGTGATCGCGATCGGCTTCGTGGTCGACGATGCGATCGTGGTGATCGAGAACATCATGCGCCACCTCGACGAAGGCATGCCGCGCATGCAGGCGGCGTTGACCGGTGCGCGCGAGATCGGCTTCACCATCGTCTCGATCACCGCCTCGCTGGTGGCGGTGTTCATCCCGCTGCTGTTCGCCAGTGGCATGATGGGCGCGTTCTTCCGCGAGTTCACCGTCACCCTGGTGGCGGCCATCGTGGTTTCGATGATCGTCTCGCTGACATTGACCCCGGCGCTGTGCAGCCGCTTCCTCAGCGCGCACGACCACAGCGCGCCGCCGTCGCGTTTCGGCCGCTGGCTGGACGCCGGCCACGAGCGGATGCTGCGCATCTACACCGTGTTCCTCGATTTCTCGCTGCGCCACGCGCTGCTGCTGTCGCTGACGCCACTGATCCTGATCGGCGTCACCATCTTCCTGTTCGGCGCGGTGAAGAAGGGCGCGTTCCCGCCGCAGGACACCGGCCTGATCTGGGGCCGCGCCAACTCCAGTGCCACCGTGTCGTTCGAGGACATGGTCGCGCGCCAGCGCCGCATCACCGACATGCTGATGGCCGACCCGGCGGTGAAGACGGTGGGTGTACGCCTGGGCAGCGGCCGCCAGGGCTCCAGTGCACAGTTCAACATCGAGCTGAAATCACGCAGCGACGGCCGCCGCGAAACCACCGCGCATGCGTTGGCGCGCCTCAGCGCCAAGGCCGATCGCTATCCCGACCTGCAGCTGCGCCTGCGCGCGATCCAGGACCTGCCCAGCAACGATGGCGGCGGTTCCAGCCAGGGCGCGCAGTACCGCATCTCGCTGCAGGGCAACGACCTGGCCGCACTGCAGGAATGGCTGCCCAAGCTGCAGGCGGAACTGAAGAAGAACCCGAAGCTGCGCGACGTCGGGACCGACGTGGACAATGCCGGCCTGCGCCAGAACATCCAGATCGACCGCGCAAAGGCCGCGCGCCTGGGCATCACGGTGGGCGCCATCGACGGCGCGCTGTATGGTGCGTTCGGCCAGCGCCAGATCTCCACCATCTATTCGGACATCAACCAGTACAGCGTGGTGGTCAATGCCCTGCCCTCGCAGACCGCCACCCCGGCGGCGCTGGATGAGGTGTACGTGCGTGCGCGCAACGGCGACATGGTGCCGATCACCGCGGTGGCCACGCAGATGCCTGGCCTGGCCCCATCGCAGATCACCCACGAGAACCAGTACACGACGATGGACCTCAGCTACAACCTGGCTCCCAACGTGAGCATGGGCGAGGCCAAGGCGATCATCGACGCGACCGTGGCCGGCATGCGCATGCCCGGCGACATCCGCCTGGCCGACGATGCGGGCTTCGGCTTCAACTCCGATCCCAGCGACATGCTGATCCTGGTGTTCGCCGCAATCCTGACCGTGTACCTGGTACTGGGCATGCTCTACGAGAGCCTGATCCATCCGGTCACCATCCTGTCCACGCTGCCGGCGGCCGGTGTCGGTGCGCTGCTGGCCCTGTTCGGCACCAACACCGAGCTGTCGGTGATCTCGATGATCGCGCTGGTGCTGCTGATCGGCATCGTCAAGAAGAACGCGATCATGATGATCGACTTCGCACTGGTGGCGCAGCGCGAGCATGGGCTGGCGCCGCGCGATGCCGCACGCGAGGCCAGCATCGTGCGCTTCCGCCCGATCATGATGACCACGATGGTCGCGATCCTGGCCGCAGTGCCGCTGGCGATCGGCCTGGGTGAAGGGTCCGAGCTGCGCCGCCCGCTGGGCATCGCGATGATCGGCGGCCTGCTGTTCTCGCAGAGCCTGACCCTGCTCAGTACGCCGGCACTGTACGTGATCTTCTCCTGCCTGGCCGAGCGCTGGCGCGCCCGTCGCGCGCGCAGGCGCGAAGCGAAGCTGCTCAAGCGCGCGCAGCGGGCGTAGTAGAGCCCATCCACGCATGGCGTGGATCTAGTTCTCGATACTGCGAATCTGCCGGCCAGCGGCCGGCACTACCACCGGCGCGGAGGGTGGGTGCGGACCGTTGGTCCGCACGCCTCCCGGTTTGACGTGCTGTAACGAAAAGAGAACAATTCCCCTCCAGCCATGGTCCTGCGCCCCTTCGCGGCGCCCCGCTGCCCTCTCCGGCAAGCCTGCGTGATCCCAGCCATCAACCTTTCCCCCCATGCGGGCGGATGGCGCGTGGCCGTTCGCCGAGGATGACTGAACCATGTTCCTGCACCCACTCTGCCGCCCGGCCCTGCTTGCCGTTTCCCTGTCACTGGCCTGCGCCGCGCATGCCCAGTCCGTTCCCGAGCGCACCCATCGGAACCGCAGTGCCACCGATCTGGATGCGGTGAAGGTCACCGCCGAACGCACCCACGCCGATACTGGCGCCCTTGGTGATCGCGTGCTGCGTGATACCCCGTTTGCGATCACCGCCGTGGGCCGCGAGCAGATCGAGCAGCGCCAAGTGGTCTCGCTGGGCGAAGCGTTCCTGCTCGACCCTTCGGTCACCACCCAGGTCAGCGCCTATGCCAGTGGCTGGAGTTCGCCGATCCGCAACCGTGGCATCGACCTGAACTTCGACAGCTATCGGGTCAATGGCCTGCAGGTCTCCTCGTGGGGTACCGAGTGGCCGCTGGAAGTGATGGAACAGGTCGATCTGCTGAAAGGCCCGGGCGGATTCCTTTACGGTTTCGGTGCCCCCGGTGGCATCGTCAACTACATCACCAAGAAGCCGACCGACACGCCCACCTTCTCCGCCCAGCTGGGCTGGCGCGAGCAGGGCATCGTCAGCGGCGGGATGGACGTCGGCGGCCGCTTCGGCAACGAGCAGATGTTCGGTTATCGTTTCAACGCCTACCGGGAAAAGGGCGAAACCTTCAACGGTGGCCACGTCGATCGAAAGGTGGGCGCACTGTCGCTGGACGCGCGCCTGAGCGACGCACTGATCTGGACCTTCGACGGCGTGTTCCAGTCACGCGACCTGCGCGAGGAATCGCCGCAGTACTACTTCCGCGGACTGACCTCGTTGCCACGACCGATCGCCGGGAATTCCGGCAACAGTGTCCCCGGCACCTACTACGACACTCGTTCCAGCCTGTTGTCGACCCGCTTGGACTGGCAGATCAACAGCGACTGGAAAACCAGCCTGAGTTATGGCGTCACCACCTCGTGGAATGACGTCAACAAGATCTTCGCCTACATCGATTCGCCCAATGGCGACTATGACGTCAACGTCTATGAACTGGGTGGCAAGAGCGAGTGGAAGCTGGCGCAGGCGATGCTGCAGGGCAGCTTCCACACCGGTCCGCTGCAGCATCAGGTGGTGGCAGGCATCAGTCACCAGACCGGGCTGGGCTGGGACCGTCCCTACGAATGGAGCCTGATCGGCCGCGCCAACCTGTACCAGCGCCATGCCATCCGCCATGACGCCGTCGGTTCACGGGTGATGACCCGCGGCGACGAGACCGTGCAGCAGGCCGTGTTCGCAAGCGATACCGTCGATCTCGGCAGCGGCTGGTCGGTGCTGGCGGGCTGGCGCTACAACGATTACGAGACCAAGGGCCGCTACCACACCTATCCGGTCACACCGACCTATGCCGTGATGTTCAAGCCCAGCGAGGCGGTCACCCTCTACGCCAGCTACATCGAATCGCTGGAAGCGGGCAGCCGCGTAGGCAACAACTACATCAACGCCGGTGATGTGCTCGACCCGACCCTCAGCAAGCAGTACGAGATCGGCGCGAAGGCCGAGGCCGCGCGCTGGAACGCGAACGTGGCGGTGTTCCGGCTGGAGCGTGGCGCCAACATCGATGAATTCACACCGGCCGGCAAGCGCCTGGTGCAGGACGGCATCACGCTGTACGAAGGCATCGAGGCCAGTGCCGACCTGCACCTCAGCGATGTCCTCACGGTTGGCGGAGGCGTCACCTGGCTGGACCCGACCTACGACAGGCTGTCCCCGGCCAGCGCTGCACAGGAGGGCAACCGTACCGCCGGTGCGGCGCGCTGGAGCGGGGTCGTGCACGCCACCTACCAGCTGCCGTGGGTGGATGGCCTGGAAACATACGCCGCGGTGCGCTACTACGGCGATGTCTGGTACGACGCCGACAACACCCTGAAGCTGCCCGATTACACACTGGTCAATGCAGGCATCGGCTACCGCCTGCTCGCCTCCGGTCATCCGGTGACCGTGCGCGCCAGCGTCGAGAACCTGGCCAACCGGAGGTACTGGTCCAACGCCGGCACAGGCCTGCCACGCACGTTCGCTGTGAGCGTGCGGTTCGACATGTAGGGCCCGGCAGCACCGTGGGTGCGGACCGTTGGTCCGCCCTCCATATTTCACGCGCAGCCCGCAATAATGGTGGAAGACCCTTCCACCGAGCCTGCATGTCCGCCCGCCAATCCCGCCTCAGCCGCCTGTGGGCCCACGAAAAGGCCAGCTACGGCCTGCGCGTGTTCATCGCGCTGACCGCGGCCGTGGCCGTGTGCTGGCAGTTCGACGCGCTGACCGCCCTGCCCGGCGTATTCCTCGGCATCATCGCAAGCGCCATCGCAGAAACGGACGACAACTGGTGGGGCCGGATCAAGGCCGTGGTGTTGTCACTGTTGTGCTTCTGCATTGCGGCAGCCTCGGTGATCTGGCTGTTCCCGTGGCCGTGGATCTTCATCGGCGCGCTGGCACTGTCCACCTTCGGCCTGACCCTGCTTGGCGCGCTCGGTGAGCGCTACGCATCCATTGCCCAGGCCACGGTGACGCTGGCGATCTACACCATGATCGGCTTGGAGCAGCATGGCGCCAGCGACCTGCACAGCGCGCTGGACGCGGTCAGCCATCTGCTGGCCGGTGCAGCCTGGTACGGGCTGCTGTCGATCCTGTGGACTGCGCTGTTCGCCAACCGGCCGGTGCGCGAACGCGTGGCGCGGCTGTACGTTGAGCTGGGCCGCTACCTGCAGCTGAAGGCTGCGCTGTTCGAGCCGGTGCGCGAAGCCGACCTGCAACGTCGCCAGCTCGACCTGGCGGAACAGAACCGGCGCGTGGTCGGTGCGTTGAACGAGGCCAAGACCGCGATCCTGGCCCGCTTCGGCCGTTCCGGGCGGCCGGGCGTGAACTCCGGCCTGTACCTGCGCCTGTATTACATGGCACAGGATTTCCACGAGCGCGCCAGTTCCTCGCACTACCCGTATGGCGCGCTGGTGGACGCCTTCTTCCACAGCGATGTGCTTTACCGCTGCCAGCGCCTGCTCGACCTGCAGGGCCAGGCCTGTGCCCGCCTGGGCGAGGCGATCCGGCTGCGTCGTCCGTTCGTATACGGCGAAAGCAACCAGCAGGCCGGGCGCGACCTGGCCGACGCGCTCGCCTACCTGCGTGACCAGCAGCGCCCGCAGTGGCAGCGCCTGCTCGGCTCGCTGGACCTGCTGGTTCACAACCTGCGCAGCATCGAGCGCCGCCTGCTGGATGCCGAACGTTCCGAAGCCAGCCTGGACAACGTCGACACCCGCCTGCGCGACAGCAACCCGCATACCCTGCGCGAGATGGGCGTGCGCATCCGCCAGCAGCTCACGCCCGGCTCGGTGCTGTTCCGCCATGGCCTGCGCATGGCACTGGCACTGATCGCCGGCTTTGCAGCGATCCGGCTGTTCAATGCGCAGAACGGTTCATGGGTACTGCTGACCATCGTGTTCGTGTGCCGGCCCAACTTCGGCGCCACCCGCCAGCGCCTGGCACAGCGCATCGTCGGCACCGTCGCCGGACTGGTGATGACCTGGGCACTGCTGCAGCTGTTCCCGCAGCTGCACGTACAGCTGCTGATCGCACTGCTGTCGGCACTGTTGTTCTTCTTCACCCGCACCGACCGCTACCTGGTGGCATCAGCCGCGATCACCGTGATGGCGCTGACCTGCTTCAACCTGATCGGCGATGGCTTCGTGCTGATCGTACCGCGCATGGTCGATACGCTGTTGGGCTGCGCGATCGCAGCGGCGGCAGCGTTCCTGATCCTGCCCGACTGGCAGGGCCGCCAGTTGCATCTCGTCCTGGCACGCGTGCTGGACACTGCCGCTCGCTACCTGGATTCGGTGCTGGGCCAGTACCGCAGCGGCATGCGCGACGACCTGGCCTACCGCATCGCCCGCCGCGACATGCACAACGCCGACGCCGCGCTGTCCACCGCACTGTCGAACATGCTGCGCGAACCCGGCCACGTGCGCCGCAACCTGGATGCCGGCTTCCGCTTCCTGGCGCTGTCCAACACGCTGCTGGGGCATCTGTCGGCGCTGGGTGCGCACCGCGACCAGGTGGACAGCTACGCAGGCGATCCACTGGCGCTGGCCGCGGGCGATCGCGTGCGCAAGGCACTTCAGCAGCTGGCGACGGCGCTGACCGCGCGGCAACCCGTCGCGGACGATGACAACGACGCCGACCGCGCGGTGGCTGCCGAGCTGGAGCAGATCGACGAGGCGATGCCGCCGAAACTGCAGTTGATCCGTACCCAGATGGCGCTGGTACTGCGCATGCTGCCGAAGGTGCGTGCCGCGGCCAATGAGGCGGTGACCAACCTGACCTGATCCCTCATCGCTGATCGGGCATCCCATCCACGCATGGCGTGGATCTGCTGCGCCGCGTGCAACGGCGCGTTGCACCGGGCGATGCAGTTCGATCACGCCGCCACGCGGATACTGGGCAGCTCCCGCCCCGGATCATCACCATGAAAATCGAACTCAGCGGCCGCACCGCGCTGGTCACCGCCTCCACCGCCGGCATCGGCCTGGCCATCGCCCAAGGCCTGGCCAGCGCTGGTGCGCGGGTCATTGTCAATGGCCGCAGCACCAGCAGCGTCGAGCGCGCCCGCCAGCATCTGCTCGCGGCCGTGCCGGGAGCCGACGTATTGGGTGTCGCCGCCGACCTCTCCGATGCGGCCGGTGTCGATACGCTGCTGGCTGGGCTGCCGAGGGTCGACATCCTGGTCAACAACGCTGGCATCTTCGGCCCAGAGGATTTCTTCCAGACCGATGACGCCACCTGGGAGCGCTACTGGCAGACCAACGTGATGTCCGGCGTACGCCTGTCGCGTGCGCTGCTGCCAGCGATGGTCGATGCCGGCTGGGGCCGCGTGCTGTTCATTTCGTCCGAATCGGCGCGCAACATCCCGGTCGACATGATCCATTACGGGGTCAGCAAGACCGCGCAGCTGTCACTGTCGCGCGGCTTGGCCAAGCGCGTGGCCGGCAGCGGCGTCACCGTCAACGCGGTGCTGCCTGGCCCGACCCTGTCCGATGGCTTCGCGGCGATGTTCGAGGATGAACGCCGGCGCAGCGGCAAGCCGCTGGAGCAGATCGGCCGCGAGTTCGTGATGGCACACCGGCCGTCCTCGGTGATCCAGCGCACTGCCACGGTCGAGGAAGTGGCCAACATGGTGGTGTACCTGGCGTCGCCGCAGGCTTCGGCCACGTCCGGTGCGGCACTGCGCGTGGATGGTGGCGTGGTCGACGATATCGTCTGAGTCCGACGGCAGGTGTGCGGACCAACGGTCCGCACCCACAGGTCCGCACCCACAGCGGATGGGCAGGAATGCTAGGCTGCGCCGGTCAAGGAGGTTCCATGTCCGGTCACAACCAGTTTGCCCTGCTCCGCCAGCGCCGTTTCCTGCCGTTCTTCGTGGTACAGGCGCTCGGTGCTTTCAACGACAACGTGTACCGGCAAGCGATCATCAGCATGTTGCTGTTCATGGCCGTGCCAGAGGAGGAACTCGGGCTGTACGCCACGTTGGCACCGGCCATCTTCATCCTGCCGTATTTCCTGTTCTCGGCACTGGCCGGGCAGATCGCCGACAAACTGGAAAAATCGCGGTTGATCGTGATCACCACCACCATGGAGATCGTGATCATGTCGCTGGCGGCGGCCGGCTTCCTCACCCAGAGCCTGCCGGTGTTGCTGGTCGCCCTGTTCTGCACCGGCATGCAATCGACCCTGTTCGGCCCGGTGAAGTATTCGGTGCTGCCGTCGGTGCTCAGGCCCGAGGAACTGACCGGCGGCAACGGCCTGGTCGAGATGGGGACCTCGATGTCGATCCTCTCCGGCATGATCGTCGGCGGCCTGGTGTTCACCGTGGCCGGGAGCCACGGCACGGTGGTGGCTGCGTGCGCGATCATCGCCCTGGCGATCTGCGGCAACATCGCCGCGCGCCTGATTCCCAGGGTCGATGCAGGCGACCCGACCCTGAAGATCAACTGGAACCCGTTGCCGGAATCGCTCGCGGTACTGCGCATGGCGCGCCAGCAGAAGGCCGTGCGCAACTCGATCCTGGGCGTGTCCTGGTTCTGGTTCGTTGGCACCGTGCTGACCTCGCAGCTACCGGCCTACGCGGTGACCAACCTGGGCGGCGAGCCGACCCTGTACATCTTCGCGCTGGCCCTGTTCTCGGTGGGCACCGGCGTCGGCTCGCTGCTGTGCGAGAAGCTGTCAGCCCGTACGGTGGAAATCGGCCTGGTACCGCTGGGGGCGTTCGGCATGACCGCGTTCCTGCTCGACCTGTACTTCGCCCGCAGCGGCGAAGCGACGGTGCACGGACTGACCATCGCGCCGTTCCTGCAGCAGCCCGGCAGCATCCGCATCGTCATCGACCTGATCGGCATCGGCCTGTTCACCGGCATCTTCGTGGTGCCGCTGTTCGCGCTGATCCAGAGCCGCACGCCGAAGGCGCAGATGTCGCGCGTGTTCGCCGCACTGAACATCCAGAACTCGGGCTTCATCGTCGCTGCGGCGTTGCTGTCGCTGGCCGCGCACACGCTGCTGCACTGGACCATTCCGCAGCAGTTCCTGGCGCTGGCCATCGCCAACGCGCTGGTGGCGATCTACATCTTCACCATCGTCCCTGAATTCCTGATGCGCTTCCTCAGCTGGCTGATGGTGCGCACCCTGTACCGGCTGCGCCCGCACGGCATCGAGGCCAACGTGCCCGACGAAGGCGCCGCGCTGCTGGTCTGCAACCACGTCAGCTACATGGACGCGCTGATCCTGTCGGCGACCATTCCGCGCCCGGTGCGCTTCGTCATGTACTACAGGATCTTCAACATCCCGGTAATGCGCTGGATCTTCCGGACCGCCAAGGCAATCCCGATCGCCGGTGCGCGCGAAGACCCGGCACTGATGCAGCGGGCGTTCGACGAGATCGACGCTGCGCTGGCCGAAGGCGAACTGGTCTGCATCTTCCCCGAGGGTGCGCTGACCCGCGACGGGGAGATGGCGCCGTTCAAGTCCGGCGTCGAGAAGATCCTCGAGCGCCGGCCGGTGCCGGTGGTGCCGATGGCGCTGCGCGGCATGTGGTCGAGCATGTGGAGTCGCCGCGACAGCCGCCTCGGCCGCATGCGGGTGCCGCGCCGTTTCCGCGCTACCGTCGAGGTCGTGGCGGCACCGGCCGTCGATGGCCACGCCACCCGCGCCCCGGTGCTGGAGGCGCAGGTGCGGGCCCTGCGTGGCGATCACGCCTGATCGGCCCGGCGGCCGTCGGTAGCGCTTCCAGGCGATAGCCCCAATCCCCGGAATGACGGCCTCTGTCTCATGACATAGGCCCGTCAAATAGCGCCCAGTCAAGGGCCACACACACCACCATCTGACTGTAAACGCATACATGCAGCGCAGGTTGAGGTAGATTACGCACCCACAGGGGGGAGGTTCGGCCAATGCACCAAGGCCGGCCACCAAGGAATGGAGTCTTGCTTTGAATCAACCGCCACCGCTCAGCCGTCCCGTCTACATCCCCAACCATCTGGTCTGGGCGATCCTGACGACGCTGTTCTGCTGCCTGCCGTTGGGCGTGGTGTCGATCGTCTATGCCTCCCAGGTCGATGGCCGCCGCGCGGCCGGCGACCTGCCGGGGGCCTACAGCGCGTCGCGCAAGGCGGGCTGGTGGGCGGTGGCTTCGGCCGTGGCCCTGCCGGTCCTGTTGCTGTTGTGGTTCGGGCTGTTCGGCGGCTTGGCCGTACTGGGCGCTCTTTCCGACCAATGATTCACCACCACCACCCATCAAGGAGCTTGAACCCATGAATACCGCCACTCCGCAGGTCCCGAACAATCTGGTCTGGGCCATCCTGAGCACCCTGTTCTGCTGCCTGCCGGCCGGCATCGTGTCGATCGTCTACGCCGCCCAGGTCAACGGCAAGCTGGCCGCTGGCGACATCGCCGGTGCCCAGGAATCCTCGGCCAAGGCCAAGAAGTGGGCCATCTGGTCGGCCATTGCCGCCGTCGTGGTCGGCGTGCTGTACGGCATCCTGATCGTCGCTCTCGGCGGCATGGGTGCGATGAGCAACAGCGGCTACTGATCCGCGTGGACGGATCCGGCGCCTGCGCCGGATCCGTTGCTGCATGTCCGCCCTGCCCACCCGATCCCGAATGGCCCGCTGGGCACCACTGCTGGCCGCCACCGGCCTGGCCGCCGGTGCCGCACTGGTGCTGCGCAACGTCAATCCGTATGCCGCCGGCAATCCCTTGCCGAGCTGCCCGCTGTACGCGCTGACCGGCCTGTACTGCCCGGGCTGTGGCAGCACCCGCTGCCTGTATTCGCTGGTCCATTTCGACCTGCCCGGCGCGATGGCGATGAACCCGCTGCTGGTCATCAGCCTGCCCTTCCTCCTGCTGATGCTGCTGAACGTCGCCGGCATCCGTCCGCGTGTGCTCGATCCGCTGATGCGGATACTGGGCAATCCCATGTTCTGGCTCTGGGTGCTTCCCGGCTATGCGCTGCTGCGCAACCTGCCGTGGGCGCCATTCACCGCGCTGGCACCGATCTAGGTTTCCAGCCGACGGCGCAGCCCCTCGTGGTGGGCGGCGTTTGAAGGCAGAAGCCTTGGGGTCGGCCGGGCGGGATGGGTTTGCGGGGGACGCCGTGAATCCGTCCGTGGAGGCTTGGCCGCGGCATCCATGCCGCGGACACCCCCGCAAACCCATCCCGCCCGGCCACGGACAGTTTCCGTGTGCGTCCACCACGGAAAAGAAAGAGAAGATCAAAAGCGGAAGCGGATCGCTTCGCTCTGCATCCACGCATGGCGTGGATCTACCGTGTCGACCAAGGTCGACACCCACCGGCAGTCGCAGTTGACCCACCGTCACCGGGAAACTGTCGGGGGTGGGGCGGTGTGGGGCCGCAGGACCGTTGGCGCCATGGATGGCGCCATCGAGCCTCCAGGGGTGAGGGCGCTTTGCTTGCGAAGCACTGCTTCGCAAGCGCCTGAACGCACAGCCGCCAGCGGCTGGGCCGGTTTGGGGGTTTACGGCGTGTCCTGCAGCCCCACACCTCCCCGCCCAACCGTCAGCAACCCAGAGCCGCTGTTGCTGTTGCCTCTGCAGGTGCAGGGCTGCAAGCCCTGCAAAACAACTACGTCACCCAGCCTGCAATCACCAGCAACGCCAGGATCGCCAGCCACAGCAGCAGCATCCGCCACACCAGGCTCATCGCATCACGCAGGTCCGGCAGCCGCTGCCACACCGGCAACAGCCCCGCCTCGGTGTAATCGTGCGCGTCCTCGCGCAGCTCGGCGTTGACGCTGGCCCGCGCCACCGCGCCCAGAAACCCGATGGTGCCGACCAGGCGTTCGCCATGGGCCTGGCGCCAGGCCTTCCACGCCGTATCGAAGTTGCCGACCAGCGCCATCGAGAACGCCATCAGCTGCGCTACCGGCCACTCGATCCAGCCCAGCAGGCGCTGCGCCAGCGCCAGCGGCTCCACCGGCACGCGTGCACGCATCGGGCTTTCCGCCATCAGCGCCAGCAAGCGGTAGCCCAGCGCACCGGCCGGGCCCAGCAGCAGGAACCAGAACAGCACCGCGAACCAGCGACGCAGCGCATTGAGCACGGTCGCTTCGACCAGCGACGGCACGTCTTCGCGCAGGCTGCCACCGGCGGCCTGCAGGTTGCGTACGGCTGCCTGCCGCGTCGCGGCGTCGTCCGCATCGATGATGGCTTCGATATCGCGATCCAGGTCGCGCGGCCCCCAGCACCAGGCCAGCACGGCCACACCCAGCAGCAGCGACGGCAGGCCGAACAGCACTCCGCGCAGCAGCCACGCCAGCAGCCCCATCAGCAGCAACGGCGGCAGCAGCGCCAGCGCCACTCCAGCCGGTCCCTGCCAGGCCTTGCCACCACGCGCGTCCAGCCAGCCCAGCCAGCGCCGGAAGCCGTCGAAACGGCGCATCGAGGCGGCAGCGGCCGGGGCAACGTGGCCCAGGGCCAGCGCCACCAGCACGGCGGCCAGAGTGGTGAACATGGCAGGTCTCCCTACGAAACAGAACGCTCGGCGCCGCTACCTTACCTGTCGCAGTGGTGCCCTCGCGGGTGAACCGGACTGTAACCCGGGCCGTGTTCAGGTGGCGGCAATACAGCTGCCACGATCGGCCCGGCCGAAACGCCGGCTCAGCCCCGCTGCTGGCGGTACCAGTGTTCGATCAGGCTCCGCGAAATCGAGATCGGTGGCGACAGGCGGATGCCCTGGCCGTCGTCCTCCACATCGCGCGCCAACGCGGCGCCGACCTCGTCGGCACTGAACCAGCGCGCGTCTTCCAGCTCGCCATCCACGGTCGGCAGGTCGTCATGCGCCTGTGCACGGAAGCCGACCATCAGCGCGCCGGGGAACGGCCACGGCTGCGAACCGAGGTACTGGCAGGCGGTCACCCGCACCTTGCTCTCCTCATGGACTTCGCGCACCACGGTCTGCTCGAAGGTCTCGCCAGGTTCGACGAAGCCGGCCAGCACCGAGTAACGGCGCGGGGCCCAGTTCGACTGTCGGCCCAGCAGCAGCCGGCCCTGGTTTTCCACGGCGACGATCACCGCCGGATCGACGCGCGGATAGTGTTCGGTGGAACACTGCGCGCAACGGCCGACGAAGCCGCCACGGGCAAACGCCACCGCGCCGCCGCATACGCCGCAGAAGCGGGTGCGCGAGTGCCAGTAGGACATGCCACGGGCATAGCTGAAAGCGGTGGCATCGGCCATCGGCCACAACAATGCAGCCTGGCGCAGATCGAGTCGGCGTGGCGCGCTCACGGTGACATGGGTGGCTTCGACCGAGAACCATGCCTGATCACCGCGAAGCCCCAGGAAAACTGCGGCGCCCGGGCCACCGCCGACGTCGGCGCCGGTCAGCGCCAGCGGCTGGTCGTCATCGCCGGTGAAGGCGCTGCCATCGTGATCGAGGACGAGGATGCGCGCGCCCGGCCACAGGCGCGCCAGTGCATCGGCATCTTCGCGCAGGGCATCGGCGCGCTCCAACGGTTCGCCAACGAAGGCAAAACCGGAAAGCGGCGAAGGAGTATTGGGCATCCGCCAAGCGTGCCGCCAATCGATGCAGGTGGCAAGCCGCAGGCTTTGCGGAAACCGTCTGTGGGTGTGGAGCTTGCTCCACACACCTTGTCGCGCGGGACACAGGCCCCGCGCCCTGCTTACATGCTGAAACTGCTGCCGCAGCCGCAGGTGGTCTTTGCGTTCGGGTTGCGGATCACGAACTGGGCACCCGTCAGGCTCTCGGTGTAATCCACCTCCGCGCCCATCAGGTACTGCAGGCTCAGCGGGTCGACCAGCAGGGTCACACCGCTGGTCTGTACCGCCAGGTCATCCTCGGCACGGTTCTCGTCGAACTCGAACCCGTACTGGAAGCCCGAACAGCCGCCTCCCTCGATGTACACACGCAGGGCCAGGTCGGGGTTGCCCTCTTCCTGGATCAGGGATTTGACCTTGGCGGCCGCCGACTCGGTGAAGTTCAGCGGGCGCTCCAGCGATTGGTAATCGGGCGCGGCAACCGAGGTGGCGCCGGGCAGGGAGACTAGCGTGCTCATGCTGCCAGCATGGGGGTGCCGACGACGGCTTTCAAGCCATCGCCTCGGCCAGCTTGCGACGCGCGGCGGTATCGCCCTTGCCATCATGGGCGTCTTCGCCTTCCGGCGCCGGCAAGGCTGCCATCGGGGCGCTGGCATGGATCAGGCGGCCGTTCAGCTGCGCGCCCGCGTTCATCTCCACCACCTGGTAATGGACGTTGCCATTGACCCGTGCGCTCGGGGTCAACTCGACCTTCTCGGTAGCGTGTACATCGCCGTCCAGGCGGCCACTGATGACCACCACCTGGGCCCGGATCTCACCTTCGATCACGCCGTGCTCGGCAACCGTCAGGGTCGCACCACTGGCGCCTTCGGCGGCGATCACCTTGCCGTGGATGCGGCCTTCCACATACAGGCCACCACTGAATTCCACATCACCGCGGATCACCACCTGGTTGCCGATCAGGGCATCCACCACCAGCTGGCCTTCACGGTTGGATTTGCTGCTTCCGAACATCTGCCTACTCCCCTTTGCTGGCCGGCGCACCGGCCTGTTTCCAGTCGAATACCTGGGTGGTACCCCCCGTACCACTCCCCAATGTCACCCGCACGCGTTGCGGGGTGAAGTCAGCCGGCAGCATCACGCTGCCGGTGAGCTGCTGGAAGTACCGGAACGAGTAGTCCTGTCCCGGCACCTTGCTGCGCTGGTGCAGATCATCCCAGCTGATCGTGGCCAGCTTGCCGTTCTTCACGCCTTCCACGGTGAAGCGCATCTGCCCCTGGCTGATGGCCCCGCGGTTGAGGTTCTGGGTCAGCACGGCGGTGTACTGCCAGGTGCCGGCCGCTTCCGGGCTGAACTCGATCGAATGGGTGTTCAGGCCCTTGCGCTGGCTGGTCGAGCCGACCAGCCGCTCATAGAAGGCAACATCGGCGCGCAGCCCGGCGATTTCCTCATCGCGCTCGGCCAACGAGGACTGCACCTCGGTATTTGCGGCACGGCTGATGCGGTCGGAGGCTTCCAGCGTGGCCTGCTTCTGGCGCAGCTCGGTCAGCTGCGCCTGCAGCGCCTCGGCACGCTTCTCGGCGGCCTGCAGGCGCTGGCCCTGGGCATCGCGCGGGGTGGCCATCCAGCAGCCGCCAAGCACCGCCAGCACCAGGCTGAGCAGCCAGATGCCGCCGATCACCAGCAGGCGGCGACGGTCGGCAGGCGGTTGCGGCGCGCCGGGCAGGCGGACCTGCACGCGCATGGGAGGACGGTTGGTCATGGGTGGTTTCCGGGGTATCGCAAGGGCGACACCGGTACGGCCCCTGTGGCAAACGACGGGCTAGTGTATGACAGGACGGGTGGGTTTCCTGCGCAGCGGCCGGCCACGGTCGGTGGCGTTCAGGCACGCCATCGTCGATAGTGTGGCCCCCTGCACAGTTCCGTCGCCGGAGCATCGCCATGACCGAAGCCCACCTGTTCGTGATCGGCATCCTGCTGGCCTGGCTGGCCGGTATCCGCGTCTACCTCACCGTGTTCGGTGTCGGCCTGGCCGGGCTGCTTGGCTGGGTCGATCTGCCCCCCGCCCTGCAGGCCACCGAATCATGGTGGGTGCTGGGCACCTCGGCGGCGCTGGCGGTGGCCGAGTTCTTCGCCGACAAGATCCCTGGCGTGGATTCGGTGTGGGACCTGGTGCAGACGCTCGCGCGCGTACCCGCCGGCGCATTCCTTGCGGCGGCCACGCTGTCGCCGGATGGCCAGCTGGGCACCGGTGCGCTCGCCGCCGGTGCCGGCGTCGCCCTGGCCAGCCATGGCCTGAAGGCCGGTACCCGCGCCCTGCTCAACACCTCGCCGGAACCGGCCAGCAACTGGGTCGCCTCTGCGGCCGAAGACACCGTCGTGATCGGTGGCCTGGCCCTCGCCCTGGCACACCCGTGGATCGCGCTGGTCGTGGTGCTGGCCTGCAGCCTGGCCGGTGCGCTGCTGGTGTGGCTGGTCTGGCGCGCCCTGTGGAAGGGCGTGCGCTGGCTGGCGCGCGGTGCATCGGCAGCACCGCCAGGGCACACCGGTACCGGCTGAGCGCCGGGCTTGTCGCATAATGGACGCGAACACCAGGAGCACCGATGGCCGCAAACGAATCCCCCGCGGGCGCCCGCCCGGGACGCGCTGAAACCCCTCCGGCCGACCATTGGCAACGCTGGGCCCCCGAGACGGCGTCTCCGGCCGTGGTCCCACCGATGGCGGCGAGCCCATCCCCTGTCGCGGCCGATGCGTCCACGCCGGCCAACAGCGCGCCGCCGCCGCTGCCCGGCCCGGTCGCACTGGCCGACGCCGACAACAACGATCTGGCCCCGTCGCCATCGGACTCGCCCTACCGCGTGCTGATCGTTGAAGACGATCGCGCGCAGGCCCTGTTCGCGCAGAGCGTGCTGCACGGCGCCGGCATGCAGGCGATCGTCCACAACGATGCCGATGCCGCGCTGCAGGCCATCAAGGAGCACCGCCCCGACCTGATCCTGATGGATCTTCACCTGCCCGGCCTGGACGGCATGCGCCTGACCGCGCTGATCCGCCAGCAGCCCGGCCTGCAGCTGCTTCCGATCGTGTTCCTCAGCGGTGATCCGGATCCGGAGCGCCAGTTCGAAGTCCTCGACAGCGGCGCGGACGACTACCTGAGCAAGCCGATCCGGCCCCGCCACCTGATCGCAGCGGTGGCCAACCGCATCCGCCGCGCACGAGCCCAGGCCGCGACCCTGCCCGGCGCCACCGGCGCACCGGCCACCAGCAATCCGGAAACCGGCCTGCCGACGCGCCACCACGTGCTGCAGCAGCTCAACACCGCACTCGCCCACCGCGATCAGGGCGGCGTGTTCTTCATCGAAGTGGCCAGCGCGCTGGGCCTGCGCGAACGCTATGGCTATGCCGCGTTTGAACGGCTGATGGTGCAGGCCGGGCAGCGCCTGGCCGAAGCCGGCCATCCGCACCTGCTGGCACGCCTGAACGACAACAGCTTCCTGCTGCTGGCCCGCAGCGCCGACGAGGACGCCCTTGACAGCATCGCTGCCAGCCTGCGCGAGCAGCTGTCGGCACGTGCCTTCGTGATCCGCGACGACGAATCCGTGCACCTGCGCGGCGTAGTTGGCTACGCACCGCTGTCACCGGGCTTCGACGATGCCAACAGTGCGTTGGAAGCCGTCGAGCGCACCACCCTGCAGGCGCGCCTGCTCAGCGCCGGGGTGGCCGGCCATGTGCACCGCCAGGCAGTCACCGAACAGGAACACCTGGCGCTGCTGGAAGGACAGCTGGAACTGGCCTATCAGCCGATCGTCGCTGTTGCCGGTGGCAACACCGCGCAGTACCAGTTGCTGTTGCGCCTTCGCCAGGCCGACGGCACCGTGCTGGCGGCCGGGCAGGTAATCCCGGCCGCGGAAGCCGCAGGCCGCATCGCCGATCTCGATCAGCAGGTGATGGACCACGCGCTGGGGCTGCTGGACCTGTACCGCCACGCGACGCAGCCACTGAACCTGTTCGTCTCGCAGTCGCTGCGCACCCTGCAGCGCGACGCCTTCGCCGACTGGCTGCTGGAATCACTGCAGCAGCGCGACCTGCCGGGCAGTGCACTGGTGATCGACGTGCGCCTGCCGGACGCACTGATCCACACCGTGCCGCTGCAGCAGTTCTGCCAGCGCATGGCCAGTGCCGGGGTGCGCTTCTGCCTGAGCCAGTTCGAACCCAGCGGCGAGGCCGATGCCCTGCTGAACCAGCTGCCGCTGTCGTTCGTGCGCATGGCTACGCGCTTTTCCAGCAGCCACGCCAATCCGGCCACGCGCGAGGAGCTGCGCAAGGCGATCGATCAGGCCCATGCCGCCGGGCTGCAGATCATCGGCCAGCAGATCGAGGATCCGCAGGCTGCGGCGGCGATGTGGGTCGGCGGCGTCGACTACATCCAGGGCAACATGGTGCAGTCGGCCGGCAGCGACCTGAACTTCGACTTCCACAACGCGGTGCTCTGACGTGCCGCTGTGGGGCGTGCTGCTGGTTGCCCTCGCCGCGGCCACCATCGCGCTGATGGTGCTGGGCCTGCGGCTTCGTGCGCGCGACCGTGCGCTGGCGCAGCTGCAGCGCACGCACGGCGCGCTGGCCGCTGAACGGGACCAGCTACGCCATACCACTGAACGCCAGGGCCAGCTGGAACAACAGCTGCTGCAGGCCAAGCAGGCCGCCGAGGCGGCCGTGCTTGCCAAGGGCGAGTTTCTGGCCACGATGAGCCACGAGATCCGCACCCCGCTCAATGGCATCCTGCCGATGCTGGAGCTGATCGCACGCGGGCCACTGGGCGAGGACCAGCGGCAGATGCTGGCCACCGCCTCGGCCAGCTCGCAGCAGCTGCTGCGCATCGTCGACGACATCCTCGACTACTCCCGGCTGGAAGCACAGGCGCTGGAGCTGGAAATCACCAGCTTCAACCTCCGCGATCTGCTCGACGGCGTGGTGCAGCTGATGCAGCGCGCCGCCGACGCCAAGGGCCTGGCACTGGGCCTGCAGCTGGATCCATCGGTGCGCCTGCCGGTGCGCGGCGACCCGGTGCGCCTGCGCCAGGTGCTGAGCAACCTGCTGGCCAATGCGATCAAGTTCACCGCCCGCGGCCAGGTGCAGCTGCGTGTGCTGCGCCTGGGCGAAGGTGCCGCGCAGCACCAGCTGCGCTTCGAGATCATCGATACCGGCATCGGCATCGACGACGCGCTGCAGGCACGCCTGTTCCAGTCTTTCAGCCAGGCCGACGCATCCACCACGCGCATCTACGGCGGCACCGGCCTGGGCCTGGCCATCTGCAAGCGCATCATCGACCTGATGCACGGGCGTATTGGTGTGCAGTCCACGCCCGGCCAGGGTGCTACGTTCTGGTTCGAGATCCCGCTGCTGAAGGTTCCTGGCGACCTGCCGGCGATGACGCGCGCGCCGGCACCGCTGCTGCTGTTCAGTGCCGATGCAACGCTGCAGGCACGCATCGAGCGCATCGCTGCCCACCATGGACTGCAGGTGGAGGTGCTGGCGCAACTGGACAGCGTGGTCGAGCGCCTGCGCGCTCCCGCGCGGCCCGGAAAACCGGCACCCGCCTGGCTGCTGGTCGATGCGCGCGCACGCCGCAACGGCGAGGCCACGCTGCAGCTCGCACTGGGGGAACGCGACGACGACGATGCACTGCAGGTACTGTGGCTGCAGGAGGATGCGATTGCGCAACGCCCCCGCCAGCGCCAGTTGCCCTCCCACTTCGACGACGCCGCCCTGCATGCACTGCTGGCGGCACCGGTCGCCTCTGCCCGCCCCGCTGCGCTGCTGGCCAGCGCGGAACACGAGCAACCAGCTGCCACGCTGCCGCCGCTGCATCTGCGCGTGCTGGTGGTGGAGGACAATACGGTGAACCGGATGGTGGCCGAGCAGCTGCTGCGGGTGTTCCAGTGCGAGGTGCGCAACGCCGCCGATGGCGAACAGGCCCTGGCCGCCCTTCGCGAAGGCGGGCTGGACATCGTGCTGATGGATTGCCAGATGCCGGTGCTGGACGGCTACGCCGCCACGCACCGCTGGCGCGCCGAAGAAGCGGAAACCGGGCGTGCGCGACTGCCGATCATCGCGATGACCGCCAATGCGATGGCCGGCGACCGCGAGCGCTGCCTGCAGGCCGGCATGGACGATTACCTGTCCAAGCCGATCGCGCGCGCAACGCTGCATGCGCTGCTGCAGCGCTGGGGTGGCGGTAAAGCCGCAGCACCTGCACGGCCTTCTGTGGAGCCGGGTGATGCTCGCCTGACGGCCAATTGCAGTCGCACGCCATCAGCCGAGCATGGCGCGGCTCTACAGAATCCGGAAAAGCAGGTGGCGCCAGCACCACAACCGGTGCTCGACCGCGATGTGCTGGATGAACTGCACGCGGTGATCGGCGATGCTGCCACCCAGATCGTCACGGCATTTCTTGAAGATGCGCCAGCGATGGTGCAGCAGTTGCAGCTGGCCGCGCGGAACAGCGATGAACCGCGCATGCAGGCCGTCGCGCACAGCCTGAAATCATCAAGCGCGAACGTGGGGGCGTTGTCGCTGTCGGCGATCGCGCAGCGGATCGAGCACGAGACCCGTAGTGGCAGCCTGCAGCGCCCCGCAGTGGCGGTGGCGCTGCTGGTTGCGGAATTCGCCCGGGCGCGCGTTGCACTGACGGGCTACCTGGCACAGCATCGCGCCGGCCAGGACCGCTGATTCACTCTTCCAGCTTGCTCAGCAGGTACTTCGGCTCGCCGATACGCTCGATCAGGTCGAGCTGGGTTTCCAGCCAGTCGATGTGTTCTTCCTCCGAGTCGAGGATCTTCACGAACAGCTGGCGGCTGACATAGTCGCCAACCGAATCGGAATAGGCCACCGCCTCGCGCAGGGTGACCACGCCATCGCGTTCCAGCGACAGGTCGCACTGCAGGATTTCGGTGGGGTTCTCGCCGATGCGCAGCTTGCCCAGCGCCTGGAAGTTCGGCAGGCCTTCGAGGAACAGGATGCGGTCGGCGAGCATGTCGGCATGCTTCATCTCGTCGATCGATTCCTTGTACTCGTGTTCGGCCAGTTCCTTGATGCCCCAGTTCTTCAGCATCTTGGCGTGCAGGAAGTACTGGTTGATCGCGGTCAGCTCGTTGTAGAGGACCTTGTTGAGGAATTCGATGACCTTGGTGTCGCCCTTCATGGGGATGCTCCTGCACGCTGAAAACGCAGGCACTGTAACGCCTTGCGTGCGGTGGTGAAGGAACGCGAATCGTGCGCATTGGCCTGCGCGGTTGCAGGTGAAGGACGCGAAAGCGCGGCGTCAACAGGCCGCGAGGAAACGATCAGGCGACCTGGGCGAGGCCCAATACCGGCAGCGGCAGATCGTGCGTCGCGCGTGCCTTGGCCAGCAGGTCGCCGGCCATGTCCAGGCACGAACCGCAGGTGGCACCGCAACCGGTACGCATGGTCAGTTCCGCCACCGTGCTGACGCCATGGCTGGCGGCTTCGCGGATCTGGTGGTCGGTGACTCCGTTGCAGATGCAGACGTACACAGGCGGGGACCGGGCTGACAGGCCAGAAGCGGCCTGTTGCGTATTCCAATGGAAACGAGAATGGTTGTCAATCAGAGACCTGAACCATTCTCGATACCGTTCAGAGTCGGATTGACCGGCCCGGCGGGCAGCCAGGTCCTGCTGGAAACAGCCGGGGGGGACGCGTTGTGACGAATCGGCCCACAGCCTGCGTGGCCTCCCATTCAAACCGCCCCGGACTCCCCCTTGGCCTTGCGCGGCCAGTAGCCGCCGCGCTTGGGCGTGCGCTTCCGGGGCCTGTCGTGGCCGGCTGCGTGGCCCGGCATCCAGGCCTCGGCGGCACTCTTGGGCATGGCGCTGACGCCCTGCCCGGCCACCCCACGCGCCAACGGCGCCAGGTGTCGCAGCGCGCGCGCATAGACGCCACGCTTGAACATCACCACGTGCTCCACCGGGTACCAGAAGTCCACCCACCGCCAGTGGTCGAACTCGGGCGAGTCGGTATGGTCCAGCTGCACATGCGATTCATCGCCGGTCAGGCGCAGCAGGAACCAGACCTGCTTCTGCCCGATGCAGACCTGCCGCTCATTGCGGCGGATGGCCCGTGCCGGCAGCTTGTAGCGCAGCCAGCCGGGCGTCGCCCCGAGCACTTCCACGTGCTCAGGCAGCAGGCCGGTCTCTTCCTGCAGTTCACGATACATGGCCTCGACAGGCGTCTCGTCGGTGTTCATGCCACCCTGCGGGAACTGCCAGCCGTCCCGGCGCACGCGTCGTGCCCAGAACACCTGGCCGTCCTGCCGCATCAGCACGATGCCGACGTTCGGTCGATAGCCGTCCGGATCGATCACGATGCGGACTCCTAAGAAAATCTACTGGTCGGGACTATCCCATGCCCTCTGTCGGCCCACAAGCGCGGCACAAAAGTGTTGACAGGGCCGATACACATCCGCAGAATAGCGGGCTCACCAAGGCTATGTAGCTCAGCCGGTTAGAGCACAGCACTCATAATGCTGGGGTCGGTGGTTCGAGTCCACCCATAGCCACCACATTGAAAATCAAGTTGTTTTTCAGTGTGAAAAGTGAGAAAATAGTTGCACGTTTTGCCCCGTCGCCAAGCGGTAAGGCACCTGACTCTGACTCAGGCATTCGGTGGTTCGAATCCATCCGGGGCAGCCAAATTAAAAGCAAAAGGCCAGATCAGAAAGATCTGGCCTTTTGCTTTTGATTTGGTCGCGCATTCCACCTTATCCCCGCGCCTGTCGGCGCGCCCCCTTGAACAACAAGGGGGCTCTTCTCCAGAGAGAGGCCCGGGGTCGGATCCTTTTCCCAAGGAAAGGGCTCTGACCCCACCCCTTCCGAGATGCGAAACCATGGGTAGTGCCGGCCGCTGGCCGGCAACCCGGAAATGCATCCCCCCCGAAACGACAAAAGCCCGGCCGAAGCCGGGCTTTTGCTTTCCCATCCAGCGGGCTCCTGAAGGAGCCCAACCAGGCGCGGTAGATCAGCGCTTGGAGAACTGGGTGGCGCGGCGGGCCTTGTGCAGACCAACCTTCTTACGCTCGACTTCACGGGCGTCACGGGTCATGAAGCCAGCCTTGCGCAGCTCGGACTTCAGGGTTTCGTCGTACTCGACCAGAGCACGGGCGATGCCCAGACGGATCGCACCGGCCTGGCCGGTGGTGCCGCCGCCAGCGGCGGTGACCAGGATGTCAAAGCTTTCGGTGTTCTTGGTCAGCTCGAGCGGCTGGCGCACGATCATGCGCGCGGTCTCACGACCAAAGAACTCGTCCAGCGGACGACCGTTGACGGTGATGTTGCCCGAACCCTTGCGCAGGAACACGCGAGCGGTGGAGGACTTGCGGCGGCCAGTGCCGTAGTTTTGAGTGATAGCCATGATTAGATATCCAGAACCTGCGGCTGCTGTGCGGCGTGCGGATGCTCAGTGCCGGCGTAGACCTTGAGCTTGCGGTACATCTGGCGACCCAGCGGGCCCTTCGGCAGCATGCCCTTGACGGCGATCTCGATCACGCGCTCCGGGTGGCGCTCCAGCGCCTGGGCCAGGGACTCGGTCTTCAGGTTGCCGATGTAACCGGTGAAACGGTGATACATCTTGTCCTGCAGCTTCTTGCCGGTGACGGCAATCTTTTCTGCATTGATGACGACCAGGTAGTCGCCGGTATCAACGTGCGGGGTGTAGACCGGCTTGTGCTTGCCACGCAGACGGCGGGCCAGCTCGGTGGCGAGACGGCCCAGGGTCTTGCCCTCGGCGTCGACGAGGTACCAGTCGCGCTGGACGGTCTCGTTCTTGGCAGTGAAAGTGCTCATGAAGAACTCTATGTTAGGTCGGGCTCATTGCGGCGAACGGCTCGCCGGAACTCTGCCACGCGTTGTGAAAGGTGAAGCGTAAGAGGCGGGATTGTACGCAGGTCAAGCCCCCGGTGCAAGCCGGCCATGTCCCGGGTTGGCAGGGGGCCGGAGCCGGGGGAGAATCGAGGGGTCTTCCGTCCCACCGCGTACCGCCATGACCGTGCTCCGCCAGACCACACCGCTGGACCACCTGCTGACCGAAGCGCAGCGCGCCTTGGACACGGTGTTCGGCAACCCGCCGGCGGCCCGCCCCTACCCGGCCGCGGACACCAGCGAGCCGGGCATGGACAACGCTGAACGCCGCCACGCGGCCGGGCTGATGCGGATCAACCACGTCGGCGAAGTCTGCGCACAGGGCCTGTATTTCGGCCAGGCCGCCGTGGCCCGCGACCCTGCCACGCGTGAACACCTGCTGGAAGCGGCCCAGGAAGAGACCGACCACCTGGCGTGGTGCGCCACCCGGCTGGGCGAGCTGGGCAGCCGCCCGAGCCTGTTCAACCCGTTGTGGTACGCCGGCAGCTACACCATCGGCACCCTGGCCGGGCTGCGCGGCGACGGCTGGAACCTCGGTTTCGTGGTCGAAACCGAGCGCCAGGTGGAAGCCCATCTGGACGAGCACCTGGTCGACCTGCCGGCCGGCGACCTGCGCAGCCGTGCGGTCATCCAGGTGATGAAGGAAGACGAAGCCCGCCATGCGGAGCACGCCGAGCAGGCCGGCGCACGCCGCCTGCCGTTCCCGATCCCGGGCGTGATGGCGCTGGCCTCCAGGGTGATGAAGACCATCGCCTACCGCATTTGAAGGGTCGCCCGCACCAACGGTGCGGGCCTACCAGGAGGTGCGGGGGGCGACGGTGGGGCCCGACCGTTGGTCGGGCCATCCATCAGTTGGGCGACACCAGCTTCAGGCCGATCACGCCGGCCACGATCAGGCCCACGCAGGCCAGGCGGGCCGGCGACGCACTGTCATTGAACAGGTAGATGCCGAGCACAGCCACGCCCATGGCACCGATGCCGGTCCAGATCGCATAGGCGGTGCCGACCGGGATGCTCTTCATCGCCTGGCTCATCAGGTACAGGCTGATCAGGGCCGATACCACCGTGGCAACGGTGGGCAGGGGTTTGCTGAAGCCTTCGGAGTACTTCATTCCGAGGGCGAAACCGATCTCGAACAGGCCGGCCAGCAGCAGGTAGATCCAGGGCATGGGTGGGGGCTCCTTACCTTTCTTGAGAAAAACGAAACGGCCCGGTGTTTTCACACCGGGCCGTGGGTCGGTACATCACCGTGGAACTGTAACGTGTGTGGGGCACTGGTTCCATGGGGCGGGTCGTCCCGCCTGGGTGGCGATGCCTGCGGGCATCGCACATGGGACTTACTCGGACAGGTTCCGGCCGTGGAACAGCTCTTCGATCTCGCGCTTGAGCAGCGCTTCGATCTTCATGCGTTCCTTGAACGACAGGTTCTTGGCCTTTTCCTCGAACAGGTACTGGTCCAGGTCGAAGTCCTTCAGGTGCATCTTCGTGTGGAAGATGTTCTCCTGGTAGACGTTGACGTCGAACATCTCGTAACGCGACTTGATGTTCTTGGCCAGGAAGTTCTGGATCGAGTTGATCTTGTGGTCGATGAAATGCTTCTTGCCCTTCACATCGCGGGTGAAGCCACGGACGCGGTAGTCCATGATCACGATGTCCGACTCGAGGCTCTCGATCAGGTAGTTCAGGGCCTTCAGCGGGGAAATGACGCCACAGGTGGCCACGTCGATGTCCGCGCGGAACGTGGCGATACCTTCCTGCGGATGGGTTTCCGGGTAGGTATGCACCGTGATGTGGCTCTTGTCCATGTGCGCGACCACGGCGTCGGAGATCAGCTCCTTGCCGGCCAGCTTCTTGTCGATCACCGGTTCTTCGGAGATCAGGATGGTCACCGAGGCACCCTGCGGATCGTAGTCCTGGCGGGCCACGTTCAGGATGTTGGCGCCGATGATCTCGGCGACATCGGTCAAGATCTGAGTCAGCCTGTCGGCGTTGTACTCTTCATCGATGTATTCAATGTAACGCTGACGCTCCTCTTCGGTGCGCGCGTAACACACGTCATAGATGTTGAAGCTCAGCGCCTTGGTGAGGTTGTTGAAACCCTGCAGCCTCAGGCGAGGCAACGGCTTGACCACGGCGGTCGATTCCTGTGTAAGAAGGGAAAGGGGGAATTATGGGGCAAACTGCCCCCGGGGGGAACGTGAAGACGCAAGAGTTCTGGCACACTGTTTGCCCTTAACAATTGCGCTGGTTAAGCTCCGCTATCGACCCCGTGAATCCGTTCATGCGCAGAGGGAGCGCTCCTATCGTGTCAACCGTGCGCCTAGCTAGCAGTCCACTGGCCCTGGATATCGCCACAATCGATCGTTTCCTGGCGCACAGCCACAGGCGGCGATATCCCACCCGTACCGACGTCTTCCGGCCCGGAGACCCGGCGGGAACCCTGTATTACGTCATCAGCGGCTCGGTTTCGATCATGGCCGAGGAAGATGACGATCGCGAGCTTGTGCTGGGCTACTTCGGTGCCGGCGAGTTCGTCGGCGAGATGGGCCTGTTCGTCGAATCGGACCGCCGCGAGGTGATCCTGCGGACCCGTACCGCCTGCGAGCTGGCTGAAATCAGCTACGAGCGCCTGCATCAGCTGTTCCTCGGCCCGCTGTCGGCCGATGCCCCGCGCCTGCTGTATGCGCTGGGCCAGCAGATTTCCAAGCGCCTGCTCGACACCAGCCGCAAGGCCAGCCGCCTGGCATTCCTGGACGTTACCGACCGGATCGTGCGCACCCTGCACGACCTGGCGCAGGAACCGGAGGCGATGAGCCACCCGCAGGGCAGCCAGCTGCGCGTCTCGCGACAGGAACTGGCGCGACTGGTCGGCTGCTCGCGCGAAATGGCCGGCCGCGTGTTGAAGAAGCTGCAGACCGACGGCCTGCTGCATGCCCGCGGCAAGACCGTGGTGCTGTACGGCACCCGTTGATTGCAAGGCAACCCAACGCTGCCGAGCCATCCTGTAGAGCCGAGCCGACGCTCGGCTGCGGTACGTCAAAGGCAGCCGCGCAAGGGCTCGGCTCTACACGGCCCCTGCGCGGCCCGCTGAGCTAGGCTCGGTACATGGAGCTGAGCAGCGAATTCTGGTGGTTCATTCTCATCGGCCTCGGCGCACAGCTGGTGGACGGTGCATTGGGCATGGCCTTCGGCCTGGTGTCCTCGTCGGTGATGCTCAGCATGGGCCTGCCCCCGGCACAGGTCAGCGCCAGCATCCACACCGCTGAAGTGTTCACCACTGGCGCCTCGGGGGTGTCGCACCTCGCAGCCGGAAATGTCGATAAACGCCTGTTCGTGCGCCTGGCCCTGCCCGGCGCAGTGGGCGGTGCCGTGGGCGCGTACGTGCTCACGCAGCTCCCGGGCGAGATCATCCGGCCACTGATCTACCTGTACCTGCTGGTGCTGGCGATCATCATCCTGGCCCGCGCCGCTGGGCGCTTTATGCCCAAGGGCGAGATCCGGCGGGTGCCGGTGCTGGGCTTCTTCGCCGGCCTGCTCGACGCCAGCGGCGGCGGTGGCTGGGGGCCGATCGCGACGTCCACCCTGCTCGCCCGCGGCGGCCAGGCGCGCACCACCATCGGAACAGTCAACGCAGCCGAGTTCGTGGTCACGTTGACGGTGTCAGCGACCTTCCTGTTGTCGATGGGCGTGCAGCATCTGCAGATCGTCGCCGGCCTGCTGATCGGCGGCATGATGGCCGCGCCGGTGGCGGCGATCCTGGTCAAGCGGGTGAAGGAGCGCTGGGTGCTGGTGGCCGTCGGCGTGCTGGTGCTGGGCATCAGCCTGTTCCAGATCGGGCATGCGGTGTACGGGCACCTCTACCGCTGAAGCATCCCCTGTAGAGCCGAGCCATGCTCGGCTGAGGACGCACGGATCCCGCAACGAAGAGCAGCCGAGCATGGCTCGGCTCTACAACAGGCGCGGGTCAGGCCTTGTCGCCGCCGCGATCCACGCATCCCCAGTTGAGGATGCGGGTGCCGGCCGGCAGCACGCGGCGGAAAAACGCCACCCGCCCCGGCTTCGGGTTCACCACCACCGGCGCCTTGGCCGCCAGCAGCAGCGGCAGGTCGGCGGTGCTGTCGGAGTAGGCGATATCGATGTCGCCATAGCCGCGTTCGCGCAGCATGCGCATCTTCTCTTCGTTGTGGCAGTGCCGGGTCGGGCCAACACCGCCCAGCCGCGGGCCGACCTCGGTACCGATCACCGGTACGTCCTGATGGGCGACGAAGGCCAGGATCGCGCGGGCCAGCTCCGGCGGCGCGCCGGTGGCAACCACCACGCGATCGCCCTTGGCGCGGTGCGCGGCGAACACCTCCAGCGCCTGCGGCAGCAGCTTGGCGCGCATCTGCGCCTGGTTGCGCAGCACGTAGGCGTCGATCACCTTGTTGAAATCGCGCGCACGGTGCAGGCCGAAGCTGCCGATCCACACATAGACCGAGATGCCCGCGCGACGGGTCGGCAGCATCGCCACCATCGGCCCGGCAATCGGCGTGACCAGCAGCGCCGCCAGCATGCGCAACGGGTTGCGCTTGATCAGCGAGGCGAACAGGTGGGTACCCGAATCGCCGTCGTAGAGGGTGTGGTCGAAGTCGAAGACCACCAGCGGCGCATCCTCGCGCGGCGTCGGATAGTGCGTTGTCATGTTGCGAAGAATAGCTGACGCAGGCCCTCGCCCGGCTCTTCCACGCGCATGAAGGCCTCGCCGACCAGGAAGGCATGGATGCCTGCATCGCGCATCAGCGCCACGTCCTGCGGGCCGAGGATGCCGCTCTCGGTGACCAGCAGGCGGTCACGCGGCACCGCCTGCTGCATGTCCAGCGTGGTCTGCAGCGACACCTCGAAGGTGCGCAGGTTGCGGTTGTTGATGCCGATCATCGGCGCCGGCACCTGCAGCGCGCGCTCCAGCTCGTCGATGTCGTGCACTTCCACCAGCACGTCCATGCCCAGCGACAGCGCCAGTTCCGACAGCGTGGCCAGCTGGGTGTCGTCCAGCGCGGCGACGATCAGCAGGATGCAGTCGGCGCCCAGCACGCGCGCCTCGTACACCTGGTAGGCGTCGATCACGAAGTCCTTGCGCAGCACCGGCAGCGTGCAGGCTTCACGGGCCTGCTGCAGGTAGGTATCGGCGCCCTGGAAGAAGTCCACGTCGGTCAGCACCGACAGGCAGCTGGCACCACCGAACTCGTAGCTGACCGCGATATCGGCCGGCCGGAAATCGGGGCGGATGACGCCCTTGGACGGGCTGGCCTTCTTCACCTCGGCAATCACCGCCGGGTCGCCGTTGGCCACGGCCGCCTGCAACGCGCGTACGAAGCCACGTACCGGCGGGGCGCTGGCCACGGCGGCCTGCAGCTCCTCGAGCGGGCGCTGGGCGCGGCGCTGGGCCACTTCTTCGGCCTTGCGGGCCAGGATCGTCTGCAGGATGTCGCTCATCGTCTTCGATTCGGTGCGGGGGCGCTGAGGACGGCCATTATCGGCCATCGACGGGGTCAGGCTGAACCGCGCGCTCAGGCAACCAGCGCGCGGGTGGTCTCCACATACTGTTGCAGGCGCTGGCGGGCGCTGCCATTGGCGATGGCAGCACGGGCACGGGCCAGGCCATCACCGATGTCGCTGGCCACGCCGGCCACGTACAGCGCGGCGCCGGCATTGAGCGCGACGATGTCCAGCGCCGGGCCGGGCTCGTTGTCCAGCACCGCGCGCAGCATCTGGATGGACTGCTCCGGGCTGTCCACGCGCAGGTTGCGGCTGGCCGACATGGCGATGCCGAAGTCCTCCGGGTGGATCTCGTACTCGCGCACCTTGCCGTCGCGCAACTCGCCCACCAGGGTGCCGGCGCCGAGCGAGATCTCATCCATGTTGTCGCGGCCCCAGACCACCATGGCGCGCTCGGTGCCCAGCTCGCGCAGCACGCGCGCCTGGATACCCACAAGATCAGGATGGAACACGCCCATCAGCACCGACGGCGCGCTGGCGGGGTTGGTCAGCGGACCAAGGATGTTGAAGATGGTGCGCACGCCCATCTCGCGGCGGACCGGCGCGACGACCTTCATCGACGGATGATGGATCGGCGCGAACATGAAGCCGATGCCGGTCTGCTCGATGGCAGCGGCCACCTGCGCTGGCTGCAGCTCGATGGCCGCGCCCAGCGCCTCGACCGCATCGGCGCTGCCGGACTTGGACGACACGCTGCGGTTGCCGTGCTTGGCCACGCGCGCACCGGCCGCAGCCGCCACGAACATCGCGCAGGTGGAGATGTTGAAGGTGTGCGAGCCATCGCCACCGGTGCCGACGATGTCGACCAGGTGGGTGCTGTCGGCCACCGGCACCGCCAGCGCGAATTCGCGCATGACCGTGGCGGCGGCGGCGATCTCGTCGATGGTCTCCTTCTTCACCCGCAGGCCGGTGAGGATGGCGGCGGTCATCATCGGCGACACGTCGCCGCGCATGATCTGCCGCATCAGGTCGACCATCTCGTCGAAGAAGATCTCGCGGTGCTCGATGGTGCGTTGCAGGGCTTCCTGGGGGGAGAAGCTCATGGGAATGCTCCTTGGATCAGGCCGCCGGGCGCTGCAGGAAATTGCGCAGCAGGGCGTGGCCGTGTTCGGTGAGGATGGATTCGGGGTGGAACTGCACGCCTTCCACCGGGAACTGGCGGTGGCGCAGGCCCATGATCTCTTCGATCGAGCCGTCCTCGTTCTCGGTCCAGGCGGTCACTTCCAGGCAGTCCGGCAGACTGTTCTTGTCCACCACCAGCGAGTGGTAGCGGGTGGCCTGGTAGCGGTCCGGCAGGCCGGCGAACACGCCCTTGCCTTCGTGGCGGATCGGCGAGGTCTTGCCGTGCATGATGTTGCCGGCGCGGATCACGGTGCCGCCGTAGACCTGGCCGATGCCCTGGTGGCCCAGGCACACGCCGAGGATCGGCGTGGTCGGGCCCAGCCGCTGGATCAGCTCCAGCGACACGCCCGCTTCGTTGGGCGTGCACGGGCCGGGCGAGATGACGATGCGCTCGGGCTTCTGCGCGGCGATCTCGTCCACGCTCATCGCATCGTTGCGCACCACCTTCACCTCGGCGCCCAGCGTCTGCAGGTACTGCACGAGGTTGTAGGTGAAGCTGTCGTAGTTGTCGATCATCCACAACATGGTCAGGTTCCGTCGCTTATCAGGAAAATGGCGTACACGTTTTCGGTGTAGGTGATGGGGCCGGCTTCGACCGACTCGGGCAGGCGGGAGCCCGTGGTCTCGATGCTGTTCATCGGTGCCTCGGGCGCGGGCGGCGAAGGCGGCGTCACCAGATCCCCACTGCTCGGCCAACTGCCGGCCTGGATGCCATAGGCAAAGTTCGGCGCTACGTCGGAAATGCTGTACAGGCCGCGCAGCCGGGTGCCGTAGGCCTTGGCCAGGCCCTGCGCGGATTCGCGGGTCCGGGCCGCCGCCTCACCCTTGAGTTCGCGGCGCAGCGCCACTTCACCCGAATAGGTTGGCGCCAGGCTGCTCACCTGTACGTTCTCGTCGGCCTTCAACGCACCCAGCACATCCTGCATCGCCTTCACGCTGGCGAAGCTCGCACGCAGCTGGCGCGATACGCGGGTACCGATGAAGACCTGCCGGTTCTGCTCATAGCGCGTCGCCGGGCCGATCCGCAGGTTGTCCGCACGCACGCTGCCGTCCACCGCCTTGTGCTGCTTGAACAGCGCCAGCGCGCGCGCCACGTTGTCCTGCACGCGGCGGCGCGCGGCGTCGGCGTCCATGTCGGTCTCTTCGATGTTCAACTGCAGGCCGAACCGGTCCGGCATCACCACCCGACGCGCCTCGCCCTTCACCAGCAGGTGCGGCTGCGACGGAATGGTATTGGCCTGCGCCCACGCAGACGGGGCCATCGTGGCCAGCAGCGACGACCACAGCAATGCGCTCAGCAGCTTCATGCGGTACTCCTTGTCTTCAACGGGAACAGCGGAAGATGCCGCGGCGCAGGCCACGGCACGGGGAGCGTCACAGGCCCTTGGCGGCCTGGGCGACGGCGCGGAACAGCGCACGGCCCTTGTTCATCGTCTCGTCCCATTCCTTGTCCGGGTCCGAGTCGTAGACGATGCCGGCGCCGGCCTGCACGTACAGGCGGCCATCCTTGATGACCGCAGTGCGGATCGCGATCGCGGTATCGGCATCGCCGTGCCAGCCGATGTAGCCGATGCTGCCGGCGTAGACATTGCGCTTGATCGGTTCCAGCTCGCGGATCACTTCCAGCGCGCGGATCTTCGGCGCGCCACTGACCGTGCCGGCCGGGAACGTGGCACGCAGCACGTCGGCGTAGCTCAGGCCCGGCTGCAGCTGCCCGGTCACTTCGCTGACGATGTGCATGACATGGCTGTAGCGTTCGATCACGAACTGCTCGCCCACTTCCACGGTGCCGGCCTTCGAGACACGGCCGGCATCGTTGCGGCCGAGGTCGATCAGCATCAGGTGCTCGGCGCGTTCCTTGGGGTCGGCCAGCAGCTCGGCTTCCAGTGCCAGGTCCAGCTCGGGCGTGGGGCCACGCGGGCGGGTGCCGGCGATCGGGCGCACGGTGACTTCGCCATCCTGAAGGCGTACCAGGATCTCCGGCGAGGAACCGACCACCTGCAGGTCGCCGACATCGAGGAAATACATGTACGGCGAGGGATTCAACGCGCGCAGCGCGCGGTACACATCCACCGGGCGCGCCTTGAACGGCACGCTCAGGCGCTGGCTGAGCACCACCTGGAAGATGTCACCGGCGCGGATGTATTCCTTGCTGCGCTGGACCGCATCGACGAAGCCTTCGCGGGTGAAGCCGGAGACGAAATCCGATTCGTCCAGCACGTCGCTGTTGAGCGGTGCCGGATAGCCGGCGCCCGGTGCACGCAGCTTCGCAGTCAGTGCGTCCAGGCGCGCCTGCGCCTGTTCGAAGGCACCGTCGACACGCGGGTCGGCGTGCACGATCAGGTACAGCCGGCCCTTGAGATTGTCGAATACCGCCAGCTCGTTGGAGTCCAGCAGCAGGATGTCCGGCGTGCCCAGCTCATCACGGCCGGCCGGCGGGGCCAGGCGCGGCTCGATGTAGCCGATGCACTCGAAGCCAAACCAGCCGACCAGGCCGCCGGTGAAGCCCGGCAGGCCTTCCAGCTTGGGCACCGAGTGGGCGCTGCGCAGCGCCTCGACTTCGGCGAAGGGATCGGCTACCTCGCGGGTGTCCACCACCTGGCCGTCTTCGCGCACGGTCAGCGTGTGGCCGTGGAACGCATACACGCGGCGCGCCGGCAGGCCGATGATCGAGTAACGACCAAAGCGCTCGCCGCCTTCGACGGATTCAAACAGGTAGGTATTGGGGCCGTCGGCGAGCTTCAGATAGACCGAGAGTGGCGTGTCCAGGTCGGACAGCACTTCGCGGACGACGGGAATGTGGGTGTGGCCTTCAGCGGCCTGCTGCTGAAACTGAGCGTGCGAGTTCAAGACGACTTTCCTTCCGGGACACAGCGTTATGGGGGCGGACGACGGCAACGGGCCACCATCGCCACCAACGGCGTGCGGAAGAAAGAGTATGCGGGGTCGTCAGGCTGGACACCCCTTGACTGTATCGCAGCTTGCGCGGCAGGGGAACCCTGGGAAACTGAACCACTGGACGCCCGCAGCGGCCGCGGGGACCGATGACTCTACCCCTGCCCGTCCAGCAACGGGCAACCGACCGGCAGGTGCATCCGCACCCTGCCCGGCACGCACTCGACGCGGAAGTGACGGGCCTGCACGGGTTCGCCGTCCAGGTTGAGCGTCAACGGACGCTCGGATTCCACCTGCAGCCACGGCAACCGCGCCCGTGTGGCCAGCTGTTCCAGTGCGGCCTGGGTACCGGACTTCAGCATCTGGCCGAGAGTGGCGGTGACCTCCCCTTCCAGTTCCGGAAGCACGGTCACATCCAGCAGTCCATCATCGATCAGTGCCTGCGGGCACAGCTGCTGGCCGCCACCGGCCTGGCGCCCGTTGCCGATGCCCAGCGCGATGAAGTCACCTTCCCAGGCGAAGTCCGGGCCGGACAGCCGCGCGGCGATCGGCTCGATGCGGCCCAGCTTGGCGATGCCGGTGATCACGTAGGCCAGCCCACCGAGCATCTTCTTCAAGCCGGCATCGGTCTCCACCGTCACCTGCGTGCCGAAGCCACCACTGGCGAGGTTGGCGCACCACCAGGGCGTGCCATCGGCATCCACGCGCAACAGGTCGATGGGCCGTGCCGGCACCTGGCCGATCAGCGCGAGGGCATCGCCGGGCTCGGTGGGAATGCCTGCCGACGTGGCGAAGTCGTTGGCGGTCCCCATCGGAATCAACGCCAGCGAAGGCAGCGCTTCTGCCGGTTCCTCACGATGGGCCAGCGTCTCGGCCACCGCGCTGAGCGTGCCATCGCCACCGGCGGCCACGATCACGTCCACGCCATGATGGATGGCCTCGGCAACGTAGCGTTCAGCGTCACCGTCTTCCCAGGTCACCCGCACCTCCAGCTGCACGCCCTGCCCGCGCCAATGGCCCACGGCGTCGCGCAACTCTTCGTTGCCTGCGGATTTGCCATTGAGGATCAGGCGCCAGCGCGGGGTGGTCATGCGGTACTTCCAGGTCAGGGCGGCACAGGCTAGCAATGCACTGTTTGCCCGCAGTGAATGTCACGCAGGTGTCATTCAGCTGCTGGAGAATGGAAGGCCATAGCAGGGACGACGGATGGAGGCAGGATCAGCCTCCCACGCATGCAGCGAGGCCACGCCAGTGATTGGCGTGGCTTTTTTTTTGGGGGGGGGACGCAGGGAGTGCGAACCAGGGTTCGCACCCACCGGGTTGCGGTTCGCACCCACCACACGCCTCACCCGTTGGCGAAATCGTGCAGCGCCTGCCCCTGCAGCCGGTACACGGTCCACTCGTCCTGCGGTTTGGCACCGGCGGCGGTGTAGAACTCGATGGCCGGAGTGTTCCAGTCCAGCACCGACCATTCGAAACGGCCGCAGCCTTCGGCCACGGCCTGGCGTGCGATGTACTTCAGCAACGCTTTGCCGGCACCGGCACCGCGCTTTTCCTGGCTGACGTACAGGTCTTCCAGGTAGATGCCCTTGCGGCCCAGCCAGGTGGAGTAGTTGTAGAAGTACACCGCATAGCCGATGGCCTCGCCGTCGGCCTCGCAGATCAGCGCGCGGGCGGTGGCGTCGGCGCCGAACAGGCTCTCGGCGATGCCGATCTCATCGGTCTGCACCGAATGCTCGGCCTTCTCGTAGATCGCCAGCTCGCGGATGAAATGCAGGATCAGGCCAGCATCGGCCACGGTGGCCGGGCGAATGTTCAACACGGCCACCGTACTCATGGCTCAGCCCCGTGCCGCAGCGACGTTGGCGCGCATCTGCGCGATCACGTCCTGGTAGCTGGTCCTGGCGTTGAAAATGGCCGAACCGGCAACGAAGGTGTCGGCGCCGGCGGCGGCGATCTCACCGATGTTGTCGGCCTTCACGCCACCGTCGATCTCCAGGCGGATGTCCTTGCCGCTGGCATCGATCATCTTGCGCACCACCTTCAGCTTGTCCAGCGCCGAGGGGATGAAGGCCTGGCCGCCGAAGCCCGGGTTGACCGACATCAGCAGCACCAGGTCCAGGTCATCCAGCACCCAGTCGAGGATGTCCACCGGGGTGGCCGGATTGAGCACGATGCCCGGCTTGCAGCCCAGCGAGCGGATCAGCTGGATGGTGCGGTGCACGTGCCGGCTCGCCTCCGGGTGGAAGCTGATGTAGGTGGCACCGGCCTCGGCGAAGTCCGGGATGATGCGGTCCACCGGCTCGACCATCAGGTGCACGTCGATCGGCGCGGTGACGCCGTGCTTGCGCAGGGCCTGGCAGACCATCGGGCCGATGGTCAGGTTCGGCACGTAGTGGTTGTCCATCACGTCGAAGTGGACCCAGTCCGCACCGGCAGCGAGGACGTTGTCGACTTCCTCGCCGAGGCGGGCGAAGTTGGCGGACAGGATGGAGGGGGCGATGAGGCAGTGGGACATGGCCGGGCCTTGCAACGAGGGGAAAGTGGGTCAGCGCTTGCGCAGGGTCTTGATGCGGTCGTAGGCGGCATTGATCCGCCGCGACTTCTGCTCGGCCTGCTGCTGCAGCTCGGGGGCGGCGCCGCCAAGCCTGTCGGGGTGGTACTGCGAGATCAGCTTGCGGTAGGCGCGCTCGATCTCGGCATCGGTGGCCTCGGAGGTCAGCCCCAGCTCCCGGTACGGGTTCTCGTTGTTCAGGCGGAACCAGTCCGAATCGAAGGCGTGGCCAATCAGCAGGCCGACCACCGCGCCGAACAGCGGATTGGGCCGGAACAGCAGGGCGCCGGCGATGAATCCGAGCAGTTTTCCGTACCAGCGCATGGCGCTCCGGGGTCGACCGACGAAATGGACGCTCATTTTACGTCACAGCGGGCCCGGACGGCTTTACACTAGGCCGCCCGCTGGTCAGCGGGCCCGCCGGGTCCGTTGGGCAGCAGCCGTATCGACAACGCCCCAGGAGTGCCCGTGCCAACCACGCTGTTGCAATCCGATCTCCCCGGCCTGCCCTTGCGCCATCGCGGCAAGGTGCGTGATGTGTTCGATATCCCGCGCGAGCGGCTGCCAGCCGGAACCCCGCCGGGCGACTACCTGCTGATGGTGGCCACCGATCGCCTGTCGGCGTTCGACGTGGTCCTGCCCGACCCGATCCCGGGCAAGGGCGAGATGCTCTGCCAGGTCTCCAACTTCTGGTTTGCCAAGACCGCGCACCTGATGCCCAACCACCTGACCGGCATCGACGTGGCCAGCGTGCTGCCCGAAGGCGTGGACCCGGCGCTGTACGCCAAGCGCGCGGTGGTCACCCGCAAGCTGAAGCCGGTGCCGGTGGAAGCGATCGCCCGCGGCTACCTGATCGGCAGCGGCTGGAAGGATTACCAGCGCACCGGCAAGGTCAGCGGCATCGACCTGCCCGACGGCCTGCGCCAGGCCGAACAGCTGCCCGAGCCGATCTTCACACCCTCGACCAAGGCCGCGGTCGGCGACCATGACGAGAACATCGATTTCGACGCGATGGTGAAGCAGGTCGGTGCGGAACTGGCCGAGCGGGTGCGCGACGCCACCCTGCGCATCTACAAGTTCGCCGCCGATTACGCCCGCGAGCGCGGCATCATACTGGCCGACACCAAGTTCGAGTTCGGTACCGACGCCGATGGCCGGCTGTACATCATGGACGAGATGCTGACGCCGGATTCCTCGCGTTACTGGCCGGCCGACGAGTACGAAGTGGGCACCAGCCCGCCGAGCTATGACAAGCAGTTCGTGCGCGATTACCTGGAGACGCTGGACTGGGGCAAGACCGCCCCGGGTCCGAACATCCCGGCCGACATCATCGAGCGCACCCGCGCCAAGTACGCCGAGGCGCTGCAGCGCCTAGCCGGGATCAGCGTCGACTGATCCGCCTGCGCCCCTGGCCGGAAAGGCGGGGGGCGCGTTCGGTAGTGCCGGCCGCTGGCCGGCGCTTCGGTGAACCTGCAACCAGGCATGGCCTGGTCCTGGTAGTGCCGGCCGCTGGCCGGCGACGTCGCGAACTCGGCTATGCTCTGGTTTGCCGGCCAGCGGCCGGCACTACCGTTGTCCGAGGAAGCGACGCAGCATGCAGACATCCACCGAGCTTGCGCGGCCGATCGACCGCTATTTCGCCAGCTACTCCGACGACCACCGCAACGTGATCAACCAGCGCATCCACGTGGTGGCGGTGCCGGCGATCCTGTGGTCGGTGGTGGCCCTGCTGTGGTGCCTGCCGCCGCTGATCACCTGGTTCCAGTACGGCATCTGGTCGGCGTTCGCGATGTTCAGCGCCTGGTGCTTCTACAACAAGCTGTCGCGCCCCCTGGGCATCGGCATGCTCGTCCAGTTCTTCGTATTCGGCTGCCTGTGCCGCCTGCTGGAGGCCGAGATCGGCCTGCATGCGCTGCGCTGGCTGGCGGTGGGCGTGTTCGTGGTGGCCTGGATCGCGCAGTTCATCGGCCACACGTTCGAGGGCCGCAAGCCCAGCTTCCTGACCGACCTGACCTACCTGCTGATCGGCCCGGCCTGGGTGATGGCCAAGTTCTATCGCAAGCTCGACTGGCGCTACTGATCGCCGGCGGCCGACAGCGGCCGTCGTTTCCTGAACGGGCGAATTCCGTCACCCACACTCCACGGCGGCCCTGCCAGCCTGCGCCGGTGACCCGCTCCCCGCCTTCCGTCCATTGACGGCAGCCCCTGTGCGACAGGGCCTGCGGTGTCCCTTCGTGGGCGTAGGGTGTCCCCCGAGGGCAACCGGAAGGGACCGCAGGAACGTGATGTTGCGGCGCAGAAAAAATGAATCAGCGAACGTTACATGCAATTGATCGCTGTTTGATGGGTTTCGGCGACATTTCGCAGCCTGTTATTCTCCCTGACCTGCTCGTGAATCATGGATTCCCTGCATGCTCCCCAGCCTGCCCCTGCTGCTGGCCCTGCCGTTCCTGATGGCAGCGGCTGTTGCGGCCTTCCCCCGTAGTTCGCGCTCGACTGCTGCCTGGCTGGCGGCACTGGCGCCGTTGGGCGGGCTGGCCATGCTCGGCTGGCTGACCCCGGCGGTGCTCGATGGCCAGGTGGTCCGCACCCTGGTCCCTTGGCTTCCACAGATCGGGCTGGACTTCACCCTGCGCCTGGACGGGCTGGCCTGGATGTTCGCCGGGCTGGTGCTGGGCATCGGCGCCCTGGTGGTGCTGTATGCGCGCTACTACCTGAGCCAGCAGGACAACGCGCACCGCTTCTACTGCTACCTGCTGCTGTTCATGGGCGCCATGCTGGGGATGGTGCTGTCGGGCAACCTGCTGTTGCTGATGATCTTCTGGGAAATGACCAGCATCAGCTCGTTCCTGCTGATCGGCTTCTGGTCGCACCGCCAGGACGCACGCGAAGGCGCGCGCATGGCGCTGGTGATCACCGGCGGCGGCGGCCTGGCCCTGCTCGGTGGCGTGCTGTTGATCGGCCGTATCGTCGGCAGTTTCGACCTGGATGTGGTGCTGGCCGCCGGCGAGCAGATCCGCGCCAGCACGCTGTATCCGTACGCCCTGTTCCTGGTGCTGGCCGGCATCTTCACCAAGAGCGCGCAGTTCCCGTTCCACTTCTGGCTGCCGCACGCGATGGCAGCGCCGACCCCGGTCTCGGCCTACCTGCACTCGGCCACCATGGTGAAGGCCGGCGTGTTCCTGCTGGCGCGGCTGCATCCGGCGCTGGCCGGCAGCGACCTGTTCTTCTATACGGTCAGCGGCATCGGCGCGCTGACCCTGCTGATCGGTGCCTGGAACGCGATCTTCCAGCACGACCTGAAAGGCCTGCTGGCGTACTCGACCATTTCCCACCTGGGCCTGATCACCCTGCTGTTCGGCCTGTCCACGCCGATGGCGGTGGTCGCCGGCGTGTTCCACATCCTCAACCACGCCACCTTCAAGGCCTCGCTGTTCATGGCCGCCGGCATCATCGACCACGAAACCGGCACCCGCGACATGCGCAAACTGGGGGGGCTGCGCAGGCTGATGCCGTTCACCAGCGCGCTGGCGATCATCGCCTCGCTGGCGATGGCCGGGATCCCGCTGCTCAACGGCTTCCTGTCCAAGGAAATGCTGTTCGCCGAAGCGATTACGGCCGGCGGCCCGGGCATCATGCGCACGGCGGTGTCGATCGCTGCGTTGCTGGCAGGCGTGTTCGGCGTGGCGTACAGCCTGCGCTTCGTGCACGACACCTTCTTCGGCACTGGCCCGCACGACCTGGACCGCGTGCCCCACGAGCCGCCGCGCTGGATGAAGGTGCCGGTGGAGCTGCTGGTGGTGATCTGTGTGGCGGTGGGCGTGGCACCCGCACTGACCGTCGCGCCGGTGCTGCACGCCGCTGCGGCCTCGATCCTCGGCACCGCCATGCCCGAATATAGCCTGGCGGTGTGGCATGGCTTCAACCTGCCGCTGGCGATGAGCGCGATCGGCGTGGTCGGTGGCGTGGCGCTGTACTTCGGCCTGCGCAGGCTGATCAACCTGCATGCCGTGACCAATGTCAGCACGGGCCGCAATGTGTTCCACGCCCAGCTGGACGCCGTGTCCGCGCTGGCCATGCGCCTGACCAGCGGCATCGCCAATGGCAGCCTGCAGCGCATGCTGCTGGGCCTGGTGCTGGTGGCGATCGTGGTTGCCGCTGCGCCGTTCGTGGCCAACCCAGCCTCGCCGAACTGGACCGCGCCGCAGCCGATTCCGCTGCTGGGCTGGGCCCTGTGGCTGGTGATGATGGCCTGCGCGGTCGCCACCCTGCGCATCTACAAGCAGCGCCTGCTGGCGGTGCTGCTGGTCGGCGGCGTCGGCCTGATGGTGGCGCTGACCTTCGTGTTCCTGTCCGCGCCCGACCTGGCCCTCACCCAGCTGCTGGTGGAGATGGTGACGCTGGTGCTGATGCTGCTGGGCATGAATTACCTGCCCGCGCAGTCCGGGCCTGAGCGGCCGCGCTGGCGCAAGCGCCGCGACGCGGTGATCGCGATCATCGCCGGTGCCGGGCTTGGCGCGCTGGCCTATTCGGCGATGACCCTGCCGCCGAACACCATGGCCGGCGAGCTGCTCGCCCGCGCGTTGCCCGAGGCCTACGGCCAGAACGTGGTCAACGTGATCCTGGTCGACTTCCGCGGCTTCGATACCTTCGGCGAGATCACCGTGTTCGGCATCGCCGCGCTGGTGGTGCATGCGCTGCTGCGGCGTACGCGGATGGCACCGGAGCAGATCATGCCCGGCCCGCCGATCAAGCTGCCGGTGCCGGCCGACCTGGCGCAGATCATGTTCCCGCTGACCCTGACCGTGTCGATCTTCCTGTTCCTGCGCGGGCACAACGCACCGGGTGGCGGCTTCATCGCCGGCCTGGTATTGGCAGTGCCGCTGCTGATCCAGTACGTGATCCAGGGCACTGCATCGGTGGAGTCGCGCTTCGGCTTCGACTACATCCGCTGCATCGGCATGGGCCTGCTGATCGCCCTGCTCAGCGGCAGCGCCTCGATGCTGTTCGGCGTGCCGTTCCTGACCAGCGGCCATCTCGACCTGCACCTGCCGCTGATCGGCGACGTACCGCTGGCCAGCGCGATCGGCTTTGACATCGGCGTCTATCTGGTGGTGTTCGGCGGTGCCATGCTGATGCTGTCGATGATGGGCACGATCAAGCCGTCGCGAACCCGCACCGCCCGCAAGGGTGAGATCGACCTGCAACGCCGCTCGGCACGCACCGGGGAGATGCACTGATGGAACTGGCCCTGGCTACCGCGATCGGCGTGCTGACCGCCATCGGCATCTACCTGCTGCTGCGTGCGCGCAGCTTCGATGTGATCCTCGGCATGACCTTCCTGTCCTACGCCACCAACCTGCTGATCTTCGCCGGCGGCCGCGTGGTACTGGGCAAGGCGCCGGTGCTGCAGGAAGGCGTGGACAGCCACCTGGGCAACTACACCGACCCGCTGCCACAGGCGCTGGTGCTGACCGCTATCGTGATCGCCTTTGCGATGACCGCGGTGAGCATTGTGCTGGCCATGCGCAGCCGCAGCGACAACCACAGCGACCACGTGGATGCCCACGAGCCGGATGACGACCTGCAGGATGAGCGCGTGCCGCCGCGCCGGGGCGAGGACCGCGCATGAACCACCTGGTGATCCTGCCGATCCTGATTCCGCTGCTGGGTGCGGCGCTGTCGCTGTTCGTCGAACACCGCCGCTATGGCCCCAGGGTGCAGCGGGCGGTGGCCTGGACCGCGCTGTCGGCGCTGGCGCTGGCGGTCGGGCTGCTGTTTGCCACCACGGCCAGTGGTGAAATCAACGTCTACCTGCTTGGCGACTGGCCGTCGCGGCTGGGCATCGCACTGGTGGCCGACCGGCTGTCGGCGTGGATGCTGCTGACCACCCTGCTGCTGGCCATTCCCTGCCTGCTGCACGCCTGCTCGGGCTGGGACCGCCGCGCGCCGCACTTCCATGCGCTGTTCCAGTTCCAGCTGGTCGGCCTCAACGGCGCGTTCCTGACCGGCGACATCTTCAACCTGTTTGTGTTCTTCGAGGTGATGCTGATCGCCTCCTACGGCCTGCTGCTCAGTGGCGGCCGCGGCCTGCGCATGCGCATCGGCCTGCACTACGTGGTGTTCAACGTCACCGCCTCGACCCTGTTCCTGGTCGCGCTGGGCCTGCTGTATGCCTCGCTGGGCTCATTGAACATGGCCGAGCTGTCGCAGCGCATCGCCGAGGTACCGCCGGCACAGCTGACCCTGGTGAAGGCGACCATGGGCCTGTTGCTGCTGGTGTTCTGCGCCAAGGCCGCGCTGATGCCGCTGTACCTGTGGCTGCCGGAAGCCTATTCGCGCGCACCGGCGGCCGTGGCTGCGCTGTTCGCGATCATGACCAAGGTCGGCCTGTACTCGGTGCTGCGCATCCAGATGCTGTGGTTCGGCGACGATGCCGGCGCGATGGCCGGCTATGGCCGCGACTGGATGTTGTGGGCGGGCGTCGCGACGCTGGTGCTGGGCGGCCTCGGCGCACTGGCCGCCACCCGCCTGCGCGTGCTGATCTCCTACCTGGTGATCGTGTCGGCGGCCACGCTGTTCATCGCCTTCTCGGTGGGCACGCCCCAGGTGCTCTCGGCTGGCCTGTACTACCTGCCGCACAGCAGCTTCGTCGCTGCCGCGCTGTTCCTGGTTGCCGATCTGATCCGCCGCCGTCGCGGTAGCGCCAGCGACCGCAAGGAAGTGGTCGCGCCGATGCCGGGCAAGGAGACGCCCGCCGTGTTGTTCCTGATCGGCGCGGTGTCGGTGGCCGGCCTGCCGCCGCTGTCCGGCTTCCTGGCCAAGGCTGCGCTGCTGGCCGGCATGCCGGTGCAGTACACCGCCCCGGTCTGGACCGCTGTGCTGGTCAGCAGCCTGCTGGTGATCATGGGCCTGACCCGGGGGGGCATCCGCCTGTTCTGGCGCGTGCCGCCGGTCGATCCGGAAGCGCCGGTACCGCGCAAGGCGCGGCTGCGCCGGGTCGAGCTGTACGCGGCCTGCATCCTGCTGGCCTACGGCATCGGCATGACCCTGGCCGCAGCACCGCTGATGCGCTACACCGACGCCACCGCCGCGCAGCTGCTGCACCCCAGCGAGTACGTGCAGCAGCTGCGTGCGACTGCACCGGAGATCCGCCAGCCATGACCGCCCAGCGCTCCCTGTTCCGTCGCCTGATTCCGTCGCCGATGCTGAGCATCATGGTGGTGGCGTTCTGGCTGCTGATGTCCGACAGCTTCACCCTCGGCCAGATCGTGCTGGGCCTGCTGCTGGGCGTGGTGGTGCCGCTGTTCGCCGCACGCCTGGACCGCGAGTTCGCCCGCATCGGCACCCTGCGCCCGTTGCCGAAACTGCTGTGCGTGACCCTGTGGGACATCCTGATGTCCAACATCCGTGTCGCCCTGCAGGTACTGGGGCCGGAGAAGAACATCCACCCCGGTTTCATCTGGCTGCCGCTGGACATCGCCAACATCCATGGCATCGCTGCGCTGACCAGCATGATCACGCTGACCCCGGGCACGGTCTCGGCCGCGCTCAGCGACGACCGCAAGTACCTGCTGGTGCACGTGCTGCACCTGGAGGACCCACAGGACCTGATCGATACGATCAAGCGCCGTTACGAGGCGCCGTTGATGGAGATCTTCCCATGACCGGTTTTGAAGTCATCCAGACCACCCTGGTGGTGTGCATGCACGTGGTCGGCCTGGCGATGCTGCTGGCCACCTGGCGGCTGTTGCGCGGGCCGACCGTGCCCGACCGCATCCTCGCGCTGGACACGCTGTCGGTGACCGCGATCGCTGAGCTGATGCTGTTCGGCATGTACCTCAACTCGCCGATCTACTTCGAGGCGGCGCTGATCATCGCCATGCTCGGCTTCGGCAGCACCGTGGTGCTGAGCAAGTTCGTGCTGCGCCGGGACATCGTCGAATGATCACCGCGATCCAGATCGTCCTGTCGATCCTGCTGCTGTTCGGCTGCTTCTTCATCCTGGTCGGCGCACTGGGCCTGGTGAAGCTGTCCACCTTCTTCAAGCGCCTGCACGCACCGACCAAGGCCAGCACACTGGGCGTGGGCTGCGTGCTGGTGTGCTCGGTGTGCTACCACATCTTCCTCGGCCAGGACCCGCAGCCACGCGAGCTGCTGATCACCGTGTTCCTGTTCATCACCGCACCGATCAGCGCGCACATGATGGCCAAGGCGGCGTTGTCGCTGCTGATGGAGACCCGCCCCAGCCTGCCGGGCAACGAGCCGGCCGCCGAGGAGCAGCTGCCGCCGCCGGAACCGGTGCGGGAAGAAGAAACCACGCAGAACCGGTAGTGCCGGCCGCTGGCCGGCAATGTGACGCCCGGTAGGTGCCGACCGCTGGTCGGCACGAACAGCAGCCGAGCATGGGCTCGGCTCTACAGCGCCGGTGCGCCGACCAGCAGCAGCTCCAGCACGAACCAGCCTACGAACGCGACCAGCAGGATCCCGCCTTCGCCACGACTGATCTTCAGGTCGCCGCGCAGCATCGGGTACAGCACCAGCGCAAACGCCAACAGCGCCGGCAGTTCCAGGCGCACGAACGAGGCCGGCAAGGCCAACGGCTGCAACACCGCCATCGCACCGATCACCAGCAGCAGGTTGACCACGCTGGAACCCAGTACGTGGCCGAGCACCATGTCACCATGCCCGCGACGCGAGGCGGCAATGGCGGTGGCCACCTCGGGCAGTGCGGTGCCGATCGCCACCGGCAACAGGCCGACCAGCAACGGCGTCCAGCCCAGTGCGGCACCGAAGTCGGCCGCAGCACCCACCACCAGGCGCGCGCCCCAGTACAGGGTTAGTGCGGCGATCAGCACGCGCAGCACGTTCAACGGCAGGCTGGTGCGGCTCAGCGCGGATTCGGCGATGGCTGCCTGCACCTCGGCGCTCTCGACGCGGCCGCGGCGCAGCAGCAGCACCTGCATGACGATGAAGCCCGCCACCAGCACGCCGCCTTCCCAGCGCACCAGGCGACCATCCAGGCCGAACAGGATCAGCAGCACGCCGGCCGCCAGCAGCGACCACCACAGCACCGCCTGCAGGCGCGCGCGCAGCAGCAGGGGGGCGGCGATGGCGGCCACCGCCAGGGTCAAGCCCAGATTGACGATGCTGCTGCCCACTGCATTGCCCAGCGCCAGCTCCGGTTGGCCGACCGCCAGCGCACGTGCGTTGACCGCCAGTTCCGGCAACGAGGTGGTCACGCCGAGCAGCAGCAACCCGGCAGTGAACGGGCTGGCCCCGAAGCGCTGGGCCAGGCCAGAGACGGCCTTGACGATGGAGTCCCCGCCCAGTGCCAGCAGCAGCAGGCCGAGCAGGAACCAGGCAATGGCAATGGCGATCATCGAGCACTTCCCAGCAGTGGTGGCGCGATTCTACGCTTGGCCCGAGCGCATGGCTGGGCGGTGGATCAAGGATCAGCCACAGCCTTCCGCATAGTCGACCTGCGGGGTCTGCCCGACCCGCCAGGCCCCCACCCGGCCATCGGCACCGAGCGCGAAGTCGATCACTGCCCCGCCCTCCTGCACCGGCCGCACGCGCAGGTGCTGGGCCTTCTCGTCGTACTTGTCGGGACCGACGTCAGCGCGCTCGGGATACAGCACCTGCAGCTCGCCCAGGGTCATGCCGACCTTGCCGCCGCCCGGTGCAGTGATGGCGGCGCTGCGCACGTCGTAGCGCACCAGCTTGCGGCCTTCGATCATCAACCGCGGGTCCTCGGCATCCTGCGGGCGCAGGAAGTAACAGCCGTCGTTGCCGTCGTCCGCGGGCAGCGGCTTGCCGGCGGCATCGGTGCCCAGCCCCTGCAGCGGCGTGCCGAAGCCGCTGCGGACCTCGGCGATGCTGGCGCCCAGCGTGACGCCGCCGAAGCCATCCAGGCGCGCCGGGCTGTCCTTGCGGAGGTCGTTCGCCGGGCGGGCCGCCAGATCAGGATCCGTCGATTGGGCCGGACCGGTCGCCGAGGCGGTTTCCGCCGGGGTGTCGCTGCCGCTGCCGGCGGCGCCCTGCTTGTCGGGGCCGCCACTGCAGGCGGCGAGCGAAAGGAGCAACAGACCAGCAATCGGGAGGTGCTTCATCGGTGCGGTTCCCTGGCACGAAGGTAGCTGCACGCTAGCGCAGCGCGCGTGCAGATGCTGCATTGTCATCGCGGTTTCATCGCCCTCGTTCAGGCTCGGCGTGCACCGACCTGGCTGTCCCTTCCATGCAACCGCGCAAGACTGAACTCGCCCGAACCGCGCTGCAGGCCCATCGCGCGCCGCTGGACATGCGCCAGCGCCGGTTGCTGATCCTGTGCGACGGCCAACGCAGCATCACCGACCTGACCGGCCTGCTCGGCCAGGATGCGCCCGCGATGGTCATCCAGCTGGTGCAGGCCGGCTACCTGAGCACCGGTACCGGTGCCGCAGCCCCGCCACCGCCGCCGGCAGCCACGGTAGCGCCGCAGCCCGCAACACCTGCCGCAGCCGCGGCCACAGCAGTCGAACGCCGCCGCTCGCTGGTGGCTGCGCGCATCTACGTGCTGGGCATCCTGGAAATGCAACGCCACCCGCAGGCGGCGGCCTTGTTCCGCGACCTGCAGCAGGCCCGCGCGGAAAGCGACGTACTACAGGTGCTGCACTCGGCGATGCAGATGCTGCCCGGACTGACTTCGGTGGGCTATTGCCAGCGTGTACGCCAACGCCTGCTGGAGGCGCTGCCGTTGGAGCACTGCGACGCGTTCGCCGAGGTGGCCTGAAGAAAAAAGGGGACGGAGGGGATTAAGTCGTTTCAAGCACACGTGTGCTGATTGCGGCTTAATCCCCTCCGTCCCCTTTTCCGGGTCAGCGGAAGTTGTTGCGCAGGCCGTTCCAGCACTGCTGGTAGTCGCCCTGACGGTGGCCGGCGGCCAGGGCCTGTGCGGTCGGGCGGATCACCGCGCGGGTCTCGAACATGAAGGCCATCGTGTCCTTGATCACGTCCGCCTTGGACAGATCGGCATTGGACGCCTTGTCGAAGGTCGGTGCGTCCGGGCCGTGGCCGCTCATGCAGTTGTGCAGCGATGCGCCGCCCGGCACGAAGCCTTCGGCCTTGGCATCGTAGGCGCCATGCACCAGGCCCATGAACTCGCTGGCGATGTTGCGGTGGAACCACGGCGGGCGGAAGGTGTTCTGTGCCACCAGCCAGCGCGGCGGGAAGATCGCAAAATCCATGTTGCTGGTCCCCGGCGTGTCGCTGGGCGAATGCAGCACCAGGAAGATCGACGGATCCGGGTGGTCGTAGCTGATCGAGCCAATGGTGTTGAAGCGGCGCAGGTCGTAGCGGTACGGCGCGTAATTGCCGTGCCAGGCCACCACGTCCAGCGGCGAATGGTCGATCGGCGCACGCCACAGGCGGCCCTCGAACTTGGCGATCAGCTCGAAGTCACCGTCGATGTCCTCGAACGCCGCGTGCGGGGTTTCGAAGTCGCGCGGATTGGCCAGGCCGTTGGAACCGATCGGGCCAAGGTCGGGCAGCTTCAGCAGCGCACCGTAGTTCTCGCAGATGTAGCCGCGGCTCGGGCCATCGGGCAGTTCAACGCGGAACCGCACGCCGCGCGGGATCACCGCGATCTGCTGCGGCTCGATCTCGATCACGCCCAGCTCGGTCAGCAGGCGCAGCGCGCCCAGCTGCGGCACGATCAGCAGCTCACCGTCGGCATCGTAGAAGTAGCGGCCGACCATGTCGCGGTTGGCAGCGTAGAGGTGGATGCCCACGCCAGCATGCGCATCGGGCGAACCGTTGCCCCCCATCGTGTACAGGCCTTCGACGAAGTCGGTCGGCAGCTCCGGCAGCGGCAGCGGACTCCAGCGCAGCTGGTTCGGCGAGGCCGGTTGTGCGCCGAAATCACATTGCAGCTGCGACTGCGCGAACGGGGTGAACTCGCCATGGGTCACCGCCGGACGGATCCGGTACAGCCAGCTGCGGCGGTTGCTGCCGCGCGGCGCGGTGAAGGCGGTGCCGGTCAACTGTTCGGCGTACAGGCCGTGGGCCACCTTCTGCGGCGAGTTCTGCCCGACCGGCAGCGCGCCGGCGACGGCCTCGGTGGCGAATTCGTTGCCGAAGCCGGACTGGTAGCCGCGGGCGGTGAGGGCGGGGGACATGGGGGCTCCTGAAAAACGGCAAGACCGGAACGGAAAGCAGCCGAGCATGGCTCGGCTCTACAGGCAAGCAGGCGCCGGGCGTGACCCGGCGCTGCCCAGGACCTTACAGCACGCCGCGGCGGATCTGGTCGCGCTCGATGCTCTCGAACAGCGCGGTGAAGTTGCCTTCGCCGAAGCCCTCGTTGCCCTTGCGCTGGATGATCTCGAAGAAGATCGGGCCGATGCAGTTCTGGGTGAAGATCTGCAGCAGCTTGCGCTGGTGGGTTTCCGGATCGGCATCGATCAGGATCTTGTTCCTGGCCAGGCGCGGCACGTCTTCACCGTGGTTCGGCACGCGCTGGTCGATCACGTCGAAGTAGGTCTCCGGCGTGTCGAGGAAGTCCACGCCCTGCGCGCGCATCGCTTCGACCGTGTCGTAGATGTTCTCGGTGAAGCAGGCGATGTGCTGGATGCCCTCGCCCTTGTATGCGTCCAGGTACTCGTTGATCTGGCTCTTCGGGTCGGACGATTCGTTCAGCGGGATGCGCACGATGCCGTCCGGCGCGGTCATCGCCTTGGACACCAGGCCGGTCTTCAGGCCCTTGATGTCGAAGTAGCGGATCTCGCGGAAGTTGAACAGGCGCTCGTAGTAGTCCGACCACTGCTGCATGTTGCCGAAGTACAGGTTGTGGGTCAGGTGGTCGATGAAAGTCAGGCCGAAGCCCACCGGGTGCAGGTCGGCACCGGCGATCGGCTCGTAGTCGCCGTCGTAGATGCTGCCGGCGCTGCCATAGCGGTCGACCAGGTACAGCATGCAGTCGCCGATGCCCTTGATGACCGGCGCGCTGACCGCCTTGCTGTCCGGCTTGAAGGCGATGGCTTCGGCGCCGTTGCCCAGCGCGGCCTGGTAGACCTCCTGGCCCGGCTTCTTGAAGCGGATGGCGAAGCCGCAGGCGCACGGACCGTGCTTTTCGGCGAAGTCGGCGGCGAACGAAGCGGGGTCTTCATTGACCAGGAAGTTGACGTCGCCCTGGCGATAGACGGTAATCGGACGCTGCTTGTGCTTGAGCACCGCGCTGAAGCCCATCTTCCGGAAGTACTCGTGCAGCTCCTGGCCACGGCCGGCCGGGGCGGCGAATTCGACGAACTCGAAGCCGTCGATGCCCATCGGGTTCTCGAAGGTGGTGACCTGCATGCCGGGGTTGGGATGCGAGGCGGTCGGGACTGCGGTATTCATGGCGTGGCTCCGAATCGGTACCGCATCGGTACAAACCAGGTGCGGGCAGGTAGGGACCCGGCGAGAATGCAGGGTCTGGACCCACCCCTTATAGTTACACTTGAAACCACCAGCAAGGTGCACCGCAACATGAGCCCCGCCGATCCTGCCTCGACCCGCCTGCGTGCCTCGCACGTCCTGCTCGACCTGGAACAGTTCCTGCCGTACCGGCTGAGCGTGCTGTCCAACCGGGTCAGCGGCAACATCGCCAAGCTATACGGCGATCGTTACGGTCTGGCGATCCCCGAGTGGCGGGTGATCACCATCCTGGCGCTGTACCCGGGCTCCTCGGCCAGCGAGGTCTCCGACCGCACGGCGATGGACAAGGTGGCGGTCAGCCGCGCCGTGGCCCGCCTGCTGGAGCGCGGCTTCATCAAGCGCGAGACGCATGGCGACGACCGCCGCCGCTCGGTATTGGCGCTGTCGGCCGCCGGTTTCGAAGTGTACGAGACCATCGCGCCGATGGTGATCGAGATCACCCGCAAGCTGATGTCGGTCCTGAGCGACGAGGAAGAGCAACTGCTGGAAAAGCTGATCCTGCGCCTGGCCGGCGAAGGTCTGGAGCGGATGGGCGAAGGGGTGTGAACGAAAAAGGGGACGGAGGTGATTAAGTCGTAATGAGCACAGGTGTGCCTGAAACGACTTAATCCCCTCCGTCCCCTTTTTTCAGCTCAGGTGCTTGCGCCGTGCGTGGATCCACGGCACGGCCAGTGCTGCGATGGCGCCGCCGGCGAAGCCCAGCGAGGCGGCAACCGTGGCGGCTTCGACGGCCCCGGGCAGCGCCAGCGCCGCAGCCACCAGCAGCAGCGACGGCAGGCCGACGAAGGTGCCCAGGAAGAAATGCCAGCGCGGTGACCAGGTATTGAGCTGCAGCAGGCTGACCGGTTGCCAGGCGTCGGACGCGGCATCCTCGGCGATCTTCGCCACCACCTTGCCCAGATCCACTTCCGGCAGCGCGCGCCCCAGGCGGGCGGTCGCCAGCAGTTCGGCCACGGCCTCCACCGGTGGGAAGCTGGACGGCCACGCCACCGGGGCCGGCACGCCGTAAGCGGTCAGCAGCGGCACGCTCAGCCACGGCGCCACCAGCGGGCGCATGCGGCGGCGGCCATGCACGCACCAGATCTGCGGCTGTCCCTGCGCGGTGACGTTGTACAGCGCCAGTTCGTTGGCGGGCGGATAACCCAGCATGGTCACCCGCGCCGCCAGACTGTCCTGGCCCATCGCACGCAGGAAGCCCGGGCGGCTGCGCCCTTCCTGCATCCACGCCAGGCCCAGCGCACCCACCAGGTACGCCTCCGCCACGTCCTTGCTGCCCGCCGTGGCGCGCTCGTCACTGGCCAGGTACCACGCCAACGACTTCGGCTCGGTGACATCCTCCAGGCCCCATCGGCTGTCATCCCCCAGCACGTGCCGCACCGGCAGACGGGCAGGCGCGGTTTCGCCACGCTCCCCGGTCTGCAGGAACGGCAGCACGCCCTGGATGAAGGTGGACAGCTCGATCGCGCGCGCGCCATGGCCCTGCCATTCCGGCGGCAGCAGCCCGGCCAGCTGGCCTTCGGCGGCCAGCGCATCAAGCCGCGCCTTCTGCTCGACCAGTTTCTGCACCGCACCCTTCAGCACCACGTTATCGGGCAGCGCGATCTGCGGCAGGCGATGGCGCGGCGGGGCCAGTTCGACGGTGTCCTCGCCGGTGCCGGCGTCGTCCAACAGGGTTTCCTGCGCCGGCAAAGTCACGCCCTCGCCTGCCCCACCCTCGGCCAGGTGGCTGGCAGGTTCGGGCAATCGTTCGGCGTGGTCGCTGTGCATGGGCGTTCCGGTAGGTAGCATCGACGGGATGTCGACTGAGGTCCTTGCCGGTAACGGCGAGCGCGTTGCGAAGTTGAGATGCCGATTCAGGGAGTGTGACGGCGCGCGCAGTAGAGCCACGCCATGCGTGGATGCGACCCGGCATCAGTGCCGGCCAGCGGCCGGCCCCTCCCCACCCTGCCGGCCAGCGGCCGGCACTACCGGTCAGGTGCCCACTGCTTGAGGAACGCGCTCACCCGCGCAGGCTGGAAGGCTTCGCCCTTGCGCAGCTCAGCAGTGGCCTGCGAGACCAGCAGGCTGCCATCGGCGTCCAGTACCAGCAGGTGCGGGTAGTCGCGCTCCATCACCGGGAACTGGGCGAAGAAGGCCGTGTTGGGCTGTTCGTCGCTGGCGTTGACCTTCACCCACACGTAATGGGCGTCGCGGAAGCGGCGCAGGTCTCCGTTGCCCTCGACCATTTCGTCCAGCGCCCGGCAGCGATCGCAGGCGGCGTTGCCGATCTCGAGCAGGATGCGCTTCTTGCCGCGCTGGGCTTCCACCTTGGCGGTGGCCAGGTCATCGGCGGGGTTGCGGGCCGGGTCGAACTGCGCACCGAGCCCGGCGATGGCGGCGATATCTGCCGCCACCGGGGTGTTGCCCGAGGCCACCGGTTCGCTGGGGTCAGCGACCGGTGGCTCGGTGGGTCGGGTATCCAGCGGCTGCGTGGGCTCGGCGGTGGCAGGCGGTTGCGGTTGGGAACAGGCGCCGATCAGCGCCGCACAGACCACCACCATTGCACCACCGAGCTTGCTACGCATGCCTTCTACCCTCTCATCATTACTTGACGCCGTGCATCAGCTTGTTGATCAGCGGGGCGATCAGGAACAGCACCACGCCGGAGCCGATCAGGGCCCAGAACCCGAAGGTATACCCCTTCAGGGCCGACTCGACCGTCATGCCGCCTTCACCACTGACCACGCCAGCGAAGATGCCCGACAGGTTGTTGCCGATGCCGGTGGACAGGAACCAGCCACCCATGCCGAAGCCGACCAGGCGCACCGGGGCCAGCTTGGTCACCATCGACAGGCCGATCGGCGACAGGCACAGCTCACCCACGGACTGGATGACGTAGACCATGAACAGGGTCCAGAACGGGATCTTGCCGTCCACGACCATCTGCGACAGGGCGAACATCAGCAGCGCGAAGGCGGCGCCGTTGAACAGCAGGCCCAGGCCGAACTTGCGCGGGATGGACGGATTGGCGCGGCCCATCGCCACCCAGATCCAGGCGATGACCGGGGCCAGGGTGATGATCGCCACCGAGTTGACCGACTGGAACCACGCGGTCGGGAAGGTCCAGCTGCCGAACTGGCGGTTGACAATGTTCTCGGCCAGGAAGGTGAACGAGCTGCCGGCCTGCTCGAAGAACATCCAGAACATCACGTTGAAGGCGAAGATGATCAGCATGGCGATCACGCGGTCGCGCTGCACCTTGCCCTCGCGGATGCCCTCGACCAGCAGCAGCACGGCCAGGGCCGTGAACATCGCGCCCAGGATCCAGGCCAGCGCGGTGGCGCCGGTGGCCAGCAGGAAGTACGCGACCGGGATGGCGACCACGGCACCGGCCAGCACCATGATGATGCGGCCGAAGCCTTCAGCGCCGGCCGGCGGTGCACCGATGCCCTTCAGGCCGGCGCGACCGATGTAGAACCACACCAGCGAGATCAGCATGCCCACGCCCGAAGCGATGAACACGACCTTGTAGGACGGCATGGCATCGGTACCGAAGACCTTGCGGGCCAGGTACTCGGTCAGCACCGGGGCGATCATCGCGCCAATGTTGATGCCCATGTAGAAGATGGTGAAGCCCGAATCGCGGCGCTCGTCCTTCAGGCCGTACAGCTTGCCGACCATGGTCGAGATGTTGGGCTTGAACAGGCCGTTGCCGACGATGATCGTGGCCAGGCCGAGCTTGAAGATGTGCTCCTGCGGCAGCGAGATCATGAACAGGCCGGCGGCCATGATGATCGCGCCGGTCAGGATCGAGCGCTGGTAGCCCAGTACCCGGTCGGCCACGTAGCCGCCGAAGATGGCCGCGGCGTACACCAGGGCCAGGTAGGCGCCATAGATGCGGCTGGCGTCGCCTTCACCGGCAGCGCTGCCGTTGTAGAACTGGGCAACGATGTAGAGCACCAACGCCCAGCGGATGCCGTAGAACGCAAAGCGTTCCCAGAACTCGGTCATGAACAGCATCCACAACGGGCGCGGGTGGCCCAGCGTGGTCTTGAAGTCCGGCAGTGCCGGCTCTGGGGTGTTCGCAGTGGCGTTTACGCTCATGCGGATTTCCTGGTTCGGTGGATGACGAGCACGTCCGCTGTGCAGTTGGAGCAACGCGCGAGGATCACCGACTTCTGGCGTTCACGTCAAATACACGCCGTTTGAGGCAGGTGGCAGCCTGCTCCCTGAACTTGCATCTGAAACGATCCAGCCGCGGGCCGGGAACCAAGCTGAATGGGGATCAGCCCAGCGCTGCCGGGGGCACGGCCTGCAGGCTGGTGCGCACCTGGAACAGCTCGGGGAAGAAGGTCAGTTCCAGCGCCTTGGCCAGGAAGCCCACGCCGGACGAACCGCCGGTGCCGCGCTTGAAGCCGATCACCCGCATCACGGTGCGCATGTGTCGGAATCGCCACAGCTGGAAAGCCGTCTCCAGGTCCACCAGGTCCTCGCACAGCGCATACTCGCGCCAGTAGCGGTCGGTGTCCTGGTAGATGCGCTCGAAGACCGGCTGCAATGCGTCGTCGGCCACGTGCGGCTGGGTCCAGTCGTGGGCCTCGTAGACCGCCGGCACTGCATGGCCGAAGCGGGCCAGGTACTTCAGGAATTCCTCGTACAGGCTGGGCGCCTCCAGCACGGTGCGCAGCTGCGCCTGCCCGGCCGGGTCGTGCTCGAACACCTGCAGCATCTGCGCGTTCTTGTTGCCCAGCAGGAACTCGATGTAGCGGTACTGCAGCGACTGGAAGCCCGACGACGGGCCCAGCACGTCGCGGAAGCCCATGTATTCGGACGGGGTCAGCGTTTCCAGCACCGACCACTGCTCGGTCAGCTGGCGCAGCACCTGCTTGCTGCGCGCCAGCACCTTGCGGCACTGCCAGACTTCATCGCGCTGCAGGAAGCCGATCGCGGCACGCAGTTCGTGGCCCAGCAGCTTCAGCCACAGCTCCGAGGTCTGGTGCTGGATGATGAAGAGCATCTCGTCATGGTGCGGCGGGCTGGACAGCGGCTGCTGCGCGCTGAGCAGCTGGTCCAGCCGCAGGTAGCCGCCGTAGGTCAGGCGCCCCTGCAGGTCGGTGTGGATACCAGCTTCGAGATCGCGTTGGTTGTTGTCGACGGACATGGGTGCGGCCAGATCGGGGGCGGCAAGGGTAGCGCGTTGCCAGCCGCGCGGGCAGCCGCGCCGTCCATTACCGGGGCGTGCGGTGCCCCGTGGAGCATTGGCCGATGCGGGCCCTGCGCGTGGAACCGATCGGGTCGTTGCGCCAGCGGTCAGCCAGAGGCGTATTCTGATGCTTTGCAGCAACGACTGAATACGTTGTTGTTATTGGCCCCCCACCCGCCGGCAGGGGTAAAACGGGGAATCTCCGTGTTGCGGCGCAGGAAGGCTATTCCGTACGCGTTCCTTAACATGGCGATTCATATCATTTGTAACTTCTCTGTCGAAGGTGCAGTACGCAATGACGGTTGCCGCTGAATTCAAGATCGAATACCTGCAGTACCTGGACACGGACGGCACGCTCGTCCGTGACGACCTGCCCGCGTCGCTGCGCGACCCCAAGGTGCTGGTACCGCTGTTCAAGCAGATGCTGTTCGTACGTACGTTCGACAGCAAATCCATCGCGCTGCAGCGCACCGGCAAGCTCGGCACGTATGCCGCCTGCCTGGGCCATGAAGCCGCGCACGTGGGTATCGGCGCGGCGATGCAGAAGGACGACGTGTTCGCGCCTTCGTACCGCGAGTATGGCGCGATGTTCATGCGTGGCGTACGCCCGCACGACGTGCTGATGTACTGGGGCGGCGACGAACGCGGCAACGATTACGGCGGCAACGCGGCCAGGGACTTCCCGTTCTGCGTGCCGATTTCCACCCAGTGCCTGCATGCGGCAGGTGCTGCGCTGAAGTTCAAGCTCAACAAGGAACCGCAGATCGCCGTGGCGGTGTGCGGCGACGGCGGCAGCTCCAAGACCGACTTCTACGCGGCACTGAACTCGGCCGGCGCCTACAAGCTGCCGCTGATTCTGTGCATCGTCAACAACGGCTGGGCCATCTCGGTGCCGCGCTCGGCCCAGACCGGTGCCGAAACGCTGGCGCAGAAGGGCCTGGCGGGCGGCCTGCACTGCCTGCAGGTGGACGGCAACGACCTGATCGCGGTGCTGGCGGCAATGGAACAGGCGCGCGAACGTGCGCTGGCCGGCGACGGTGGCACCGTGCTGGAACTGATGACCTACCGCCTGTCCGACCACACCACCGCCGATGACGCGCGCCGCTACCGCGACGACGCCGAAGTGAAGGATGCCTGGCAGCGCGAGCCGATGCTGCGCCTGCGCAAGTACCTGATCAACGCCGGTGTGTGGAGCGAAGAAGAGGAAACCGCCTGGGTCGCCGAGTGCGGCACGCGCGTGGACGAGGAAGTGAACCTGTACCTCAACACGCCGGTGCAGCCGGTCGAGGCGATGTTCGACTTCCTGTATGCCGATCCGCCGCCGGACCTGCTGGCCCAGCGTGCCCAGGCGATCGCCCTGGAGAAGCGCCATGGATGAGATCAAGAACGGCGCGCCCGGCGCGCACACCAACGCCGCCGACAGCGCTGCGGTCGCGCGCGGAGATGACAGCATGACCACCACCCCGATCACCCTCATCGAAGCCATCACCCAGGCCCTGGCCTGGGAGCTGGAACACGACCCGTCGGTGCTGGTGCTGGGCGAAGACGTGGGCGTCAACGGCGGCGTGTTCCGCGCCACTGCCGGCCTGCAGCAGCGCTTCGGCTCGGACCGCATCCTCGACACCCCGCTGGACGAAACCACCATCGCCGGCCTGACCATCGGCCTGGCCGCACAGGGCATGAAGCCGGTGGCCGAAGCCCAGTTCGACGGCTTCATGTACCCGATGGTCGACCATATCGTCTGCCATGCCGCACGCCTGCGTTACCGCACGCGTGGCCGTCTGCACTGCCCGATGGTGCTGCGCGTGCCGTGGGGCGGTGGCATCCGCGCGCCGGAACACCACAGCGAAGCCAACGAGGCGATCTTCACCAACGTGCCGGGCCTGCGCGTGGTGCTGCCGTCGTCGCCGCAGCGTGCCTACGGCCTGCTGCTGGCTGCGATCCGCGAGCCGGATCCGGTGATCTACATGGAGCCCAAGCGCATCTATCGCCAGTACAAGGAAGTGGTCGTCAACGACGGCGAAGCGTTGCCGCTGGACGTCTGCTTCGTGCTGCGCGACGGCACCGACGTGACCCTGGTGACCTGGGGCGCGCAGGTGAAGGAAGCCCTGGAGGCGGCCGACAAGCTGGCCGGCGAAGGCATCAGTGCCGAAGTCATCGACGTGGCCACGCTGCGCCCGCTGGACTTCGCCACCATCGCCGAATCGGTGGCCAAGACCGGCCGCTGCGTGATCGTGCAGGAGGCCCCGAAGACCGCGGGCTTCGGCGCCGAGATCGCCGCGCGCCTGGCCGAGGAATCGATCTACGACCTGCTGGCCCCGGTCGAGCGCGTCACTGGCTACGACACCCACATTCCGCTGTTCCGCCTGGAAATGAAGTACCTGCCGAGCGTTGAGCGGATCGTGGCGGCGGCCAAGCGCGCGGTGGCGGCCGGCTGACATGCGGGCCCGCCTTCTGGGGGCTTACCGCAGCCAGTATCCCAACCCGCTCCGGTTCCACACCGGCCAGATCGTCGAAGTAGGTGTACGTGACGAGGAATGGCCGGCGTTTGCCTGGGTACGCACCAACGATGGGCGCGCTGGATGGGCGCCCATCGCCTGGTTGCAGCTGCTGGACGAGGGTCGCGCCGAAGCCCTGTGCGACTACGACGCCCGCGAGCTGGATGTGGAAAGCGGCGAGATGGTGAAGCTTCATCACGAACACGGCGGGTGGTGGTGGTCCGAGCGCGCCAATGGCGCGACGGGTTGGCTGCCGGCCCGCGAACTGGAACTGCTGGAAGAGAACTGCAAATGAGCCAGACCAAGAACTTCAACCTGCCCGACCTGGGCGAAGGCCTGCCGGACGCGACCATCGTCGAGTGGTTCGTCAAGGAAGGCGATGTGATCAAGCTGGACGAGCCGCTGGTGTCGATGGAGACCGCCAAGGCCGTGGTGGAAGTGCCCTCGCCGTTCTCCGGCAAGGTGCTGAAGCTGTCCGGCGGCGCCGGCGACATCATCCCGACCGGCTCGGTGCTGGCCAGCTTCGAATTGGACCCGAACCTGCCGCAGCGTGCCGATGGCCAGGACACCGGCCACAGCCATGGGCACGCCGCACCGGCGGCGCCGACCCCGCCGCCGCTGCCTGCCGCAGCCGCACCGGTGGTCGCGGAAGAAGCCAAGCCCGCCGCTGCCGAGCGTGACGACGCCGGTACCGTGGTCGGCGCGATGCAGAGCTCCAATGCCGTGCACGCCGAGCAGGCGCTGGCCGTCGGTGGCGTCAAGGCCGTGCCGGCCGTGCGTGCGATGGCGCGCAAGCTGGGCGTGGACCTGAGCCGCGTGGCCGCTACCGGCACCGATGGTGCGGTGACCATGGCCGACGTCAAGCAGGCCGCCGCCAACGGCACCGCCAAACTCGGCGCCGCCCCGGCACCGGTTGCCGCCGCGTATGCCGCACCCACCCCGGCGCAGGTGTCTGCCCCGGTGCAGAGCGAAGCCCGCACCCCGCTGTCCGCCGCCGGCAAGCCGATGCGCACCCAGCCGCCGGGCGTGGTCGCCAAGGGCCAGCCGGAACCGCTGAAGGGCGTGCGCCGCAACATGGCCCGCGTCATGGCCGATGCGCACAGCAAGGTCGTGCCGACCACGCTGAACGACGACGCCGACATCCACGCCTGGCTGCCGGGCAACGACGTCACCGCCCGCCTGGTTCGCGCCATTGTCGTTGCCGCACAGAAGGTGCCGGCGATGAACGCCTGGTTCGACGGTGAAGCGCTGACCCGCACCCTGCACGCGCAGGTAGACATCGGCATCGCCGTGGACACCGACGACGGCCTGTTCGTGCCGGCCCTGCGCAATGCCGACATGCTCGACGCACGCGGCATCCGCGAAGGCGTCAACCGCCTGCGCGAGCAGGTGGAATCGCGTTCGATCGCCGCCTCGGAACTGAGCGGCTACACCATCTCGCTGTCCAACTTCGGCATGTTCGCCGGCCGCTACGCGACCCCGGTCGTGGTGCCGCCGTGCGTGGCCATCGTCGGTGCCGGCCGTGCCCGCCACCAGATGACCCCGGTGATGGGCGGCGTGGAAGCGCACAAGGTAATCCCGCTGTCGGTCACCTTCGATCACCGCGCGGCGACCGGCGGCGAAGCCGCCCGCTTCCTGCGCGCGATGATGGACGACCTGGCGCTGGCCAGCTGATCGGCCCCCCCTCTGAAACACAAGAAACGCCGGGCAATGCCCGGCGTTTTTTTGTGTCGCTCTACTGTAGAGCCGAGCCATGCTCGGCTGCGTTGCAATGTATCCACGTCATGCGTGGATGAAGGCAAGAAGCAAGCCGAGCATGGGCTCGGCTACAGATCGCCTGCGATCAATCGCGCGCGACCATACCCTCGGCACGGCTGTACACACGCAGGCGATGACCATCCGGATCGGCGCCGACGAAGGTGTGGCCGAATTCCAGCGTTGTTGGTGCCTGCAGGATCTGCACGCCCAGCGCGCGCCACGCATCGTGCATCTGCTGCACGGCGTCGGGGTTGGAGACCACCATCGCCAGTTCGGCGGCACCGGCCTGCGCGGACACCGGAGGCTGCACGTCATCGCGCTGCCACAGGCCGAGTGCGGCACCATCACCGAGCAGGAACAGCGCAAAGCCGGGCGACTGTTCAACCGGTGGTTTGCCGAGGATGCCACTGTAGAAGGTTGCGCTGGTGGCGACGTCGTGCACGTACTGCAGCAGGGTGCTGGGCGTGAACATGGGGAAGCTCCGTTGTTGGGAGCATTCATGGTGGTATGGGCCTGCTGACACATTCTGTCAGTAGAGGGGACTACCGGTAGAGTCGACTCTACCCCCCGCTCTCGGCTGTTGCTGTGGTTATGAGCGATCCAGCCAGTCCGGCGCGATGCCCTGGGCCTTCTGCCAGCGCCGCAGCAGGGTGGCGCGCGGCACGCGGTAGCAGTCCTCCAGCACACGCACCTGGCGGATGCGATCCAGCCGGAAATGGCGGAAATCCTCGCGGCTCTCGCACCACGCCGCCAGCATCGGCACCTCATCGAAGTAGCCCAGCGCGAACGGCCAGACGACGCGCGCGCTGCGCTGGCCGTGCGCATCCTCGTAAGCGAACTTCAGGCGCTGCTGCGATCCCACGGCTTCGCGCACAGCCTGCAGGCGTGCTGCCGGCACCTTGGCCGCAGCACGCGAAGGTCCCACGCGCAGGCCACTGTCACGCAATGCCTCGCGGCGTGCCGCAGGCAACACATGGGCGATACGCGCCAGGGCATCACGTGCGGCCTCGGCCAGCGCCGGCTCGGTGCGCGCGGCGACCCAGCGCAGGCCCAGCACCAGCGCGTCGATCTCGGCCGGTGGCAGGGTCATGGGAGGCAAGGTATCGCTGGGTGCCAGCTGGTAACCGACGCCGGCCTCGCCACGCAGGTCGGCGCCCTGCTCGCGCAGGGTCTCGATATCGCGGTACAGCGTGCGCAGGCTGATGCCCAGCGCTTCGGCCAGCGCCTGCCCGGCCACCGGCCGTCGATGACGGCGCAGCAGCTGCAGCAGCTGGGTCAGGCGCAGCGCTCGCGACATCAGCCGACCAGCGTGCGCGACGCCACCACGTGCTCGCCCGGCTGCGGGGCCAACGCAGCCTCGACCAGCGCCCTGGCAATCTCGGTGGCCGGATTGATCCGCCACGCACGCGGCAAGACCGGCCCCAAAGCGCCCAGCACCGTCAGCGCCAGGCGCTCGCCACGACGCACCTCGTTGCGCTCGCCCCCGATCAGCCCTGGGCGGACCAGGGTCAACGAATTGAAGCCCAGCGCGCGCAGGTCCCGCTCCAGCTCCCCCTTCACCCGGCTGTAGAAGATCGACGACTGTGGGTTGGCGCCGGCTGCGGAATTCAGCACATAGGTCTGCGCCCCCTGTGCTTTTGCCAGGCGTGCGAACGCCAACGGGTAGTCATGATCGATGCGATGGAAGGCCTCGCGGCTGCCGGCCTGGGCGATGGTGCTGCCCAGCGCGCAGATGACCGCGTCAACGCGCGCCCATTCTGGCGAAGTGGGCAACGCTTCGAATGCCAGCACCGGGTTCTCCAGCTTCCCGTGAGTCAACGCCAGGGGGCGGCGGGTCGGGGCAACCACGGCGCCGCAGCGCGGGTCGTCCAGCAGCCTGCGCAGGGTCAGCCCACCGACCAGGCCGGTCGCCCCCAGCAACATCACGCGCATCACCACCTCCACTGCGGCATCCTATCGCCCATCCTAGCCGTTCAAGCCCTCGGCGGCCGCGCCGATATGCTGGAACCAGTCCCTGCCAGCCCCAGGATTCGCTCCATGACGGACCAGCCCGACCACCGCCCTGCCCCCGGTACCGCCCTTGGGCCGCCGGCACGCGTGCGCGCGGTCGTGGACGATGGGCGGGGTGACCGCGTGGTGCTGCAGGGCGGCGGTGGCGTGGCCCTGCAGCAGCTGTTCGCGGGCGCCGATGCGCCGGAACCGCTGCTGGCAGCGTTCGCCAACGGCATGGCCACCCTGCCCGGCGAACTGGGCGACATGGGCGACCGCCTGCAGTCGGCACAGGCCAGCGCCGATTGGCCGCGCTATGGGCGCGCGATGCGGCAGCTGATCGACAAGTACATCCGTACCATCGAGCAGCATTCGCCGGACGGGCAGCCGGAAAGCCTGCGCCTGTCCGAGCAGCTGCGGCTGCTGCTGGGCGGTGCGGTGGTGGCCCTGCTGCAGCACGACCCGGACCTGCGCGAGCAGGCGCAGGCGCTGGCCCTGCGCCTGCGCCAATGGCAGCCGGGCACGGCCCTGGAACCAATCGAACAGGGCGTGCGCGAACTTGGCCACCAGGTCGGCGTGCGTGCCGAAAGCTGGCAGGAGCAGCAGGCGCTGCTGCTGGAGCTGTTCGCGCTGCTGCTGGAGAACGTCAGCGAGCTGCTGGATGACCGCAGCTGGCTGCAGGGCCAGATCGCGGCGGTGCGCCAGTTGCTGGACGGTCCGTTGGAAGCCGAGGCAGTCGAGCGCACCCGCGCCGAGTTGCGCGAAGTGATCTACAAGCAGGGTCTGCTGCGCCAGGGCATCGACGATTCGAAGGCGGCGATGCGTGGGCTGATGGGCGAGTTCATCGAGCGCATGGACGGCATGGCGACCAGTACCGGCGAGTATCACGACCGCATTGGCAGCTACGCATTGCAGCTGCGCGAGGCGCGCAGCATCGCCGACCTCAACCAGCTGCTGCAGGAGGTGATGCGCGATACCGGCAAAGTGCAGCAGCAGGCCGCACAGGCCCGCGATCACCTGGCCAATGCGCGGCAGGAAGTGGAGCGTGCAGAGCAGCGCATTGCCGAGCTGGAGCAGGAACTGCGCGCCGCTGGTGACCTGGCACGCATCGATCCACTGACCCAGGCGCTGAACCGCCGTGGCCTGGACGAACTGCTGGAGCGCGAGCTAGCCCGAGCCGCGCGCAACAACTCACCGCTGGGCGTAGCGGTGATCGACCTGGATGATTTCCACCAGACCAACGACGCGCACGGGCATGCCGGTGGCGATGCGTTGCTGCAGCACCTGGTGGCCGTGTGCAAGCTGCTGCTGCGCGCCACCGACGGCATCGCACGGCTGGGCGGCGACGAGTTCGTGCTGGTGCTGCCGGAAACCCAGGGCGCCGACAGCATGGCCACCGTGCAGCGCCTGCAGCGCTCGCTGGCCCATCGCGTGCTGACCGTGCAGGAGCAGCGCGTGCCGGTGCATTTCAGCGCCGGGCTGGCGCAGTGGCAGCCCGGTGACGATACCGAAACCCTGCTGCGGCGCGCCGATGACGCGCTGTATGCGGCCAAGCGGCAGGGCAAGAACCGCGTGCAGGCGGGCTGATGATCCAGCGTGCAGACGCTGTAGCGCCCGAGCCCATGCTCAGGCGGCGGCGCGCAGCGCCGTAGAGCAGCCGAGCGTGGGCTCGGCTCTACAGATCATTTCCCGCGCAGCTTCTGGAACCCGGTCACCGCTGCCAGCACGATGGCGCCGGCGATGATGCCGACCACCATGTTGCCCACCGCGCTCACCAGCCAGCCCCACTGCCCTTCGCCGCCCAGCGCCTGCACCGCGTGGTGCAGGGCCGGCACGTTGTGCACCAGGATGCCGCCGCCGACCAGGAACATGGCGATGGTGCCGGCCACCGACAGGAACTTCATCAGCCACGGCGCCGACGCCACCAGCCCGCGACCGAAGGCGGCAATGGCACCGCCCTTGCGCGACAGGTACAGCCCAACGTCATCGAGCTTGACGATGCCCGCCACCAGCCCATAGACGAACAGGGTCATCGCCAGTGCGACCACGCTCAGCGTGAGGATCTGGTTGGTGAACGACGCAGTGGCGACCACGCCCAGGGTGAGCACGATGATCTCGGCCGAAAGGATGAAGTCGGTGCGGATCGCGCCCTTCACCTTGTCCTTCTCCCACGCGACCATGTCCACCTGCGCGTCAGCCAGCGCCTTGCGGCGTTCGGCCTGGCGCTCGGCATCGTCATCGGAGGAATGCAGGAAGCGGTGCGCCAGCTTCTCCACGCCTTCGAAGCACAGGAAGGCACCGCCGATCATCATCAGCGGCACGATCAGCGGCACGTTCCAGCCGCGGCTGTGCAGCCAGGCTTCCAGCGCACTGATCGCCAGCGCCGCCGGCACCAGGATGACCTTGTTGACCAGCGAGCCCTTGGCCACCGCCCAGACCACCGGCAGTTCGCGGTTGGCGTTGACTCCGGTCACCTGCTGCGCGTTCAGCGCCAGATCGTCGCCCAGCACACCGGCGGTCTTCTTCGCCGCGACCTTGGTCAGGACCGAGACATCGTCGAGCAGGGAGGCGATATCGTCGAGCAGGGCAAACAGGCTGGCACCGGCCATGGGGCGTCCAAGAATGGGAATGAGCGGATTCTGACCGATCCGCCGGCCTCTGCGATAGCTGCGGGGTTCACCGCATGCCCACCTTCCCCCGGCGACACTGCCGAATCCGGACATAGCCGGCCAGCGGCCGGCACTACCGTCCTTGCCGCATGGGAGTTCCGCTTGAGCAATCCGCCCACCGCCAATGGCAATCCTCCGCTGGTCAAAGGCATGAACCGGCGCAGCCAGATCCTGCGCCTGCTGCTGCGCTACCGCCATTCGGGCGTGTTCTCCGGCATGAATCTGGACGCCGCCAGCAACCAGGCCGACGTGCCCGCCGATGGCAACCCGGAACAGTTCGTCAGTGACCTGGAGGCCCTGGGGCCGACCTTCGTCAAGCTGGGCCAGATGCTGTCCACCCGCCCGGACATGGTGCCGGTGGAGTTCGCCACCGCCCTGGAACGCATGCAGGAAAAGGTGGCGCCGATCCCGGTCGAGCGCATCCACGCCATCATCGAGCAGGAGCTGGGGGTGGGGGTGAACAAGCTGTTTGCCTCGTTCGATCCCGAGCCGTTGGGTTGTGCGTCGATCGCGCAGGTACATCGCGCGGTGCTGCACGATGGCCGCCAGGTGGCAGTGAAAGTGCAGAAGCCTGAAGTGGCCGCGCAGCTGCGCTCGGACCTGGAAGCGCTGCGCAGCTTTGCGCTGGCCGCCGATCATCTGACCCAGGTGGGCCGCCGCGTGCGCCTGCGCGACTGGCTCAACGAGTTCGCCAAGACCCTGATGCAGGAGCTGGACTACCACACCGAGGCCGAGAACCTGGCCCGCTTCGGACGGCATCTGCGGCCCTTCCGCCGCCTGTGGGTACCGCAGCCGATCTGGGACTACAGCAGCCAGCGCGTGCTGACCATGGAGCTCGCCACCGGCGTGCGTGTGGATGCGATCTCTGGCGTGCGCCGCACCGAGCAGGACATGGATCCGCTGGCAGCGGCGCTGATCCGCGGCTACCTGGACCAGATCTTCGTGCATGGCGAGATCCATGCCGACCCGCACCCGGGCAACCTGCGGGTGATGCCCGATGGCCGGCTGGCGATCTTCGACCTGGGCATGGTCGCGCACATGCCGCCGCGCCTGCGCGAGCGGCTGCTGAAGATCCTGTTCGCCGCCGTCGATGGCCGCGGCGAAGAAGTGGCCGACGATCTGATCAGCATCAGTACGCGGCTGGAGGCCTTCGACGAAGAGCGCTACCTGCGCGAGACCGGCCAGCTGATCGCGCGCTACGCCGCCAGTGGCAGTTTCTCCGAAGGCCGCGTGGTGCTGGACATGGTGCGCATCGCCACTGCCTGCGGGCTGCGCACGCCGCCGGAACTGAGCCTGCTGGGCAAGGCCCTGCTCAACCTGGAAACCGTGTGCCGGCTGCTGGCGCCGGAGCTGGACACGCGCCGCATCGTCGAGCGCCAGCTGCAGCACGTGATGCGCGCGCGCCTGAAGAAATCCCTGTCGGCGGCCAACATCGCCAGCGAGGCGATGGAGCTGCAGCAGCTGCTGCGCGACGGGCCGCGCAAGCTGTCGGACATCATGGCGCTGCTGGCCGAGAACCGCCTGCAGATGAAGGTGACCGGGCTGGAAGAATCACGCCTGATGGAGAACCTGCAGAAGATCGCCAACCGCGTGGCGGCCGGCATCATCAGCGCCGCGTTGATCATGGCTGCGGCAATGATGATGAAGATCGACACCGGCTGGCACCTGTTTGGCTATCCCCTCATCGCACTGATACTGCTGTTGATCGGCGTGGTGCTGGGGCTGGGCATCGTTACCAGTGCATTGCTGTTCGATCGCCGCGCGCGGGCGCGCGAGGAACGCGGGCACCGCTGATGCATTGGCGAAAAGCCGCGTATTCATGCGGTTTTTAATGCAATCCAACGAAGCCTTTCACGCTCGTTTTACCTTCGCGGCGTGATTGCACGCGCATCCTTTCAACAAACATTTCAGTCAGCTTCGTGCATGCACTATCGGGTCATCGGCCTGTCATGTGGATGTGCTTGCAGCAGCGCCGGTCGGATGGACACGCGTCGGTACGACGTCCATCGCCACCACCCCGTCACTGCCGAAGCTGCCTATGCTCTGGATACTGCTGTTGTCGTTGTTGCTGCTGTGCTGGCTGTTCCTCGCGTCCGACAAGTGGGTGTGGTGGAAGGCCGGTGCATTCTCGCTGCTGTTGCTGATGCTCAGCGCGTGGTGGCTGATCGACAAGCTGTCCGGTGATGGGCTCAACGCCGCCACGCTTTATCACCTCGGCGCCGACATGGAAGGCGCTGGTGTCTCCGACTTCAAGGGCTACATCGCCGGCTTCATCGTGCTGGCGCTGGTCTCGCTGCTGCCGCTGTTTGCCACGCGGGTGAAGCGCTGGCGCCGGCCCGGCCACGGTGGCGCGCTGTTCGCCGGCTTCGCGACCGTGTGGGTGGCCACGATCCTGATCAGCCCGCTGGCCCGTGACGGCCAACGCCTCTACCAGCAGCTGCGCCCGGTCGATTTCGCCCGTATCGCCCCCGAGTACCAGGTGCCGACTCAACCGCTGCAGCGCCCGCGCAACATCGTATGGATCTACGGTGAAAGCCTGGAACGCACCTATCTGGACGAGGCCGTGTTTCCCGGCCTGATGCCCAACCTCAACCGCCTGGCGTCCAAGTCGCTTGACGTGCGTGGCCTGGCCTCGGCCGAAGGCAGCGGTTGGACCATCGCCGGCCTGGTGTCGTCAATGTGCGGCGTGCCGCTGACCACCTCGCAGGGCGACGAGAACAGCATGGACCGCATGGGCAGTTTCCTGCCCAAGGCGGTGTGCCTGGGCGACTACCTGAAGCAGCAGGGCTACACCAACCATTACCTGGGCGGCGCCAACGGCCAGTTCGCCGGCAAGGGCCAGTTCCTGGCCAGCCATGGCTTTGACGAAGTGCATGACCTGGCATGGTTCAAGCAGCAGAAGAAGATCGGCCGCATCCACTACTCGGCCTGGGGCGTGCACGACGACGTGCTGCTGGACACCGCCTACCAGCGCTTCGAGCAGCTCTCGCGCGCCGGTTCACCGTTCATGCTGACCACGCTGACCATGGACACCCACCACCCGGCGGGCCACCTGCCGGTGTCGTGCAAGGGCGAGCGCTACCGGAGCGGGTACGGCAACATCGGCCTGCTCAATGCACTCAAGTGCACCGACCGCCTGATCTCACAGCTGGTCGAGCGAATCCAGGCCAGCCCGTATGGGAAGGACACGCTGATCGTGATCGCCTCCGACCACCTGGCGATGCCCAACGATCTCAGCCACGTGCTGGCCAAGCAGAAGCGCGAGAACCTGCTGCTGTTCCTCGGCGACGACATTGCCCCGCAGCAGCTCAGTGCCGACGCTGGCACCACCCTGGATTCCGGTGCGACCCTGCTCAGCCTGCTGGACCCGAACCTGAAGACGATGGGCTTTGGCCGTTCGCTGATCGACCCGCAGCGCGCGCCCAGCGCCAGCGTGGCCGCACGCCGCGATAATGGCCGCGACTACCCGCAGTACCTGGCCTTCGCCCGTTCGCTGTGGCTGGGCCAGCCGACCCGCGAGCTGAAGATCGATGGCGATGACCAGGTGGTCGTTGGCCTGCAGCACGTGCAACCGCCGGTGCTGCTGGAGTACGACAAGGATTGGGGCCTGAAGTCCGTGTATCTGGAAAACACCTCGCGCCAGTTCGATGATGCCAACCCGGACAACACCCTGGCCTACGTCGACCGTTGTACCGCGTTCGAGGACGGCTCGGCCGACGGCGACTGGTGCGCCCTGCTCGTCAACCGCGACAATGGCATCAAGCTGTACCGCGACAACGACCTGCGCGGTGGCATCGCGGTGGATGCACCGCTGGATACGCTCCAGGGCCCGCGCCCGAGCGTGCGCCAGGCACACATGATCACCCAGAAGGGACGCCGTACGCGTGCCGGCCAGTACATGCTGCAACTGGTGGCGAGCACTCGCCCGGACCGCGGCTTCTGGATCGAAGCGGTGTCCTCGCAGCGCAAGGTGGTGCTGGCCCAGCAGTGGGTGCAGCCCGATGCCAACGGCAAGATCAACGTGTCGTTCGGGCTGGATCACGAAGTGGACGATCTGGAGATCCGCGCGTGGTTGAACCACGCCGAGAAGCTGGCGGTGGATACATTCGCACTGGTGCCCTCGCGCAGCCGACCGCGGGGGTAGGGCTATTTGCAGGGCTGCGCCCTGCACCCGTGGTAGTGCCGGCCGCTGGCCGGCAACCTCAGAAGCAACAGCAACAGCTGGCATTCCGTGGGATGGCGGGGCGGTGTGGGTTGGCAGGACACGCCGTAAACCCGTCCATGGGGGCTCGTTGGCGCCATCCATGGCGCCAACGGTCCTGCCAACCCACACCGCCCCACCTTTGACAGATTCCGTGTGCTGTTGGTGGGTGTCGACCTTGGTCGACACACTCTGTCAGTTATCGAAAATCAAAATGGGGTCAGATCCGTTTTCCTCCGGAAAACGGATCTGACCCCAAAAGCAATTCCAACAGATCGCGGAAATCTGTCGAAGGCGGGGCGGTGCCGGAGTGTGGGGTGTCAGCCGCATGGATGCGGCTGCCAAGCCTCCATGGAAGGATTCACGGCGTCCCCGCACTCCGGCACCGCCCCGCCATCCCACGGAATGCACGCTGTTGCTGTTGCTGTTGCTGTTGCTACTGAGCTTGCCGGCCAGCGGCCGGCACTACTGCGGATCGCGGATGATGTGGATGTCGGTCGGGGTCGACAGCGGAATGTTCCGCTCGGCCAGGATCTGCAGCAGGCTGAAGTACAGGTCGCTGCGGGTGGCGTACACCTGCCGCGGGCTGGCAACGTAAGCGAAGCTGTTGATGGTGATCTGGCCACCGGCAATGCTGTCGATGTAGACCGTCGGTGCCGGCTGTTTCAGCACATTCGCGTGCGCGGTGTACGCATCCAGCAGCGCCTGCCGCAGATTGCCGACATCCGTGCTGGGCGGCACCGCGAACTGGATCTGGATGCGGCCCTGGTTGTTGCCCATCGTCATGTTGCGCACGGTCTTGGTGACCAGCTCGGAGTTGGGCACGATCAACGTCGACTTGTCGCCCACCTGGATCTCGGTCGAACGCAGGCTGATGCGGCGGATGTCGCCCTCCTGGTCACCCAGCTTCACCCAGTCACCGATCTTCACCGGCCGCTCGGCCAGCAGGATCAGGCCGGAGACGAAGTTCTGGGTGATCACCTGCAGGCCGAAACCGATACCCACCGACAGCGCGCTGACCAGCAGGGCCAGCTTGCTCAGCTGCAGCCCCATCGCGCTCAGCGCCCAGATCACCGCGATGATGATCCCCACATAGCGGGCAACGGTACTCACCGAATTGCGCGCGCCCAGGTCCAGCTCGGTCTTGGGCAGGTAGGTGTCGGTCAGCCAGCGCTGTACCAGCTGGGTAACGGCCAGGCCAGCCAGCAGCACCAGCACCGCCAGCACGATGCGCACCGGCTCCAGCTTGGTTCCGCCAATGTCGAATCCAGACGTGAACAGCGAGGAGAAGCGCTCCACCACCGCGCCGATGTTGCCGAACGGTGCCACCAACGCCAGCAGCGCGATCAGTACGACGATGGTGCGCAACGCCGCCGACAGCAGCACGCCCGCCTGTTCCAGCCGCGATACGCTCAGGCCGGTGCTGAGCAGGATGGTCTGGCCGACCTTGCTGTCGGCGTTGAGCATCCAGGTGCTCAGGTCATCGACGAACTTGAACAGCAGGGTTGCGGCCAGCACTACGATGCTGCCGCCGATCAGCTGCTGGTTCACGAACTTGGCGAAATTCAGGTAGCCCAGCAACGTGGCAACGATGGCGGCCACCACCGCGATGTTGCCCGCTACCCGGGCCAGTACCAGCCAGCTGCTGCGGCGCACGGGCGTGGTTGCTCCCACGCCATCGGCCTGTGCTTCCAGCTTGGCCTCGGCCTCGGCGGTCTGCCGCCGATGCAGGCGCGCCAGGGTCACCAGCATGGCCATGATCAGGCCGAGGTAGGTCAGGGCAATCAGGCCGTCCAACGCCACCGTGGTGACGTCGCTGGTGCGCGTAGCCTGGTCGAGGGCCACCAGCACCGTGCTCAGCCAGGCCAGCACCGCCGCGCCCCAGGCATACTTGCGCAGCTTCAGCGCGGCGGTGTCGTCCAGGTTCAACAGCCGCCATGACGGGCGCTTGGGCACCAGCAGGCAGGCGCTGAGCGCGGCAATGAAGGCCGCACGGAAGGTGGCGGTCTCCAGGCCGTCAGCCACCACCTGCAGGCGCGGCGCGATGGCATCGATCGCATCCAGCGCCGCCATCAGCACCACTACCGCATAACCGGGCAGCAGCGTGCCCACCAGCAGCAGCCACATCGCCAGGCCAGACCGGCGCAGTCGTCCATCAGGCGCGCGCTCGGACGCGGCGAACTGCCGCCCCAGCCTGCGCAGCCACAACCGCAGCGGGAACATCATCACCAGCGCGGCCAGCAGGCCCAGCAACGGCGTGCCCCAGCCATGGGCGCGGATGCCGGCGACCAGCGCGTCACGCCCCTGCTCGGCCAACGGCGCAACGCGCGCGATATCGATCGGCAGACGCTCGGCCACCTTGCTCCACAACGCAGGCGACAGCGGCGAGGCGACCTTCTGGCCCAGTTCTTCCGTGCGTTGTGCGGTGCGCTGCTGTTCGATGTCGGTCGCCAGCTGCTGTGCACGCACGGCACTGGCCTTGGCCTGGGCCACCGACGCGGCCAGCCCGTCGCGCTGCCTGGTTATGGCCCGTCGCTGCGCTGCCAGCTCCGGCGGCTCCGTGGTGCCCTCGGCAGGCGTTCCCAGCTGCGCCAGCTGCTCGTTGATGCGATCCAGCTGGGGCTGCAGTGCCTTTTCCAGTGCCTCGGCGTCACGCCGTGCCTGCGAGGCATTCTCGGACAGCATCGCCAGCGTCTCGGTGGCTTCCGCATCGCCACGCTTGCGCTCGACATCCTTCAACCGCGAATCGATGTCCGCCAGCTGCTGCTTGGGCGTGGGGTCCTCCTCCTGTGCCAGCACCGGCGCGGACAGCAGGAAGGCAGTGCACAGCAGCAGGACCCACCAGGGCCCCCGTGCACGGATCGATCGCAGGAAAGAAGACACGCAGCCACACCGGTTCGCGCGGACCACCGCGCCTGCGCGCGACTATACGGCACAGGCGGTAAACGGCGGATGGGGGACGTGCAGCAGTATCAGTACTTCAGGCGCAGCTCTTCCACGGTCGGCTGCTGCAGCGCGTACCAGTCCTGGAACTCTTCCTCGGTGATCTCATCGGGCGCATATACCGCCACCGGGTGCCACTCGTGGTCGGTCGGCAGTGGCTGGCGCGGGCCGGCTCGCAGGCTGTAGCTGACGCCCTCGTAGTCGACCAGGTCGTCGACCTGCGGCCACTGTTCGCGCGCGAACGCGGATTCACTCTTCAACAGGATCACCTGGTACATCGGCACCTCCACCTCGGTTGGATCAGGAAAACACGGCGCTGGCGGCAGGATACCGCCATGCCGGTGACAACAGGCACGTCGCATCGGCGACGGATCGTTCTGGACGCGGCCATCGCCCCGGCTTCACCCGCCCATGGCGAGCCCATCGGCATCGTGGAGGCCCGCCCCTGCCACGATGACCGATGACCGAGCACCCGCCGCTGAAGACCGTCGCCGACCTCAAGCTGCCGCGCTACCTGGGCACCTGGTACGAGATCGCGCGCCTGCCGATGCGCCACGAGCCGGAAGGCTGCACCGATGTATCGGCGCACTACACCCTGCTCGACAACGGCAACGTCGGCGTCACCAACCGCTGCCGCATGGATGGCGAGATCGAAGAGGCCACCGGCGAGGCCTGCGCCGTCGACAACGACAGCGCGCGCCTGGAAGTCAGCTTCCTGCCCAAGGGCCTGCGCTGGCTGCCGTTCGCCAAGGGCGACTACTGGGTGATCCAGGTCGCCCCGGACTACAGCGTCTCGCTGGTCGGCAGCCCGGATCGCAAGTACCTGTGGCTGCTGGCGCGCGAGCCACGCCTGGACGCGACCGTGCAGGACCATTATCTGGCCGCGGCCCGCCTGCAGGGCTTCGATCTGTCCGAACTGATCCAGACCCCGCATACCGGCCACCCCACCGCCTGAGCACGACCACGCATGGACCTGAAAAGTGGCTACCCCTGGTGGGCAGTGCGCAACGGACTGCTGCAGGCGTTTCCCCCGCTGAAGCAGGATCTGCGCTGCGACGTGCTGGTGGTCGGTGGCGGCATCACCGGTGCGCTGATCGCCGACGAACTGTCCGCCCACGGCCACGAGGTGGCGGTGATCGAGCAGCGCGACATCGGCTGGGGCAGCACGGCGGCCAGCACCGCGCTGTTGCAGTATGAGATCGATACCCATCTGCTGGAACTGGCCGAGCGCTATGGCAAGGATGCCGCCGCCCTGGCCTACCTTGCCTGTGCTGACGCGATCCCGGCACTGGCTGAAGTGGCACGCGGGCTGAAGGAGGTGGACTTCCGGCAGATGGACAGCCTGTACCTGGCCAGCCGGCGGCGCGACGTGCCGCGCCTGATGGCCGAAGGAGCTGCACGCCGTGATATTGGACTGGACGCGCGTTGGCTGGACCGCGAAGCCCTGCGCGAACGCTTCGACGTGGATGCCGGCGGCGCCCTGTTGACCCGCCAGGCGGCGCGGGTCGATCCCTACTGCCTCACCTACGACCTGCTCAAACGAGTGCGCCGTCGCGGCGGCCATGTGCACGACCGCACCGTGCTGCACACGCTGAAGCCTGGCGCGCAGGGCGTAACCGCGATGACCGAGGCCGGCGCCACGGTCCGTGCCCGCCACGTGGTCCTGGCCATGGGCTACGCCAACCAGCGTTGGCTTGAACAGCGGGTTGCGCGCAACCGCAGCAGCTACGCCTTCATCACCGACCCGATCGATGCGGACACGCTGGGCCGGCTGCAGCGCACGATGGTGTGGGAGAGCGCACGCCCGTACCTGTACCTGCGCGCCACCGGCGACCGCCGCCTGCTGGTGGGTGGCCTGGACGACGCCATCGATATCCCGGCGCGGCGCGACCGGCGCGTGCAGCGCAAGGCCGACAAGCTGATGGATCAGCTCCTGCACTGGTTCCCGCGCCTAGACCCGGTGCCCGCCTTTTCCTGGGCCGGCACCTTCGCCGAAACCGCCGACGGCCTGCCCTTCTTCGGCCCGCACCCGCAGTGGGGCCCGCGGGTGCATTTCGCCATGGCCTACGGTGGCAACGGCATCACCTATTCGATGATCGGCGCCCAGCTGCTGCGGGCCCGGATCGAGCGGCGCAAGCATGCGCTGGAAGGGCTGTTCGGGTTCGGGCGGTTGTGACCTGCAGCCGGCCGCGGCCGGCTCTACCCCAATCCGGCGCCGACAGGCATCATTCAAGCAACCCCTGCTAGCGTCGGCCTGTACCGCCGCGTGTTGCGCGGCCACCTGTCCGCTGGAGCACCGTCATGATCCGCCCCCTGACCCTGCTGCTGTGCCTGGCCCTGCCGGGAACCGTGCTGGCCCAGTCCGCCGCTGGCGCTACCGCGCCGCAGGCTGCCGGCCTGGACCTGACGCTGCCGCAGGCGCCGCTGCGCTACCTCAACGACCCGGCCCTGCAGCAGGACCCGCCGGGCACCTATTACGGCGACAAGAGCGGCCCGCGCGTGCACGACGACGCGAAGATCGCCGACGTCACCGACGACAAGGTCAAGGTGTCCGGCAGCTTCACCACCGGCATCGGCTATTCGAAGAACGGCGGCAACAGCCACTACAACGCGGCCACGCTGAATTTGAGCAAGAACTACACCACCGATGAGGGCAAGACCCACGGGGTCAACGTCAACATCCATGTGAGCGAGGGCAAGGGCCCGGGCTTCTTCGGCCCGTATGGCGGCTATTACGGCCGCGGCCCGGGCTATTGGGACTACCCGCCGCCGTACGGCTGGTAAGCCCCGCGCCAGGCCTGGGCCGACCAAGGTCGGCTGCTACCGCTGCACATGCCTGGGCGGCAACCGCACTGTAGTGCCGACCGCCGAATGACCCGAGGCTGCGGCAGGAACGGCGCCCATTGAACTACGAGCGAGCCTAACGCCGCCGCCAAGAGCCACGGCGCAGATGTGTAAGCGCAGGCAAAAAAAGGGGCAGCAGGGGCGGCGCCATCCGTTGATTAAGCGGAAGGCTGCCAATAAGGGCTAGCCGATAGATCTGCCGTCCGATCGCACTGCCGAATTGCCAGATCAACCAGTCAGGATTTTCGCTCCAACGAAAGTCAGTGAAGTCTATGATCAGCAACATGGCATGTTTAGGGGAACCCGCCCCTTCCCGAGTCTGGGCCCGGGGTGAGGGCCACCCCAGGAGAACGCAGCACGCAGCGGCTATTCTCCAAATTTTCCCGTGACAGAGTAGAGTGGCTCAAGCAACCACTCATAGAGCCTTCGGCGCTCCCCCATGATGTCCGCCTCAAGCTGCATGCCAGGACGCAGCGGCTCCCGATTTCCATATGCTAGAACGTCCTGGCGGTCCAGCGAAACGAGGACACGATAGAGGGATTGGTTTGGATCGCTGCTGTCCTTGCCTTTCAACAGTGCGCTTCTGGATATACGAATTACGGTCCCCTCATGAGTACCGAACTTTTGGTATGGATACGCTTGGTACCTCAGTAGAACTCGATCACCCACCTTTACGAAGCCTATTGCGGAACTCGGGACAAGCAGCTGCGCTCTCAGCTTAGACCCTTCAGGTAACAGGCTGAGAATCGCTCGACCGGCCTGCACCGCCTGACCAGCTTCAACCAGACGATTCGCGACGAGTCCAGCTACGGGGGCCCGAAGTAGGAGCTCACCGTCGGCCTCCATCCGAATGGCCTCCTGGCGCAGCGCCGCCAAGTCACGCTCAGACGCGGCCTTGGTCGACAGCCTCTGCTGTGGAATCTCCGCAAGGCGCTGCTCCAGTTCAGTCAGACTCCTACGAATTGACGTCGCCTGGCGTTGGAGCGCCTGCTGTGCGTTGACCATCTCAAGTGTTGATTGCTCTTGCTGGTTGATCTGAACGAGACTCACATAACGCTGATCTTCCACGCTTCTGTAGCGAGACACCGTTTCGCGACCGATCCTAACCTGCTCGCCGCGCCTTTTTATCTCAGACTCAATCTGAGCTAGCTCCCGCAACATCTCGCTACGCTGCGCTTTGGCGCCGTCCAGCTGGACTGCAAACTGTCTATCCTGGAACTCACTGATTGCGCTTACGCTTGCGATTCGGCTCTTCTGGGCATCGAGCAAGGTAGACAGAATCGCGACCGGAAGACGTGACTCTTGGAACATTCACTGTCAGCAGTCCATCCTGAACACGAACATGGTCGCCCTCCTCGATATTCAACCTTGACACAACACCTGCAGAGGGCGCTACGATCAGTTTGCACCGTTCAGCGGCATTGCCTATCTTGGCGATCTGTACGACCTTTACAACCTGATGGCAAGGTGACGCAAATGCCCCCGGCTCGATTCAACCGGGGGCATTCTCTTAGTGTTTGCCATCCAAGGATCGAATGCGGAAGCCGCTACCCACCCCAGAGAACTTCCTGATCTATGCAGCTGTTAGCTGGGTAGCCGTGAGCTTTATTGGAATGTTCTTAGCCGATGCCGGCATGTATGGCGCCAAAATCGTAACTGAGGCGGCAGCGTTCTCTCTCTTGGTTGCGCTGTTTCCTAGCGAGCCGCACAGACCTTGGTCAGTAGCAGTAGTCTGCATCGCATTAGCTGGCGCCGCAGTATTCTTTGCCATGTGGCTTGTATTTTTCGCGCTCCCCGAAGCCAAGAGCTTTTCCTTCCCAGATCCTCAAAGCTTAAATCGCCTTGACATAGTTGCTGGATTTTTGGGGACTGCGGTTGTTTCACCACTTTTTGAGGAAAAATTGGCGAGACACTTGGCACTAAGGGGTATCGAGGGCGTTACACCGCCTTGGCTCTCGAGGTTAGTGTCGCCTCGAATACTTGCCACCTTGATTGTCTCAACAATATTTGCGTGGGCGCACGGCGATATGGCTGTCCCTGCGTTTATCTTCTCGCTCACTTTAAGCTGGCTCACCCTGAAGCATAGGTTCGGCCTCTTACAGCGCGCATTGTTGCATGGGATCTACAATGGCGCGGTCATGTTCTGGTTCCTGTCCTATGGTTTCGGCTTCTACTCAGGATGACTCTGTAGCGAGGAGCACGGTTCGCGCCGCATAGTTGCTCGCGAGAGTCCAGGTCAATCATTGCGACTTTTCGACGACAAGGATTGCGGAGCACAACGATCACGAGATTGCCGGCCAGCGGCCGGCACCTGCCCGCGCGCGAATCAATCCAGCCAGCCATCGCGCTCGCTGTGCAGGATGCGGCCGTCGTAACCGCTCAGGCGCACCTCCACCTTCTGGTTGCGGGCATTGCGGGCTTCCAGCGACCAGGTCGCCCCATCGCGTTCCAGCGAATGGATCTCGCGCAGGCCATGCGACTGCGCCCGTGCCAGCACCTGCTCGGTGGTCAGCAGCGCGCGGCCGCTGTGCTCATCGAAGATCTCGCCGGTCTTCGGGTCCACGTAGACTTCGCTGAAGCGGCCATCGGCGCGGCTCACGTCGGCTTCCCACAGGCCGTCATCGCGTTCGATCTCGTGGATCTGGGTGTAGCCGGCCTTGCGCAGGGTCTGTTCGACCTGGGCCATGCCCAGCGGTGCGGCCTGTGCGGCCGGTGCAATGGCCAGCAGGGCAACGGTGGCGAGGGTGAGCGACTTCAACATGGGGGTTCTCCTGTTCGTGTTCGTGGCCGGACCATCCCGGCAACGCCACGATGCATGCCTCGGTTAACAGCGCCTTAGCCGTGGCTGTTAGCCGGCTGTTAGTCATCCCCGGCACACTCGCGCCTGAACCCCTCCTTCTTTCTTTCTGCACCCGCATGCTTCCCACCCTGCCCCTGCTGCTGGCCCTGGCCGGCTCCCCGATCGCCGCCGCGCCCGTACAGGACCCGGCGCAGCAGGTCGCGCGCCGTGCCGTGCAGCAGGGCCGCTACGTGCCGCTGGAGAGCGTGGTGCGCGATGCGCTCAAGCGCTACCCGGGCCAACTGCTGGAAGTGGAGCTGGACGACGGCGTCTACGAAGTGGAGATCCTGCGCGGCGACGGCGTAGTAGTGGAGCTGGACTATGATGCGCGCAGCGGAAAGCTGCTGAAGACGGAGCTCGACGACTGATGCGCATCCTGTTGGCCGAAGACGATGCCGCACTGGCACAGCGCCTGGTGCCTCTGCTGGAACAGGCCGGCTATGTGGTGGCGGTGGTCGCCGACGGCCGCGAGGCCGAGGAGATCGGCCAGGTCGAAGACCTGCAGGCCGCCATCGTCGACCTCGGCCTGCCCGGGCTGGATGGCCTGAGCGTGATCGAGCGCTGGCGCGGCAATGGCCGCAGCTTTCCGGTGCTGGTGCTCACTGCGCGCGGGCGCTGGCACGACAAGCTGGCCGGCTTCGATGCCGGCGCCGACGACTACCTGACCAAACCGTTCCAGGCCGACGAACTGGTGCTGCGGCTGCGCGCACTGATCCGTCGCAGCCATGGCCACGCCAGCCCGCGCCTGCACTGCGGCCCGCTGCAGCTGGACGTCAACGCCGGCCGCTTCGAGCTGGATGGGCAGGCGCTGGCCCTCAGCCCGCAGGAGTTCCGCCTGCTCAGCTACTTCATCCATCACAGCGGACAGGTGATCGGCCGCGACCGGCTGGGCGAGCAGGTGTTCGACGGTGGCCACGACCCAGACTCCAACGCACTGGACGTGCTGCTCGGACGCGTGCGCCGCAAGCTCGGCATCGACCTGATCCAGACCGTGCGCGGCCAGGGCTGGCGGCTGGCCGCGCCGTGAGCCGGCAACCATCGCTGCGACGGCGCCTGCTGCTGGCCGGCGGCGTCGGCCTGCTGCTGGTCTCGCTGCTGGCCAGCGCGTTGCTGGGCGAGCTGTTCAAGCGCAGCGCGCGCGACCGCCTCGACCACGAACTGCAGCAGGACATGCTGACCCTGCTGGCGCAGGCCGAAGTGGATGCGGACGGACAGCTGCGCCTGCGCCAGGAACCCAATGACGCACGCTTCCAGCGCGTGTTCTCCGGTGCCTACTGGCAGATCGCCGGTGCCGATGGCCGCGTGCTGCTGCAGTCACGCTCGCTGTGGGATGAAACCCTGCCGGCGCCGGTTGCCGGGCCGGCCACCCGCAACCTGCCCGGGCCGCTGCAGCAATCCCTGCGCGCACGCGTGCAGCAGGTGCGCCTGCCGCGCGCCAGCGAACCGTTCGTGGCCGTGGTTGCCACTGATCGCAGTGCGTTGGATGCGGATGTCGCTGCATTCCGCAAGCGCACCGCCATCGCGCTGGGCGTGCTGGTCGCCGCCTGGCTGGCGGTGCTGGCCAGCCAGGTGCGCTTCGGCCTGCGTCCACTGCATCGCCTCGGTGCGCAGCTGGAACAGGTACGGCGCGGCGACGCGCAACGCATCGATACGCAGGGCCTGGGGGCAGAGGTTGCGCCACTGGGCGAAGAACTCAATGCACTGCTGGACCACCAGCAACGCATGGTCGCGCGTGCGCGCACCAGTGCACAGGATCTGGCGCATGCGCTGAAAACCCCGCTGAGCGTGCTGGCCACCGAAGCTGACGGCGATGGCGCGGACTGGCGGGCGACCGTGCGCGAGCAGAGTGCGCGCATGCAGGCCAGTGTCGACCGTTACCTGGCTGCAGGACTGGCCGCCGACCATCGCCAGCGCACCGACGTGGCGGCTGTCGCACAGGCGATGTGCCGGCTGATGGCACGCGTGCATGGCGAACGTGGCATCGCGTTCACGGCGGCGGGCATCGACCCGACGCTGCAGTTCGCCGGTGCCAGTGCGGACTTGGAAGAGATGCTGGGCAACCTGCTGGACAATGCCGGGCGCTGGGCACAGCGGCAGGTCCAGGTCAGCGCGGAAGCCGACGACGGCCAGTTGCGCATTGAGGTCCGCGACGACGGCCCCGGCCTGGCCGCGGACGCCCTGCAACGGGTCACCCAGCGTGGCGTGCGGCTGGATGAGCGCGTGGGCAGCAGTGGATTGGGGCTGGCGATCGTCGGAGATATCGCCGCCAGTTATGGCGGACGCGTGGCGCTGGAGAATGTACAGCCGGGCCTGCGCGCGACGTTGTGGCTGCCGGTGGGGTGAAACGACCAACCTGACGGTGGGTAGTGCCGGCCGCTGGCCGGCAACCACGTGGTCACCGGGAACACCCTGCGGAAACCGGCCAGCGGCCGGCTCTACCAAGCGCCAATCCGACCGGTCGCCGTGCAGCAAGCATCAACGGTGGTGCATCCACCAGCAATCAATTGCGTCCAGCACGATGTGGATGATCAGACCGATGCCGAACAAACGCGTTTTCTTCGGCACGCACAGCCCGGCATAGACCGCAATGGCCGGTGCGGTGTGCAGCGGATGGAAACCAATGCTGCAGCGGTTCGGTGCATAGATCGGGTCGGCCAGCAGATGGTCCAGGTCGATGATCCAGCCCAGCAGCATCAACAACCACGCCGAGGCGAAGCGCTTGCGCCAGAACAGCCATGCCAGCAGGGCTGGCACGGCGGCATGCAGGAACAGGTGGAAGATCGCGCGCGCGCTCATCGGCAACAGTGGCACCGGGCGGGCCCGGTGCCGTCCATCACACCAGCGGTTCGTCAGACAGGTAGGTGTAACCGGTCAAGCCGGCTTCCAGCGCGTCCGACAGTTCCTGCGCGCGTTCCGGCGACAGCTGCGCTGCAGCCACGCGCTGCGCATAGGTCGCACGCAGTTCGTCCAGGCGGTAACCCACGTAGTCCAGCATCACGTCGGTGGTATCGCCACGGCGCTGCTGGGTGATGGCATAGCCATCGGCATCGGCCAGCACTTCCACCGCGTCGGTATCGCCGAACAGGTTGTGGATGTCGCCCAGGATTTCCTGGTAGGCGCCGACCATGAAGAAGCCGATGCGGTAGCTCTCGCCCGGCTTCATCTTGTGCAGCGGCAGCGAGCTGTCCAGGCTCTCGTTCTCGACATAGGTTTCCACCATGCCGTCCGAATCGCAGGTCATGTCGGCGATGATGCCGCGGCGGTCCGGGGTTTCATCCAGGCGCTCGATCGGCACGATCGGGAACACCTGGTCGATCGCCCACACGTCCGGGATCGATTCGAACACGCTGAAGTTGACGAAGTACTTGTCGACCAGGCGCTCGTTCAGTTCATCCAGTACCGGGCGATGGCTCTTCTCGTCATAGCTCAGGCGCGCACGCACGCCGTGGGCGATGGCGTAGAACAGATCGTCGATGCGCGCGCGCTGCGGCAGGTCGATCTGGCCCAGCGCGTAGCTGGCCAGGCCTTCGGCATGGAAATGCTGCGCTTCCTGGAACAGCTCCACCGCCGGGCGCACGTCCAGCTCGTCGTGGATCTCGCGCAGGTGGCGGATCGCCGCCGGCTCGTCGTCGTGCTGGTCCGGCACGCGGCCTTCCTGCGCTTCTTCCACTTCCGACACATTGGCGATCAGCACCGCGTGGTGCGCGGTCATTGCGCGGCCGCACTCGGTGACGATGCGCGGCGGGGTCAGGCCGAATTCTTCGCAGGCATTGGCCAGCGGCTGCACGATGTTGCTGGCGTAGGAATGCAGGCCGTAGTTGATCGAGCAGAAGCTGCGCGAACGGGTGCCTTCATAGTCCACGCCCAGGCCACCGCCCACATCGACGTGGGTGATCTTCGCGCCCAGGCGCGACAGCTCCACGAAGTAGCGGGTGGCTTCGCGCATGCCGTTGGCGATGTCGCGCACGTTGGAGATCTGCGAGCCCATGTGGAAGTGCAGCAGGTTCAGGCAGTCGGCGTACTCGGTGTCACGCAGCGACTTCCACAGGTCCAGCAGCTGGCGCGGCGACAGGCCGAACTTGGCCTTGTCGCCACCGCTGTTCTGCCACTTGCCGGCGCCCAGCGAGGCCAGGCGCATGCGCACGCCCAGGCCCGGCTTCACGTCCAGCGCCTTGGACTCTTCCAGCACCAGCTTCAGCTCGGACGGCTTCTCGATGACGATGAAGGTCTGCAGGCCCAGCTTGCGGCCGATCAGGGCCAGGCGGATGTACTCGCGGTCCTTGTAGCCGTTGCAGACGATCAGCCCGCCCGGGCGCGACAGCGCCAGCACGGCCATCAGCTCGGGCTTGCTGCCCGCTTCCAGGCCGAAGCCCTCGCCGTGGTGGCTGGCCAGGGTGCCGGCCACGCCGCGGGTCTGGTTGACCTTGATCGGGTACACGGCCGTGTAGCCGCCGCTGTACTCCCAGTCCTGCTGGGCCTGGGCGAAGGCCGCCTGCAGCTTGCCCAGGCGCTGGCCGAGGATGTCCGGGAAGCGCACCAGCAGCGGCAGCTTGGCGCCCGCCGCCCGCGCCGCGTCGACCACCTTGGGCAGCGACACCACCGGGCCGTCCGCCCCGGTCGGTCTCACCACCATGTGCCCGGCCTGATCCACGTCGAAGTAACCGTCCGCCCAATGCGGGATCGAGTAGGTCTTGCGGGCTTGGTCGAGGGACCAATCGGTCATTTCAGTCGGCCTTGTTGGCAATAAAAGGGGGGGCATGATAACGCCTATGTGCCCACAGGTTCGTTATCATGCGCGCCCGCGCCCGTGACAGGTTCCAACCTGAACGGGCCGATCCGTCCGGATGTGGCATCTGTGCCACGCGGCCCCGCCCGCCAGCCCGGCTCCACCCCTCCGAACAGGACTGTTTTCCCATGACTGACAGCAACAACTGGTACATCGAACACTTCGAACGCACCGGCTCGGCCATCGGCTACCGCATCACCGGCAAGCTGGACGAGGTGCAGTCGCCGTTCCAGAAGATCGAGATCTTCCAGACCACCGACTGGGGCAACCTGATGACCATCGACGGGGCCATCATGCTGACCAGCAAGGACAACTTCTTCTACCACGAGATGATCAGCCACCCGGTGCTGTTCACCCACGCCGCGCCCAAGCGCGTGGTGATCATCGGTGGCGGCGACTGCGGCACCCTGCGCGAAGTGCTCAAGCACACCGGCGTGGAGAGCGTGACCCAGTGCGATATCGACGAGCAGGTCACCGTGATGGCGCGCAAGCACTTCCCGGAACTGTGCGACTCCAACGACGACGCCCGCGCCGAGCTGCTGTTCGACGACGGCGTGGCCTACATGGCCAACTGCCCGGCCGGCAGCGTGGACGTGGTGATCGTGGACTCGACCGACCCGGTCGGCCCGGGTGAGGGCCTGTTCAACAAGGCCTTCTACGAGAGCTGCTTCAAGGCCCTGAAGGACGACGGCATCCTGGTGCAGCAGTCCGAGTCGCCGCTGATGCAGCTGGCGCTGATCAACGAAATGCGCACCGAGATGGGCAAGGCCGGCTTCGGTTCGTTCAAGACCCTGCCGTTCCCGCAGCCGTGCTACCCCACCGGCTGGTGGAGCGTGACCATGGCGCGCAAGGGCGACAGCAGCTTCGACTTCCGCCAGGCCGACTCGGCCGCCAAGACCTTCAACACCCTGTACTACACCGCCGCGCTGCACACCGGCGTGCTGGTGACCCCGCCGTTCGTGCAGGCGGCATTGAAGGGTTGATCCAAAGAAAAACCCGCGCTGGCAACAGCGCGGGTTTTCTGCTTTCTGTAGAGCCGAGCCCACGCTCGGCTGCTCTTCGGACAGGTTGCGGTAAACCAAGCCGAGCATGGGCTCGGCTCTACAGTTACAGCGCCCAGATACCCGCGATCACCGCCACCACCAGGCCCCACTTGATCAGCTGGTAGGCCACCACGCTGCGCTCGCGCAGTGCCTTGGCCTTCAGGCGCACCTTGTAGACGCTGCCGAATGCCTTGTTGACGCCACCGGTTGGGTCACCCGGCAGGTTGGGCGAGGCGCCGCCGGCCAGCAGCGTGGCCGCCACCGCGCGGTTGAACAGCCCCGGCAGGCCGAAGCGCAGCGGGCGGGCGATGTCGCAGAACAGGATCACGCGGTCCTGCTGGGTCTCGTTGTGCGCATGGTGGATGTAGGTCTCGTCGAACATCATCCACTCGCCGTCGCGCCAGCTCTTCTTGATGCCGTCCACTTCGATGTAGCAGGCATCGTCGTTGGGCGTGCTCAGGCCCAGGTGCAGGCGCAGCGAGCCGGCGAACGGGTCGCGGTGCGGGCGCAGCTCACTGCCCGGCGGCAGCTGCGCGAACATCGCCGCACGCACATCCGGGATCGACTCGATCAGCGCCGTGGTCTTCGGGCACAGCGTCTTCGCCGACGGGTGCGACGGGCCGTACCACTTCAGGTAGAAGCGCTTCCAGCCACGACGGAAGAACGAATTGAAGCCGGCATCGTTGAACGTGCTGGAGGCGGCGATCTTCTGCGCGTCGCGCAGCGCCAGCGCCTCGTCGCGGATCATCTGCCAGTTCTGGCGCAGCGGCTCCAGCTGCGGGAACTCCTTGCCCGGGTCCAGGAACGGCGTGGTCGGCACCTTCGAGAACATGTACATGACCACGTTGATCGGGGCCATGAAACTGGAGTGGTCCAGCAGCTGGCGCGACCAGCGCGCGCGGACCTTGCCACGGAAGTGGATGTACAGCACGCAGGCCACGAACAGCGCTGCAATGACGATTTTGATGATCAAAGCACTTTCCTCCAGCCGCGGCCGGAACGGGAAACGGGGCGATGCACGGCCAGGCGGCCAGCACCGGTGGGGAACGCGGCAGGGGACGGGGACGTGCCGGAGGGGGGCGGCCGCCGATGTCGCGGGCTAACAGCTTATGGTCGGCAGGCCGTGCGCCGGGGTCAAGTTGCCCGTGCGCCGCGTTCAGCCGGTTGTGGACGAGGCGCAGGGCTGAGCGCGCAAGCGGTTGATACTAAAGGCCAACTGGAATAAGTGAGACAGAATTGTCCGATTCTGCGCGACGAACTGTTCCAGCCACGGCCCCGACATTTCTCCGACAAATCGTGGAATAGCGAACTGGCGAGTACTAAAATTAACGAAAACTTAGTAACTCCCTGTAACACCGGTTCGCTTGACGCTTTGCGCCACCCACCGGGTCGTCCGAGACCCCGACATGTACCTTCCTGCCCTGCCATCCTCTTCCTGCGGCGATGACGCCGCCTCCCCGCTGCTGCTCAAGCGCGGCGAGCGTTTCCTGGCCCCGGATGTCTACCGCACCTGCCTGGACGGGCGCGAGGCGGTCATCAAGGACTACTCCCGCTACCGCGGCACCCCCGTTTCGCTGATCGCGCGGCTGATGGTGCGCCGTGAAGCACGCATGCTGCAGCGCCTCGGCGGCTGGAAGCATGCCCCCGCACTGCTCGGCACCCTGGGCGGCCTGGCGCTGGGCATGGAGTTCATCCCCGGCCAGACGCTCAGCACCGCGCAGGCCGTCGGCAATGAAGTGTTCGAGCAGCTGCAGCACGCGCTCAGCCGCCTGCACGCCGCCGGCATCACCCACAACGACCTGCATGGCACCAACGTGGTGGTGAGCGGAGGCGTGCCGGTGCTGCTGGACTTCACCTCGGCCTGGCGCGTACCGCGCTGGCTGCGCCGCAACCCACTCAGCCGCCAGCTCAGCCGCAGCGACATGAAGAACCTGCTGAAGATGCGCCAGCGCCTGACCGGCCAGGCCCCGAGTGCCGCGCAGGCCGCACTGGTGGCCGATCCGGGCTGGGTGGCCGCGGTGCGGCAGGGCTGGAAGCGGTTCTACAAGTGGGCCAAGCGGCGGTAGGGGTCGAGCTCGCTCGACCGCGTTACCGCTCTTTGTAGAGCCGAGCCCACGCTCGACTGCTGTTCCTGCGTCGCGCGAAATGCAGCCGAGCATCGGCTCGGCTCTACAACATCCCGCCAAACGGGTTACAACGCGTCAGCGTCCAGTTCACCGGTACGAATACGCACCACGCTGCCCAGGTCGTACACGAACACCTTGCCGTCCCCAATCTTGCCGGTGCCGGCGGCCTTCACGATGGCCTCAACCACCGCCTCCACCTGGTCATCGGTCACCGCCACTTCCAGCTTCACCTTCGGCAGGAAATCGACCACATACTCCGCGCCACGGTACAGCTCGGTGTGGCCCTTCTGGCGACCAAAGCCTTTAACTTCCGTCACCGTGATCCCGGTGACCCCACGCTCGGCCAGTGCTTCGCGCACGTCGTCGAGCTTGAACGGCTTGATCACCGCCATGACCATCTTCATCGTCTATCTCCTGTCTTCCGGCGTGGAGGATAGCGCCTGAACGTGGCCCGTGCGAAGCCGCTGCGGCCTGTCCGGGCAGTGGGTGCCAGCAGTATCCTTGTGTGCGAACGGCCTGCCCGCGCCGGATGCACGGGCCCCCCCCCACGGAGCACCCCATGATCGACCTGAACCAAATCGATGACCTCGCCCGTCGCCTCAGCGACCTGGTGCCGCCGGGCCTGCGCGAGTCGCGCGAGGAACTGCAGGCCACCTTCAAGAGCGCGCTGCAGGCGGGGCTGGCCAAACTGGACCTGGTGACGCGCGAAGAGTTTGAAGTGCAGCGTGCTGTGTTGTTGAAGACCCGCGAGAAGTTGGATGCACTGGAAGCGACCGTGCGTGAGCTGGAAAGGCGCTCGACATCAGATTTGAGTTGACGCCACTTTCGCCAGACAGCGAGGCGAAAAGCAGACTACCGCTCATCGTCAAACGCGAAGTGCCTCACGTCCTCGAGATCGAACACGGCACGATCCTGCGTCAGCCGAATCCGGCCGGACACCTGCACGCTGGCAGAGACATTGCACAGGCCAGGACTGTTACGCTCCAGGCATATGCGCTTCTGTTCGGCGTAAAAACGTGCGACCGAACTGGCGGCCCCATGCTTGCCGATATCGAGGATTCGTGCGCCATCGCTACAGCGGGAGTTGCGCAGAACCTCTTCGTGGCGGTTATCCGTTACATATCGAGCTGACAACACGACCTCATCCCGATCATATTTGCCGGGATTCTTAGTGATGGCACACAGCACTTCTTCATGAGGATCGTCTTTTACCGCTGCCGCCCCTACACTGGCATATGCAGATAGCAGCAGGCCCAGCATGGGCACCAATGACGCAGATTTCATAGTCATTTGTCCTTCTCGGTCTTGGGCTGACGCGCTTCCCAGTTTGCAACAGAACCCTCCCCCCTTGGCCTGTTCACCCTTGCTGATGTTGATCCCAAGGCCTTTAGCAACAACCGCCTCCGTGCCGTAAGCACTCCGCTCTGTGGCACGAATCTCATCACTGGTGGCTGCGGCGCGTCCACGCTCCGCCGTATCAATATCGTGCTGATCTTCTTGGGCGATCACCTGCACCCCCGTCTTTGGGCTGTCGACCTTGCTGAGATCGACAGTGACTGTCCCCTTCTGATTGGTATTGGCGAGCGTGACTACCTGCGTTGGAAGCCCATCTGCGGCGTAACTCCAAGTCTGGCTTCCGTTCCCATCGGGGAACGTTAGCGTCGAAATCCTGTTGCGCGCATCGTACGCCCGGTCAATGACCTGTAGCCCTTTTCCTAACAAGCCCCGCCAGCCACTGCCTTGGTGCTCGAAAAGTCCTAGGGAATGGACTGAGGAAGCCATCACAAGGTTTCATGCGTGGTTTAACTCGGCGGGCTGAAGATCGAACCGGCTGTTACCCCACGGCCCCCTCCCCATGATCGACCTGAACCAAATCGATGACCTCGCCCGTCGCCTCAGCGACCTGGTGCCGCCGGGCCTGCGCGAATCGCGCGAGGAACTGCAGGCCACCTTCAAGAGCGCGCTGCAGGCCGGCCTGGCCAAGCTGGACCTGGTCACCCGCGAGGAGTTCGAAGTGCAGCGCGCCGTGCTGCTGAAGACCCGCCAGAAGCTGGATGCGCTGGAAACCGCCGTGCGCGAGCTGGAAGGGCGCGGCGCCGCAGAATGAAAAAAGGGAGGCGCACTGCGCCTCCCGTTTGCAGATTATTTCCCGGATGGGGCCTTGCAGCAAGGCCCACCGGGCGCCCTAGACTCGCCGGCCTGTCGATCCGGCAGGACACGCAGGGGCAGTGCCGATGGCGCAGGACACCGAATGGACACCCGTTTCGCATGACACCTGCGACCAGATCGCCGGGCCGTTCTATCACGGCACCCGCGCTGATCTGGCGGTGGGCGAGCTGCTCAGCGCGGGCTTCCGCTCCAACTATCGCGACAGTGTGGTGATGAACCACATCTACTTCACCACGATTGCCAAGGGCGCCGGGTTGGCTGCGGAGATGGCCCGCGGTGAAGGGCGACCGCGCGTGTATGTGGTGGAGCCCACCGGGCCGTTCGAGGACGATCCGAACGTGACCAACAAGAAGTTTCCCGGCAACCCGACGCGGTCGTATCGGAGTGCAGAGCCGTTGCGGGTGGTGGGCGAGATTGTGGAGTGGGAGCTGTATGACGCGGAGTTCGTTCGGCAGTTGAAGGCGTTTGTTGCTTCGGGCAGTGGGGAGATCATCAATTGATGACCTACTGGCGTTGGGCGTTGCACACCTCTTCATCGGCTTCATAGATGTCCAGCCCGAGCTCAATGCCGCGCTCACCCAAGGCGAGCAGCGCGCGAGGCGAAAGCGAGACACCACCGTTGCTGCTGCCCATGAAAAGACCGCAGAACAGATCAGGTCGGAAGCGTGCCAGAGACTGCCATACGGCGAGATCGCCGGTGAGCTGATCGAGGATTTCGAAGATCTGAGCGTCCAGATCTTCAGGCTCACGACGCTCCGCATCAAGTTGCCAGCTGCCAGTCCTGGCGATGCGCACGGTGCCTGATGGGTTGCCTCTGAGTTCCTGGCCCTTGTGATGCGATGCGGTTGGAGTGGATCCGAGCAAGGCACTGACTTCTTCGGGCAGGAGGTCGTCCCCGAAGAATCTGAGGGTTACCAGGGAATGATCGAATGCGGCCATTGGAATCCAGTGCGTAGGCATCGTTGATGTCAGATTACGGCCGACCTGCCCACAAAGCACCATGCGGCGTGCTTTCGCCTGATACAGCGCGATCCTAGGGCGGCTGGGTTCGGCCATCAAGCCGGCGCATGACCAGATGCAGGCATAGCATCAGACGCCCCGCCAAATCCACGTTCAACACACCTGGGCCATGTCCGCTACGGGTCGCTGGCCGGTCAGTGATCCACAGGAAATACCCTGCGCGAGCCAATGTCCGCTCTCGGCCAGTGGTGGACATTCGCGAACGCCATGAGTTGGGCCGCGAAGTGCTTCAGATCGAAAGAACGCCCAGCATCGACCAGTAAGCCTCCTTCTCGTACGAGACACTCTTGCTGTGCCAGTGATTGCCGCCCCTTAGAGCTTCGTAGTGCCCGATCTCCGTGCTGGACAAAGGGCGCCAGCCAGATCCGCGGCGAAAGCCGCTTGCGACCTCGACGCCAAGGGGGAAACTGGAAAGAGCATTCTGCTGCGCTTGCGCCAGAGACTCGCCGTTGGCTCCGCCGGTGGATGTGGGGTTGGCAAGTTGCACTCCGTCATCCTCCCAGTTGCAGATCGGACATATGGCGTGGGACCCGTAGACGTCTTCCAGGGTCAGGAAGCCACACGATGGACAAGGCAAATCGATCATTGAGAACCAAGAACCTCAGGTAGACGAATCACTGGACTGGCAGGTGTCGCGTAGGGCTGAAGGGGACGAACGTCCGCTTCGGATCGAGAGCGGCCTCTAGCATTCCGGGTCGCGTTGTCTGGCGCCGGCACGTTTGCATTCAGCCAAGAGCGGGCATCAATCGCAAGAGCCTTCCATATCGTGGAGCACCGACACGAAAGTGTGAGCCCCGTCAGGCCGGCTGGATAGGCGATGCAAGATTCTCAAGCTCGACTCTTGCCGCGCTACCGCAAGATGATAACCGGCTAGCGGCCGTGGTCTCTAGAGCAGTTCCATGCCGGAACCAGGCATCTACTCCAGCGATTCGTCACTCCCGCCCTTCTGTCTGGATATGGATAGACGAAACACCGGAAACCAAGGAATGGCTGGACCAAGCATCCAGCTCTTCCGCAATTGAACCACTCAGGAGCCATCCGCGGCCGGTGCACTGTGCCGAAGCCAGGGCAAGAACCACAAACTCAGGCCACGATTGCGCAGCATGACGGGAGCAGGCACTCACCACGAAGCCGCCCTTGTGATATGGCTCGGCGTGGAGATTGCTGACTTCAAGACCTGCTTGCTCAAACATCCGCGCCGCGACCTTGACAGCCGCCTGCTGCGATGTGCAACTGGTGAACAAGCGCCAGTACAACTCCATGAGCCCACAATCTTCCAAAAGGCCCTCTGGGCGCGGTTGCCCTACTTATAGCAGAAGGCGCGCGCCCCTTCCGCTCTTGCCACCGAGGTGCCAGCATCAATGCGCAGGCTCCGCCTTCAACGCGCTTGAACCCCTTCGCAGCAGATACAGTGCAACCAGGAACGGCCACAGCGAGTTGATCGACGAGAACAGGCGCTGTGTCAGCCCCCGGAAGCCTTCCGGATCCGCCCCCACCACGTTCAACCAGAGATAGACGATGCTCGCGATGCTCACCATAGCAGTCACGGCGTACGCCCTTCGGTTGGCAGACCACGCGCTCAGTTCGATGTGCGACATCGCCGGTGCAATGATGTTTGCGATACCGATGGCGTAGAAGCCATGCATCGGATGACCCATGGGCCAGAGCCCATTGGTCAGCATGGAAATGCCAAAAACTAACCAGCAGATTGCACCGACTGCAATCCGGCGACCGGACTCTCGCCATACCCCGATGGAGAACGCCACGAAGCCCATACCGGAGCCGATAGCCGCGATCCTGCCGCAGATGCTTGCAAGCGTTGGCGCCTGCAGCAACTCGCTGGCGTGCTGTGCAAGCGGGCTGTAGCCCGGCGCAAACACGGCGGCAACGCTGGTCCAGAACAGGAACCACGGAAGCGGGACCAGACCCGCGCAGAGAAGCAGTCGGCTGCGGCGTGACACGTGCAGTGGTCCTTGTTTGGCCTGCGCCAGTGCGTGGAATCCAGTTGAACGCTGCCGAACCCTCCTGCTGCAGGCAGGACGATCTTGAGTCACTGCAGCAGTAGCCAGATTGCGCGCGGCACTCGGTGGGTTCAATAGGAAGGAGGTCATTTAAACCATCTAGCGGGTCTCGCAGCGGTTAGGTTACATGAGCGATCACACATATCCGATGGGCGAGTGCTGTCGCATTTGCCGCGCCTTGCATCTCCAACGGAAGGTTCTGACGACTCCGTCCCAGAAGTGCCGCTGCGCCAAGCACGCCAAGGCTCTCGCCCCATCCGACGCTATGCGACAATGCCAAAAGCGTCTCGGGTTTTGGCGGCATTGACCCCTACCCGTTGGCATTCCGCACAACAGCAGGTAATCGTTACTGCGCCACCGTGCATCGGTGGCCGGGACTCGAAAACCCGTTGTTGTGATGAAGTTTGCGCTTGCCAGCCGGCATCACCTTGCGTGGTGCCGGCTGGCAATCCGTCTGCCGGCTATGGCGGGCGGGGCGTGGGGGCCTCGTGCCCACCGGCGATCATCACACACCGGTTTTCGAGCCACGCTCTGCCCGCCACCTTTATCGGTGGCGGCTTCTGCCTGCATGCACGGAGCCCGCCATGACCACACCGCACTCCCCGCCCCCGCGCCCGATCCCGCAAGCGCCCTCGGCCGCTGCGGCCTTGGCCCCCAACAGCCTCATCGCCATCCTGCACGCCATCGGCGCGGGCGCTGCGGCCGACGGCCAGCCTTGGCCCGAGCGGCACCATCTACGCAGCCGGCAGATGGCGTTGTCCGACGCCGACTGCGCGCTCACCGGCCAGCGCATCGTGCAGGAGATCCTGCTGGCGGCCGAGCGCACGCGCCAGAACGGTGAGCCGGAGCAGTACGTCGGCGACCGGGTGATGGAGGGGCTGGTGATGGCCGATCTGGCGCTGACCGCCTTCATCCACGAGCGGATGCGACCCAAGGACTGAGCACGCTTATGGCGCGGACCTATCTGCCTGTGTGCGGGGTGACGAATGAAGATGCACGGCCTTGCCGCTGCGGCGGTGTGCATCGCGGTGATCGGCGCGATGTGGGTGGAGTGGCCTGAGCCTGCGAGCGATCAGGTGTGGGCCTACCAGAAGCTGCAGCCGGCCGATTACCGCCTGCTGCACAGTGATGCGCTCGGCTTCGTGACCGCGAAGGCCCACGAGGGTTTTGAACTGCATACACGCCATGCCAGAGCAACGTCCTTCGAGATCCGATGCAAGGGCGTGCTGGTGATGGAGGTGGAGAATGCGCCCTCGCGCGTGCTGATCCGCATGCCTGCCGATGCACGGTGGCGGGCGCCGGACATCGAGCGTCTGCGCACCAGCTTCGAGCGCTGGCTGGATCTGCATCAGAGCCAGGGGCGGTTGCTGGTGGAAAGTGCGGGACCTTCGTGGGTTGAGGCGCGGTTTGGGCGCTTCAATGGGGCGATGCCTGATGAGCAGCGGTGTCTACTTGGGGCGCCGCACCGCGATTGACGAGAATCCCCCCGACCGGCCATCCATAACACGAAGCCACCGAAAGCTCTCTCGACAGCAAAGGCGACTCCTGGTCTCACCCGCGCCACAGGCGGTGCCCCTGCCATCCTGCCGCAGCCCCGAGGCTCTTCACTCGAACTTCGTTCGTCAGGCCAGCCGCGAGGTGGGCGTCGACACGTTCACGCCAATCCTTGGAATCAGCGGTTGTCGCTTCCAGAAGTTTGCGAAGCAGGAGCAACAGAAAGAAGGAGCGGTTCGGCGCATACGGTGCCTCATGTTCAGACCATCCCGCCGACCGAGGACGAACCGCCGAAACACCGAGCTCCTTGTTCCAAAGCCTGCTGTGATGTGCAACGACGTTTCGCGCCACGCTGGTGACATGCAGCCAGTTCGCGAAGACGGGGGCTGCCAGGCCCATCTCACCCGCAACAGCTTTCTGCTCACGGGTACGAAGCGCTTTGTAGAGGCGGGAGAGCGACCCCAGCGACATGACTTCCGTTGCCATCCAAACCGGTACTTTGGGAAACGCCGGTGGGGTGTACTTGTCCCGGTAGTGCCGAATGAACGTCTCCCTGGAGCGCACCACTTCACTTTCGACGCCATCCAGCCAATCTGCATGCTCCTGTCCAGCGAAGGTCAGATTACACGCTTCCAGATGGCCGAAGGCGCCGCTCGCATGCGCAAAGTGGTACGTGAGCACGGTCCGCGTTGCGACCTCGATATGGCCGACGGCCTCCATCACCAGGTCTCTAAGCGCTCTATCGAACTCATAGAGGCTTATCGCTTCTTCGAATGTCGCTTGATCGCGGAAATTGTCGCTACCGGGCATGCGCTGTGTGTAGAGATAGCCCATAAGACGATAGTAGCCGACACGCTGCAGGTATCGATTGGCATTGGCGGTATCACCAATGGCAAGCCCGCGCTGCTGGAGCAGATCCAACTGTTCCTGAATCGACAGGGGCGGTTTGCGGTAGCGGGTCATCCCGACTCCAATCAGCAGGCAAAAAAAACCCGCCAATTTGAGCATGTCGCGAACTGGCGCGTCAGAGGCTTGGCGGGTGTGTTGGGTGAATTTTAGCGCCCCTTTTGCTTACCTTCAAGTAAATGTCTGTAGTTCCGGTGAAATGTAAATGCCTGTACGAAAAGCACTTCATAGGGAATTCTCTTGGAATTCCGCAGTCTCCCGGGCGCAGATCCAGTGAGGTGAAAGGCCGGCCCGGGCGAGCGGCAACGGCCTATTCCCCGGCGTTGTTCCACGTCATACCGGTTGAGTTCCGACACTCGATCGCGAACACCGGCCGCTACGAAGCGCACAGGCGCACCCCAACGGTCTGCCGGAATCCCCCTAGCCGCTTCACCAGCAATTCCCGATAGCCCAAGCGGAACGCCCGCCGCACCATCAAGCGCCCTTCCGCAGGAAACCACACATGAGCCTGGCGCTGGTCCACAGCCGTGCCCGCGCCGGGGTCGATGCCCCGCTGGTGCGGGTGGAAGTGCATCTCTCCGGTGGCCTGCCTGCCACCCAGATTGTCGGCCTGGCCGAGACCAGCGTGCGTGAATCCCGTGAGCGCGTGCGTGCCGCCCTTCTTTGCGCGCGCTTCGACTTTCCGCAGCGACGCATCACGCTCAACCTCGCGCCCGCTGACCTGCCCAAGGAAGGCGGGCGTTACGACCTGGCCATCGCGTTGGGCATTCTGGCAGCCAGTGGCCAGATCGATCCGCAGTCGCTGCTGCAATACGAGTTCCTGGGTGAGCTTGGCCTGACCGGCGAGCTGCGGCCGGTGGCGGGCGCGCTGCCCGCTGCGATTGCAGCGGCTGACGCTGGGCGCATCCTGGTGGTGCCGCCGGGCAATGCCGCAGAGGCCGCGTTGGCCGAGCACGCCGATGTACGTGTGGCGCGCACGCTGCTGGAGTGCTGCGCCGGGTTGGGCAATCCGCGCCTGTTGCCGTCCGTGGAGCGCGTGGACACGACACCGTTGCCACTGCCCGATCTGGCCGACGTGCGCGGGCAAGCGCATGCGCGGCGCGCGTTGGAAGTGGCGGCCGCCGGTGGGCACCATCTATTCCATTTGGAAGCCATTACACCCCTTTTTGAAAAGCAGCAAATTGGAGAATTTGCAGCGTTGCTCACTCGGCTCTAAATATTCGTTGTGGCAGTTCCGCCACCCGCTGCTGAGGCTAGACCCGCAGTCAGGTCCCCACCCCAATAAAGGGAAGAAGCATCCAAAATTTGTAGACGAACATGACGCACAAAGAAACAATTTCAAACTATTCGAGGTATCGCGGAGTACTGCAGGTTGAACCTGCACCATGGAACACGGCAGAGCACAAGAAGAAGAATTCTTGCGTGGAGGGGTGGAGGCAGTTCCTATCCGAACTCAGCAAAGACTCATACCTGTGGACCTTGTCATTCATGCGTCCCTATTCCGACTCCCAATGCATCAAGGCTCTTTGGGAAGCAACGAAGTACATCAACAGAGAGATGTGGGGACCTAGATGGTCGAGGAAGAGGGCTGGCATGCATGCTACGGTCGTCGCGGAAAGGCACCAACTCAGCCAGGAACTGAGAGGCAGGCTACATTTCCACGTGCTGGTGCACGACTTGGAGGATGTATGCGAGGAACGTCTTAGGTCCGCAGTGATTCGCACAGCAGAATGGCTTCGTGACGAACACGGACAGACGATGTCTGCGGCGGAGAGAACGGATGTCCGAAAGGTGACCGACAGCGACGGTCTTGCGTCCTATTTGGCTAAGGACATTGGCTCATGGCCGAACGAGCGGGGTAACAGCGTGTTCTTCATTCGCCCGTCGGGCCTCGAAGGTGTCGTAGTCGAGAACATGACGTCAAAGCAGCTTCAGCGCCTTCACTAAGCCCAAGATTGCTCGCCTGTCCTAGACTGCTGCTGTCAGCAGTCTTCTGAGCGCATCAAGCCTACCCTTCAGCATTTGGCCCTCATTTGGATGAAGTCGTCGCAGGCGAGCAACTTGCCCCGACACACTGCTCAGGCGCCTCAGCAGCTCATCTGAAGGCCCGGCTAGAGCCATCCGTTCCAGGCCATGCACAGCCCCCCGTATCGCGTGTCGTTCCTTTTTCGTAAGGGCGACTCGGGTATTAGTCTGAAGCTTTGTCACTAGAACAGGGCCATTAGCCCACTGAATCTGCTGCTTTGCTCTTTTGGGGCGATATCCGTTCCGCCCCATCATCGTATAGACGCGAGATATGCAAGCAGCAAGCTCCTGTCTACTGAGCTGATTCACAGACGACACCGATACGTCGTCAACATATCGGGAATAGCGAATGCCCTCACGATGCAGCTCCTCATACAAAGCATGCTCTTCGCGCCAAAAGGCCAGATTTGCGAGATGGGAACTCGTTACGGCCCCCTCAGGCAATGCCCCGTTCAGCGTAGTCAGCTGAGTCAGCAGTTCGCTCACCTCAGTGGAGAAGCCGAAGAATCCTCGCCAGATGCCAAGCACGGCCGGTGAACTGGTGGCCGGAAAGAAGCCGGCTACGTCCTCACACACGACCACCGACGCTCCAACGTGCAGACGAGCATTTGCAACTGCGTCCTTCCCTTTGAGACTTCCGGTGAGGTAGTCCGGGAACCTGACTTGGTCCAGAATCCGCTCTTTAATCCGGACTTGGACGCCTTTCAGCTTCACCCTGGCGTCGACAGGACGTCTCACAGAGCCATCAGCTTTTACGATTGGCTTTGCCAATCTGTAGCTATTGTCGGCATCTTTGGCTATCTGCAGTAGTTTGTCGGCTGGCACGCCGAGCGTGCGAGACAGCGCCGCGAGGCTTTGGATGCTGCCATCAGGGTAGCTAGGGGGGGGCACTCGGCTCATTCAGCAGGTCCAATGCCACCATGGCCAACTGACCGGCCAGCTCGGCATTGAGACCGGCAAGCTCGCCCTTCTCGGCACCCAAGAAGAACAGAATCTCTGTCGGGATACCCAACGCACTGGCTATAGAAGACACAGTAGATAGCGTGGGGTCTCTCTTGGAGTTCTCCAGAAGCGACAGATATGAAACCGAACATCCTGCGCGCTGCGCCAGTTCCGCTTGGCTTAGCTGACGACGAATGCGACACATGCGTATCGCGCTCCCGATGTTCATAAGAGGAACCTCCAGAAAACATGAAAGGCTTGTTGTGCATCGCCTATTCCTTCACTTCATCAGTTCGGACACGTTCGTCAACAACCGAACTAAGTCCGCGATTAGCGTAAGAACCCGAAAGCCCAATGTCTCCTTGGCCTTCAATTTCTCGATGTCGTTGCTCTTTTCAAGCAGGGCAATGACAGCGTCAATTTCCGCGATAACACTTGTATCGAGTTGGCCTTGATGAGCGTCACGAATACGTTTGAGTACTGCAACGCTGTTCTCTGTCGTGCGAGCGTCCAATGGACTCTCCTTCAATCCGGGCGACATTGCCCGTGCCCATAGCAAGAAGCCGGAAGGGGCCAACCCGATACAACAAGCCAATCACCATTAAACGCTCTGTAACGTGCCCATCAACTTGCACATCACTTCGTACGACGAATCGGGCCTAGGCTCGAGACGTGTGCACAGCGCATAGCTCCATGAATGGACATGAAGCGTTCTCACTTCATCGAGAACCGATTAGCTAGCTCTTGCTTTCAGCGAACAGAAGGAGGAACTCATACCACCGAGAACATCAACCGAGCGATGTCACTCGGCCTAGGACCCAAGATAGGGGCTCAGAAGGGTCCTGTCAATATTTTTTGACTGTCAGTCAATACGCACAGCTGGGCGGGCTAGCGATAGCCAGTCTGGCGAAGCACGTCAACCAACGATAGGCACCCAATGCCGAAGTGGGCGCAAGCATTGGGAATCTTAGGCTTTGAAGCCTTCCCCATCGTTTCGTAGGTAACGACGCTTCTCCCCGCCGAAAGAGCGTATGCGACCACCCACGGGTCCGCACCGGACCTGTCTCGCTCATGGTCTGCCAAGTTCGGGAAAGCGATGAGAACATCCCTCAGTGCGGTCTGCACATCTGCGCTGGCAGGTACAAACAGCTTTTCCTGACTTTTCGTCCAAGCCGATAGCTCGTCTTCCTGTCGGTGGAGTTCATGCCTGACTTCGTCAATAGCAGCCACGTGCCCCTGGTCGACCAGGTTCTCCAGCCACCCCCAAATGGGCTGGAACAGGTCCGGGGGATATCGGCGAGTCCAAGGCTCTATGAGTGCACTCGTATCAAAGCTATAGCTCATCGAAGTGTCTCCGGCATCCCTACCTCCGCCTGAATTTTCGGCAGATGCAAAAGCTTGGTCCCTAACATGCGAGAGAGTTCAGTCCCTGTAATGAGCTCACGCTGGTACGCATCAACCACCAAGCGGGTGAATACTCTCCCGTTGTGATTCACCACACGCCGGAAGTACTCAACGAACCCTCCGTCGTCGCTCGAGGCCCCTTCCATTGCCCGCTGTTGTTGAGCTCGCCAATTTCCATAGAAGTCAGGGGATGCGGCACGCCCAATCACTAGACGACGAAGCACAACCTCTGAAGAGGTACCGAACTGCCTTGATAGTTCAATTAAGGAGGAATCATCCCACTCACCTTCTGCGTTCCGCCGCAGTCCCTCAACGACGGTCCGTGAGCTTAGGAGCGCATCCATGGGGACCAATGCGGCGCCGGCAATGTGGTTGCAGAAGACCTCAATGCTCTCCTTCAAGGGCGAACGCGTTCCAGTTCCATCCACAACGTCACAGAGACTGTCTTGTCCCAGTGCAAGGTGGCCGAGCTCATGAAGCAGGGTAAAGGTGCGACCTGCCGGTGCGTCACCCCCGTTGACAATGACGACTGGCAGCGGGAAAGACGCCAACGCGCATCCCCTCATCACGCTCACCGGAATACCGGAGGCTTGCATGATGAGAACACCCACTCGTTCAATCGCCTCCCGCCAAGTCTTCAACGCCGTGTACTTGTCGCGCCAAAGTCGGTTGCCGGGAGCCGGGACATCCAGCCAGCGCCTGAGCTTGGAACCAACGACTTCAGGGTCATCCTTAAGAGATGCCCTAAAGGTGAACTCAGGCAATGGGACCTCAAGCTCCTCAGCCAAGTCCAACGCATCCTGACGCTTAAGCTCGGCCAGTCGGAGCTCTAGCTCCAATGCGACACCCATTCCCGATTCACTAGTCTCCGGAAGAGTTCTGAAGTCGACTTGTCGCCGTCCTTTCTCGGGCGGAGGCTCAGGAAGGAAGAAAGTTGCCGTTGGCCTTTTCAGCCTGTCCGCGATGTCGCGCAGCTGAGCCATGGACGGCTGCTCGATTCCTTCTTCCCAAGCCAATACACGCTCTTCCGCTTGACCAATAGCTCCCGCCAAGCCGGAGACGCTCAATCCAGCCGCTTCTCTGGCCCAAGTCAGCAACGCGGGAGTAACGAGTGCAGGTGGCGTTCTCATGTGTGCAGCATAGCCTTCCATGGCGGCGTGGAGTTCTCAATTTGTATACCTCATGGGACTACCGAACCACCGTTCCACAACTCATCCCAAAATGATATTATCACAACCTCTAAGAGTTTCTGGGACAACCAAGATGGAAGTCGTCGGCTACGCACGTGTCAGCTCAGCAGGCCAGTCTCTAGACGTGCAACTGGAGAAACTTTCGAATGCAGGATGCACCAGGGTCTACCAAGAGAAGCGCTCAGGACGCCAAGCCGAAAATCGCCCTGCACTTCAAGACGCCCTTGACTATGTGCGAGATGGCGATGTCCTAGTCGTTTCCCGCCTCGACCGCATGGCGCGTTCCGTACTGGACCTCGCCAGAATAGCTGACCACCTTAAGCACAAGAACGTCAGCCTCCGCGTCCTCGACCAGGGTTTGGATACAAACTCCTCTGAGGGCAAGCTGATGTTCAATCTCTTGGGGGCGTTTGCAGAGTTCGAGGCCGACATCCGCGCCGAACGCCAACGTGATGGCATTGCTCTCGCTCAAAAGAACGGAACCAAATTCGGACGCAAGAAGGCGCTCACTGAAGCCCAAGAGGCACGCATTAGGAAGATGCGACTGGAAGAAGGCTTCAGCATTGAACAATTGGCTGAGAGATTTGCAATTGGTCGAAGTAGCGTCTATCGAGCCTTGCAAGCTGCTCGCGAACAAGAGACCTAGCTCTTCTTAGTCCATCCCGGGACGGTGGCCGACCACACCCTGAACTCAGCGGACACGTCGTAGATGTCTTGGAAGAACTCAGCCACCACCCTGAGCGACTCAATCATATGATGAGTTAGAAGCGACATAGCCTGGTCTTCCCCGCCCGCGTACGAAACGAGCTGGGCTAGTGAAAGCTCACTGGTTCTGTCCGACTCGGAGTGGAAGAAGTCGTCATTGAACCATGCCCTCACCACGGCAGACGTGTTCAAGTTCGCGCCATCAACAGCCATCGACATCCTGCCCTCGAAAGCACTGTTCTCCCATCGCAGGCGATGTTGTCTCAAGCAAGGCCGCAAGTTCTCCACCGCCCCAAGCGAACGCAGCGAAAGAAGTTTGGTGAAGCAGAGAGGGTCTTTCTCAAGAAAGAAAGGCCGCATCTCCATGGCAAGCACCTTGACGTCAGAGTGCCTAGGCTTTCTCGAGGCCAATAGTTGCCCATTATTGAATGCTAGGCCAATGTCACCGATGGTCTGGCGCGCCTCGATAGAGCGCGTGAAACGCAGGAAGGCACGCTTCAGCCGACTGAAATCATCATCAGTCAGGGCAACTTGGCAGTCCACAGGTGCCACTAGGCGGGGGTGGGGCGGCAGCGCCTCTCCCGTCAGAGTACGAATGTAGTTGCCATGCTCATCGACGCAACGAATCTGAATCTTCACTCGGACTCCTCTATGCAGACGATGAGGGCTTCCCTGCACGACCGGCCCGCAACTCAGCAGCCAACTTTCGTTGCTCGGCTGGTGACAGCGTCGCAGCAAGAAGGATGATGTCACCTAGTACTTCGGTGTCAGCAAGAAGGTAAGCAAGTGGCACCCCCAACTCCTTCGCCAACCTACCAGCGGTCGCGAAATCTGGCTCAGAAGTTCCCAGCTCGTACCTTGTCACCCTACTGGACACGACATCCTCCGCCAACCCAATCCGCCGCCCAAGCTCTCGCTGCGAGATGCCCAATGCCAAGCGCGCGTCCTTCAAGCGCTTGGTGAACAGACTGCGAAGTTTTGGGAGCGCCATAAGCCGAGACGGAGACCATCCTGTAGCGGTCTACAGGATGGCCATCTCGAGCACTGCCGTATGCTACATTATCTGTAGCACGATGCCCGCTGGAGCATTGTTAGTTCTTGCGAGAACGGGCAACTGATAAGTCGCCGAAACCCTTGCAGGACAGGCATTCCCAGGGTTCTTGTGCTTGCTAAGGTGCATGTGTTTTAAGCAGCCAGAGCTACCGTGACTGGAGCGAGCTATCACTCAATGCGAGAGCCCCGCTCCGGTCACGTATGGACCCAAACTGGCGAGCTACCGGAAGTCTCACCGTCTCTTTCCTAGTCCAGCCATCAACAAGGATGCTTTCCAACGATGAACCAACCTCTGAACCGTTCGGCCCCTGGGCAACCGAAGCGCATATCAATTGGCATTGCCATTCTGTCCGCTGCTCTCGTCAACGTAACAGCCTGCGCGCGTGACTCAGGGTCACATTCCCTCGATGAGATTGCCGCCGATTTGCCCAGCTACCTCGCACGCTACCCCGGAGTTCAACGAGGGCAGACGAGCTCCTGCATCGAGTTAAAAGTCGACTTAGTGCATGCCGTCAGGAACGGAAGTATCGATGCATCCGGCGGGCTCATTGACCGCACGACTGACCCTAGCCGACTGAGAAATGGTCAAGTCGTCTACTTTGAAGGGCTCGCCAAGAATGTAATCGTCCCAATCAAGACTGCCAACGAGACTCTGTTCTCAGGGACCTTACAGACCGCTAGCTCAACAGATGGACTACTCTTCCGTTCGTCGGGGCAAGCAACCAATGCAAGAGTGAATGAGGGCTCTCTGATGAAGGGCGGGGCTTCTTCCCCGATGATGGACAATAGAGGCGCTTACGTCTGTGGGTTTGGCGTGGCAGTCGTCGGTGGTCGCTTGAATGGAATTGCGGTTACGGATGCCATCGAGTTCACGCCACGATGAGTGCGAGGTCCAAACAAGTTTGGCTTTTCGTCGACTTGTGACCGAAGTACCTACCGGCCATTAGGCCCTTAAGGCAGAGAGTCGAGCTCTCTGCCTTATCGAGTAGACCTAGGCAGCGGGGGGCAGGTCCGCGATGTGGACACTGTTCCTGCCTATTGGCAGCACCATTCTTCGTCGACCATCCTTGAATGTGAGGAAGAGCTTGGGAGAATTGTTACCGTCCTTCGTAACAGTTGGTTCCCCTTTACCCACAGCCATGACGTCAATCCGACTCAGAAGGCGCGAGATGTGCTGCCTAAGCCTGACCCGGAGAAGATAGAGTTGCTGCGTCTGCGCTGACGCCATCTCGTCGTACAGGCGCAACAAGTTCTGAGCAAATGTGCCGGGGTCGTCAACGGTCATTCCAAGAGCCGCATCTTCCGTTTGGAGCTCTTCGGCGCGTTTCCTCTGCTCATCCGCCACCCCTTCCAGTGTGGCAATCACATTGACAAGGGTCCTAATGTTGGTGGGGGCCTGCAAAACAAGCTCCTCGGATAGACTCGCGAGTCGCCGTTCTGACTCGGCCAGCTCCAACGAAACACGCGCGAGTTCAGTACGGATTTGCTGCCGACGCTGGTTGGTGTCCACACCAGCGAGCACAGCTGCCAAATCAAGCTGCCGCAGGGCGTAGAGAACGTACATCTCCACGTCATCGTACTTCCACGACCTGTACTTGCAATCCTTGCCACGGCGCCCCCTGGAGCATACAAGGTAGCGTCCGCCCTTGCGTCCGGGTCCCTTGTTCGCCATGGACATTGGAGCGCCGCACCAGTGGCAGTACACAAAGCCAGTGAACAAGTTCGTCAGCGTCTCCCCCTGCCGACCAACGAGTGAAGCAATCGGAGCGTACTGCCTCGCGTTCACTCGCAGGAAGAGGTCTTCGTCAAGCACCTTCGGGTAGTAGTCCGGCACCTCGTCGCCGTCAGGTACTCGCTTCTTTACACCCGTCGCCGAGTCGTAATACATGCGATGGGGCTGATAGAAGCCTATGAGGGAGCGATTTCGAAGAATCTTTGAGACGGATGAGTTTTGCCAGCCCTCATCAGGATTTCGGAAGCTGACAAAGCCGTTGGTGTTGAGGTACTTCACGATGCGCCCGCGCCCAAGACCGGCATCGGCCAACTCGTATATTTTTCTGACTGCGTCGACGCGTTCCGGGATGGGTTTGAACGAGCTAGTCGCTTCATCGAACTTCAGCCATTCCGGGGCTCTACGACTAACGGGCTTGTTCGCAGCATTCCTACGCTTCGCCTGCCACGCTGCCTTCACTCGCTTGGACTTCGTTTCAGACTCTTCATTGGCGCGATGCATGACACTCAGCGCCATGACCAGCGGCGCGAGCCCCGACTCCTTATCCAGCACCTGCGCCCCGTCATCATTAAGCGGGACAATCCTGATGCCTTTGTCAATCAGAGACACCAGCAAAGACAGTGCATCCATCACCTTCTGGCGAGAGAGCCTGTCCAGCGACTCAACCAAGAGGTACGAACCCTTTGGCACTCGGCCAGCGTCTACCTCTGCAATGAACTTCCCCAAGCCGTTGCGCAGGTTGGCGCCTCGATAACTGGAGACGCCCAAGTCTTGGAATGCACTGCTCTCCGTGAGCGTCAAGTTCTTCTCGCGTACAAACGCATCGATAGCTGCTTGCTGTCTTTCCAAGCTATGCCCGTCACTTTGTTCGGGCGTAGAGAAGCGGATGTACGTGTAGGCCAATGTCATGGGGTGTAATGTGCCATACATTGCTTGCTGATCGGTAGCCCTGGCTGCGGCAAGACACTGTTGGCCTCACGCCTGCCCAGCCTGTTGCCGGACACCGAGGAAGCCGAGGCGTTGCAGCTGGCCGCGATTGCCTCAGTGAGCGGTGAGGGGCTGGATCCGCGGCGCTGGCGACAGCGTCCGTTCCGGGCGCCGCACCACAGCGCGAGTGCGGCGGCGCTGGTGGGTGGGGGCAATCCGCCCTGCCCCGGCGAGATCTCGCTGGCCCATCACGGCGTGCTGTTCCTGGATGAGCTACCAGAGTGGAACCGCAGTGCGTTGGAAACCCTGCGAGAGCCGCTGGAATCCGGCCACATCCGCATCGCCCGCGCGGCACGCAGCGTGCAGTATCCGGCGCGATTCCAGCTGGTGGCGGCGATGAATCCCTGCCCCTGTGGCTGGGCCGGCGACCGCAGTAACCGCTGCCTGTGCAGTGATGAGCGCATCAACCGCTACCGTGCGCGGGTTTCTGGCCCGCTGCTGGACCGCATCGACCTGCATATCAGTGTGACGCGCATGGATGCCGTGGAGCTGCGGGAGAGCACGCCACTGGGTGAGCCCAGTGCTGCGGTACGTGCACGGGTGGAAGCCGCCCATGCCCGGCAGCAGGCGCGTGGCGGGCTCAATGCGCATCTGCCGCCAGCGGCGCTGCGAGCCTGTACCCGACTCAGCGAGGCAGATCAGGACATGCTGGAGCAGGCCATCGAGCGTCTGCAGCTTTCCGCACGTGCGATGCACCGGATTCTGCGCGTGGCGCGCACGATTGCCGATCTGGCGGGTTGCGAGGGTATCCAGACCGCGCACCTGGCTGAGGCGATCGGCTACCGGCAGTTGGATCGGGGAAAGCCTTAGAAATGCCGGTCGGGTTGGCTATTGGTAGAGTCGACCGTTGGTCGACTCTCGCGCGAAGCGCGGCCTTCTGAGAGGTAGATGCGAAGAGCGGTCGACTAACAGTCGACCCCACCAAGGGCAGGCATCAGGCTGCCGAATGCACCCGTCCCCGCCTCGCCAGCGACGCCACCCGACGGCTGACCAGCGCATGGAGCTCCGCCAGCTCCGATGCCCGGCCAGCCGTCATGTTCCCGCCGAACAGCACCCGCGACAGCCCCGCCGCGTCGCTGTCCTCCGGGTGCTGCCAGCGGTCGCGATATACCTTCTGGCACACCAGCCAGGCCTGCGGCAGCCCACCGCCGGGTAGCGGGCGGACCACGCGTTCGTAGACGTGCCAGAAGTGGTACTCGGCCTGCAGGTCGATCACAGGCGCCACGGACGGCGCCTGCCGGGGCCGTCCTGGGCCTCGGATGCCGAACAGCGGGGTTCGCGGGTTGTACTGAGCCATGCCGACAGCATGACCCAGCAACATTGTGGGAACCTTGCGTCGCCGCCAGAAAATCCCTGTTGATTGCGCAAGGCGGGGTTTGGGCGTTTCTAGGGGGTCAGAACGCCATCGAGGTACTGAACATCAGCTGCCGTGGCGCGCTGCGCTGCAGGGTCTGGTAGTCCCCCGAGAACGACGAGCCGGCGATGGTGGCGGTGCCGATGTTGTGGCGATTGAACAGGTTGCTCACGTCCAGCCGCAGCTCCAGCCCGGGCACTGGGCTGTCCGCACCGAATCGATACGCAGCATAGGTGTTGACCTGCCAGAACGTGGGCACGCGGATGTCGTTCTCGTAGGTGAAGGGCTGGCGCAGGTACGAGGTGCTGGTGGCACCGAAACGCCAGTCACCGAAGTGGGCGGACAGGTCGCTGACCAGCGAGATCTGTGGGTAGCCCGGCTGGGCGTTGCCCTTGATCGGGTACACCGTGTCACCCACCGCGAAATCGCTGTCGTAGTACGAACGGGCCACGGCCACGCCCTGGTAGAACTGCAGGTGGTCGGTGAGGTCGGCGGTGGTGCCAAGGTCGGCACCGATCACGTGCATCTTCGGCATCAACCGCACGGTGTTGATCTGTGCGAACTGGGTGCCGATGGCGGCCGACAGCAGGCGGTTGCGGATGTCGTTGTAGAACACGTCGCCGGTGATCGTCAGCCGGTCGAAGCGATGCGATGCACCCACGGTGAGGTTCCAGTTCTTTTCCGGACGCAGGGTACCCGCTACGCGGTCGAACTCTTCCTGGTCGGTGATGGTCCACGCCGAGGCGGTGTAACCGATGTTGCCGCGCTGAGCGACGCGATAGCCGTTCATGGTATTGGCCAGGTCGATGAAGGCATCGGTGGATTCGGTCGGGCTCCAGAACAGCGAGACGTGCGGCAGGAAGTTGCTCTTCGCGCGCAGCGTGCCGTTCACCGGCCGGTCCTTGGCATCACCCAGGCCGCCACCGCGGGTGCGGAAGTCCACGGCCTTGAAGCCGACACCCAGCTTCAGCGTGTCGTTCAACACGATGTCGTCCTGCAGGTAGAACTGGCGCGAGCGGGTCACCCAGCTCGATGCGTTGTCGGTCTTGAACGCGGGACCGTACACATCGAACGGACCGGTGGCCTTCAGCGGCGGGCCCTCGCCCAGCAGTGGCTGCTGGTACCACTCGGTCTTGGCCGCAGCCTTGCTCTTCTCCTGCCAGAAGCCGGCGGTGAAGGTGTGCGCGCCGGTCTCGAACTGCAGGTTGACCATGCTGCCCAGGCGGTTGAGGCCCGGCGTCTGTACCTGTTCGGAGAACGGTGCGCCGTTGGGCGACGGTACGGTCGGGTCGGTCAGCGTGGCCTGGGTGTGGCTGTTGGCGTTGTACAGCTGCACGTTGCCACTCAGCGCCGGGGTGATCTGGAAGCGATGGTTGATCGATGACACGCGGTCGCGGGTGGTCTGGCCGGTGTCGTACGGAATCAGTTCGGACAGCTCACCGCAGGTGTAGGCGCCGCAGGATTTGTCCGCGTTTTCCGGCGAGGCCACGTACCACGCCCACGCATAATCGGGATAGAAGATGTCGGCCTTCCAGCCCAGCTTGCGGATCATGTCGAAGGAGATGTTGTTGTAGCCCCAGACCTTGGCCTTGCTGTCGGACAGGAACACGGTGACATCGCCCCAGGCGACGTCCTGCTGCAGCTTCAGGTCACCGCGCAGGAAATTCTGCGTGCCCTCGCCCTGATACTTGTCGGCGGACACGCGCTGCAGGTCGACCAGCACTTTCGGGCCCTGCTCGCCGAGCTGGCCGGTCTGCCCCGATACGGTGGTGACCAACGTGTTGTTGCTGCCCACACCCTGCTTCACGCGCAGGCTGGGCGTGTCCTGCAGGTCGCGCAGGCGGTATTCCAGGCTGCCGCCGTTGACGCTGCTGGAGAACACGCCGACCGGTGCGCCGCCAGGGCTGACCGTGATCGCGCCGATGCCATCGGGCACGCCCACGTTCACCACGCTGGTGCCGGTAAGCGAGAGGAAGCCGTTGTCGTTCAGCGGCACGCCCTCGAAGGTGATGCCCATTTCATTCATGCGGAAGCCGCGCACGAACAGGCTGGTGGCCGAGATATCCAGGCCCAGCCCGTCGGTGGCGGTGTAGCTGGCGCCCGGCACCTGCTTGAGCATGGCCAAGCCGTTGTTGCCGGTGACCATCGCGTCGAGGTCTTCGGCCTTGATGATGTAGCGGTTGGGACCAACCACCTGGGTCGGTGCCACGGCCGCACCGCGCGGTGTGGCGATGACCTGCAGGGCGTTGAGCGTGGTGGGCGTGTCGAGCGCGGCGTCGTGCGTTTCTGCGGCGTACGCAGGTGTGGTGATGGCCGCGATGATGGCCAGGGCAAGGCGCGTCGTGGGTGGGGTGTTCATGGGCAGATCCAGGTGCAGGGAGAGAGCGGCGCAGGCGCACGCCCAGCGCGTTGCAGCACCGGTGTCGGTACCCTGGCTGGCGGTGCGATTGCGTTGAGGGAGTGACGGCGCGGTGCGCGACGGTCAGCAGAGGAAGACGATCCTCTGCCTCAAAATTCGATGGAGTGATTTCGACGTGCGAAATTCTTGCATCGCACTGCCGCATCCGCCATTGCACCGTGGTACAGCGCAGATGGTAATGGGGATGTATGGGCTATACGCAGGTATACATCCAAGCCAGGCTAGCGAGCAGTCGTGGACTGCTTCCACTCATCGATCAGAGCCACAACGGCAGCATGCAGCTGGGCGGCATCAAGCTCATACGCATGGCGATCTACATCTTCGTCGCAATACATGTCAGCAGCACAGAAGATGCTGGACAGGCACGTTGAAAGCGCTACGTCATCCAAAGCCGGCAAGTCGAGATCCCGCTCGATCTTCCATAGCTCGATGTAGGACTCGGAGAAAACTTGCGCCGACAACCGCTCGTTGGCGAAGGACTGAGCAAACATCATCAAAGTCCAGCTCATGATGTGCGTCCGATCATTGCAGGACGAAGCGCTCAATGGCACGTGCCACGCCTTCGTCGGCATTGCTGGTGGTCCCGAACCGCGCCACCGCCTTCACCGCGTCGATGGCATTGCCCATCGCCACGCTGGTGCCGGCGTACTGCAGCATGGTCAGGTCGTTCTCCTGGTCGCCGATGGCCATCACGTTGGCACGGTCGATGCCCAGGTGCTCGGCCAGCTTCTGCAGGCTCGGGCCCTTGCCGGCGCGGTGGTCGAACACTTCCAGGAAGAACGGCGCGCTCTTCAGTACCGCGAAGCGCTCGGTCAGTTCGCTGGGCAGGCGCGCGATGGCGGCATCCAGCACGTCCGGCGCGTCGATCATCATCAGCTTGATGAAGGACATCGATGGATCCATGTCCTCCACGCGGCGGTACGACAGCGGCATCCGCGAGAGATGCGAGTCGGCCACGGTGTAGTAGCTGATGTCCTGGTTGGGCGTGTACATGCGCCGGCTGTCCAGCGCCTGGAAGTGCACGCCCAGGTCGCGGGCGACCTGCTCGCAGAACAGGAAGTCGTCGAAGCTGAGCGGATACTCGACCACGGTTTCGCGCGTGCCGATGCGCTGCACCAGGCCGCCATTGCAGGCGATGCAGTAGTCGTCGTTGCCGTTGATGCCGAGCTCGTGCAGGTACGGCGCCAGGCCGGGGACCGGGCGGCCACTGGTCAGCACGATGTGCACGCCCAGTGCGCGCGCCTGCGCGATGGCCTGCCGAGCGCGTGCGGTGAGCTGGTGCGACGTGTCCAGCAGCGTGCCATCCATGTCGATGGCGACCAGTTCGATGGTCGATTGCCGGCGGCCCATGTCCATTGCGTTCAACTCGTGCGGGGCACGCCAGTTTACCCCCTCATGCCCGGTTCACCTCTTTGCCCACGTTGGCCGGGATACTGCGGGAGCCTGTGCGTCCCCCACCGCAGGACGGCCCGTTGACCGCCCTTCCCTGGAGAACCTTGCGACGCATGACCTACCGTGCCCCCGAAACCAATGACAGCGCGCCCCTGGCCCAGCAGATCGAACAGATGATCGACGAGCTGCCCGGCGACCAGGTGAGCGTCGGCACCCTGCTCAGCGCGCTGGGCGATGAGGGCCTGCTGCTGATCGTGATCCTGCTCTCGGCCATCTTCATCATTCCGGTGTCGATTCCCGGGCTGAGTACGGTGTTTGGCGCCTCGATCCTGCTGATCGGCCTGAGCCGGGTGCGCAACCGCCCGCTGTGGGTGCCACAGAAGCTGGCCCGCCGCGAGATCGCCACCGACAAGCTGAAGGCCAACCTCAGCCGTGCGCTGAAATGGGTGCACCGCATGGAGCGGCTGTCGCGGCCGATGCGGCTTGCGGTGATGGTGCGCTCGAAGAAGATGATGCGCCTGAACAACCTGATGCTGGTGTTCGCGACCTTGCTGCTGATGGCGCCGGCCGGACCGATTCCCTTCAGCAACACGCTGCCGGCGCTGGCGCTGATGTCGTTTGCGATTGGCTTCATCCAGCGCGATGGTGCGGCGGTGGCGGCCGGTTACGGCTTCGTGGTGGCCACGGTGGTGTATTTCGGCGTGCTGCTGGGCGGCGTGGGATTTGCTGCGGAATCGGTGTTCAGCGGGTTCCGCAGCAGTACCGCGGAACTGTAGAGCCGAGCCCACGCTCGGCTTCTCTTCAACCTGTACGCGGAAACCCCGCGCTGCGCACGTAAGCCGAGCATGGGCTCGGCTCTACAGAATTACTTGGCCGACACCCGCCACACCACGTCGCCCACGTCGTCGGCCACCAGCAATGCGCCTTCGGCATCCATCGCCATGCCCACCGGTGCGCCCATCAGGGTCTTCTCGTCCTTCGATGCAAAGCCGCTGACCACGGTCTGCGGCCGCCCGGTCGGCTTGCCGTCCTTGAACGAGACGTAGACCACTTCATAGCCGCTCAATGGCGAGCGGTCCCAGCTGCCGTGCTCGCCGATGAAGGCACCGCCGTGGTACTGCGGCGGCAGCGACTGGCCGGTGTAGAACAGCAGGCCCAGCGGTGCCACGTGCGAGCCGATGGCGTAGTCCGGCACGATTGCCTTGGCCACCAGGTCCGGCCGCTGCGGCTGCACGCGTTCGTCCACGTGCTGGCCGTAGTAGCTGTAGGGCCAGCCGTAGAAGCCATCTTCCTTCACCGAGGTGAGGTAGTCCGGCACCAGGTCGGCACCGATCTCATCGCGCTCGTTTGCCACGGCCCACAGCTGGCCAGTGCTCGGCTCCCAGTCCAGCCCGGTCGGATTGCGGATGCCCGAGGCGTAGATGCGGCTGCCGCGGGTGGCCACATCCACTTCCAGCACCACCGCACGGCGGTATTCGACGGCCAGGCCGTTCTCGGTGATGTTGCTGTTGGAGCCCACGCCCACATACAGCTTGCGGCCATCACGGCTGGCCAGCAGTTCCTTGGTCCAGTGGTGGTTGATGGTGCTAGGCAGGTCGGTGAACTCGCGGCCCTTGTCGGACATGCGGGTTTCGCCGGGCACGTAGTGGTACTGCATGATGTTGCCGGTGTTGGCCACGTACAGCGTGTCGCCGATCAGCTGGATGCCGAACGGCGAATGCAGGCCCTCGATGTAGACATGCTGGGTCCAGGTGTTCGTTCCCGGCGAGCGGCGCAGCAGGGTGACCCGGTTGCCGCCCTTGCCGGCCTTGCCCGAGCGCGCCTTCACCTTGCCGGCGATCCACTGCTTGGGCGTGGTGACCGGTTCTTCGCCGGGGCCGTTGCCCTCCACCACCAGTACATCGCCATTGGGCAGGGTCAGCAGCCGCCGCGGATGCTGCAGGTTGGCGGCGATGCGTTCGATCTTCAGGCCCTCGGCCACCGTGGGGGTCTGTCCATCAGCCCAGCCGACGCCCTTGGGCACCTGCATCGGCGGCATCAGGAAGTTGGCCGGCTTGGGCAGCGGCGGCTGCGGGCCCGACTGGTCGGCGGGATGGTATTCAGCCTTGCCGGCGCAGGCCGACAGCATCACGGCCAGCGCCAGGGCGCCCATGGTGGGCAGGATGTGCTTAGCCATGACGACCTCCCTGCAGCACCGGCGGCTGCAGTGACAGCAGGATCAGGCCCAGGGCAATCAGGGCCACGGTCAGCGCCGACAAGATCGTGCCCGGCACCGCAACGGCGTACGCATCGCGGCTGTGCACGAAGGCGTTCCAGATGGCCAGCACCACCGCGACCAGGTTGAGGAAGAAGTCGATGCGGTCGATGCGGGTGGCCGTGCCGTTGCGGCGCCAGACCGCGAACAGGTTGATCAGGCGCGGCACGATGGCGATCAGCAGGCCGAAGGTGATCAGCCAGGCGGCTGCCTTGCCCCACATCACCTCGGCGCTGTTGAGGTAGATCGCGTCGAAGATCAGTGCGCCGACGAAGAAACCGAAGGGTATCGGGTTCAACAGGCTGAACAGTGTGGTGCCGAGGCCGCGATGGGCCTGGGCGAGCGGATTGACCATCATCGTGCTCCGTGCGGAAGGGTGCACGGGCTGTAGTAGCACAGCGCGATGTGAGGGCGCGCGATGATGCCCCGGCGGGGCTTCCACACCCACCGGGCAGGCACCGCGCTACGCGGGCTCGTCCTCGCGCACCTCGTGGAAGGGCAGCATCGTCTCGAAGCCGAATTCGTGTTCCATGCTGGTGCGGACCAGGCCGCCGATGGCGTAGCGGCTGGTGTTGGCATGCACGTCTATGCCACCGGGCCGCCACTCGGTGCGCAGATGCAGCGTCTCTGCGCGTCGCATGACGATCCGTTCCTCCTGCAGCAGTGCGCGACGGTATTTCTTCATCAGCAGGCGCAGCGGTTTCACCGTGGTGATGCCGAATGCTGCCAGTTCGGGCAGCAACTCGGCGATATCGGCATCGTCGCCATAGTCGTGGCTGCGCGTATGCACGGACAGCACCACCTTGCGGATGACGGCAACCGAGAGCGGAGTCTGGTCCGCGCGTGCACGGGCACGCTGGCGTGCCTTCTTCATGTGTGACTTCACCTGCATGCGATTACCCAGGTTTCCCGTACCTCGAAGCAAGCACGCGATGATGGCGTGAAGGCATTCGAGTGCCCCGTCATAACTTGACGTACTAAGCGTTTGTGACGCAATTGGCACATTCGCACATTGCGGGTGTGAAGAGGTAGGGGGTTGTTCGTTGTGTCGCGTTTGGCTCGTTGCGATGGGGCAGTTCCGCCCCGCCGTCCTGCCATGCCGATTCACAACAGAAGGATTCGTGTATGAAGCGACACACGCAACGCTCCGCGCCACCGCGCTCTGCGCGCCTGGCCCTCGCCACTGCCCTGGTACTGGGCAGCCTGGCCGTCACCGCCCAGGCCCAACAGGCCGATCCACTGGCGGGGATACAGTGGCACCTGCTCAACACCGGGCAGACGGTCCCGGCTGACACACTGCCGGTGGCAGGCAACGACCTGAACGTGGATGGCCTGTTCCGCAATGGCATCCGTGGCCAGGGCGTCACCATCGCCATCGTCGACGACGGCCTGCAGATCGCGCATCCGGACCTGGCGGCCAACGTGGCCGCTGTAGCCGGCAAGAACTTCACCAATGGCTCGAACAACCCCACCCCGACCAATCCCGATGTCGACAACCACGGCACCATGGTCGGTGGCATCGCCGGTGCGGTGGGCGCCAACAACCTGGGCGTGCGCGGTGTAGCCCCGGCGGCGACGTTGAAGGGCTTCAACCCGATTTCGCGCTCGGCCCTGGGCAACCAGCAGAGCAACATCGAGTACGCCTGGTGGGACGGCACGGAATCGGCCGACGTGCAGGTGTTCAACAACAGCTGGGGCGCCGGCCCGGGCAATCCGAACCTGCCGCTGGCGTACAGCGAAAACACGATTCGTTCGTATGAGCAGGCACTGTCGGGGACGCGCGGTGGCCGCGGCGGCATCTACGTGAAGTCGGCCGGCAACAACTTCAACAATGCCTCGATCAGCCAGACCCAGGATGTCTGCACCACCGACACCAAGAACCGCAACACCGGCTGCGTGCCCGCCGGCCGTGATCCGCGCAACAACCTGTTCAACGTGATCACGGTAGGCGCGGTGCGCGCCGATGGCGTGCGCTCGTCTTACTCCTCCACCGGCTCGGCCTTGTGGGTGTCGGCCTTTGGTGGTGAGTACGGCCTGCAGGCACAGTTTGCGCCCGGCCTGGTGGCGCGCGCGTACGACCCGGCCATCGTCACCACCGACGTGACCGGGTGCGCGCAGGGCAGCAACAAGAACACCAACCGCCAGAACACCCTGGACAGCAATCTGTCGGCCATCGACAGCACCTGCAACTACACCGCCAAGATGAACGGCACCTCGGCGTCGGCGCCGATGGTGTCGGGCGTGGCGGCACTGGTGCTGGAGGCCAATCCGAACCTGTCCTATCGCGATGTGAAGTACATCCTGGCCACCACCGCCACCCGCAACCACCCGAACCAGCCGGCGGTGACGCTGGCCGACGGGCGCACGCTGGTGCCGGGCTGGACGGTGAATGCTGCCGGCCGTGCCTACAGCAACTGGTATGGCTTCGGCGTGGTCAACGCTGCGCGTGCAGTGCAGGTGGCCGAGAACTTCCAGTCGCTGGGCCCGCTGGTCGACAGCGGCTGGCGCAACACGACGCGTACCGTGGCCATCGGCAACACCTCGGCTGCCGCCGCACGCCTGACCTTCCAGTTGGCCAACGGCGCGCGCAGCATCGAAAGCGTGCAGCTGGGCTTCCGGGTCAACCACCGCAACACGCGCCAGCTGCAGTTCGTGCTTGTGTCGCCCAGCGGCACCCGCAGCGTGGTGCAACCGGCGTTCACCGCGATCGGTTCGGGCACGGGTGGCGCGCAGAGCAATTTCACCAGCTGGGACCTCCTGTCCAGCAATGCCTTCCTGGATGAGAATGCCAGCGGCACCTGGACGCTGGAAGTCACCGACATGGGGCAGGCCGCGACCGCAGCATCGCGCGGCAACCTCGAATTCTTCAAGATCCGCGTTCTGGGGCACTGATGATGAAGACCACCATTCTGTTGAGCACGCTCGCCTTCGCGGCGATGACCTCCCCTGCCTGGGCGCAGAGCTCGGGGCAGACCCCTCCAGCCAGGACCCTGTCGACCGTGGATGCGCAGGAACTGAAGGCCTCCGCTACCGGCCGCACGTTCGATGTGGGCGGCACGCGATTCCAGCTGTCCCCCTCGGCCACCGTGAAGCAGGCCAGCGGCGGCCAGTTCACGATCACCCCGCAGGCGGCGGCGACCACCAGTTCGCGCACCAAGCGTTCGCTGGATGGCGCAACGGCGGCACCTGCCGATGCCGGCGCCGGCAAGTTCGCCGCAGCGGTCTCCCGTGACGGCGCGCCGGTAGTGGCGACGTCGCGGGTCAAGGTGTTCTTCACCGATGCAGCCTCGGCCCAGCGCGCGGCTACGGCCACCGGTGGCACCGTGGTGAAGGTGTCGAAGGCTTCGGGCCAGGCCATCGTGGAGTACCCGTCGGTAAACGCTGCGCTGGATGCGACCACCAGGCTGCTGTCCACCGCCGGTATCCGCGCCACCGAGCCGGACGTGGTGCAGTGGGAAGAGACCAAGTAAGGCGTTGAGTGGTGCCCCTGGCCGGTTGGCTCTCCTGGCCGGCCGGGGGATTGGTGTGCGTTGCGACTGTAGAGCTCAGACGATGTTCGGCACTACAGTTCTGCATCAACGGAAGGATTGACCGGTTGCTGTCGAACGCGCTGCCGGCGATCGAGCGGTAACCGCTGCCCGGCGGACGATTCCCCGGTGCGGTTGGAATGTGCCAACCAAGGTTGGCACCTACCAAAGCAGGGTCAGACCAGGGCCGCGAGAGCCTGCACCAGCGCATCCATCTGCGCCGGCCGGGTGAACACCGACGGTGTCACCCGCACGCAGGCGCCCGACTCCAGGCCATCGCGATGGGTGGTGAAGATCCGATGCTCATCCAGCAAGCGCTTCTGCAGTGCCTGATTCTGTTCTACCGAGGTGTGGCCGCGCAGGCGGAAGCTGGCCAATGCGCTGGCCAGCGCCGGATCAGGCGACGACAGCACTTCGATATGCGCCATCTGCCGCGCAGGCACGGTCCAGCGCTCGCGCAGGTAGCGCAGGCGCGCCTGCTTGTTGGCCGCGCCGATGCGCTGGTGCAGCGCGATCGCTTCCGGCAGCGCCAGGTAAGCGGCGAAGTTGACCGTACCGGTGTGCACACGGCTGCCCACGCGGCCATCGTCGGTCTCGCCCATGTACGGCTCCAGGTCCGCAACGCGGCCCTTGCGCACATACATCGCGCCGACGCCGACCGGTGCACCGATCCACTTGTGCAGGTTGATGCCAACGAAGTCGGCCTTGAGCTGCGGCACCGCGTAGTCGATCTGGCCAAACCCGTGTGCTGCATCAACGATCACGTCGATGCCGCGTGCGCGCGCACGTTCGGCGATTTCGGCCACCGGCAGCACCAGTCCATGGCGATGGCTGACCTGGGTCAGCAGCATCAGTTTCAGGCGTGGCAGCCGCGCGAACGCGGCCTCGTAGGCCTGCAGGATCTGCGCATGGTCGGGCACGGCCGGCAGCGCGATGCGCTCGACCTGCACGCCGCGGCGCTGCTGCAGCCAGCGCATCGCGCCGATCATGCTGTCGTAGTCGATGTCGGCGTACAGCACCTGGTCGCCAGGCTGCAGGCGGTTGTAGCCGCCGATCAGCGCCAGCATCGCCTCGGTGGCACCGCGGGTGAGTGCGATCTCGTCGGCGCCCACGCCCAGCAGTTCGGCCACCTGCCGCTGCGCCGCCATGTACTGCGCCGGGAACTCACGGCGGCCATACCAGGCATTGCCTCGGTTCACTTCCGCGGTGTGGCGCTGGTAGCTGGCCAGCGTCTCGCGGCCCATCGCGCCCCAGTAGCCGTTCTCCAGATGGTTCACTTCGTCGGTGACATCGAAGTGGCTGGCCACGGCGGCCCAGTAGTTTTCATCGCGGGCCAGCACGTCCGGCGCCGCGGTCGTTGCGGGAATCTGCATGGACGCAGCGTAACGCGTGGCAGCCATGGCCGGCAGTGAAGAAAGTGCGGCTGCGGCCGGCAGCAAGGTGCCGGCACGCAACAGGGAGCGGCGGACCGGGTCCATCAGAAGCTCAGCCGGTACTGTGCGTACAGGTTGGCACCGTCGGTGTCGTACGGCGCGTTGCGCGAGTAGACCAGGCCGCGACTGGCCTGGAAGGTGGCTTCGTCCGGATAGCGGTCGAACACGTTGTCGGCGCCCACGCGCAGGCTGTGATGTTCGTTGATGCGATAGCCGACGGCCAGGTCGAGGAAGCTCCTCGCACCGAAGCGCTGGTAGATATCGCCCACCGCATTGCCGCTGGAGTCGGTCCAGGCACCGTAGTAGCGCATGCGCGCCATCAACGACCAGGCACCGATGTCCCAGCTGCCGGTCAGGCTGCCCTTGTGCTCGGGCAGGCGATCCTCGAACAGCACGCGCTGGGTCTCGTTGGTGGCCACCGAGGTGCTGCCGTTGTCCACGCGGGTGCGGTTGTAGTTGTAGGCCAGGGTCAGCGTCATGCGGCCCGCGCCGAGGTCGCGCAGGTAGTTGCCGACCACGTCCACGCCGGTGGTGGTGGTGTCGAAGTCGTTGGTGAAGTAGTTCACCGAGGTATAGCCCAGCGGATTGGGCGTACCGGCCGGAATGGCGAAACTGGCCGACTGGCTGAAGCGGTCGGTGAGCTTGATCTGGTAGACATCCACCGAGCCGGACAGGCCCAGGTCGGTGCGCCAGGTCAGGCCCAGCGATGCGGTACGCGATTCTTCCGGCTTCAACGGCCTGGCACCGAGCAGCTGCGCCAGCGGATCGTTCGGCGACAGGCGGCCACTGGTGAAGATCTGCAGCGTGCGCGTATCCAACCCCTGGGTGGTGCTGGTGGTGTTGAGCTGCGCCGGCGTCGGTGCACGGAAGCCGCTGGACACGGTGCCGCGCAGGGCGACGTCCGGGGTGATCGCGAAGCGCGCCGACAGTTTGCCGTCCAGTGTGCTGCCGAAGCTGGAGAAGTCCTCGTAGCGGCTGGCTGCACCGATGCTCCAGCGCTCGCCCAGCGGCACTTCCATGTCCACGTAGGCGGCCTTGCTGCGCTGGCTCCACTGCCCGGCCTGGCTGGCCGAGAAGCCCGGCGCGCCATTGGAGTTGGCCTCCAGGCCCGCGGCCGCGCCCGGACCCACCGCGTACGAGGCCGGATCACCGGCGCGCACCTGGTAGGTTTCCTGGCGGAACTCGCCACCGAAGGCGACGTTGATCGGCTTGGACAGCGCAGCCACGTCCCATTCGTAGTTGAAGTCGGCGTTGGCGTTCTTTTCGGTCTGGGTCAGGCGGCCAAGATCGAACGCGGTCGGGCTGGCCGGGCCGAGCGAAGCGTTGATGGAGTTCTTCAGGCTGTAGTCGATGGCGTTGCGGCCATACGACGCGCTGACATCCCAGCGCAGCTTCGGCGTGATCTCGCCACGCAGGCCGCCGACCAGCTGCAGGTCGTTCTGCGTGTTGCCGTACTGCGGGCTGAAGCCCACCGGATAGATCGAACGCAGGTTCCAGCCCGGGAAGATCGCCGTGGTGCGGTAGGCGCCGGTGGTGGTGTCCGGGTTGCGCCAGTTGAAATCGCTGACGCCATCGCTGTGGCTGTACAGGCCGAACGCATACAGCTCCAGCGTGTCGTTGGCATGGGCCTTCACGTTGAAGCCGACGCGGCGGCTTTCCAGTTCCGGCTGGCCCCAGCGCTGTACCGGATTGGGCACGTCCAGCTCCGGATGTGCAGCCTGGAAGGCGATCGCATCCGGGCGCTGGCGCGTGCGCGAGGTGGCGTCGGAGTTGGACGATTCGGCGAACAGCACCAGGCTGCCATAGTCGCCCAGCGACCAGCCGGTGCGCGCACTGAAATCGCGCGAGGCACCGTCGCCCTGCGCGTACTGCGAATAGCCGGCGGTGATCTCGGTGCCGGGCCCCTCTTCGAGGATGATGTTGATGACACCGGCGATGGCATCCGAGCCGTACTGCGCCGACGCGCCATCACGCAGCACCTCGATGCGCTTGATCGCGCTGGTGGGAATCTGTGCCAGATCAGCAGCCTGCGCACCGCGGTTGCCGAGCAGCGCGCTGCGATGGAAGCGGCGACCGTTGACCAGCACCAGGGTCTGGTCCGGCGACAGGCCACGCAGCGTCGCCGGGCGCACGAACACCTGGCCGTCCGCCATCGGCAGGCGCTGCACCACGAACGATGGCACCAGCTGCGCCAGCACGTCCTTCAGGTCGGTGGATTCAACGGACCTGATGTCTTCCTTGGTGAACACGTCCACCGGCGCCAGCGTTTCGAACTGGGTGCGGTTGGACGCGCGGGTACCGGTGACCAGCATCGCATCGAGCTGGGTGGGCACGGCGCGGCTGCCGCCGGCGGCATCGACCGCATCGGCCTCCGCTGCAATCGCGCCTCCTGCGCTGGCCATGCAAAGGGCAAGGAGGATGGAACGCGAAAGCTTCGAACGATGCACGGCAGGGCTCCGGGAGGGCGCGACAGGGCCAGCACCTGTGCGCACACAACAGGCCTGGACAAGGCGCGCAGTCTCGGCGCGATGTGTGAAGGAGGCATGACGTCAGTACGACAGCTTGATGCGCCAACCAAGGTTGGCCCCTGCCAGGACTCATCCGTAGATCCACGCCATGCATGGGTGGCAATGCAGACCCACGCCCCACCCCGCACACAGCGGCTAGCCGTTGGCGTCGTCGCCAAAGCCGAATCGGGCCGGCCGTGCCGTTCGCAGCGGAACGAACATCATGGCGGCGAACACCACCAAGGCGGGGGTGGACATGATCCAGATGCCCCTGTTGCGAATCCCGATCCCCATGAAGTCGACCTGCAGATCGCCGATCCATTGCAGCTGCGTCAGTATCATCACCAGCCCGCCGATAGTCGCGCACGGCAACCCACCGTGACCGGCCCCCAACAACGTCGGTGTCAGAAACCCACCCAGCAACGCGAAGCCGACACGGTACACCCAGGGGTTGCCGCGCCACCGTGGCGCGCCGAACAACATCAGCAGCATCAGCGCCAGGGTCAACAGACTGGGAAGTACCCAGAGGGCAAGCAGCATTTCGATCATCTCGATCATCGGCCGGGCTCCGCTGGCCTGGCATCCCCCGTCGTCGATCGCATCTCCCTGCCCCCCATCACGTCCATGAAGCACGCATTGTTGCCGGTACGCAGGCAGACGCAAAGCCCCGGCAGCGCAAGAACTGCTAAACGCCGCGCCTGCCGATCCGCTACTGTGCCGGCATTGGATGCGGGGAACGGCAGGATGAGCGCGGCAGGCAAGGCGTTGTGGTACATCGAAACCCATGCGGACCAGCCATTGGCGCTGGCCGACATCGCCGCTGCGGCCGGCCTGTCGCCGTTTCATCTGTCACGCCTGTTCCAGGCCCGCACCGGCACCTCGGTGGTGCGCTACCTTCGCGGGCGCCGCCTGACCGCTGCCGCGCAGCGGTTGGCCAACGGCGCGGGCGACATCCTGCAGGTGGCGCTGGGGGCCGGCTACACCACCCATGCTGCCTTCACCCGTGCCTTCAGCGAACAGTTCGGGCAGACACCGGAACGGGTACGCGAACAGGGCACCGATGGGCTGACGCTGGTGCAGGCGATCCGCCTGGACGAGGCCCCGTCAGCCTGCATTGAAGCCCCCCGGCTGCTCGATACGCCCGCGTTCCAGCTGGCAGGCGTCGGCATGCGGCATACCCGCGACAGCAGCGGCGCGATTCCGGGCCAATGGGCCCAGCTCAACCGCGAGTGGCCGACGCCGGCACCGGTCAGCTTCGGCGTGTGCTGCAACAGTGATGACGATGGTGGCTTCGACTACATTGCGGCACTACCGGCAAGCACGGTGCCGAGCGTGCCTGCGCACTGGCGACGCGTGGACATCCCGGCGCGCCGCTACCTGGTGGCTTGGCACGGCGGACACATCTCGGCCATCCGCTCGACCTGGTTCTGGTTGCTGGATCATTATCTCCCTGCGTCCAACCTGAGCCTTGCCGATGCGCCGGACCTGGAGCGCTACGACGCCCGGTTCGACGAGCACAGCGGCAACGGCGGCGTGGAGATCTGGCTGCCGGTGGAAGAACGTCACCACTGACAAGGAGTTGAAGATGCGCATGACCGCTGCTGTGCTGGGAGCGATGCTGATGGCGTTTACAATCACCGGCGCCGCCCGCGAAAGCGGCGTCGCCGGCGAGCGCCACGGCACGACGACGCTGGCCAGCGCCGCCGTGCGCGACGCAGGGCACCGCGACGCGCTGCGCTACACGGTCTGGTATCCGGCACAGGCCGGCAGCCGCGAAAGCGCGCTGACCATCGGTCCACCCGACGCGCCGCTGTTCCACGTCGGCCGGTCGGCCAAGGATGCGCCGGTCGCGGGAGATCGCCTGCCGACCCTGCTGCTCTCGCATGGCAACGGCGGCAGCGCGCGCATGATGGGTTGGCTGGGCACGGCGCTGGCGCGGGCCGGATATCTGGTGATTGCGGTGGATCATCCAGGCAACAACGGCGTTGACACCATGACCCTGCCCGGCAGCCTTCTGACCTGGTTGCGCGCCGATGACCTGCGTGCCGCACTGGCGGCCGTGCAAGCTGATCCGGTGCTGGGCCCGCATGTCGATCCTGAGCGCCTGGGGGTCGCCGGCTTCTCGGCCGGTGGCTACACCGCGCTGCTGGCAGCCGGTGCGCGACCGGACCTGCAGCGATTGCGGGACTTCTGTACCGCACATCCGGATGACGGCGTCTGCCGGCCCCAACAGGAGGCGGCAACGCACACGATGGAGGCGCGCGTTGCCGCTGCGGCGTCGCCCGAGCTATCGCCATGGATGTCCCACGCCAACGACGCACGCGCCATTCCCGGCGTGCGCGCGGTGTTCCTGCTGGCGCCGGCAATCGTGCAGGCCTTTGCGCCCGAGCAGCTCTCCTCGCTGAAACAGCCGGTGTCGATCGTGCTGGGCCAAGCGGACACGGTCGCGCCACCACAGACCAATGGCGAGGCTGCGCGTGCGGCGATTGCGGGCGCTGCACTGCAGGTGCTGCCCGGTGTCGGCCATTACGATTTCCTCGCCGCATGCACCCCGACCGGACAACAGCGGCTGCAGGACCTGTGCAGCACATCGGTGCCGAAGGCGCAGACCCACGCGCAGGCAGTGGACGCCGCAATACGATTCTTCAACCAGTCACTGCGCTAGTGGCCGCCGGGCAGTCCCCAGCGCTACAGTGAGCGCGTCCATGGAGAATCGGTCATGCGCCTGCTTCACCTCACCCTGCCGGTGTCCGACGTCGCCACCGTCGCCGCGTATTTCCACGATGTGCTGCAGCAGCGCGTGGTCGGCAACCATGTGCACATCGGCTGGAGCACGATCGAACTGCAGGCGGCGGGTGATCACCCCGTCGGTGGCGTGCACCTGGCCTTCAACGTACCGGACAACCGCTTCGGCGAGGCGATGGCCTGGTTGCGCGAACGTACCCCGCTGCAACGTAATCCTGAGGGCCTGGATTACTTCGCGCTGGAGAGCAGCTGGCAGTCGCAGTCGGTGTACTTCACCGGCCCGGACGGCCTGATCCTTGAACTGATCGGCCGCCGTCGCTTGCCGGCCAGCGCGCGCGAAGGCGTGTTCCATGGCAGCGAGCTGACCTGCCTGAGCGAGGTTGGCCTGCCCAGCCACGATGTCGATGCGGTGCGCGAACAGTCCAGCCAGCGCTTCGGCCTGCAGCCGATCAGCCCGCCGTCGCCGCAGTTCGCGCCGATGGGCGACGACGAGGGCCTGCTGATCATCGTCGCCGCCGACCGTCGTTGGTTCCCCGAGCAGAAGGACCTGCCCAATGCGCAGGGCGTGCAGCTGCAGGTGGGTGATGTGAGCGGCAGCGGCGAACTGCGCGATGCCGCGCTGGGCTGGCGGGTGTGGGCGGCCTGAGCTACCAGCTGCCCGAAGCGCCGCCGCCGCCGCTGCGGCCACCGCCACCGGACCAGCCGCCGGAACTGCTTGAGGACGAACTCGACGACGAGGTGCTGGACGAGGAACGGTAGCCTTGGGACGACCTTCGTCCGCTGCGTGCTTTTTCGCCGGGCAGCAGGGTGAACACCCAGATGAAGTACAGGAACAGCGAGCCTACGCTGGACACGATCGTCGCCAACACGCGTGCGTTCTCATCGTTGGCCCGGTCGATGGCCAGCAGCGCGCCCAGCGCATAGCCGCCGGTCAACAGCACCAGCACCACCAGGCGCACGGCGAAGCTGTTGCGGTTCTTCCGCCAGCGCGCGCGGCCGGCCTGCACCAGGAAGAACACCAGCATGGCGGCAATGGCGACCGCCAGGTTCAGCAACGTGTGCAGGGCAAGGCTGGGCGGCAACTGACCACGGACCAGCATCACCACAAAGAATCCGATACTGACGGCCAACATGCCGCACAGCACGATGCGCACACCACGGCTGCGACGCCAGCACCACCCCAGCAGCGCCGCCACCGGTACGGCCGGTAACAGCACGAAGAACAGCGCAGGCAGCACATGCCGCGGCAGCAGCAGCGTCGCCGAAACCAACCCAGCGGCCATCACCGCCGTTACCAGCAACGGCCTGACCCAGGCAGGCAATGTCGGCCGTTTCGGCCTGGGCATTGCCGCATTGGCTGCCAGTGCCTTGCGCCGCCGCTCACGGCGCTTACCGCTGAACTCGGCCTCGGTCCTGGTGGCCAGCAGGCGTGGCGGTGATCGCCACAGACCGGCCAGGAACCCCACCAGCAACGTCAGGGCAACGACCGAATCCCCTGTGCGCCAATCCGCTGGCAACAGGTTGCGTGCGGATGAATCCTCCTGGGCCGGCAGCGGCTCGCCATCGATCAGCGCCACCAGCACCTTGCTGCCATCCAGCATGCCCTGGTCCAGGTCTCCTTCGCGCAGGCGCGGCACGATCGCTTTGTCGATGATGCGCGCGGCATAGGCATCGGGAATGGTGCCTTCCAGGCCATAGCCGGTCTGGATGCGTACGCGCCTGTCCTGCACCGCCACCAGCAGCAACACCCCGTCATCGACACCGGCGCGGCCCAGCTGCCACTGGTCGAAGACACGCTGTGCAAAGGCTTCGATGCCGTCATCGCCAACACTGGGCACCACCAGCACCTGCAGTTGCGCGCCTTTGCGTGCCTGCAGCTGCAATGCCTGCTCGCGCAGCGTTGCGCGGGTGCTGGCGGACAGCGCGTTGGCGGTGTCCACCACCGGGTCGTCCAGTGCCGGAATCGGGACCGCCGCCAGCACTGGCAGTGGCAACAGCCAGAGCAGCAGTGCCAGCCCTCCCCACTGCCATGCGTTGCGCCACCGCAGCACACGGCTCATGTGGACGCCGTGCCTTGCAATGGCGGTGCTGTGCATCATGCGAAACGGCATCCGTGTATGTCCTTGCCCCATGAACGGAAAAGCCGGCCGGATTACTCCGGCCGGCCTCCTTTACCACACACTTCTTCACACGCAGTGGTCAACGGCCCATGGCCACCCGCTGCTGCTCGTCCTGCACGTGTTGCTGCGAAGGCTCGTGCTTGGCCAGCATTGCAGCGCTGGTCTCCTGCAGGCTCGGTGCCGTCTGGGTCATGTCCACCGCAGTACGGAAGCCGGGAACGGTGCCCACGACGAAGGCCTTGCCATCCTGCACGGTGACGCCCTGCAGCTTTTCCGGCGAATCGATGCCGGCGGCCTTGGCCTGGGCGGTCACATGCGCGCTCATCTCGTTGCAGATCATGCCCGGCATGTGGCCGCGGATCGCATTGTGCAGCGGCGTATCCGGATGCGCCTTGTCGCCCAGTTGCGGCCCCTTCGGCGCCGCCTCGGCATGGCTGCGGCCTTCGGCCAGCTTGCCCAGCGTCGCCGGACCCGCCACGCCATCGGCGGAGAGCCCGTGCTGCTTCTGGTAGGCGATCAGTGCGTCCCTGGTATTGGCACCGAACTTGCCGTCCTCGCTCAGCGGGTTGCCTTGGCCGTCGCGCACGCCCAGGCGGTTGAGTTCCTTCTGCAGCGCAGTCACTTCCTCGCCCTTGGCCCCCTGGCGCAGCACACCGTTGTGGTCGGCGTCATGCGAATGGCCACCCTTGCCGGTTTCCTTCAGCTTGCCGTGGTCCCAGAAGTCCTGCGGGCTGATCAGCTTGCCGTGCGGATCCTTCAACTGGTAATGCACGTGCTGGGCATACTGACCCGCACCGCCCGGGCCACGGCCGCCCATGGTACCGATCGGCTCACCCGCCTTGATCGGCTGGCCTTCCTTCACCTGGGTCGACTGCAGGTGCAGGATCTCGTGCGAGTTGTCCTGTGCATCCCTGATCTTCACCGTACCATAGTCGCCACCGACGAACGTCACCGTTCCGGAGATCGGCGCGTTGACGGTCGGGTGCTGCAGATTACGGCCGTGCTGGCCGCCGACATAGTTGAAGTCGGTGCCACCGTGCGGCTTGTGCGCGCGGTGTTCGCCGAACTCACCGGTAATGTGCGGCTTGACCCCGTTTTGCGGGGGCAGCATCACCTGCATCGTCTGCTCGAAGGTGCGGGTCTGGCCTTCGGCATGCACCGCTGCCGGCTTGGCCTGCGCGTGCGTGGCCGCAGCTACGGCGGGGGCCGCGTGGCTGCCCTGGGACTGGCCGTGGGTCAGTCCCAGGCGCTGCTCCACGAACCGCTCGTACTTGTCCACGTACGGCATCACTTTCTTTTCAGACAGGGCGAGGCCGCCGTAATCACGGGTCGGGCCGTCGTGATGGTACTTGTAGATGTACTCCTCACCCTGGCCGCGCTTGTGCGCCAGCGTGCGGTTATCGATGTAATGGTCAACCAGTGCGTCGGACTGTGCGCCGACGTCGAAGCGGTTGCGGTTGTTGAGGTGGTAGTGGTTGCCGGTCTTGTCGATGAACTGGCCCAGGCCCGAGGCCGAGGTGGTGCCAGCGGCGGCATCGGGGTTGAAACCCGATTCAACGCGGGCGATGGCCAGTACGTGCGCGGTTTCGCGCGGGGTCAGGCCCTTCTCGCGCGCCGACTCGATGATCGTGTCGATCACCCGTGACTGTACTTCCGGGGTCGCATCGCCCCACCGGCGGGAGTTGCCATGCAGGCGGCCGTCGCTCTGGTCGATCGGCTCGCGGTAGTGGCTCCACGATTTGATGCGGTCACTGCTGTAGGCCGCCCCGCGGGGCTGGACCATGTCCTGGTAGATGTCTGCCATTTCTGTGCTATCCATTCTATGAAAAAGGGAATTTCCTTAAGGGGTACTGCTCCTGGTACTTCTGGTACTGCGGTACTGCAGTGCTGCGTTCACAGCGCGCGTGCGACGTCCTGCCGCTGCGCTCAGTCTTCGATGTAGTTCACCTCCGGGTGCTTGATGCCGAGCGAGTCGATCAACTTCTCGTACTCGTCGTTGTTGGGCTCCTGCTCTTCGCCTTCCGCGCCGCGCAGCGGCGGTGTGCTGTGGGTCAACTGGCGGCCACTGGCGTCGTACAGGTAGTACCACTCGCAGAAGCTGCAGCCGAACGGCAGTTCACCGTACTGCACGACGAAGTACGGCGTACCGCTGCGGTCCTGCACGCAGGCCAGGCCAACGGCGGTATAGCCGTCCATCTCCTTGGGCGCAGCAATGGCCTGGCGTGCGCCGTCCTTTTCAATTTCCAGCGTGGTCAGCCGGGAAGCGTCCGTGTCTTGGGTGGGCTGGGCCGCCAGGTGCAGGCGGGTGCCTTGGCAATCGATATGCATGCCGGTCTCGTCGCGCGTAAGAGAGGTGGAATGGTCCGCAACGGCAGCCGCAGGTGCGGCCGGCGTCGCTGCCGGGTCAGTGGAAGCAGGGGCCGCCGGTGCAGCCGCCTCAGGGCCGCTGCAGGCAGCAAGCATCAGGGCCAGTACGGGGGCAACGGGAGACAGACGCATGCGGGGCTCCTTGGGTGAATCACACGACCGCCCGCAGGCGGTTGCTCAGGGGTCAGATCGATTCGTCCTCACGCTTGACCAGTTGCCAGCACGGCTTCTGGGCAAAGGTGTAGATCTGCTGGTCGCTGGTATCGGGAGTGCGCATCTGCACCTGTACCTGGCCATCGGGCAGGCGGGTGACCTGCATCTCGCGGCCCTGGCGCTGCAGCGTGGCCGGGTCCGGCATCACCGGCCATTCGACCTTGGCAAGCGGCACCTTCTCCTCCACCTTGCGTGGCTCCGGCTCGGCTTCGCTGTCGATGTGGCTGTCCAGCAGCGGATCGGCAGTGGACGTTTCCTGCAGCGCGATCTCGTTGCCGAAATGCTTGAGGAAGTCGTCGAAGACCGGATGGGGGCAACTGGCAGACGCGTCTGCCGGGACTGCGGCAACCGGCGTGGCCGGCGCCGTGGCGGCGGCTGTGCTGGTCGGAGCCGGTACGGCGGCGTCAGCGGGGGCTGCCTGGGGCGCAGGCTTGCAGCCGGACAGCGCAAGCCCCAGGGCAAGCGCAAGCAGGGCAACGGGGCGGAGCTGGTTCACGGGATCCTCCTGATTCCGGGCGGTCGCGCGCGGTTCCGGCGCGGTAGGGAGGCAAGGATAGCCATGCCTCGGTCAATTCAGTTTCAACATCCGCTGTCAGGAATATCCCGACATGCTGAATTGAGACTAATATCACACTAATACTGAAATCAACGTCATCGCAGCAGCCGTTAGACTACGCCGCACACGCTTCGACCCTGGCCCCATGCGCGCATTCCTGCTTGCCCTCTCCCTGCTGCTGCCAACGCTGTGGCCTGGTGGTGCGGCCGCGCTGGAGGTCCGGGAAGGCGATCTGCTGTTCGTCACCGCCGGCCATGCCGGCCTGAGCGCGGCCATCGACGATGCCACCGGCAAGCAGGGCGCACCCAGCTTCGATCACGTGGCCCTGGTCGCTGCGGCGCCAGACGGCTGGGAGGTACTGCATGCGGATGAGAAAGGCTCGCGCCGGCAGACGCTGGATCAGTTCCGCGAGGACGCCCGAGGCAAGCAGCGGCAGGTCGTGGTCTATCGGCTGCGCGCATCGCAGCAGGCTGCCATCAAGGATGCGATCGCGACCGCACGCATGATGCTGGGTAAGCCCTACAACACGTCGTATGTGTTGAATGAGGACAGCTACTACTGTTCGGATTTCATCGAACGTGCGTTCCGTGCGCACCATGTGTTCGCACTGCAGCCGATGAACTTCCGCAACCCGAAGACCGGGCAGATCGCACGGCACTGGGTCGATCTCTACCGCGCCATGGGCATGGAGGTGCCGCAGGATCAGCCGGGCACCAACCCGAACGACATGTCAGCAGCGCCGGTGCTGCAACGCATTGGCGTGCTGGAATAAGCGAAGCCCCGCACGGGGCGGGGCTTCGCGCATCACAGGAAGTGGGTACCGAAGTCACTCCTCCTCGTCCTGCCCACCCTGTTGCTGGTTGCGCTGGTTGCGCTGCTGCTGTTCCTGCTGCTGTTGCTGCTGCTGGTCGCGGCCACGCCCCTGCTGCTGATCCTGCTGGTTCTGCTGGCCCTGCTGCTTCTGGTTCGGGTTCTGGTTCTGCTGTGCCATGTCCGATCTCCAAAGCCACACGCGGAATGCGGTGGACGGGGTCATCGTCTGCAGCGAAGAGTTAATCGCGCGTTGGTGGGCGGCTACATTGGTGTGTACGCGCGTGAATGAACGGGCAAAGCCCCTTGCGGCACAAGCCGATGAAGGATTCATATGGGTTCGGCATGTGCTCATGCCGTCAGCCCGACTGCGCGCATTCATGGCGTGCTCTGCTGGAAACACGCGCTGAACGGAGCTGGCGTCCTGCTCGCGCACGGACGCCAGCCCTGCACTCACGGCATCACCGGCGGCACATACGCCAGGGTCATGCCCAGCAGCCACAACAGGCCCAGCACCAGCGGGATGTGCACCAGCAACTGGATGAAGGTGAAGCCCACGATGTCGCGTGCCTTCAGCCCCAGCACGCCCAGCAATGGCAGCATCCAGAACGGGTTGATCAGGTTCGGCAGCGCTTCGGCCGCGTTGTAGACCTGCACTGCCCAGCCCAGGTGCGCCTTCAGCTCGTTGGCGGCCTGCATCACGTACGGCGCCTCGATGATCCACTTGCCGCCACCGGACGGCACGAAGAAGCCCAGCACCGCCGAGTAGATGCCCATCACCAGCGCGAAGCTATCGGTGCTGGCCACGTGCACGAACAGGCTCGACAGCCGGTGCGCCAGGGTCTGCCCGTCACCACCGGCGGCGTGGGTGAGGATCATCGCGATACCGCCGTACAGCGGGAACTGGATCAGCACGCCGGTGGTGCTCGGCACCGCCTTGGCCACCGCGTTGAGGAAGCTGCGCGGGCGCCAGTGCAGCAGCAGGCCCAGCGAAATGAAAAGGAAGTTGTAGGTGTTGAGGTTGGCGATGGCAGTGACCACCGGCTTGTTGGCGAACTCGTTGAACAGCCAGCCGAACGCCAGCAGCGAGAGCAGCACGGTCAGCAGCGGGCTGTATTCCAGCCATTCGCCCGGGCGCGTGCGTCGCTGCAGCGGTTCCGGCTCGGCCTGCGCAGCGCCGGGAAATTCCTCGGCGGTACGCGCACTGCCGGCTGCAGGCGCGGTCAGCCAGGCGATCAGCAGCGAGACAAGGATCAGCACTGCGGTCAGGGCGATCGACTGCCACAGGAAGATGGTTTCGGTGAACGGCAATACGCCGGTGATCTCCACCAGGCCCGGCGGCATGCTGGCCGGGTTGGCCTGCAACTGTGCGGCCGACGAGCTCAGCCCCATCGCCCACACTGCGCCCAGGCCGAGATAGGCCGACGCACCGGCGGCGCGGTAGTCCATGCGCAGTTCGGTGCGACGGGCCAGCGCGCGGACCAGCAGGCCACCGAACACCAGCGAGAAGCCCCAGCTGAGCAGCGAGGCAAGCATGCTGACCAGGCCCACGTATACCACCGCACCGCGGCCGGTGCGCGGCACCCGGGCCAGGAAGTCGATGAAGCGTGCGACCACCGGCGCGGTCGCCACGGCGTAGCCACCGATGACCACGAAGGCCATCTGTATGGTGAAGGGGATCAGGCTCCAGAAGCCGTCACCAAAGGCGCTGGCGGTGGCCTGAGGGGTCGAACCGAAGCCCATCGCGGCCAGCGCGACAATGACCACGCCCAGCACCGCGAACACATACGCATCGGGGAACCACTTTTCCGCCCAGGCGGCCGAGCGCAGCGCTGCGCGCGCCATCCAGCCGTCCTGTACTGCTGCCGTCGAGGCCATCGCCTACCCTCCCAGGTTCGATGGACCGATTCTGGGCGGTGGGGTGTGGGCTGTCAGCCACCTATTGGTCGTAGTGGCGGAGAAGGGTAGTGCCGGCCGCTGGCCGGCAACCTCGGAATCACACACGGGTGCAGCCGGCCAGCGGCCGGCTCTACCCCACCGTAGGTTCAACGCAACGCCAGGTCCACGGCGATACCGGCAAACAGCGCGGCGCCGACCCAGTTGTTGTGCAGGAACGCCTTGAAACACGGGCCGCGCTCGCGGTTGCGGCAGATCCAGAATTCGTACACCACCAGCGCGGTGGCCACGGCCACGCCGGCCAGGTAGTAGCCACCCAGCCCGCCGCGCACGCCAACCAGCGCCATGGTGGCCAGGAACAGCGCGTACAGCACGCCCTGGATGACCAGATCGAGATCACCGAACAGGATCGCGGTGGAGTGCGAGCCCATCTTCAGGTCGTCCTCGCGGTCGACCATGGCATACCAGGTGTCGTAGGCGGTGGACCACAGGATGTTGCCGGCATACAGCAGCCAGCCCAGCATCGGCACCTCGCCCTGCACGGCGGCGAACGCCATCGGGATGCCCCAGCCGAACGACATGCCCAGGTAGACCTGCGGCAGATGGGTGTAGCGCTTCAGGTACGGATAGCTGGCGGCCAGGAACACGCCGATGAAGCTCAGGCCGATGGTCAGCCCGTTCAGGGTCAGCACCAGGCCGAACGCCACCAGCATCAGCACGGCGAACAACGCCAGCGCGGCACGGCCGCTGATCGCGCCGGTGGCCAGCGGCCGCGCCTTGGTGCGCTCCACATGCGGGTCGAGCCAGCGGTCAGCGTAGTCGTTGATGACGCAACCGGCCGAGCGGGTCAGCCACACGCCGGCGGTGAACACGAACAGCGTCCACAGCGGCGGCAGGCCACCGGCAGCCAGCCATAACGCCCACCACGTGGGCCACAGCAGCAGCAACGTGCCGATCGGGCGATCAGCGCGCATCAGACTCCAGTAATGCCGCCAACGCGGCGTCGCCGGCGACTGCGGCGAAGTGAGGGGGGTATCAGCCATGGCGATAGGATACTCCTGCCCTTCTGGCAGGGCTTTGCCGGTGGGGGGAGATTTGTTCGGCGAAACTGGATAGAATGCCCGTCCCGCACCGCTTCATGGCGGTGCGATGCCCGCCCCGGCACTGGCCGACGGCGCGGCGGTTCTACAACGCGCCCGTAGCTCAGCCGGATAGAGTAGTGGCTTCCGAAGCCATTGGTCGGGGGTTCGAATCCCTCCGGGCGCGCCATTTTTCCTTCGTTGCCTGGCCGGCGCGCCGCCAGAAATGTCAGGGAATGAACGTTGCCGAGCGATGCTCGCAACCGGCAGCGTCCTGTACCACGATGGAGTAATTCGCGCCCGCGCTGGATGCGCCGGGCAGGAACAGGCCATCACCATCGAACAGAACGCTCTGCTGTTCATCCTGCCCGATCGACAGCCCGATCGCTCCCGGTGTGATTTCCTCAAGGATCACGTTGTAAGGCCGCCAGGCATCCTCGCCTGTGCGCCTCATCTCTGCGCGAGCGGTCCTTGGGTTCAACCTGCGTCTCTCATCCACCCACAGCTGAAGCGGCTGATCAGCATTGTGGGTGACCTGGAAGCGCCCGTAGGTCAGTCCGTCGACGCTCTCGGTGCCGACGTAGGTGAAATGGGCCGGCGGACACTTCGTGGTGCGGCTCGGATGCGCCGCACAGGATGTCAGTGCAACCACGAGGCAAAAGGCGTTCAGGTGCTTCATGGCTTCGAGGCCTGACGTGGGTGGTTGTCGCGGCGGTGTTCGGCAGTGAGGGCAACCAGCACTACGCCCCAGAGCGGCGTGAGCAGCACGACGCTCATCACCGTCAGCGAAACCAGTACCTGCCAGAGCAGCGATCGGCTGAATCCGCTGAATCTATAGGCTTCCAGTACAAGCACCACGACCTGGGCCAGAAGGCCCGCGAGCAGCCCCAAGCCAGCCCCCTGGGCAAGCCGCCTGATCGTAAGGCGGCCCGCGGCGGGAACCCGTGCGCAGATTCCCAGCAACAAAAGGCTGACGGCATACAACCAGAAGAAAACCTGATGTGAGTCGAAGGCGTAAAGCGCCCTGCCCACAAAGTGCAGGAACAGCCAGAGTGCTCCACACGACACCGCGTAGGCCAGCCCGTACCGAAGAATCTGCCTGGCTTTCATCTTGTACCTCTCCGAGGGCGTGCAGCTCGATCGCGTTCTTTTGTGGAGGAGTGCGGGAGCTCATGCACCTTGCCTCCCGCTTGGCGCCCTACTCGCGCAAGGCATCGCGCAGCGCTCGAGAGTACCTGCCTGCCTCCAGCGTTCGCAGCTGGGCCAGTGGAATCCGATACCTCCTGAACAGTGCGGCCAGTTCCAAGACCTCCCCCTCCAGAACCGCATCTGGATCCAGGGGGAGATAGATGACATCCCCTCTGCCGACCACATTCCCGATGCAGCCGATTCGACCGCGCACCCGAGGCGCTCTACGTCTCGTCGCCCGAAGGCGGGTAAATTTCCACCGCCAAACCGAGGCCCAAAGTTGTGACTCTGGTGAGAACTGCACGATCCAGTTCAAATCCGCCAAGTCCGCCCACAAAGATGCTGATATAGAATTCTGCCCTCCCTCCCGTATCTGTGATGTGGCCAATGAACTCACGCTTGTTTATCAGAAAATCGCACCAACGGGAGATCTCCTCATCCAACTCGACATTCACCTTCCTCGCGAGAGGAATAGATAGATAGGTAAATTCATAGAGCTGCTGATCCTCACCCTGCCGAGCTGGTCTAGGCTCACCTGCACTGCGGGCAAAGCGGGACTCCAAACCAATTTCCTCCCTAATGGATTCAGCAGAAACAGAGGGATGGAAAAACCTAAGTGAAATATTCACCAAAAGACCACTCACGCATCACCTCCCAAAACCATAATCACTAATATTCCCCTCCATTCTACCTTTGCCGTCCTGCGTCCCAACCCAAATATCGCCATTTGGGGCTATACCAGTCCAGTGCGTCGGGCTAGCAGCGGAACCTTCCTTAATGGTTTCAACGGCACCATGATCAAGCCCGAAGGATTTTTTGGCCGTGTCTATAGGGAGTGTTCCTACTGGACAGTTCGTAGGCTTGGATCGCGCACCGTCCTTTTTCTTGCTGAAGTAGAGGTTGGCGAGAGCATCCACGATTACTGGCAAACTTACCGTCGCACCAATGAAAGCATCGATTGGCGAGTGGATCGGACTCATATCAATGTATGGCGCAGGAGCTTGCCCTTCCCCATAGCCCGGGAGGTCAGGATTCCACTGCTGGTAACCACTTCCAGGCCGATACGCTGGAGGTGGCAATCGCATAGCCCGAGCTGCACCGGACTGTAAGCCAAGACGATCCAAAGCAGACGCAGGGTTCCCACTCACATATGAATAAGTACTGATGCCTCCAACCAAACCAATCGGATCACTCTGCGAGTACCGCCCCACCATTGGTTCATACTCACGCTGGTAGTTGTAGAACAACCCACTCGCATCCGTGGCCTGCTGGCCCGGGAAGCGCAGTGCCAGCTCGAATGCCACACCATCGCCATCCGGGTCGGCACTCGGAATCTGGTTGCCGAACACTTCGCTCTTGTTGCTCCACTCCCAGATCGCGACATCGCGCACCGGATCGATCACCACGCGCGGCGTACCCAGATGATCCGGCTGCACGTAGGTCAGTTCAGGCACGCCGGTAGCCGGCACATTGATCAGCGCTACCGGATAGTTGTCCAGCCAGATGGCCTGCTGCTGCGCCTGCCCGGTCGCCGAGTAGTTGCCAACCCACTGCCCGGCTTCGTCATAGATCGTGACCTGCGCATCGCCACCAGCCGGGGTGCGCAGCACGCGCTCGCCGCGATGGTTGTAACCGTAGCTCTCCAGTGTGGCGTTACCCTGCTTCACCGCGTTCATGCGGTTGGCATCGTTGTAGGTGAACGCCTTGCTGCCAATGCTGGTGGTATTGCCCGCTGCGTCATGGCTGCGTGCCTCGCCATCCACAGCAGTCAGGCGATGGCTGGTTGCGGGATAAGTGTAGCTGGCAGTGCCTGCCGAGGTGGTCAGCGCGGTGCGATTGCCGGTGGCGTCATACGCATAGGTTTCAATCGGCGTGCCGGTCGCGCCGTCCTGGGTCTGGGTCAGGCGACCCAGCGCGTCGTAGGCGTACTTGGCCAGCACCGTCGAGCCTGTGCCGTTCTTCAACTCGGTGATCGAACCGACGGGATCATAGCCATAGCCCAGCGACAGGCCGCCTGCCGCCGGGTCATGCACCGCCTGCGGGCGATAGTCCAGATCCAGCGGACGCTGCAGCTGGCGGCCGTTGCCATAGGTCCAGCCGGTCGCCGGGCCGAAGGCCGCGTAGGTCACGTTGTTCACCACGATCTGGCGGGCTTGGCCGGGCCGGGTCAGGCCGATCTGGCTGATGCGCCCCTGAGTATCGCGCACGTAGTCGGCGACGCTGCCATCGGGATACGTCAATGCCGTCAGGCGACCCGACTTGCTGTACGCATAGCGCAGCGTACTGGCAACGCCGTTGACGGTCTGCACCTTGCGGGTGACCTGGCCGAAACGGTCATGGCAGTACTGGGTGCTGCCATTGGCGTGCAGCACCTGCCCCAGGCGCCCCTTGGCGAAGCGCTCGTCGGCGGCACAGGCGGCCGGCGCAACGTCATAGCTGTAGCCCACGTCCAGATTGGGGTCCGGATAGGCGATGCCGATCAGGCGGTTGAGTGCATCGTAGTGATAGGTGGCGGTGACGCCGCGTGCATCGGTGGCCGTCTTGCGATTGCCAGCCGCGTCCACGGTGTAGCTGCTGGCGCCGCTATCTGGGCTGACTTGCCCGGTCAGGTCACCGAACCCGTTGTAGGCATAGGTCGTATGCAGACCTTTCGGGTCGGTGACCTGGGTGACCTGGTCCAGTGCGTTGTACTGGCTGCGGATCTCCGCCGCCACGCCACCCACGTCCTGCAGGGTCTGGGCCAGGCGGTTCAGCGGGTCGTACTGCTGGCTGGTCACGCGCTGCAGGGCGTCGGTGACCGTCTGCGGGTTGCCGTTGGCATCGTAGGCAAAGCCGGTGGCGTGGTTGCCCGCATCCTTCAGCGCGGTCAACTGGCCGAGCGTGTTGAACGTCCGTGCCAGGGTACGGCGCAGGGTTCCGCCAGTATCCAGCGTGTCTTCCTTGAGGCGGTTGCCGGCGTTGTCCAGCGCATAGTGAATGGTGTTACCCGCACTGTCCGCGATGTCCGTCAGCCGCTGGGCGGCGTCATAGACATAGGTAACGCTGCTGCCGTCAGGCTCGGTGATCTGTTGCACCTGGCCGGTCGGCCAGTAGCTGATCTGGGTCACCCGATCCTCGGCTGTGGTGGCACCGCGCACGGTGACCGAGGTCGGCCAGCCGCGCGCATGGTAGGTGTAGTCGGTGACCACGCCGTTGGCATCCTTGACCGACAACGGCCGTCCGAACGCGTCGTAGGCCAGAGTCTCGACCGTCTGGCCCAGCGCATTGGTCACGCTGCGCAGGTCGCCCTTGCGATAACTGCAGGCACCATTGGCCGCGCATCCCGCGTCGTCCGCAGTGTAGTAGGCATAGGTGGACACATCCGCCACATCACTGCGTGGGCCATCCACGCTACGCAGCAGTCCCACCAGCGGGCACTCCGGCCCTTCGGCCTCACAGTAGGTCTGCGTGGTGATGCGGGTATCACCGGTCACCCTGTCGCGCACGGTGATGGTGGTTGGCTGGAGGCGCGCATTGCGTGCGATGCGCATCTCACGGTTACCGATGGCCTGCTGCACCAGCCGATTGCTGTCCATGGCCACGCGCGTTTCGCTGACGCGCTGATCCGGAGTACCGGCCGCTTCGGTGGTGGTGGTCACACTGACAGCACCTGCGGCAGCGTCGCTGGCCTCCGCATAGGCGTAGTTGGTAACAACGCCACGGCGATCGGTCACCGACTGCAGCCGACGCCGGAAATCGGTGCCCTCGGGCAGATAGGTGCGACTGATGCTGCCGTTGCTCTCGGTGATGCCATTGACCTTGCGCGGAAGGCCACTGGTGCCGCTGGCGGTCAATGCGTACGTACTCTGCTTGCCTAGTGCGTCGGTGACGATGGTGGTGCCTGCCGGGGTGTACTCCAGGCGCACGCCATCAATGCCCACGTCGGCTTGGCTGCAATCGCCGGAATGGCGGCTGCAGGTGACTCGCCCTTGCGTGTCATAGCCGTACCAGCTGTAGCGCTGGCTGTCTTCGGCGGTCACGCCGGTCAGGTAGCCCGGGAAGCGGGCGTCCTCATAGTGATACGTACGGCTGGCACCGTCGGCATAGGTCGCGGTGATCAGTTCCCCGGCCGGAGAATAGGCGTAGCTCACCACAGGCTGGCCGGCGATTACCAGGGCCGAGATCAGTGAATCGTCGCCCGGCGCGAGGTACTGGACATCCACGCGCCGACCGGTTGAATGGGTGATGCTGAGCAGGCGACCGCGGCTGTCGTGTGCATAGGTCAGCGAAGTACCGTCTTCGAAATCACGGCGCTGCATCAAGCCATCAGCATCAAAATAGATGCGCTCTCCGGCACGTGAAAGTTGCCAGTTGGTGCCCTGCTGGACCGCGCGATCGCCGCTTCCGTCCATGGCTTCGTAGCTTGCCCCCACTTTCTGGAATGCGGTCTGCCCGCCATCGGCGCCGATCAGCCCAACTTTCAGTTCGGAGCTGGGAGGGAAGGTGGAATCGTCTACGCCTGCGGTAAGCCGCAGATTGTGGGAATGGGTCCAGCCCGTGCCCAACGCGCCGCCCGCCGTGCTTGTCAGGGAGTGATAGTGGCGTTGGAAGCTCACCCATCCTAGATTGAAATCCGGCTCAGGCTGGGATTTATCGCCAGTGGTCGGATCACACGGGTTACCAACAGGACACTGCTGCGGCGGCAGCGGCCCGCTTGTGTAGGAGAGCATGGGCGACATGTGCGGCTCGTCCTGCTGGACCAGAGAGCACATCTGCAGGGCCTCATTCCACGTCAGGGACGGTCGATTCGGACAAAGCGCCGTTCTGGCCCGGCGCACATGCTCCCACCCCACTATCGACGAGCATTCTTGAGTGCTCTGATGATAGAAGTTCAAGGTGTAATGGAAATTCTTCTCCTCGTTGGTGACGCTACCGTCGTCGCCCCTGCCAAGTCCAAGGAGCTCCACCCAAGGATCCTCCGTGAGTGAAGTCGCCGGGCACTGCGGGTCGCTGACGCGGGTAGCGAGGATCACGCTACGAATCTGATCTTCGGATGAGTACTCCTGCCCTGAGTGGATGTAGACCCAGTCGGTAGTAACGATCTTCTCGGGTCTCACCCGGTAATCGTAGATGACCTTCTTTCCAAGGACGCGTTGGCGTTTGACATGCCAATTGAAGGGTTTGTCCTTTTCGTACTGGGAAAAGAGCGACTTGATGTCCTTCTGCACCGCCGCTTCGGTAGCTCGCGGCTGGCCCATCGACAGGTAGCTCTCCCATTTCTTCTGCACCTCCTGCGCCTGCGCAGCCCAAGGAGCCAAGCTCCCCAGCGCGATCATCGCCAGTGCGGCACACGAAATGGTCTTCAGTCGTTCCAACATCCCTGTTCTCCTTCCTGGACAAACACAGCACCGGCAGGAACGAGAACGTGGGGCGGTTGCCTCACCACGTCATGCTTCGGATCGTCCCTGGTCCGGAATGCGGTCTGACCGCATGGGGGACGTTATCTCCGATGTCGTTTACACATTCAAGTCAGAAAGTGTGGAGTGGGTCGGATTTCAGAGTTTTCTGATGCAGGGGGGGGAGCGTGTCGGAAATTCAGCCGAGCGTGGGCTCGGCTCTACAAGGCGAATGCCTCCAGAAACAGAAACACCGGGCAGTGCCCGGCGTCTCCGTCACAGCGTGGAAGGGTGTAAACCTCAATACTTACCGTCGAACGCGAAGATCGGCTTGCGCGTCTTCCACGCACCAGCAGTAAAGTCCGGGAACTCCAGCGTCTGGAAGCTGTTGGCGATCGACTGCTCGCTCAACGGGGTGATCGCACTCCAGGTCACTGCGTCGTAGATGTCGATCGGCATCGGTGCCTTGGCCTTCAGCGCTTCAACAAATGCATGGATGACGAACCAGTCCATGCCGCCGTGGCCGGCGCTGGCGGCGGTGTCGGCATTCTGCTTCCACAGCGGGTGCTCGTACTCGTCCTGGTACTTCTTGAACTCTTCCCACTGGTGCGGCGGGCTGCGGCCTTCGATGTGGATCGAATGGTTCACATCCATCCACAGGCCCTTGGTGCCCTGCACACGGAAACCCATTGAATACGGGCGCGGCAGCGAGGTGTCGTGCTGCAGCAGGATGGTCTCGCCGTTCTCGCAGGCCAGCGTGGTGGTGACGATATCGCCGAGCTTGAACTTCACCTGGGTGCTGGGGTGGGTGGTGCCACCACTCTTGGCCACGGTGTATTCGTGCAGGCCGCGTGCCTTGGTCGCGAAGGCGTTGATGTGGGTGAAGCGGTTGCCACGGTTGATGCCGGTGTACATCGCACAGGGGCCGATGCCGTGGCTGGGGTACAGCTCACCATTGCGTTCCACCGAATGCTCGGTGCGCCAGCGAGCTTCGCTCCAGCCCTTCGGACCGAACTCCACGCCGCTGTCGTAGGGCTGGTTGGGGTCGCCGGAATTGAACTTCACGCCGCGCAGGTCGTGCTGGTAGCCGGCCTGCAGATGCACCAGTTCGCCGAACAGGCCCTGGCGCACCATCTGCAGCGCGGCCATCACGTCGCGGCGGTAGCAGACGTTCTCCAGCAGCATGTACGGGGTGCCGGTGCTCAGCTGGGTCTTCAGCACGTCCCAGTGGTCCTGCAGCGTGATGCCGGCCACCACTTCACAGCCCACGGCCACGCCGGCCTGCATGGCGGCAATCGCCATCGGTGCGTGGTACTCCCACGGCGTGGCGATGATCACGCCATCGATGCCCTTCTGTTCCAGCAGGCGCTTCCACGCGTTGGTATCACGATCCTGGCCATAGGTCTTCGGCGCGGGCTTGCCGGCCTTCGCCACCATCTCTGTGGCACGGCCCAGCATGATCGGCTCGACGTCGCACAGGGCAACCACTTCGACGTCGTCGCGGCGCACCAGCTCCTTCAGCAGCACCAGCCCGCGCATGCCGGTACCGATCATGGCCAGGCGCACCTTGCGCCCGCGTGCCCATGCCGGGGTCTGCGGCAGCAGGCTGCTGGCGGCGACAGCGGCACTGGCCGCGATGAATTCCCTACGCTTCATGGCAGACATCTCTCCTCTTGGCAGCGTGCCGGCCGCAGCCGGCACGCCAGGTCACGCAAACGGAATTACTTGAACCGGTAGCCGATGGTCACACTGTAACCACGGCCGAAGATGGTGGCGTAGTCACTGGAGTCACCCAGGAAGCTGTTCGGATCGTAGAACGGCAGGCGGTTGAACAGGTTCTTGACGGTGAAGCTCAGGTTCCACGCATCGTCCGGGCGCCAGGTGACGCTCATGTTGGCGGTCCACCACGACGGTGCACCATCGCACTTGCTCTTCTGCAGGGCCAGGTAGCCGCCGGTGCAGGTTTCCTTGTTGTTGCTCTCTTCGTCGATCTGGTCGGTAGCCCACTTGGTGCCACCCACGTAGTTGACGAACATGCTGGTGGTCACCTGCTTGTAGGTCCAGTCTGCATTGAGCGTGGCACGCAGGCGCGGATTGTTGTAGTAGCCCACCACGTCGCCGTAGTACCAGCCGTTCTCGGCGTCCATGTAGAAGCGGTTGCGGTTGGCGATGGTGGCGGCCAGGCCGATGTTCAGGTTGCCCCAGTCGCCCAGCGAGAAGCGGCTGCGCGCGTCGATGTCGAAGCCGTCGATCAGCGTCTTGCCGCGGTTCTTGTACTGGCCGACCACGCTGGCCACGTTACCGGCGGAGTAGCCCGGCAGGGTGGCCGGGCAGCTCACGCCGCTGGCCGGATCGGCGCACATTGCCGCCAGCTGCGCCAGGTTGGCGCGGTCGCTGTCGGTGATCGGCGAGCGCGACATCGAGATGATGTCTTCCATGCGGCGATAGTCCGGCGCGACGATTTCGTTGTCACGGTAGATGAACCAGTAGTCGGCCGACACCGACAGCCAGGTTGCCGGCTCGTAGACGAAGCCGAGGGTGGCGATCTTGGCCTTTTCCGGCTTCAGGTCCTTGTTCGGCTGGGTCATGCGCGCCACGGTGCGGCTGCAGTCGACGTTCAGCAGGGTCTTGCCGAGGTCGACGTCACCCGGCCGCTGCGACTTCAGCAGCAGGTTGGCGATGGCGTTGGTCTCGCCGCAGCGCAGTTCGTCACGGAAGCCACCGAGCTGGGCGAACACGCCGCCGTTGCCGGACTCGGCCAGGCTCGGTGCGCGGAAGCCGGTGGAATAGGTGCCGCGCAGCATCAGCTGATCGAACGCCTGGTACTTGAAGCCGATCTTCGGCGCGATGTTGGCGCTGAAGTTCGGGTACTTGTCCACGCGCACCGCCGCATCCACTTCCAGCTTGTCGGTGATCGGCGCCACGGTCTCGGCGAACAGCGCGTAGGTGTTGCGCTTGCCGTCGAACCACGAGCCGCCCTGCTGGGTGATCAGGCCATTGGCCGCATCGGCATTGCCCGGGGTGTAGAAGGTCTCACGGCTGGCGTTGAAGCCGAACGCGGCGCGCATCTCGCCCGCCGGCAGCTGGAACAGCGGTCCTTCGATCTTGCCGTCCAGGGTATGCAGGCGGGTCCACGACTGGATGTCGAAGGTCGGGAACGCTTCACGGATCAACGCGGCGTTGGCTTCGCTGATCTCGCCGAACTTGTACGCCGGGTGGTCGGAGATGATCACCCGACCGGTGCCCGGATCGATCGTGTACGGCCCGAACGCCTTCTCGAAACCCTTGGTGTTGACGTTGATCGTCTGGTAGGTGGTGGAGTGGGTACCAGCGCTGGCGAATGCGGTTTCCCAGTTCCAGTCACCCGCGTTGCCACGTGCGCCCGCCAGCACACGATAGCTCTTGTCGGTATTGCGCTGGCCGAAGTAGTTCGGGCCGGCATCCTGCAGCAGGTAGTTCAGGCCGACCACGCCGCCCATCATGGCCTTCAACTGCGGGCTGGCGTGGTTGTACTCGTTGTTCGGGCCCAGGAACGGGTACAGGAACTGGTTGACGGTGTTGCCGGTGTTGCGCGAGAACCAGCTGGTCGGGTTGCCGGTCGTGGTGCCATAGGTGCGCGGCGTGCCGCCGTTGGCGCGCAGGTCGATGTCGGTATAGGTCGCCTCGGCGAAGATCTCGGTGTTGTCACCGACCAGGAAGGTGCCGTTGAGGTAGGCGGTGTTGCGCTCGGACTTGGCGCCGGCATCGATCTCGTTGTTCATCCAGGTTTCCCAGACGCAACGCGGGCCGGCCGCTTCACTGGTCAGCACGTTCCTGCAGCCCGGCGCAGCTTCCTGTACGCGGCGGCCGGTAACGGGATCGAAGGCGAAGTAGGTGCCCGGGTTGAACTCGCCCGGCTTGCTGCCCACGCCCAGGCGCAGGTTGTTGAGGTAGTTCGGGTTGTTGACGTAGTACTGGTCCGGACGCTTGTCGTAGAAATCGCTCAGCGGAATCGCGTCGCGACGGTACATGTTGACCGCGCCGTAGATGTTGAAGCGGTTCTCGGCCAGGTCACCGAAGCCGGCGGTGATGCTGGCCTGGCGCTCACCGTAGGAATCGATGCGCGAGGAGGTGTCGTTGGTGAAGCTGATCTCGGCACCCTGGAAGTTGCGCTTGGTGATCACGTTGATCACGCCGGCCACCGCGTCGGTACCGTACACGGCCGACGCGCCGTCGGTCAGTACTTCCATGCGCTCGATGGCCGCCGCCGGGATCGCGTCGATGTTGACGAACTGGGTTTGGAAGCCGGCCGGGGCACCGTAGTACGACAGGCGGCGACCATTCAGCAGCACCAGCGTGCCCTGCGCGCCCAAGCCACGCAGGTTGGCCTGCGAGGCACCGTCGGAACCGGTGAACAGCGAACGCGCATCCTGCTGCGCAGGGCGTGCGGCCGGCAGGTTGTCGAGCACCTGCAGCAGCGTGCGCGCACCCATGTTCTGGATGTCCTGCTTGCTGATCACCTGCACCGGCGAGGCGGTTTCAACGTCGGTGCGGCGGATGTTGGAGCCGGTGACCTCGATGCGGGCCAGGTCGGTGGCGTTGTCCTTGCTCTCCTGGGCGAAGGCAGGAGCAGCAAGCGAGAACAGCGCGCCGGCAATGGCCAGCGTCAGCGGAGCGATCGGGCGGCAGGGGGGGCGGTGGTGGCGGGCGGGCAACATCGGGGTTCTCTCCTGGCAGGGGTGCGGCGCAACTGAGTGAGCGCGTGGGCGTTCGGCGGGCAAAACGCTCCCGGGCCACGGCCATGAGGGCCGTAGTCGGGATGGGGCGGGGGAGGAGCGGTGTTACGTGGGGGTCATGGGGCGACGATGCTGGCGGAGTCGCCCTCCTGGCCGATCAGTACGGCGTTGGCCCAGTTGGCACAGACCTGGGCGGGTTGGCTGCCCTGCGCACCCAGCGTGCGCAGGCTCAGGGTGGAAAGGCCACGGATGTCCAGCTCCGGCTTGACCACGCCGGGCGCCTTCACCAGGCCGCTGTCGTACAGCAGGCGGTTGTCGCCCCATACCTGGAACTGCAGGCCGCCGGCGTTGCGGCAGGCGTCGTCGATGCCGAGGTCGGCACGCAGCAGGTGCCAGCCGCCCTGCAGGCGCAGATCGATGCGGCTGTTGGCGCCGACCCCCAGGCCACGGCGGAACTGCAGGCCGTTCATGCGCATGCCGGCGTCGCCACGGAAGGACTGGTCGGTACGCAGCTGGCTGGCCAGCGCGGCCGGCACCGGCAGCTCGGAGAGATAGCGCTGCCGGGCCGGTCGCTCCGGTTCCTGGTGTTCGAGAATGTGGAAGGTGGACAGTGCGATCGGGCCGACGTCGCGCGGCTGCAGCGCATCGAAGGCGCGGCCACTGCCCTGTGCGGCCGTAACCATCGGATCGGTGCTGCTGGCGCCATCGCCTTCCGGGTTCTGCACGCTCAGGACGCGGAAGCGCAGCAGGCGGCCGGCATGGGCCGGGAAGTCGATGCGTTGCACGCCTTCCTTCAGCTGCAGGCGGCCACGGGCGATCGGCTCGCCCCACTCACCATTGCTGTCGCCCAGGTACACCTCGTAATCGCGCACCTGGCCGTGCTTCCAGTTCTTGTCGTTGCGCGGCGCGATGTCGATGCCATCGATCATCCTGCGCTCGCCGAAGCCGATCACCCACTCGTGCGCGCCGGTGCGCACGGCCTGGTTGCGCACGCTGCGGAACCAGGTGTTGGGATCGTCATCGAAGGCGTTCTCCAGCGCATGGCCGGGCTCCTCGGCCGGGCGGTTGACCACCAGCAGGCTGTCTGCAGGCAGTTCGCGGCCCAGCACCGGCGCGGCCGGGTAGGCATCATCGGCGGCCGCAGCGGCCACCGCGAAGTCCAGCTGCAGCTGCAGCGGCTGGCGGATGTCCTGGGCAGCGGTGCGCACATGCAGCGTGCCACGGCGCTCCCGCGCGTCGAAGTACCAGCCCTCGTTGGCGCTGTTGAAGGCGGCGGCATCGGCCAGCGCCGGCAACGCACGGCCACCGGCCTGCACTGCACGCGGCGCCTGCCGGCTGAGCACGCGCAGGCCGTAGCGGCGCTGCGCCAGCTGGCCGTTGTACTGGCCCTGCACAGCGTCGATCTGCACCTGCACCGGGCCGCTGCCCTGCGCCGGCGCCTGCACGCGGATCTGCTGCGTGCTCGACTCGCCCTGCTGGTAACGGCGCGTGTTGCCATCGTCTTCGTACAACGTGTACTGCGAGTCGCCCTGCGGGTACAGGTCGAAGGTCACTTCATCGAGCGGCTTTTCGCCATCGAACAGCATCGACGGGTACATCGGCAGGATCGCACCGGCACGCACGAACACCGGCAGCGTGGCCAGGTCCACCTGGCGGTCCAGCTGGCGGCCGTCGGCACCGGCCTGCACGCGGCGGCCGTCCCAGTAGTCGATCCACCCCCCGGCCGGCAGGTGGATGTCGCGGCGCCAGCCACGGCTGGCGGCCTGGCTGCGGTACACCGGCGCCACCAGCAGGTCGCGGCCGAGCAGGAACTGGTACTTGTAGGTCTCATCCTGTGCATGCGGGTCGCGCGGGTAGTCCCACATCAGCCCCCGCACCGGCGGTGCGCCGGTCTGCGCGGCCTCGTGCACCAACCCGTACATGTACGGGGTCAGGCGCATCTTCAACTTCAGGTAATCGCGGTTGATGCTGCGGTACGGCTCGTCGTACCACCACGGGTGCTTGCGCGCATTCGACGACCAGCCGCTCATGCCCATCAGCACCGGCGTGAACGCCTTCCACTGCAGGTCGCGGGTGAAGGTCTCGGCGCTGCCGCCGAAGATTGCATCGACGTCGCCACTGGCGTAGGCCATGCCGGACAGGCCCGAACCGACCAGGGTCGGCACGTGCCAGCGGATGTAATCCCAGCTGCTGCTCTGGTCGCCGGTCCACGCGACGGCGTAGCGCTGGATACCGGCCCAGCCCATCACCGTCCACAGGAACGGGCGCGAATCGGAGTTGTCGAGGATGCCGTTGAACGCCTGGCGGTTGGCATCCATCGCGAACTGATAGCCCTTGCCGGTCCAGGCCACGTCCAGCTTCTGCACGCGGCTGCCGGCCTTGCCGACTTCCCAGGCGATCTTGTCGACGCCGTTCTCGGTCCACAGGCCAGCGCGGAAGCCGTAGCCGGCGAGCCCCTTCACCGTTTCCGGCAACTGCTTGTAGCCGCAGCCGTAGCCATCATTGGGCAGGATCCAGCCACCGGGCATGTCGTGGGCGCGGTACTGCTTGGCCACGCTGTCGATCACATCCGGCGTGGTGCCGGTCGGGCCGTCGCTCCAGCCTTCGGGCACGGTGCCGGGCTTCTTGCTGTTGTCGCTGTCGTTGTAGCAGTCGGCATCGCCGTAGGACAGCGCCCAGCGCGCCACCATGTTCGGGCGGCCGGTCAGCTGGGTGTAGCGCTCGATCAGCTTGGGCAGGTCGGCGCCGACGAAGTAGTACGCGTCGAAACGGTCTTCGCGATGCAGCAGCGTGGCCTGGTCGGGCTGGCGCAGGTCGTAGCTGCCATCGCTCCACGTATTGCGCAGCATGCCCCAGCCACGGCTGCTCAGCAGCATCGGTGCAGGACTGGGGCGGTCACCCTCTTCCCAGCCGCCGGAATAGGACACTTCCAGCTCGCGGCCCTTGAACTGGTAACGGCCATTCTGCTGGCCGCCCCCGAAATAGCCCTCATCGGCCTGCGAGGACAGCACCTGCACGCTCTGCGTGGCCTCCAGGTCCAGCGGCTGCAGTTCCTGCCACAGCGCGGTGGGTTGGCCGTTGTCCAGACGTTCCAGGCGCAGGCGCAGCGGCTGCCGCTGCACATGCAGGACCAGTGCGTCGGTACGCACGCGGATTTCCTGCGCGTCTTCTTCCAGCTGCGCCTGCACGTTCGCCTTGGGCTGCGGCAGAACGATCGGTGCGGCCTTGTCGCCGGCGCCGGTCAACGTGCCGTTGCGGCCGGCCTGCACGCGGATGATGTCAGTCGCCGGCAGTTCAATGCGGATGCGCGCGCCCTTGTCGGTCTGCAGGTCCCAGCCCTGCACGCCGTCGCGGCTGGCGCTGGCGCTGACCGATCGCAGGTTGCCGACCGGCTCGGCCCGGGCCGTCATGGACGCCAGCATCAAGGCCGGCACCAGGGCCAGCATCAGCGCCGAGCGACGAACGCAGTTTTCCACGCGGACTCCCAACCCGTTCACCGGGCGTTTCGAAAGCGATTGGGCCGACTCTAGGGCAGCGATTCGAAAGATGTCAACAAATTGAAAGGAAAAAGGAAGATATATTCCATTGAAACGAAAGTTGTTGCGTCGCAATACTTTGTGTAAGCGCTTGCAGTCGCCTGTTAAGCATTGTGCGATACGGCATTTGACCCGTCCTTTCGTTTTCCTGGTCATGCCGCGACTGGGAAAGCGACTCGGCCATTTTCTTTCTTTTTACTTTCGATGTTTGACATTTCGAAAGAAAACGCAGATGGTGCGCTGGCCCAACTGGAACCTCCGAATGGACGTCACCCTGCTTTCCGATGTGTCCGCCTGGCAGCGCCTTGGCGGAGCCGACACCGCAACCGAAATCGCCCAGCAGCCTGCGCTGTGGGAAGCACTCGCACAGGACCTGTCGCGTGCCCGCGACCGCCTGCAGGCCTTCCTTGGCGACAGCCTCAACAATTCCAACCAGCGCGTGCTGTTCACCGGCGCCGGCAGTTCCGGCTTCATCGCCGAGATGGTGGCTGACGCGATCAACGCACAGTGGCCGGCCGAGGTGCGCGTGGTGCACACCACCAGCCTGCTGACCCACCCGGCGCTGTACCTGCAGCGTGACCGCCCGACCCTGCTGGTGTCGTTCGGCCGCAGTGGCTCCAGCCCGGAAAGCGTGGCAGCGGTGGATCGCGTGCGCAGCGACGTGGACGACGCGCGCTTCCTCAACATCACCTGCAACGCCGATGGCGAACTGGCCCGCCGTGGCGCCGGCCGTGGCGATACGTGCACCCTGCTGATGCCGTCGGCCAGCTGCGACCGTGCCTTCGCCATGACCAGCAGCCTGACCTGCATGCTGCTGGCCGCACTGACGGTGTTCGATCGCTCGCCGTGGGATGCGCGCGTGGCGCGCCTGAAGCAGATCGCCGCGCTGGCCCGCGAAGGGCAGGCGCAGTGGGACGCACCAGTGGCAACGCTTGCGCAGCGCCCGTTCAACCGCGTGATCTACCTTGGCAGCGGCCCGCTGGAAGCGCTGGCCCGCGAGTGTGCACTGAAGGTGCTGGAGCTGACCGCTGGCCGCGTTCTGGCGCTGGCCAACACGCCGCTGGGCTTCCGTCACGGCCCCAAGTCGACGCTGGATGGCAACACCCTGGTGGTGGTGCTGCGCAGCGTGCAGCCGCTCGCGCGCCGCTACGAGCAGGACCTGCTGGAAGAACTGCGCCGCGATGGCGTGGCCGGGCAGGTGCTGGCGATCGGTCCGCATTCGGATATCGGCGCCGATGACGATTACACCCTCACCGTACCGGCGCTGGACGATCCGTGGCTGGCACCGGTGTGGCTGGGCTTCGCGCAGCTGTTCGCGCTGCAGCGCTCGGCCGCGCTGGGACTGACCCCGGACAACCCGTTCCCGGATGGCACCGTCAACCGCGTCGTCAAGGGCGTCACCATCCACCATGGCTGAGCTGATCGCCCACGCCTGCTACGGCATCGACATCGGCGGCACCAAGATCGAGCTGGTGGCGTGCGATGCGGCGATGCAGGTCACTTGGCGCCGCCGCGTGGCCACGCCGCAGGGCGACTACGATGGTTTCCTGCAGGCCGTGGTGACGCTGGTGGCCGAGGCCGACGCCGCGCTGGGCCGGAATGATGCGGCCATCGGCATTGCCCTGCCCGGCGTGCGTGACCGCCGCAGCGGCCGCCAGCTCAGCGCGAACGTGCCCGCACTGACCGGCCAATGCGTGGCGAAGGATCTGCAGGCGCGGCTGCAACGCTCGCTGCATTTCGGCAATGACCTGCAGTGCTTTGCCCTGTCGGAAGCGCACGGCGGCGCCGCCGATGGCTACCCCAGCATGTTCGGCGCCATCCTCGGCACCGGTGCCGGCGGTGGCTTCTGCCTGCAGGGCCGGCTGCTGTCCGGCTTCAACGGCCTGGCCGGCGAGTGGGGCCACTGGAGCGTGCCCGGCCATCTGCTGCAGCGCCATGGCCTGCCGCTGCTGGACTGCGGCTGCGGCCTGCAGGGCTGCGTGGAGCGCTATGTCTCCGGCAGTGGTGTAGCAATGATCGAACGCCATCTCGGTGGCAGCGCCGCCAACGCCAGCGCGGTGATTGCCCTGGCCGAGGCCGGCGATGCGCGCGCACGCAAGGCGCTGGACATCCATCGTGACCTGCTCGGCCACAGCCTGGCCGCGCTGGTGCTGGCGCTGGACCCCCACGTGATCGTGCTCGGCGGTGGCCTGTCGCAGTACGCGCCGCTGTACCAGCAGCTGCCGGCCGCCATCGCCGCCCATCTGTTCAATGGCGTGCAGGTCCCCCCGATCGTGCCGCCACGGTTCGGCGATGCCGGTGGCGCACGTGGTGCCGCCCTGCTCGCCTGCCAACCCTCGTTTTCCCGATCTCCGGAGCCTGACCATGTCCCCGTTGCAGACCCTGCTTGCTTCCCACCGCGCCGGCGCTAACGTCGGCCTGTACAGCGTCTGCTGCAGCAACGAGCAGGTGCTGCGCGCGGCCATGCACGTCGCCCTGGCGCATGGCACCGTGCTGCTGATCGAGGCCACCTCCAACCAGGTCGACCAGTTCGGCGGCTACACCGGCATGACCCCGCCGCAATACCGCGACTACGTGGGCACGCTGGCCGATGAAGAAGGCTTCCCGCGCGAGCGGCTGATGCTGGGCGGCGACCACCTCGGCCCGAATGCCTGGCAGAAGCGCCCGGCGGCCGAAGCGATGACCCACGCGCGCGTGCTGATCGAAGCCTACGTCGCCGCCGGTTTCCACAAGATCCATCTGGATTGCAGCATGTCCTGCGCCGATGATCCGGTGCCGCTGCCCGATGCCATCGTCGCTGCGCGCTCGGCCGAGCTGGCCGAAATCGCCGAACGCACCGCCGCCGAACATGGCCTGCCGCCGCCGGTCTACGTGATCGGTACCGAAGTGCCGATTCCCGGAGGCGAAGCCTCGCTGGCCGAGGGCCTGCAGGTGACCACGCCGGCCGCCGCCGCGCAGACCCTGGCCATCCACCGGCAGGCCTTCGATACCCCGCAGCTGCGCGATGCATGGCAGCGTGTGATCGCGATGGTGGTCCAGCCGGGCGTGGACTTCGACCACAGCAGCGTGCACGAGTACGACGCCGCCGCTGCCAGTACGCTGGCCGATTTCCTCGAACAGCAGCCACGTATCGTGTTCGAAGCGCACTCCACCGACTACCAGCGCGAGAGCGGCCTGCACGCGCTGGTGCGCGACCACTTCGCCATCCTCAAGGTCGGGCCCGCGGCCACCTTCGCCTACCGCGAAGCGCTGTTCGCGCTGGCCGCGATCGAGGCCGAACTGCTGCCGGCGGCACAGTGCTCGCGCCTGCCGCAGGTGCTGGACGAGGTGATGGTGGCGCAGCCGAAGTACTGGCAGTCCTACTACCAGGGCGATGACGCCGCGCTGCGCCTGCTGCGCAGCTACTCCTTCAGTGACCGCTGCCGCTACTACTGGGGCGAGCCCGCGCTGGTGCAGGCGGTGCAGACCCTGTTCGCCAACCTGGAACAGCACGCGCCGCCACTGGTGCTGCTCAGCCAGTACCTGCCGGAGCAGTACCGCGCCGTGCGTGAGGGCACGCTGGCCAACACCCCCACCGCGCTGGTGCAGCACCGCATCGGCCTGTGCCTGGGCGAGTACGCGCGCGCCTGCAGCGCCAACCAGGCCGGAACCCGCACGCAGAACGCAGGTTCGGCTGCCGCAGTGGCTGCGAACGGCTAATCTCTACCTTTCCCCGCGAAACCGAGAATGGCCATGCGCAACACCCGCTCCCGCCGGCAACAGATCCTGCAGCTGCTGATCGAGCACGGCTCGGTGCAGGTGGCCGATCTGGTCGAGCGTTTCGGCGTGTCGGCGGTGACCATCCGTGCCGACCTGACCCACTTCGAGTCGCAGGGGCTGGCCAACCGCACCCACGGCGGCGCCACCCTGGTGCGCACGCCGCCGCAGGAACAGGACATCCATGAGAAGGACGCGCTGAACCTGCCGTTGAAGGAATCGATCGGTGCGCGCGCTGCGCGCCTGGTGCAGCCGGGCGACAACATCATCATCGATTCCGGCTCGACCACGATGACGCTGGCCCGCCACCTGCGCGCGCATCGCGACGTGACGGTGATGACCAACGGCCTGAACATCGCCTGGGAACTGGCCAATGCCGCGGGCATCACCGTGCTGCTGACCGGTGGCCTGCTGCGCCAGCAGTCGCTGTCGCTGCAGGGCAGCCAGGCCGAGGCCAGCCTCAACTCGTACAGCTTCGACACCCTGTTCCTGGGCGTGGATGGCCTGGACCTGCAGTTCGGCCTGACCACCCACGACGAGGCCGAAGCCCGCCTCAACCACCGCATGGTCGAGCGCGCGCGCCGCATCGTGGTGCTGACCGACGCCTCCAAGTTCGGCCGCGTCAGCCTGCACCGCATCGCCCGCCTCGACCAGATCCACGCCATCATCACCGACGCCGGCATCGAAGACGCAACCCGCGAAGGGCTGCAGCGGCTGGGTATCGAAGTGATCATTGCCGAGCCTCCCGCATGACCGACATCCGTTCCCTGCATGGCCGCATCCTCACCCCGCTGGGCTGGCGGCGTGGCCAGGTCCACTTCGATTCACACGTGCGCCAGCTGCAGGTGGATGACCAAAGTGGTGCTGACGACCTGCAGCTGCCGGTCATCCTGCCCGGCTTCATCGACCTGCATGTACACGGTGCGGCCGGGGTGGACCTGATGCAGGGCGGCGACGTGGCGCGCACCATCGCGCGCACCCATCTGCGCTTCGGCACCACCACGCTGCTGGCAACCACCATGACCGCCGGCCTGGATGAGATCGAGCACGCGCTGCAGGGGGTGGCTGCGACGATGGCGGCGCCCGATGCCGACGCCGCCCGCATCGTCGGCGTGCATCTGGAAGGACCGTTCATCAGCCCGCAGCGGCTCGGTGCACAGCCCAACCGTACGATCGAGGCGACGCTGGCGCTGGTGCAGCAACTGCACGCACTGGCGCCGATCCGGGTAATGACGCTGGCACCGGAAATCGGCGAGCACACCGCACTGATTCCGGCGCTTTCGGCGATGGGCATCCGCGTGCAGCTCGGCCACAGCGCCGGCACCTACGAGGAAGGCGTAGCCGCGCTGCAGGCCGGCGCCTCCGGCTTCACCCATCTGTTCAATGGCATGACCGGTGTCGACCATTACCGACCCGGCATCGCCGCGGCGGCGCTGGCGCATGCACAGTACGCCGAGATCATTCCCGACCTGCAGCACATCCATCCCGGCGTGATCCGCCTGGCCGCGCGCGCGATCCCACGCCTTTACGCAGTGACCGACGCGACGGCCGCCACCGGCATGCCCGATGGCGAGTACGCCCTGGGCGAACAGCGCGTGCACAAGTGCGGCGGCTGCGTGCGCCTGGCGACCGGTTCGCTGGCCGGCAGCGCGCTGACCATGGACCAGGCGCTGCGCAACCTGGTGCGTGTGGGCCTGGACTTGGCCGATGCCTCGCAGCGTGTTTCCACGTTCCCGGCCGACTACCTGGGCCTGGGCGATCGCGGCCGCATCGCGCCCGACGCCCGTGCCGACCTGGTGGTGCTGGACACCGAACTGCGCCTGCAGCAGGTGGTGGTTGGTGGGCGCGTGGTCGATCTGACCTGACGCAAGCGATGCGGCCCGGATGCCGCGCGGGCTCCCTGTAGCCGAGCCATGCTCGGCTCACCGCGCGAAGCGCGGCATGGGGAACCTCGATATCGGAACGGAAAGCAGCCGAGCATGGCTCGGCTCTACAGAAAGCACTCTGCGACGAACCGCCGCCGGGCGTGGCCCGGCGCTACCACAGGAACTGCCGATGACTCCAAGCACCGCTCCGCGCTGGCCCGTACGCTACCTGCTCTTCATCGGCGGCCTGGGTGGCCTGCTGTACGGCATCGACATCGGCATCATCGCCGGCGCCCTGCCCTACCTGGAAGCAACTGCCAGCCACGCCTGGCAGCTCAGCAGCCAGCAGCTGGGCTTCGTGGTGGCCGCGGTACTGCTGGGCAGCGTGCTGTCCTCGCTGTTCGCCGGCATGATCGCCGACCTGATCGGCCGCCGCGGCGCGATGCTGCTGGCCGGCCTGCTGTTCACCGCCTCGATTCCGATCATGGCACTGGCCTCCGGTTACACGCCGCTGCTGCTGGGCCGCCTGCTGCAGGGCATCAGTGGCGGTTTGATCGGTGTAGTGATTCCGCTGTACCTGGCCGAAGTGCTCAGCCCCGAGCGACGCGGGCGCGGCGCGGCGATGTTCCAGCTGCTGCTGACCATCGGCCTGGTGCTGGCCGCGCTGATCGGGCTGTACCACGCACATGCGGTGGATGCCGCCGCCGAGGCCGTGCGCTCGCTGCCGCTGGCACAGCAGGCGCAGGAGCTGTTCACGGTGAAGGACCACGCCTGGCGCACCATCTTCTGGACCTGCCTGGCGCCGGGCCTGCTGTTCTGCGCGGGCATCTTCTGGCTGTCCGAATCGCCACGCTGGCTGGTACGCCGGGGCCGCATCGATGAAGCCCGCCGCAGCCTGCAGCGCGTACTGCCCGCTGCCGATGTGGAGCCCACCCTTGCGCAGATCCAGGCGCCGGAATCGAGCAGCAACCACAGCAAGCGCGATCCACTGCTCAGCCGCCGCTACGTGGTGCCATTCCTGCTCGCCTGCGTCGTGCTGGCCTGCACCCAGGCCACCGGCATCAACTCGGTGCTGGCCTACGCGGTGAACATCCTCAACCAGGCCGGCCTGTCCGGCTCGGTCGCCAACGGCGCCGATGTGGCGATCAAGCTGCTGAATGCGGTGATGACCGTGGTCGCGTTGCTGCTGGTCGACCGCAAGGGCCGCAAGTTCCTGCTGATGCTCGGCAGTGGTGGCATCTGCGTGGCCCTACTGGCCGCGGCCACGCTGTTCTTCCAGGCCGAGCGTGGCCGCGCCGATGTGCAACCGCAGCTGCAGGCGGCGGTCAGCGGCGATGGCCTGCAGCTGGTTCTGGATGACGCGCAGTGGCAGCGCCTGAGCAATGGCATCGACAGCCAGGGCCGACCGATGCAGCTGACCGTGTCGTACGCGTATGGTGACTTTACCAACGTGCGCGCCCTGCGCAGCGACAACCTGATTGATCGCGAACTGCGAATCGAGCGCGCCGGCACCGTGCAGCCCGACAGCGTCATTGGTGCGTTCTTCCGCAAACTGCACCTGAACCCGTTCGCCGACCCGGCCAGTGCCGCGCACGCGCCGCTGCGCATCGAGCAGGCGCGCATCGGCCCGGTGCCGCCGCCGGCACACGGCTGGGCCGTGGCCGCCTGCATCCTGGTGTTCGTCGCGTTCTTCGCGGTCGGCCCCGGCGTGTGCGTGTGGCTGGCGCTGTCGGAGCTGATGCCGAACCGCATCCGTTCCAATGGCATGAGCATCGCGCTGCTGATCAACCAGTTCGTGTCGACCACCATCGCCGCCATCTTCCTGCCCACGGTGGGCCACTACGGCTACGCCAGCATGTTCGTGTTCTGGGCGGCGTGCACCTTCGTGTTCTTCCTGGTAGCCGCGTTCTGGCTGCCGGAGACCAAGGGCAAGTCGCTGGAGGAGATCGAGGCACGGTTCGCCCGGTAGCAGTCGACCTTGGTCGACCTCCGCGCGCAACGCGTTGGTGTTGGCGCGCCCGTCACTGACCGGTGATGTGCTTCGCCAACGCCTGCGCCTCGGCGATGCTCGGCAATCCGCTCAGCACCATCGATTCACCGAACGGGCCTTTCACCGTCGCCACCATCAGCACGCGGCCGTCCACGCTGAGCGCCGCGCGCTGGCCCACCAGTGCTTCCGTGCCATCGTGGATGCGCTGGTGCGCTTCGTGTCGAAAGCGGATCTGCAGGCCAGGTTGCTTGTCCTGATCCAGCACGTAGCGCACATCGGCAATGTCGGCGCTGCCGGCGATCGGCGGCTCGTGCAGGGCCAGGGTTTCGCCTTGCCATTGCGCCGGCTTGCCTTTGCCGGAGGCGTCCACCGCGCTCAGGCGCACATCCACGCCAGGGCGCGGCACGTGATCCTTCCCTGCCAAGCCACCGGGCGTGGCGCCCGGCATGCAGCCGGCCAGGGTCAAGGCCACGCCCAGCAACAGCGGAAGCGCAGCCCTCACTTCAGCTTCCGCAGCTTGAATGCCACCAGCACCTGCAGCAGGCCGTACAGCAGGCTGCCGATGCCGATCCACAGCGTAGTTACCGCCACGCCGGCATATGGATTCGCCGCAAACAGCAGGCCCAGCACCACCGCCAGCACGCCGCTGAGGATCAGCAACCATTCGCCCTGGATCTGCTTGCGCACGCGGATCGCGAACACGATGCGATAGATGCCGGCCACCAGCAGCCACGCCGCCAGGAACAGCACCAGCACGCTGGCGGTGGCCAGCGGATTGATCACCGCCAGGATGCCGAAGCCCAGCGAGGCGAGGGCGTACAGCGCCAGCCAGCCGCGGGACGCGCCGCTGCCGCCATTGATCAATGCGAACAGGCTGATGACGCCCTCGATGATGGCCATCACGCCCAGCGTCCAGGCCAATGCCATGGCCGCCGACAATGGCCAGCCGATGGCGACGATGCCGAAGCCGAGAGCGACCAGGCCATACAGCAGGAGGATCCACCAGCTACGGCCAACCGCCGACAACAGGGGAGACAAGGGGGAATTCATGGCCACTCCTTCGATCCGGAACCGGGTTCATCGTAGCCGTTCGAGATGAAGGGGGAGATGACGGTGATCGTTGGCGGGTTCGTCGTGGGCCGGCGCTGCCATGGACGAAATTGCTCCGATCTCATCAATAGACAACAGCTGTCGTTCTTCTTCGCGTCGCCCGGCGCCCCATTTCGCCAGCGACGGTGAGCCGGGTGGGGCTGATGCCACTGCCATCGATCCTGGCGCGGGATCGGTCAGCAGAACAAGGCTCATCACCTCATGACCTCAAACTGCGCTGACCTTAGTGAAATCTGCGCAATTGTTGCGCCGCCCCCATCGCAGAACTCAACCTCATAGGCTTCCTCTGGCTCGGAGAGTACGGCAACTACCACCCCGAGACTGCCACGATAAATTCCCACTGAAGGAATATCCTCCAACAAGCGTACAACTTCATTGATTCTAAAATTCATATATAAATTACTTCACAAATACTACTGTCAGCCCTGGCGCATCTGATCCGAGCTTATAGATCCATCCACCTCTAACGACCCCGCGCCCTTTCGGACCTAAAACAGGAATATCGACAGCATATCGACTGCAAAAGGCCCATTCCTATTCATCCATCATTCTTTTCATTTCCAGCCTGAAAATTTCTTCCGCCGCCGAATCTCCCTCATTGTAAAGATCCCAAAAGTCAGCGGTCTGCCAGGACTTCGGCGCTATGGAAACAGCTCCACTCGGATCGAAACTGATTACCCAAGCGACCGAGAGCGTACTGTCGGACACACTAAAATCTCCAATTGGAAATAGTGCGACCGACTCTTGCGCGTCGGACCACAATACCAATCTAACTTCACCAGATGGAGAAATCATGAGTGCAAGGACCGTTACTTCAGCATCTTCGCACAACCAACCGCGCGCGCTTTCAGCGCCTGGCTTGACCACAACTTTCACTCCACCCTTCCTTTGACCTTGAAATCGATATTGAAATTGAGCTTTCCGGTAACTTTATTCATGTAGTAGTGGATTTGAGATCTTTGACCACTCGGCAGAACTATGGTTTGGGTAGTAAATTTTCCCCAGTCCTCAATTCTAGACCCATCCGAGGTGAGCTCCTTGACGACGGCCGGATTGGTGAGCTTCCCGCCTGAGATTGGAATTTCTCGCGAGGACCTTACGGCCTCCTTGGTTAGCGCGTTGCCTCCTCGCGTCAGAATTCCAGCTTCTTCATAAGCAAGTTGGGTTGAGAGCCTCAGAGCATCTGCCGGGCGGCCCGCAGCGCCCGCCCGAATAGCACTTTCGCCAACTTCTATTGCGTCGACACCAGCATTCTGCACCGACTTCAGGATCTCCTCAGACCGAAGCACACCTTGCTTGGTCGCAGTGCCGGCAATCTCCGCACCCACTTCACCAACGATCTTCGCTCCAGGCAACCGCACCGGGATCAGGAACGACGCTGCGCCGATGGCAGCACCATTGCCGTCGCCCTTGGCTACGCTGGCGATCACGGTACCAGCGGCGCCAATGTCGCCACTGAAGGTCCCCATCATCGTCCAGCCGTCACCTCCCCGGATCTTCGTTCCGCGCAGGTTGTTCAGATCATAGAATTTGAGCTGCACGTCGTCCTTGGATACGCCGGAGGACAGCAGGGATCCGATGACCTGCCTGTACAGTGCATCGTCGTTGAGCAGCTCGTTGCCATAGAGGTTGAAGTTTTTGTATTCCGCCTCCGTCGCGCCGAACCCGTATGCCCCGCCCATCTTGCTCAGGAAGTCAGTGGCTTCCAAATCAACGTTCTCGATGCCCACCAATCGGGCGACCTTTGCATCAACACGCGCGGCACCTTCCGTGGTCAGCCTGCGTACCGCCTCTGCTTCGCTGATACCTTCCTGGGCGGCGAACGGCAGCATTCATGTTGATCCACTTCACCTCATCCGGGTGCAGCTGCCGATTGAACCGGTCCCCGGTCACGGCAATGTTGGCGCCCGTGCTTCCACCCAGAGCCCCACCCACCATCGCGCTGCCCACTTCCATCAGCGACTGGTAGTCCTCCCAGCTCAGGCTGCCCTTGTTGCTCTCGAGGAATTCGGAGATCGCGATCTTGGCCTTCTCCGCACCGGCAGCACTCACCGCGCCCTTCAGTGCATCGGCCCCACCCAATGCGGCCATCGCCGCACCGGCCATGCCGTGCAGCAGCGCGCGGCCGTTGCCGCCGTCGGCCCAGAACGCCTTGCCTTCTTCGGTCTCCGCCTTCTGGCTCAGGTAGCCGCCCAAGTCGCCGACACCCTTGAACAGCAGCTGCCCGCCCAGCAGCATCACCTCGGCGCGCTCCTGCATCTTGCGCAGGTCAACGGCCGACAGCGCGCTGTTCAGGTCACCGGCAGTGGCGACGATGCTGAAGTAGCCCTGGCTGCGGATGGTGCGGTCCACCGCCAACTGGTCGTCGCTGGTCTGGCTGGCACTGGAGCTGGAGGAACCGATGCCGATGTGCAGGCTCACGCCGTCGGTGGCGTCGGAAGCCCCTGCTGCATGGCGTCGCCCACGCCAGCGGCGACATTGGCCGCTAAGGCGACATCGACGAGCTACTACATCACGATCTCAAACTGCGATGGCCGCAGTGCAACCTGTACAGTTGAGGCGCCATGCTCGTCGCAAAACTCAACCTCATAGGCCTCCTCTGGCTCGGAGAAGAGGGCAACCACTACCCCGGTACTGCCACGACAAATCTCCTCCGAAGGAATGTCTTCTAGCAGGCGCACGACATCATTTGTTTCCACAGGCATATAAACTACCTCGAAGGCGCACATCTGATCTAGTTCAGACATCATTCTCGCTCTCAATGCATCTCCCGCCTCGTCAAAAGTCCAATTCTGCGGAATGCCATGGCGAAGTGCATAGTCCAGATCACTGGCAGAAAAACTGAAGGATCGCAGCTACGTTTTACGCAAAGCCCATCATCGACACTTCAAATCAGGCTCAAATATAACCATGGCCTCTGAATTTTAGCCATAGATATCAAAGACAACGCGGACTCCCGCCTCTGAACCATCCCGTACGACCTCGCGAAAGGGGAAATGCGACCATCCCTTTACGGCAGCGGGATCATGGCAAGGTTCGTAACACACTCTAGTTGAGAGGTGCCGTCCGGCTGGAGACCATAAACCCATTACGCGTGAGCGCACAGCACCCACCAGCACTCCAAAAGTGAAAGCAAGGCTCAAGATCAATATTGATTTCAAACAGCGGTCCAGCAATATACCAAGCCAAACAATAATCAGCAGCCAACCCATAAAGCGCCTCAAGCAGGGCGTACATCTGATCTGAATCAGATACTTTGCTCGCCCTCAATGCATCTCCAACCTCATCAAAAATCCAGTGCTGCGGAATGTCTTGGCGAAGCGCAGAGTCCAGATCATCGGCCGAAACAAATATCACAATCGCACCAGCACAGATCTCGGAGATCTCTACATCACCGATCTCCCTTCATATTGACGCCTGCGCGCTCAGCCATTCACGCCCAAGCCGCACAATTCCATCTCTAGATGCAAATGATGCGAGCAAAAGATAAAAAGAGTCCTCGATCGCCCCGGATGAAACTACTTGCGCAGCCCTAAATGCAAGAATATGAGTAGATCTACACCGCCCCCAGAACAAGCCTATTAAAACGTTCAAGTTCCGAAGGACTTACATCCTGATACTCACAATTCAATCCCGAACCACAAACAAAGCCGATACGTTCACTATATGCGGCATATACCGAACCAGAGCTATCCACTGATGAGAACACATCCAAGGAGGGGCTACTCAGTTCCGATCCACACCAGGAAATGATTGCGCCCCCCTCAACAAACCATTCCAGTGATCGCCTAATGCATATCAACCACTCGTCCTCATCAGGCCAGGAATTTATCTTAACTTCGGCGGACAAATTGCTCATACCTTGCCCCTCCCACTCCCTGAATCTCACATCGACGCGACCACTCCATATGTCCTCAAACGAGGCGCTATTCTTGCCAAATTCGCCAATCGAACCACAACTCCAATACCCGTAGAAAATAATTCCGCACACCTCCTCCTGATAAACAACACGACCAGACTGGTCTGGAATGGCCCAATATATTCCGAGGCTGTCTTTCGTTATCATAGTCCGAAATTCTTGATCTGCTGCGGGGATGGCTTGATCGCTGTAACAATATCTCCAGCCGCTATCTTGCCGCGAGGCTCCTTCGCCACAAAGATAACAACGTCCTCTCCGTTAATTTTCCCATAAAAGCCTTTAACCGGCTGCCCGCCTTGAACCATTACGTGATCAAAAGTTTTTATTGGTTTTGTAAGAATAGCCCGCCCAATATCCTGAAATGCCTGCCGAGCGGCTTTTGACCCAGAATTCTCCGTAATTATTCCAGCTTCAATCAAATGCCTGGCAGAGTGATCAATTCGACCGATGTTGGAGAGCGGCAGATTTACGACATCATTAGCGAATGCTACATGCCCTTCTTTGGCAGCTTCGCTAGCCGCATTCTGTACCGACTTCAGGATCTCCTCAGATTTGAGCACACCCTGCTTGGTCGCGGCCCCGGCGATCTCCGCGCCCACTTCACCAACGATCTTCGCCCCAGGCAACCGCACCGGGATCAGGAACGTCGCTGCGCCGATGGCAGCACCGTTGCCGTCGCCCTTGGCTACGCTGGCGATCACGCTACCAGCGGCGCCAATGTCGCCACTGAAGGTCCCCATCATCGTCCAGCCGTCACCACCCCGGATCTTCGTTCCGCGGAGGTTGTTCAGATCATAGAATTTGAGCTGCAGGGCATCCTTGGATACGCCGGAGGACTGCAGGG